>DASUHH010000061.1:0-29421 GCA_036273615.1 Allosphingosinicella sp. | reverse complement strand
TCTCCGGATCCGCTCCGGCAAGGCTTCGGCGACGGACATGGACCAGCTTCGCGACTATGGCGGCGGCGCCCAGATCCTCTCCGCCCTCGGCATCCACGAAATGGTCCTGCTCACCAACACCCACCATATTCCGGTCGCGCTCGGCGGTTACGGTCTCTCCATCGTGGGCGAGCGGCCGATCCCGATGGAGGAGGAGTGACATGGCGCGGCTGCTGATCGTCGAGGCGCGCTTCTACGAGCATCTGAACGATCTGCTCCTCGCCGGCGCGCGCGCCGCGATCGAGGCGGCGGGGCACGGCCACGAGACGGTGACCGTCCCCGGCGCGCTCGAAGTGCCGGCGGCGATCGCACTCGCCGCCGAGAGCGGACGCTACGACGCCTTCGTCGCCCTGGGCGTGGTGATCCGCGGCGAGACCTGGCATTTCGAGATCGTCGCCGGCGAAAGCGCGCGCGGCATCATGGCGCTGACCCTGGACGGCCTCGCCATCGGCAACGGCATCCTGACCGTGGAGAATGAAGCGCAGGCTTTGGCCCGCGCGCGGCCGGAGGAAAAGGACAAAGGCGGCGAAGCGGCCAAGGCCGCGCTCGCCATGCTGGCGCTGAAGGAAAAATTCGCCTGAGCCCTCCCCTCCCGCAAGCGGGAGGGGAGAATCTACCGCCGCAGCCAGTGGCGGCCGGCGAACCACATCAGCACCAGCACGCCGATCACCACGCACAAGGCGCAGACGCCCCAGAAGGCCCAGGGCTCCTCCGCATAGGGAATGCCCTTGACGTTCATGCCGAGCAGGCCGGTGATGAAGGTCAATGGCAGGAAGATGAAGGCGACGATCGAGATGAGCAGCGAACGCTGGTCGATCTCCTCGGCGCGAAGGTCGGTCAGTTGCTCGTGGAGCAAGGCGGCACGCTCGCGCACGGCTTCCAATTCCTCGGCCATGCGGGCGAAGCGGTCGGCGGCCTCGCGGATGTGGAGCCGGTCGTCCTCGGCGAGCCAGTCGAAATCGAGCATGGTGAGCTGCGACAGGGCATCGCGGTTGGGCGCGACGAAGCGGCGATAGGCGATCGCCTCGCCGCGGATGCGGGCGATGGCGCCGCGCAGATGGTACATGTTGCGGCTCTCGAGATCGCTTTCGCAATCGTCGAGCAGATCGCCGAGATCGGCCACACGCGGGTCGAGCTCGCGGCTGATCTCGCGGGCGAAAGCCGAGACGAGATCGCCGGGGTCGAGGATCGTGCCCGCCTTCATCTGCCCCATCACCGTCCCGGTCGCGTCGAGCGGCCGCCGGGTCAGCGAATTGACCTTGCCGCGCCGCACCCACATGCGGATCGACACCAGACGGTCCGACGCGTCGACGCCCTCCGCCGCCGGGCCGCGCAAATTGAGGATCGCGCCCTGCTCGATCCGCTCGCAGCGCGGCCGCGTTTCGGAGGCGACGAGTGCGTTGGCGGCGACTTCGGGAATGTCGCCATTGCCGAGCATGGACAATTCCGGCTCCTCGACATTGTCGAGGTGGATCCAGACGAAGCCGGGGCCCGAATAGGAAGCCGCATCCTCGGCACCGATGGGCCGCGGCGGCCCGTCGCCGACGATTATGCCGTCGCAGCTCATTTGGGGTTCGGACCCCCTATCTGCGAGAGGAAGGCGCGGATCGCCGGCGCCGTGTCGTCGCGTTTCAGGGCGAGGGCCAGGTTCGCCTTCACGAAGCCGATCCTGTCGCCGCAATCGTGGCGTTCGGCCTCGACATTGAGGCCGTGGAAGGGCTGCTTGCCGATCAATTGCGCCATCGCGTCGGTGAGCTGGATCTCGCCGCCGGCGCCGCGTACCGGATTGTCGAGCACGCGCATCACCTCGGGCTGGAGGATATAGCGGCCGACGATGCCGAGATTGGAGGGCGCCTCTTCCGGCTTCGGCTTCTCGACCAGCCCCTTGACCTCGGTGAGGCGGCCGTCGCGCGCGCCCGGGTCGACGATGCCGTAGCTGGCGGTGCGCTCGTGGGGCACCTCCTCGACGCAGACGATATTGCCGCCGACTCTCTCATAGGCCGCGGCCATCTGGGCGAGGCAGCCCGGCCTGCCGATCATCAGATCGTCCGGAAGGAGAACGGCGAAGGGCTCGTCGCCGACGATCTCTCGCGCGCACCAGACGGCATGGCCGAGCCCCAGCGGCTCCTGCTGGCGGACCGAGGCGATCGCGCCCGGCTTCATCCGCGTGCTGTCGAGGATGTCGAGCGACTTGCCGCGTGCGCGCATTGTCGCCTCAAGCTCGTAGGCGATGTCGAAATGGTCCTCGAGCGCGGTCTTGTTGCGGCCGGTGACGAAGATCATCTGCTCGATGCCGGCCTCCAGCGCCTCCTCGACCGCATATTGGATGAGCGGCCGGTCGACGATCGTCAGCATCTCCTTCGGCATCGCCTTGGTGGCCGGCAGGAAGCGGGTGCCGAGGCCGGCGACCGGGAAAACCGCCTTGCGTAGCTTCTTCATTCCTCTTGTCTGTCCTCAAAATTCGACGCGCGGCGACCGGCAGGTGTTTAGCCGAGCCGCCCGCTGTCGGTCATCTGGAAAAAGGGTTCGGCTTGCGGCCGCCCCGCCGCTCCTCTAACCCGCGCCTCATGCGCGCGTTCCTCCCCCTCGCCTTCGTCGTCGCCCTTGCCGCCTGCCAGAAGCAGGCGCCGAAGCCGCCCGAGGCGCAGGCCGCGGACCGGAATGTCGCGGAAGGGGCGGCGGACAATGGCGAGACCGAGGAGGTCGCCGCGCCGAAGATCGACCGCAGCCACAAGGGCAGCCCCGCCCCGACCGCCGAATTCCAGGATCCGAACGGGGAGCAGGTGTCCTTCGCCGTCTTCCAGGGCAAGCCGTTGCTGGTCAATTTCTGGGCGACCTGGTGCACGCCCTGCGTCGCGGAGATGCCGACGCTCGACGCGCTTGCCGGCAATATGAAGGACAAATTGCAGGTGGTGGCGCTCAGCCAGGATTCGGACGGGCGCGCCAAGGTCAACGCCTTCTTCGATCAGCACAGGTTCAAGACGCTCGAACCCTATCTCGACCCGCAGATGGACATGACGAGCGCGCTCCAGCTCGGTGCGCTGCCGACGACCATCCTCTACGATGCCCATGGCCGCGAGATCTGGCGCGCGGTCGGTCCCGAGGATTGGCAGAGCGACCGCGCCAAGGCCCTGATCAACGAGGCGTTCGAGCCCGACAAAGGCTGATCAGTCGCGCAGCAGCTCGTTGATGCTCGTCTTCGAGCGGGTGCGGGCGTCCACCCTCTTGACGATCACCGCGCAGGCAAGGCCCGGGCCGCCGTCGCGCCCCGGCAGATTTCCCGGCACGACCACCGAATAAGCCGGCACCCGGCTCATGAAGATCTCGCCGCTCGCCCGGTCGACGATCTTGGTCGAGGCACCGAGGAAGACGCCCATCGACAGGACCGATCCCTGCTCGACGACCACGCCCTCGGCCACCTCGGCGCGGGCGCCGATGAAGCAATCGTCCTCGATCACGACCGGCCCGGCCTGGAGCGGCTCGAGCACGCCGCCGATTCCCGCGCCGCCCGAAATATGAACGTTGCGGCCGATCTGGGCGCAGCTCCCGACGGTTGCCCAGGTGTCGACCATCGCTCCTTCGTCCACCCGGGCGCCGATATTGACGAAGCTCGGCATCAGCACCGCGCCCTTGCCGATGAAGGCGCCGCGGCGGACGATCGCGCCCGGCACCGCGCGGAAGCCCGCCTCGGCAAAGCGCTCGGTCGTCCAGCCGGCGAATTTGGACGGCACCTTGTCCCACCAGCAGGCGCCGCCGGGGCCGCCGCTTATCGCCTCCATCGGGTTCAGCCGGAAGGAGAGCAGGACCGCCTTCTTCAGCCATTGATTGACCGTCCAGCCGTCCGGCCCCTTCTCGGCAACGCGGGCGGCGCCCGAATCGAGCCGCTCGATCGCGGTCTCGACGGCGTCGCGAACCGCGCCTTTCGTGCCGGGGCCGATTGTCTCCCGCGCCTCCCAGGCGGCGTCCACGCTCTCGCGAAGCGCTTCCTCGCTCATTCCCGCCCTCCAGTCACTTCGTCCAGCCACAGGCCGATATCGGAAACGCGATAATCGATCACCCCCGGATCCGCATCATGGCTCGCCTGCTCGGATCCGTTGTCGATCCACACCGTCACCATGCCGAGCGCCTTGGCGGGCGCGAGGTTGCGCGCCATGTCCTCGGCCATCAGCGCGCGCGCCGGATCGATCTCGTGGCGTTCGCACATCAGGGCATAAGCGCGCGGATCGGGCTTTGGGACATAATCCATGGCGTGGATGTCGTGGAGGCCGTCGAACGCATTGGCGAGGCCGAGCCGGTCGAGCACGCGGCGCGCATAGGCCTCGTCGCCATTGGTGAAGACGAACTTGCGTCCCGGCAGGCGGTCGAGCGCGGCGACGAGCCGCGGATCGGCGGAAAGGCGCGCGAGGTCGATGTCGTGGACATAGTCGAGGAAGGTGCGCGGCTCGATGCCGTGATTGGCCATCAGGCCGGCCAGCGTCGTGCCATGGTCGCGGAAGAAGCGTTTCTGGACGGCGCGCGCCTCCGCTTCGCCGCACCCAAGCAATTGCCGGATGAATTCGCCCATGCGCTGGTCGATCAGCGCGAACAGATCGGCCGAGGCGGGATAGAGGCTGTTGTCGAGGTCGAAGATCCAGCAATCGACATGCCGGAGTGCGGGCGGGAGCATGGCTGCCCGTAGCCCAAGCCGCGCCTTCATCAAAATGAAAGCTTGCCTGCTCTAGAAGGAGCGGGGAAAATCAAGACAGTATAGCAACTTAGGCGGAGATGGAGTGATTCCCCGGCGCGGCAGGACCAGGCTCGTTCTTTCCGTCTGCCTGCCGGCGCTCGCCCTCGCCGGGTGCGGCGGCGGCGGGTCGGGCGGGGGCGGCGGAGTCACGCCGATCACCCCGGTGCTTCCCCCACCGTCCCCGCCACCGCCGCCGCCGCCTCCGCCGCCTCCCCCGCCGCCGCCGCCCGCATCGGGCTTCAACGATGCCGAATATCAGCGGTCGAGCGGGACGAATTTCGAGAATGCGATCGTCGCCTATGATGATGGCGCGACCGGCAGGGGCATCAAGATCGGCCTGGTCGATACCGGCGTGAATCCCAAGGTCGCGGATCTCGCCGGCAAGGTCGATCCGGCAAGCGGCGACGTCGCCGGCGGCGGCCGCGGAATCACCGACCAGTCGGGCCACGGCACCGCGACCGCGGCCACCGCCGCCGGGGCGCGCAACGGTACCGGCATGATGGGAGTCGCCTTCGACGCGACGATCGTCTCCGAAAATTCGTCCGATCCGGTCGGCTGCACCGCCGACAAATGCGACAGCAGCGACACGGCGATCGCGCGCGGGATCGACGCCGCCCGTGCCGCCGGCGTCCGGGTGATCAACATCTCGCTCGGCAGCGACGATGCGAGCCCCGTCGTCAATGCGGCGATCGCGCGGGCGGCGGCGGCCGGGATCGTCGTCGTCATGTCCGCCGGCAATGACGGCGCAAGCGCGACCGGCGGCAATCCGGAAGGCTTTGCCGCCGCGGCCGCGGCGGAGAATTCGAACGTGATCATCGCCGGCGCGGTCGATCAGAGCCGGACGATCGCAAGCTTCTCCAACCGGGCGGGGACCTCGGCAGCCTCCTATCTGACCGCGCTCGGCGACCATGTCGTCGCGCCGGATAACAAGGGGCAGCTCGATTTCTGGGCGGGGACGAGCTTCTCGGCGCCGATCATCAGCGGCGCGGTCGCCCTGCTCGCCCAGGCCTTTCCGAACCTGACCGGCCGTCAGATCATCGCCATCCTCTACCAGAGCGCGGACGATGCCGGCGCTCCGGGCGTCGATTCCGTCTATGGCAACGGCATCCTCGACATCGGCCGCGCCTTCCAGCCGATCGGCACGCTCAGCCTCCCCGGCAGCAAGGCCGTGTTCAACCCGCTGCCGGCGGGCGGCACCAGCTCCGGACCGATGGGCGACGCATCGCCGCGGGTGCGCGGAGGCGTGATCGTGCTCGACGGCTTCTCGCGCGCCTATGTCGTGAGCCTCGTCCAGACGCTTCGCCAGGCGCCGCAGGAGCGGCCGCTGGCCGAAGGGCTGCAGCCGGGGCTGAGCACGAGCATGGTCGGCGACGGTCCGACGGCCTTGTCGATCACGGTGCGGCGGGACCTGGTCGGTCCGTCCGAAATCGGCTTCGCGCCGCTCGGCCTCACCGCCGAGGATGCGCATCGGGCGAAATTGCTGTCCGGCCTCGCCGTCACCCGGCTCTCGCACGGCACGGCGATCGCATTCGGCATTTCGGAGAGCGGGCATAGCCTGCAGCAGAGGCTGGTCGACGCCGGCGACCATGCCTTCCTCGTCGCGCGCGACCCGATGACGCGGATGGGCTTCCATGCCGATGCCTCGTCGAGCGTCGGCGTGCGCCAGTCGGTCGGCCGGCTCGGGATCACCCTCACCGGCGAGCGCGGCCATGTCTACGAGCCTTTGGCCGATCCGCGCCTTGCCCAGCCGCTTTACAATGAGGATTCGCTGATTCTCGACCGCCGCTTCGGCCGCGCGCTCGTCACCCTGGGGACGACCCGTCTGGCGGAGCAGCAGACTGTGCTCGGCGCGCGCCTGACCGGGCCGGCCGGCGCCGGCGGCGCGACGAGCTGGTTCGCCGACATGAGCGGCCGCTACGATCTCGGCCGCGGCTGGGCGCTCGGCGTCAATTACCGGCGCGGCTGGACGCGGATGGCGGGGCTCGGCGCGCTCGCCGAGAACGGCCGGCTTTCGACCGATGCCTGGAGCTTCGACGTCGCGAGGGACGATGCCTTCCGGCCGGGCGACGGCATCGCGATCCGGCTGATGCAGCCGCTCCGCGTCCGCTCGGGCGGCCTCAGTCTCAACGTGCCCGTCGCTTATGATTATTCGACGCTGAGCGCGACCTATGAGAGCCAGCTCTTCAACCTCGCCCCGACCGGGCGCGAGATCGACCTGGAGGCCGTCTATGGCCTGCCGTTTCTCGGCGGCCGCCTCACCGCCAACGCCTTCGCCCGCCGCCAGCCCGGCAATATCGCCGCCCTCGCGCCCGATCTGGGTGGAGCGCTCCGCTTTTCGACAAGCTTCTGACCCGTCCGGAAACGCTTTCAGGCGTCGGCAAAATATTTGCCCTTCTGGAACATGTCGGCGATGAAATGCTCGCCGCCATCGTCGTTGGCGATGCGCTGGAGGAACTGGATCGTCGTCAAAGCGGGGCCGAGGAAGATCCAGCTCACGTCGCCGCCGAAGGTGCAGCGCTCGAACAGGGGATGCTCGCCGCCGCGATAGACGAGCCGCGCCGAATTGAAGGTGCAGTCGGCGAAGGTCATGCCGTCGGTCTCGACGTCGGCCTTGCCGTCATAGATGCGGCCGGTCACATTCTCCATATTTCCTCCCGATGGCGCGACGATCAGACCATGAAGCTTTCGCCGCAGCCGCATTGGCCCTTGGCGTTCGGATTCTGGAAGACGAAGCCCGCGGCGAAATCGTCCTCCTTCCAGTCCATGACGCTTCCGATCAGGTAAAGGATCGATGCGGCGTCGACGAAGAAGGGCCCGGCCGGAGTCTCGATCCGCTCGTCGAACGGCCTGGCCTCGCCGACATAGTCGACCGAATAGGCAAGGCCCGAGCAGCCGCGCCGCGGCGTCGAGAGCTTGACCCCGATCGTCCCTTCCGGCGCCTTCGCCATCAGATCCGCGATCCGCGCTTCGGCGGCGGGGGTGAGCGTCAGAGCTGCGGACAGCGCGCGTCCCGGTTTCGTGACTTCGTTCATCTCAATCCTTCCGGATCGAAGGTCCGCTTCGATCCGATTGCTACAACATTCCCAGCTCGAGCTTGGCTTCGTCCGACATCTTCTGCGGGTCCCAGGGCGGGTCCCAGACCAATTCCACCTCGGCGTCGCCGATCCCGGGCACCGCGCCGACGCGAAGCTCGATCTCCCCGGGCATCGACTCGGCGACCGGGCAGTGCGGCGTGGTCAGCGTCATCCGGATCTTCGCATGATGCTCCGGCGTGATCTCGACGCCGTAGACCAGGCCGAGATCGTAGATGTTGACCGGGATTTCGGGGTCGTAAATGTCCTTCAGCGCCTCGATCACCGCTTCGTACAAATCGTCTCCAGGCGATCCCGGCTCGGGCTCGCCCGCCTTCTGCCTGAGGAAGCCTTCGAGATAGTCGCGCTTGCGCTCGAACGTGGCGACGGCATGGGGCGCATCGGAGACGCGTGCCCTGGGCGGCGCCGGCACCGCGGCCACCTCCTCCACTTCGATCTTCCGTTCCTCGTTCACCCGAACACCCTCATCCGAATATCCGCCGGACCCGCTCGATCCCCTGCACCAGGGCCGCGACGTCGCGGCGGCCACTATAGACGCCGAAGCTCGCCCGCGCGGTCGCGTCGACTCCGAGATGGTCCATCAGCGGCTGCGCGCAATGATGGCCGGCGCGGATCGCTACCCTGCTCTCGTCCAATATGGTGCCGACGTCGTGGGCATGCACCCCCTCGACCTCGAAGCTGACGATTCCGGCGCTGTCGTCGGGCCCGAACACCCGTACGCTGTTGAGCGACGCCAGCGCTTCGCGAGTCTCGCGCACCAGGGCGTCCTCATGGGCCTGGATCGCGTCGAGGCCGATCGATTCGACATAGGCGACCGCCGCCTCGAGCCCGAGCACGCCGACGACGTGCGGCGTCCCCGCCTCGAAGCGCGCCGGCGGCGGGGCGAAGCTGGTCTTCGCGAACGTCACCTTGTCGATCATCGCGCCGCCGCCCTGGACCGGGGGCATGGAGTCGAGCAGGTCGGCCCGGCCCCAGAGCACGCCGATCCCGGTCGGCCCGTAAAGCTTGTGACCGGAGAAAACGTAGAAATCGCAGCCGAGGGCGGAGACGTCGACCTTCATCCGCGGGACCGCCTGGCAGCCGTCGAGGAGGAGCAGGGCGCCGACCCGATGCGCGAGATCGGCGGCGCGGCGGGCGTCGAGGACGGAGCCGAGCACGTTCGAGACATGGGCGAGCGCGACCATCCGGTGCCGCTGCGTCAGCATCGCCGCCATCGCGTCGAGGTCGATCCGTCCATCCCCGGTCAGCGGCGCGACGTCGATCTCCGCCCCGGTGCGCTCGGCGACGAGCTGCCACGGCACGATGTTCGAATGATGCTCGAGCATCGAGAGCATGATCCGGTCGCCGGGCTTCAGGAAGGTGCCGCCCCAGCTTTGCGCGACGAGGTTGATCCCCTCGGTCGCCCCGCGGACGAAGATCACCTCCTCGGCCGCGCGCGCGCCGATGAACGCCGCCGTCCGCCGCCGCGCCGCCTCGAAGGCGAGCGTCATCTCGGCCGAGCGCTGGTAGACGCCGCGATGGACGGTCGCATAAGTCTCCGAATAGCCGCGCATGATCGCCTCGATCACCGGCTTCGGCTTCTGCGCCGTGGCGGCGCTGTCGAGATAGGCCCAGCCCTCCGGGATGGCCGGGAAATCGGACACGAGGTCGAGCGGGCGAGCAGAGGCGGCCATATCCATCAGCGCCTTCCCCCTCCCCCTCGATGGGGGAGGCTGGGTGGGGGTGCGGCCCGGCCTGAGGCAAAGCGGGGCTCGGAAAACACCCCATGGCCCTCCCCATCGAGGGGAGGGAGTTTTTCGAGCCAGTCCTGAGCGTTCGCATCGAACGCCTCGCGCACCGCATCCTCGCCGATCCGGCTGAGCGCGTCCGCCACGAACGCGCGCGTGAGCAAAGCCCGAGCCTCGGCCGGCGGGACGCCGCGGCTGGCCATGTAGAAGAGGGCGTCGCGGTCGAGCGCGCCGACGGTCGCGCCATGGGCGCATTTCACATCGTCGGCGAAGATTTCCAGCTCCGGCTTGGCGTTGATCGTGGCGCTTGCGGAGAGGAGGAGGCCCTTCAGCGACTGCTCGCCGTCGGTCTTCTGCGCGTCGCGCGCCACCTCGACCCGCGCCGCGACCGAGCAGGTCGCCCGGTCGTCGGCCGCCGAGCGCCAGATTTGCCGGCTCACCCCGCCGGGCCTGTCGTGGCGGATGACGAGATTGGCGTCATGACGCTGCCGCCCGCGGGCAAGCAGGGCGCCGCCCGCCTCGGCATAAGCGCCTTCGCCGGCGAGGCGGATGATGCCGTCGAGCCGCGTATCCGCGCCGCCGGCCGCGAGCGTGGTGACGGCAAGGCTGGCGCCCTCGCCGATCGTCGCGCGATCGGTGAGGCTGACGAAGCTTGTCCCGAGCGCAGTCGAGGGGCCGACCGATCGCCGCGCCAGCATCAGCCGCGCGCCCTTGAAGAGGGTCATGCCGGTCAGCCGGTTGGCCCAGCCTTCGCCGATGAAGGTCTCGACCACCGACGCCTGCGCATCGACGTCCAGCTCGATCTCGGCCGCGAGATGGTCCGCGCCGCCGGTCGAGACATGGACGATCTGGACGAGCCCGTGGGGCGCATGATCGCGGCCGAGCTTCAGTGTCCAGCCACGCGAGCCCGCCAGCCGCGCCAGCGCATGGTCTCCTGCGTCGGCCGTGACAGTGCCGATCTCGACGAGGCCGAGATGACTCCGTTCTTCGACAAGCCGCCCATCGACGAACAGCAGCCGCGGCCCGTCGCGTTCGCAGTCGATCCACGGAATCTCAGCGGGAACGACGCCGCCCGGCTCGCGCGCGGCGATCTCCGGCAGTGCCGAAAGATCGCTCCAGCGCCAGGCTTCCTCGCGGTGGGAGGGAAGATCGAGCATCACCGATCCTCCCCGGCACGGGGAGGGGGACCATGCGGAGCATGGTGGAGGGGGGGGCGAGGGCGGCACTGAGCCCCCTCCACCAGCCTTCGGCTGGTCCCCCTCCCCGTCCCGGGGAGGATTTGAAGGACCATCCTCACGCCGCCAATGCCCCATAGCCTTCGCGCTCGAGCGCCCGGGCCAGCTCCGGCCCGCCGGAGCGAGTGATGCGGCCGTCGGCGAGGACATGGACGAAATCCGGCTCCACGATCTCGAGCAGCCGCTGATAATGGGTGATCAGCAGCACCGCCTTGTCGGGCCTTCGCATGATCCGGTTGATGCCTTCGCCGACGACGCGCAAAGCGTCGATGTCGAGGCCGCTGTCGGTCTCGTCGAGCACGGCGAGGCGGGGGGAGAGGATCCCCATCTGCACCATCTCGTTGCGTTTCTTCTCGCCCCCGGAGAAGCCGACATTCACCGGCCGCTTCAGCATGTCCATCGACACTCCGAGGCCCTCGCCCTGCTCACGGGCGAGGCGCAGGAAGTCGCCGGCCGAAAGCTCCGGCTCCCCGCGCGCCTTGCGCTGGGCGTTGAGCGCGGTGCGCAGGAACTGGACGTTGGAGACGCCGGGAATCTCGACCGGGTACTGGAAGCCGAGGAAGAGGCCGGCGGCGGCGCGCTCGTCCGCCTCCATGTCGAGCAGGTCGCGCCCGTCGAAGGCGACCGAGCCTTCGGTCACCTCATAGCCCTCGCGCCCGCCGAGCACATAGCCGAGCGTCGACTTGCCAGCGCCGTTCGGGCCCATGATGGCATGCACCTCGCCCGCATTCACGGCGAGCGTGATCCCCTTCAGGATCGGCTTGTCGGCGACGGTGGCGTGGAGGTTTTCGATCTTCAACATATCAGAACCAGACGCCATTCATTTGCTTGAGAAATTGAGGATCCCCTGCCGGGTAGCCAGAAGCATCGCCAACTACGGAGTCGATCCCGCATAGGGGGCAAAGCGCCGTCGTTCCGTCATCGATCCAAGCGTTGACCCGTGACGGAGCGTAGGTTTCACAACAATAGAAACAGCCGACGACATCGCTTGCTTCAAGTTCGGCACGATGATTTGCACTGTGCCCGTGAGCTTGGACCGTAGGTCCGCCCCGGCTTTTGAGCCGCTGGAGTGCCGCGCGGACCTGAGCCATCTCGTCGCTCATCCCACGCTCCCCTCAAAACTGATCCCCAGTAACTTCTGCGCCGGCGCCTCTGTCAGCCCCTCCCCTTCAGGGGAGGGGTTGGGGTGGGGCTTGTTCCAGCGATCCGGGGCCTCGTCGAGCGCGCCGAGGATAGCCTGGAGAACCCCATCCATATTCCTCATCACGTCGTCATTCGTGACCCGCAAAACGCGGAACCCACGCGCAGCCAGAATATCGTCCCGCAGACGGTCCTTGGTTTCGTCATGCGTATCGCCGTCTATTTCGACGACCAGCGCCTTCTGCGGGCAGAGGAAGTCGGCGATGAAGCGGCCGATCACGGATTGGCGGCGGAATTTAAACCCGTGGACCTGGCCGTTGGAGAGGTGACGCCACAGCCGCTTTTCCGGCTCGGTCGGGTTGCGGCGCATTTCGGCGGCGCGGGCATGCAAGATTGCGAGCTGCTCGACGGACAGGCCCCACCCCTTGCCCCTCCCCTGAAGGGGAGGGGTTTTGCGGCTCCACCCTTTGTCCTGGTACGGCGCGATCATCCGACGCTTCCCTCCAGGCTGATCCCCAGCAGCTTCTGCGCCTCCACGGCGAACTCCATCGGGAGCTGCTGCAGCACCTCCCGGGCGAAGCCGTTGACGATCAAGGCCACCGCATTCTCGCGGCCGAGGCCGCGGCTCATCGCGTAGAAGAGCTGGTCGTCGCTGATCTTCGAGGTGGTCGCCTCATGCTCGATCTGCGCGCTGGGGTTGCGGACCTCGATATAGGGGACGGTGTGGGCGCCGCATCTCTCGCCGAGCAGAAGGCTGTCGCACTGGGTGAAATTGCGGACATTGTCGGCATTCGCCAGCACCCGCACCAGCCCGCGATAGGTGTTGCTCGATCGGCCGGCGCTGATCCCCTTGGAGACAATGGTCGAGCGGCTGTTGCGGCCGATATGGATCATCTTGGTGCCGGTGTCGGCCTGCTGGAAATTGTTGGTGAGCGCGACCGAATAGAATTCGCCGACGCTGCACTCGCCCTGGAGGATGCAGGAGGGATATTTCCAGGTGATCGCGGAGCCGGTCTCGACCTGGGTCCAGCTGATCTTCGAGCGGGCGCCGCGGCAGGCGCCGCGCTTGGTGACGAAGTTGAAGATGCCGCCCTTGCCCTCGGAATCGCCCGGATACCAATTCTGGACGGTCGAATATTTGATCTCGGCATCGTCGAGCGCGACCAGTTCGACCACGGCGGCATGGAGCTGGTTCTCGTCGCGCATGGGGGCCGTGCAGCCCTCCAGATAGGAAACGTACGACCCCTAGTCGGCGACGATCAGGGTGCGCTCGAACTGGCCGGTGTTCGCGGCGTTGATCCGGAAATAGGTGGACAGCTCCATCGGGCAGCGCACGCCCTCGGGCACATAGACGAAGGTGCCGTCGGAGAAGACCGCGCTGTTCAAACAGGCGAAATAATTGTCGCGCTGCGGGACCACCGAACCGAGATATTTCCTGACCAGCTCGGGATGCTCGCGGATCGCCTCGGAGATGGAGAGGAAGATGACGCCGGCCTTCTTCAATTCCTCGCGGAAGGTGGTGGCGACGGAGACGCTGTCGAACACCGCGTCGACCGCGACCTTGCGCGCGCCCTCGACCCCGGCGAGCACCTTCTGCTCCTCGATCGGGATGCCGAGCTTCTCATAGGTGCGGCGGATCTCCGGATCGAGCTCGTCGAGCGATTTCAGCTCCGGCTTCTTCCTGGGCTCGGCGTAATAATAGGCGTCCTGGAAATCGATCGCGGGGATGTCGAGCCTGGCCCAGCTCACCTCCTCCATGGTCAGCCAGGCGCGATAGGCCTTGAGCCGCCATTCGAGCATCCATTCCGGCTCGCCTTTCTTCGCCGAAATGTAGCGGATCGTGTCCTCGGAAAGGCCCTTGGGCGCGAAGTCCTGCTCCACCTTCGAGGTGAAGCCCCATTCGTAGGTCGCGGCGCGCTCGGCCGCCTCATGCGCCTCGCGGTTGCGGATGCCGGTATCGTCGCTCATGCCTTCGCCTCGGCAAGGCTGGAGAGGCTCACCCCGGCGAGGGCGCCGCGGACGGCGCCGTTCACCACGTTCATGTGCGGCCGCACCTGGCAGCAGCTTTCGAGCGCGCAATCGTGGCGCTCCACGTCGACGCAGCTCGTCATCACGATCGGCCCCTCGACCGCCTCGACGATGTCGGCGAGATTGATCTCCCCCGCCCGCCGCGCCAGCCGGAAGCCGCCGCCAGTCCCGCGCGCGGTGGCGAGCAGGCCGGCCGCGGCGAGCCGCCCGGTCAGCTTCTGCGCGGTGGGAAGCGGCACGCCCGTTTCCTCCGCCAGCAAAGTCGCCGAAAGGCGCGCGCCCGTCGGATGCCGGGCGGCCGCGGCCATCATCACAACCGCATAATCGGCAAGGGAGGTCAGGCGCATCGTCTAATCGGACCGATTCATTCCGATTGCGCATGTGGCGGGGGAGAGGGCGGAAATCAAGGAGATTGTCGCGCCTCGCCCCTTCCTGCTCCCCGGCGAAGGCCGGGGTCCAGTTGCGGCGCCGGGATCAGAACAGTGTGTCGTAAAGATCCACCCAGTCCGGATTCACCTCTTCGATGACGCGGAGCTTCCAGGCGCGCTGCCGCTCCTTCATCTGCAACTCGCGCTGACGCGCGGCGTCCAGATCGTCAAAGGCTTCGTACCAGACCAGCATCTTGCACCCGTATCGGCGTGTGAAGCCGGGCACTGAACCAATGCGATGTTCGTAGATGCGTTTCGGCAAATCGCTCCTGACGCCGATGTAAAGCGTGCCGTTGCGGCGGTTGGCCAGGTGTAAACGTAACCGACCTTCGTCATAGGCTGCTCTGGACCCCGGCCTTCGCCGGGGAGCATGGCTGGTCGTGCCGCTTTGACCAGCAAGACGAGCCGCGCCATAGCCGCCGGCATGGCCCTCTACCACCTTCTGCGCCCGTTCGCCTTCGCGTTGGATGCGGAGGCGGCGCATCGGGCGACGATCGGGGCGCTCAGGCTGCTGCCTTTCGGCCGGCCGGCGGCGCCCGATCCGGTGCTGGCGATCCGGGTGGCGGGGCTGGATTTTCCGAATCCGGTCGGGCTCGCGGCGGGCTTCGACAAGGATGCCGAGGTCTTCGCGCAGATGCTCGGCTTCGGCTTCGGCTTCGTCGAGGTGGGAACGCTGACGCCGCGCCCGCAGGCGGGCAATGCGCGCCCGCGCCTGTTCCGGCTGGTCGAAGACCAAGCGGTGATCAACCGCATGGGCTTCAACAACCAGGGCCTGGAGGCGGCGAAACGGCGGCTGGCGGCGCGACAAAGGCGCGGCATCGTCGGGGTGAATATCGGCGCGAACAAGGACAGCGCGGACCGAGTGGCGGACTATGCCGCAGGCGTGCAGGCGATGGCGCAGGTGGCGGACTATCTCACGGTCAACATTTCCTCGCCCAACACGCCGGGGCTGCGCGGGCTGCAGGACAAGGGAGCGCTCGAAGCCCTGCTGGCGGCGGTGATGGCGGCGCGCGGATCGTCCGGTCCGCCTGTTTTCCTGAAGATCGCGCCCGATCTCGACCCGGCGGCGGTCGATGACATTGCCAAGGTCGCGCTCGCCACTTCCATTCACGGCCTGATCGTTTCCAACACGACCGTGTCGCGGCCGAGCTTGCATTCGCGTTGGCGGGACGAAGCCGGCGGCCTCTCCGGCGCGCCCTTGAGGGCATTGGCGCTGGCGCGGCTGCGGGATGTGCGCCGCGCGACCGGCGGCGGGCTGCCGCTAATCGCGGCGGGCGGTATCGCGAGCGGCGCCGATGCCTATGAACGGATCCGCGCCGGGGCGAGCCTCGTCCAGCTCTACACCGCGCTCGTCTATCGAGGGCCGGGCCTGGCACGACGAATTTGCCGCGAATTGAAGGCTTTGCTCGCGCGCGACGGCTTCGCCCGTCTCTCGGATGCGGTGGGAAATTCCACGTCTTAACGCTTGCCGCGTGCGTTCCGGCGGCCCTATGTCGCGCGCCATGCCGTTCCGATTTCCGACTCCGCCCGCCCTCCTCGCCCTGATCGTCCTCACATTTCCGGCCCTTGTCGGGGCTCGCCCCGTTCCGAGGGGGCAAACGCATCAGGCCGTCCGCGGCCAGCCGGGCATGGTCTCCGCCGCCGATCCGCGCGCGGCCGCCGCGGGTATCGAGATCCTGCGCGAGGGCGGCAGCGCGACCGACGCGGCGATCGCGACGATGCTCGCCCTGAACGTCGTCGAGCCGGAAAGCTCCGGCATCGGCGGCGGCTCGTTCATCGTCCGCTACGACGCGGCGAGCGGCCGCACCGACACGATCGACGGGCGCGAGGCGGCGCCCAACGCGGCCGACCCGCACTGGTTCTATACGGCGGCGGGGATTCCGCTCAGCCATGGCGCGGCGATTCCCGGGGGTCGCAGCGTCGGCGTTCCCGGCGCGCTCCGGGCGATGGCGCTCGCGCACGGGAATGGCGGCAGATTGCCCTGGGCGGCCCTGTTCCAGCCGGCGATCCGCCTCGCCCGCGACGGCTGGACGCTCAGCCCGCGTTTCGTGACCATGGTCGGCCTCGTCGGCCGCTGGCACCTGCTCGATGCCGCCACCGCCCGCCGCTTCACGGGCGCCGACGGCAAGCCGCTGCCGGCGGGAACGCGCGTCCGCGATCCGGAGCAGGCGGCCCTGTTCGAACGGATCGCGAAAGCGGGGCCGGACGCTTACTACAATGGCGAAGGACCCAGGATCGTCGCGACCGTCAACGGGGCGGCGCGCAATCCCTCCAAGATGACGCTCGCCGATCTCGCCGCCTACCGCGCCAAGGAGCGGCCGCCGGTCTGCGCGACCTATCGCGGCTGGCGCATCTGCAGCATGGGTCCCCCCTCCTCGGGCGGCATCACGATGCTGACGATCCTGAAGCAGCTCGAGCGGTTCGATATGGCGAAGCTGGGGCCGCATTCGCCGGTGGCGTGGCATCTGTTCGCCGAATCGTCCCGCCTCGCTTATGCCGATCGCGACCTCTATGTCGGCGACACGGACTTCGTGCAGGTGCCCGTGGCCGGGCTGCTGAGTCCCTCCTATCTCGCCTCGCGCTCGGCCCTGATCTCGCCGCAGCGGAGCATCGGTCATGCCGTCGCCGGGATGCCGCCGGGCGCGCCGAAGCGGCTCCGCGTCCCGCCGGGCGAGCGCGCGGGCACCACCGACCTCGCCGTCGTCGACCGCGACGGCAATGTCGTCGAGGTGACGACGACGATCGAAAGCGTGTTCGGCTCGGGCCTGTCGGTGGACGGGACGATGCTCAACAACGAGCTCACCGATTTCGACATCGTGCCGGACAAGGACGGTTTTCTCGCCGCCAATCGCGTCGAGGGCGGCAAGAGGCCGAGAAGCTCGATGGCGCCGACCATCGTCTACGGGCCGGACGGCAAGGTGCGGCTCGCGATCGGCGCCGCCGGCGGCTCGACCATCATTGCCCAGGTTGCCAAGGCGCTGGTGGCCGTGCTCGACTGGAAGATGAGCGCCCAGGATGCGATCGGTCTCGGCCTCGTCTATGCGCCGGACGACGAGGTCACCGCCGAAAAGGGCACGCAGGCGGAGGCGATGGCGCCGGCGCTGCGGGCGCTCGGGGAGGCCGTGCGGGTCGCGCCGCTCGGCCTCAAGGCGAACGCGATCGAGCGGGTGAACGGCCGCTGGGTGGGCGCGGCCGATCCGCGCAGCGAAGGCGTGGCGATGAGCGAGACGGGCGAGGTCTCTCGCATCGTGCGCGCGGGGAATCAGCCGCGACCGCCCGAATGAAGGCGGCGCGACGGGGGGATGACTGAGATGCGGGCGTTCGAACATTTTCCGAACCTCGTCGCCATGTTCTTCGCGCGCGCCGCGGAGAAAGGCGACGCGCCCTTCCTCTGGGCCAAGATCGAGGGCGAATGGCGCGCGACGAGCTGGCGCGAGACCGCCGAGCAGGTCGCAGCGCTCGCTTCGGGGCTGAACAGGATCGGGCTAGGCCGCGGCGATCCGGTGATGCTGGTGTCCGAGAACCGGCCCGAATGGTGCATCGCCGATCTCGCCATCATGGCCGCGGGCTGCATCACCGTCCCCGCCTACACGACCAACACCGATCGCGATCACCAGCATATCCTCGACGACAGCGGGGCGCGGGCGGTGATCGTCTCGACCCGCAAGCTCGCCCGAACCGTCCTCGCCGCCGCCCAGCGCAGCTCGAGCTGCGAGCATGTCATCGCGATCGAGCCGCTCGCGACCGACCAGGCGGGCAATATCCAGCAGCATGACTGGGCGGCCCTGATCGGTGCCGAGACGCCCGACGTCGCCGCCTGCGCCGCCGGGGCCGATTTCGGCCGCGGCGATGTCGCCTGCCTCATCTACACGTCGGGCACGGGCGGGGCGCCGCGCGGGGTGATGCAGCATCACGGCGCCATGCTCCACAATATCGAGGGCTGCATCGACCTCATCGCAAGCGATTTCGGCTGGGACGACGAGGTGTTCCTGTCCTTCCTGCCGCTGAGCCACGCCTACGAGCATACGGGCGGGCAGATGTTCCCGATCGGGCTCGGCGCGCAAATCTATTATGCGGAAGGGATAGAGAAGCTCGCCTCGAACATCGAGGAGACGAAGCCGACGATCATGGTCGTCGTCCCGCGCCTGTTCGAGGTGCTTCGCCAGCGCATCCTCAAGCAGGTCGAGAAGCAGGGCCGGGTCGCCCGCTATCTGATGAAACGGGCGCTGGAGATCGGCGCGCGCGATTATGCCGGCAATCTGCCGCTGCTGGACCGGCCGATGGACTTCCTCCTCGACCGGACCCTGCGGCCGAAGATCGGCGCCCGCTTCGGCGGCCGGATCAAGGCGATGGTCTCGGGCGGCGCGCCGTTGAATCCGGAGGTCGGAATCTTCTTCCACTCATTGGGCCTCACCTTCCTCCAGGGCTACGGCCAGACCGAGGCGGCGCCGGTGATCAGCTGCAACCGGCCGAAAGTCGGGATCAAGCTCGACACGGTCGGCCCGCCGCTCAAGAATACCGAGGTCAGGATCGCCGAGGACGGCGAGATATTGGTGCGCGGCGAGCTGGTGATGAAGGGCTATTGGCGCAATCCCGGCCTCACCGAACGGACGATGGCGGGCGGCTGGCTCCATACCGGCGATATCGGCCATGTCGACGCCAGGGGGCGGATCGTCATCACCGACCGCAAGAAGGACCTGATCGTCCTCGACAAGGGCGACAATGTCGCGCCGCAGCGGGTCGAGGGGATGCTGACGCTGCAGCATGAGATCGCCCAGGCGATGGTCTCGGGCGACCGGCGGCCCTATCTGGTCGGCCTGATCGTGCCCGAGGCGGACTGGATGGCGGATTGGGCCAAGGCGAACGGCAAGCCGAAGGGGCTCGACGCGCTGCGCGACGATCCCGATTTCCTGCAGGCGCTCGGCGCGGCGGTGGACCGGGTCAACGCCCAGCTCTCGGTGACCGAGAAGGTGCGCCGCTTCATCCTCGCCGACGCGCCGTTCACGGTCGAGAACGAGCAATTGACGCCGTCGGTCAAGATCCGCCGCCACGTCCTCCGCCAGGTCTATGGCGAGCGGCTCGACGCGCTCTACCGCAAATAGGCTGCCTCAGTGCCGGCTGACCCGCCGGTAGGGCGTGAAGTCTCCGAGGATGCAGCTGCCTTCGGGAATGTGGGCCACCGGATCGATCACCTCGGCGATGTCCCCGCGGCAGAGGCGGTCCATCGGCGTGCGGAACACCAAGGTGAGGCCGTGATTGAGGTTCGGGCAGCCGCCCGACGGATGGTTGACCCAGAGGCGGTAAATGCCGCCATTGTCGAAGATGATCGTGTGATGCCCGACCGAGCGATGGTTGCCGAGCTCGCGCTCGTTGACGCAGTCGGTCGGCGGGCCGCTCTGCTGGTAATTGGCGAGCGCCGAAGCGAGCCGGGCCTCGTCGTCCGGCTGGGGCGCGGCGCTGACGCAAAGGGTCGCGGCGCCGGCCGCGATCAGCGAGCAGAGCAGCTTGTTCATCGTCCTTCTCCTCAGAGCGCTGCGTGAAAGGCGGTGGCGGCTTTCACGCAAGCAGCGCGGCAACAAAATCCCCGCCGGGAGTCCCGACGACAACGCGCGAGAGGCCGGCGCGCTTCGTTCAGCCGCGAAAATCGTCCTTGCCGCGACGGCGTTCGGCGAATTGCTCCACATTGGACGCGCGGACGAAGGGATTGGTTTCACGTTCCAGCGCGATCGTCGTCGGTACCGTCGCTTCGCCGGCGGCGCGGGCGCGCGCGACCCGCGCCATCCGCGCCGCAAGCGCTTCATTGTCCGGCTCGACGGTGAGGGCGAAGCGGCCGTTCGCCGCCGTATATTCGTGGGCGCAATAGACCTTCGTCGCCGGCGGCAAGGCTGCGAGGCGCTGGAGATTGGCGTACATCTGCTCGGCCGAGCCTTCGAACAGTCGGCCGCAGCCCATGGCGAACATCGTGTCGCCGACGAACACCGTCTCTTCCGCGGGCAGGTGATAGGCGATGTGGCCGGCCGTGTGGGCGGGGACTTCGAGCACCCGCGCCTCGATCGGGCCGAGCGTCACGACATCGCCTTCGCCGACGCCGCGGTCCATGGTCGGGATCCGCGCCGCTTCCGCCGCCGGGGCGGTGACGAAGGCGCCGGTCGCGGCCTTGATCGCTTCGTTCCCGCCGATATGGTCGGGATGCCAGTGGGTGTTCCAGATCTGGCCGATGCGCCAGCCGCGCCGCCCGGCCTCGGCAAGCACCGGCTCGGCGACGGCGGGATCGATCACCGTCGTTTCGCCCGATTCGGGCTCGTGGACGAGCCAGATATAATTGTCGCTGAGCGCCGGGATTCGGACGATCTCCATGGCGCCGAATCTAGGCCTGCCGCTCGATCAGCGCCAGCGCCTCGGCCGCGAGCTTGCGGGTCAGCTCTGCCGCCGGCATCGCCTCGCCGAGCGCGGCGGCCTGGCCGGCCCAGAGCGGGCCGAAGTCATATTCGCCTCTCGCCTCGGCGGCGGCGCGGATCGGCGCCAATGCGACGGCCGCGAACGGATAGGGCGGCGCCTCCGCCCGCACCGGTCCGAGATCGCGCATCAGCCGTCCGGCAAAGCCGCGGGCGAGGCCGCCGGTCGGCACATTGGTGAAGATCGTCGGCGCCTCGCTCGCCAGCAAGGCGCGATGGGCGGCGGAGATGAGGGATTCGGGGCAGTGGAGATAGAAGGTGCCGAGCTGCACCGCGCTCGCGCCGAGCGCGAAGGCGGCGGCGATTCCGCGCGCGTCGCCGATCCCGCCCGCCGCGATCACCGGCACGCGCACCGCATCCACCACGCGCGGCAGCAGGGCGATGAGGCCGATCGGATCGCCGTCATAAGGGAGGAACCGTCCGCTATGGCCGCCCGCCTCCCAGCCCTGGGCGATGATGGCGTCGACGCCTCGCTCCGCCAGCCAGCGTGCTTCTTCGACGGTCGTGGCATTGCCGATGACGAAGGCGCCGGTCTCGTTGACGCGGCGGAGCAGGCCCTCGTCCGGCAGGCCGAAATGGAAGCTGACCGCCTCCGGCCGGCAGTCCTCGACCGCGGCGCAGGCCGCGGCGTCGAACGGCATGCGCATCGCCGCCGGGCCGCCGGATTCGACTCCATATTCCTCATGATAAGGCCGGAGCAGCGCCCGCCAGGCGCTGTCGTCGACGCGCTCCGGCATCTGGTGGCAGAAGAAGTTGAGGTTGAGCGGGCGGTCCGATCGGGCGCGGACCGCCGCCGCCTGCTCTCCAATCTGCGCCGGCGAGAGCATCGCGCAGGGCAGCGACCCAAGCGCCCCGCCCGCCATCGCGCCGATGCAGAGCTCCACCCCGCCGGCTCCGGCCATCGGCGCCTGGACGATCGGATATTCGGTCCCGATCCGCTCCGGGAAGCCGCCGGGCCAGCCTACCATGTGCCGCTGTTCGGCATCGACGCCCAGGGCTCCTCAGGCGGCAGCGGCGAATCGGCCTGGAGCAATTCGATCGAGATGTCGTCGGGCGTGCGGACGAAGGCCATGTGCCCGTCGCGCGGCGGGCGGTTGATCGTCACCCCATTGTCCATCAGGTGGCGGCAGGTCTCGTAGATATTGTCGACGCGATAGGCGAGATGGCCGAAATTGCGGCCGCCCTCATAGCCTTTCTCGTCCCAATTGTGGGTGAGCTCGATCTGCGCTTCCTCGTCGTCCGGCGCGGCGAGGAAGATGAGGCTGAATCGGGCCTTCTCATTGTCCATCCGCCGCACCTCCCTGAGGCCGAGCAGCTCGAAGAAACGGATCGTCGCGTCGGGATCGGAGACGCGGATCATCGTATGGAGATATTTCACGCCGGTCCTCCTTCTGTCGCCGCCGCTCCTATCCTCGCCGCGTTGCCGCGCAAGGGGCGGCGCGTTAGGCAAGGACGGTTCGGCACAAGGGGAGGACGGATTGAGGATTGCGGTCTCTGTCGCGATGGCGCTCGGCCTTTGCGGCCTCGCCGCCGCTTCGGCCCAGGACTGGAGCCGGAATACGGGCCAGCTCACATCGGAGTTCGCCGAGTCGAAAGCGGTCTGCGGGAGCGTGCTGAACCGCGAGCCGCCGGCCGCCGATCGCCCGGACGCGGGCACGGCGGCGTCGCTCAAGGGCTGCGATTCGGAAAAGCTCTATTATGGAATCGGCATGAAGGCCGATCCGGTGCGGGCGCGGCAATGCGCCTTTCTCCAGATGCGCCGCGATCCGCCCCATTTCGGCTTCGCCGGCCAGGCCATGCTGATGATCATCTATGCCAACGGGGTCGGCGCGAAACGGGACCTCGACGTCGCCACCCACCTCGCCTGCGGCCTCGACGCGGGGGCGGACGAGATGAACCAGCGCGTGCTGCACCTCGCGCGGCTCAAGGCCAAGGGCTGGTCCGGCCACGATTTCGGCTTTTGCGACGACGCCAGCAGCAGCGGGGCGATGGGTGCCTGCACCAGCCACGAAGCGATCCTGTCCGCGCCTGCCCGCGAGGCAAGGATCGTCCGGCTGACGCGCGGTTTGAAAGGCCGCGACAGGAAGGCTTTCGTCGCCTTGCGCCGCGACCATGCGGCATTCGCCCGGGACTCCGCCGACGAGGTGGACCCCTCGCCGAGATTGCGCTGGATGAACTCCGTCAATGAAGAGGAAAAAGCGCGCGACGACTTCGTCGATCTGCTGCAGCGCCTCGCCTCCGGCCGGGTACCGGCCGCCACCCACGCCCGCCTCGCCGCCTCAGAGGCGAAGCTCAACCGGACCTATCGCAAGGCATTGGCGGAGGCGGATCCGGACCTGCCCGGATCGATCTGGCGCGCCAATCTCGGCAAGGCTCAGCGGGCTTGGCTGCGCTATCGCGACTCCTTCCTGGCCTTCGCGGCGGTGAAATATCCGTCGGTCCCCCGCGACAGCCTTGTCGCCTGGCTGACCGAGCGGAGGACGAAGATGCTGGAGAGTCTCGGCGAAGACTGAAGGCCGTCAGCGCGACGGCGCCGGTACCGTCCCGCCATTCGCCGCCAGCGCCGAAGCCGCGGCCTGGCCGGCGGGGGTGCGGGGGCCGGCGCGGACGGCGCCTTCATAATATTTGCGGGCCGCGTCCACATCGCCCGACAGGCCGGCGATGTTGCCGGCTTCGAGCAGGACCGCCGAATCGTCCGGCGCGAGCGTCGCCGCCTTGGCGATGTCGGTCCTGGCGCGGCCGAGGTCGTTCTCGCGCCGTGCGAGCGCCGCCGACAGATACCAGGCGAAGGGATCGGAGGGGACGAGGGCGAGCCCCTTGTCGATCGCGGTCCGGGCGCCGGCGACGTCGCCGATGGCGACCAGGGCGCGGGCGCGGTCGAGATGGATCTCGCCCTCGACCTGCGGCTGGAGGCCGCCGACGGCGAGCGCCGTATCGAAGGCCTGGCGCGCCCGGGCCGGATCGCCGCCGGCGAGCCAGGCATTGCCGGCCTCGACCCAGAAATCGGCGCGGCGGATATCGTGCGTCCGCTCCGCTTCCACCGCGGCGGTCTCGAACGTCGTCCCCGCCTCCGGCCAGCGTTCGAGCGCGGTGTAGGCAAGGCCCTGGCAGAGGAGGGCCGGGATGCCGCCGCCCTTGGCCCGCCACTGGGCGGCGGTCTCGGCCGCCTGCTCGGGCGCGCTTCGGGCGAGGGAGAGGCAGCTCTCCTCCTTCTGGCCGGTGACCGCACGGGGCCGAGGGATCGCCATGGGAATTGGATCGGTCGGCCCGGCCGCGGCGGCGAGCGCCATCAGGATCGAAATCACGATTGCTCCGTCGACAGGAAGTGAAGTTCCGTCCGACAGGTCACCTGCACCTGCGCTGAACGGAGGTCCTTTTCAGGGGGCATCGGGCAGCGCCTCGACGGTGCGGAGCAGCAGGGAAATATCCCGCGGCCGCGACAGGCGGTGGTCGCCGCCCTTGACCAGGATGAGCGCGACGTCGTGCGAATCGAGCCGCTCGGCAAGCGCGCGCGAGATCCGCCACGGCACCTCGGGATCGGCCAAGCCGTGGAGCAGCCGGACGGGGCAATTTATCGGGATCGGTCCGCCGAGCAGCTTCAGCGCCTCGCCGCTCTCCCAGAAGGCCCGGGTCGTGACGGTCGGCTGCTCGTCATAAGACGAGGGCTGCTCCAGCCGGCCCTCGTCGCGGATCGTCCGTTTCTGCGCGTCGGAAAAGCCCCAGCCGGTGAAATCGGGCGCGGAGGCGATTCCGACCAGTCCGGCGACCCTGTCCGGCCGCGCAAGCGCCGCGAGCAGCATGATCCAGCCGCCCATGGACGAGCCGATCAGGACGACCGGCCCCGCGACCGAATCGACCGCCGCGAGCGCGTCGTCGCGCCAGCTTGCGAGCGTCTGCGCTTCGAACGCGCCGGGGCTGGCGCCGCAGCCGGCATAATCGAAGCGGAGCATCGCCCGGCCTTGCGCCTCCGCCCAGCCATCGAGCGCCGTCGCCTTCCCGCCTTCCATGTCGGAGGCATAGCCGGGGAGGAAGATCAGGGTCGGCGCCCGCCCCGCCCGGCGCCGGCAGGCGAGGCGGCGGCCCGGCGCGCTTTCGAGGAACTCGCTCATTTGCCCGCGATAAAGTCGTCCACCGCGGCGCGGAAGCGGGCGGGCTGGTCGAGCATGATGAAATGATAGCTGTCCGGGATCGCCACCAGCTTCACCCGCGGATCGGCGGCATAAGCGTCCCCATACAATTTGGCGACCATCGCTTCCGCCTGCGGATTCGGCACCGGATAGAGCAAAGTGATCGGCCGGGAGAAATGGGCGACGTCGGGGCGGAGGTCGCTCATCATATCCTCGTAAAGCGCCTCGGCGACCACCTTGCGGTCCGCCGCCCGCGACCAGGCGGTCACCTGGGCGATTCCGGCCGGGTTGTTCGACATGTTGGGCGGCGTCTGCATCGGGGTGGTGGCGTCGCGGATCGAATCGCGGATGTTCGCCGCCATCGGGCGCAGGCTGTCGACCGTCGCGCCGGGGGCCATCAGCACCCCGAAGAAGGGCAGCGAATCGACGATCATCAGCCGCCCCACTTGCTCCGGATGGTCGCGGACCATCATCATCCCGATCAGGCCGCCCATCGAATGGCCGATCAGTGCCGGATGCTCGACATGGTTGGCGGCGAGCCAGCCGGAAAGGTCGGCGACGACGCCCGCGAGCAGCCCGGGCTGGCCGTTGCCGCCGGCATCGCCGCCGCCGAAGCCGTTGACCTCCACCATGATGACCCGGTGGTTCCTGGCCAGCTCCGGCACGATCCCGTCCCACACGGCGGCGGGGCTGGCGAGGCCGGGGATCAGCACCACCGGAGCGCCCTGTCCGGTCGAGCGGATATTGATGTGCGCCAGCCGGACCGGCGCCTGCACGGCGGGCGTGGCGGCGCAGGCGGCCGCCGGGTGCCCCTCGTGCAGGACGAGCAAGGCGAAGGCGGCGAGAAGGAGCGGATATTTCATGGCTGGGTCTCCCTGGCCGGGTTGACGAAAATCTCTTCGATGGCGAGGCCGAACAGGTCGGCGATGCGGAAGGCGAGCGGGAGCGAGGGATCGTATTTCCCGGTCTCGATGGCATTGACGCTCTGGCGCGAGACGGCGAGCCGCTGGGCGAGGTCGCCCTGGCTCCAGTCGCGCTCGGCCCGGAGCACCTTGAGGCGGTTCTTCACGACCGCATCTCGTTATAGAGGGTGCCGACGCCGAGCCCCATGCACCAGAGGATGAAGGCCCAGTACATCGGCACGTGCGGCACCTGGCCGAAGGCGTCGAGGAAGCCCCAGATGCTGGTCACGCAGAGCATGAAGCCGGTCGCGACCATGAACTGGCGCACCGTCAGGCTGCGCAGATATTCGTCCGTCTCCTCGACCAGCAGTCGGCCGAACGCCCAGACGATTCCGATCAGAGGCAGCGCCGGCAGGATGGCGAGCACGACGGCGAGCGGCCTTGTGGGGGTGTAGCGGCCCTCGAACCAGACCTCGCCGCCGACGATGAGCATGTAGAGCGCCATCAGCGGCAGGAAGCGGCGCAGATAGGCCCGGTTGGCGCTCGACGGGATGCAGGCGAGCTGGCGCCGGAGGCGGATCACCACCATCGCCAGCCAGATCATCGCGAGGACCGGCACGGCCGCCGTCACGCCGAGCCAGAAGCCGGTCGGGTGCAAAGTGAAATAGACGAACATCGCGCCGAGGAAGGCAAGGCAATAGGCCAGCACCGCGAGGCCCTTGCTGGGCAGGCGGGCCGGCGCGTCGGAATCGGCGGTCATCTCTATCCTTTCCTTGCGATGGTTTGCGGCGGCGGCCGGTTCGCTATCGCCGGGACCCGTTCGGGCCCTCGTCCCTGGGACGGCGAAACATCAGCACGGCCGCCGCCCCGACCAGGACCAGAGACAGGCCGATGGCGACGCCGATCCAGAAATCGCCGGGCAGGCCGCCGACGGTCTCATGCCGATTGAGGGTCGAGGCCGTCGCCGCGATCACGGCGCCGGACGCGGCGAGGAGACCGGCGGGCTTGAGCTTGCGCATGTCCTGCTTCCTTCAGAGATAATCGCAGCCGCGCCGCCCGCGCGCGATCAGCACGAGCGCGAGGACGATCATGGCGATCGCCAGGCCGATGCCGAGCCCGTGCAGGAAATCGCCGCCGTCCGACCCGGGATGCGTCCCGTTCATGGCGGTGCTCGCCGAAATTGCGCCCGCGCAAGCCGCGATCACCGCGGCGCCTCTGCGTCTGTCCATTGTCATGCGTCCTTTAAAATCTGTGAAGGACGCTTTACAGGCTGTGATTAGAGCCTGTCAAGTACCATTTACAGGGCGCAGGCTCAGAACGTTCGGGGGCTGGAGGATCGCCCCAGCCGCCGCTACATGCACCCCGTCATGACGCAGCCATTCCGCATCCGCCTTCCCGATGGTTCCGTGCGCGAGGTCGAGCGGGGGACTACGCCCGCCGATGTCGCCGCGGCGATCGGGCCCGGCCTTGCCAAGGCGGCGCTTGCGGCGCGCGTCAATGGAGAGCTGCGCGACCTTCGCCGGCCGTTCGAGGAGGATGCCGAGCTCGCCCTCGTCACTTCGCGCGACGAGACGGAGGCGCTCGAGCTCGTCCGCCACGATTACGCCCATATCCTCGCCGAGGCGGTGCAGAAGCTCTTCCCCGGTACGCAGATCACCTTCGGCCCGGCGACCGAGGACGGCTTCTATTACGATTTCGCGCCGGCGCCCGGCCGGGGGCCGTTCACCGAGGAGGATCTCCCCGCGATCGAGGAGGAGATGCGGCGGATCATCGCCCGCGACGAGCCGCTCGTTCGCGAAGTGTGGACTCGCGACCGGGTCCGCGACTATTTCGAGAAACAGGGCGAGAGCTTCAAGGCGCAATGGGTGATGGACCTGCCCGCCGACGAGACGATCACCATGTACCGGACGGGCGACTGGATCGACCTCTGCCGCGGCCCGCACCTCGCCTCGACGGGCAAGCTCGATCCGCAGGCGTTCAGGCTGACGCGGGTCTCCGGCGCCTATTGGCGCGGCGACCAGAAGAACGCGATGCTCTCGCGCATCTACGGCACCGGGTGGCTCAACAGGAAGCAGCTCGACGCCCACCTCCAGCGGCTCGAGGAAGCCGCCAAGCGCGACCATCGCAAGATCGGCCAGGAGATGGACCTGTTCCACCTCCAGAGCGAGGCGCACGGCTCGGTCTTCTGGCACCCCAAGGGCTGGCAGATCTGGCGGCAGCTCGAAGCCTATATGCGGCGGCGGCTGGACGCGGCGGGTTACAACGAAATCAAGACGCCGCAATTGATGGACGTGCGCCTGTGGGAGGCGTCAGGCCATTGGGGCAAGTTCCGGGAGAACATGTTCGTCGTCCCCGACGAGGTGCCCGGAACCGATCCCGACAAGCCGGTCCTGACCGGGACCGGCGACCTGATGGCGCTGAAGCCGATGAACTGCCCGGCCCATGTCCAGGTGTTCAAGCAGGGCATCACATCCTATCGCGACCTGCCGCTGCGGCTCGCCGAATATGGCTGCTGCCACAGGAACGAGCCGCACGGGGCGCTGCACGGCATCATGCGCGTGCGCCAGTTCACCCAGGACGACGGCCATATCTTCTGCACCGACGACCAGATCGTCGCCGAGACGCGCGCTTTCTGCGACCTGCTCGACGCCGTCTACCGCGACCTCGGCTTCGCGGCCTATCAGATCAAGCTGGCGCTCCGGCCCGACGCCCGCGCCGGCGACGACGATCTGTGGGACCGCGCCGAAGGCGGGCTGCGCGAGGCTTTGCGCCAGGCGGGGCGGCTGAGCGATGCTTATTCCTATGTCGAGCTTCCGGGCGAGGGCGCATTCTACGGGCCCAAGCTCGAATTCCACCTGACCGACGCGATCGGCCGGACCTGGCAGTGCGGGACGCTCCAGCTCGATTATGTGATGCCCGAGCGGCTCGACGCCTCATATGTGGGCGCGGACGGCGAGCGGCACCGGCCGGTGATGCTCCACCGCGCCATCCTCGGCACGTTCGAGCGCTTCATCGGCATCCTGATCGAGCATCATGCCGGCCGCTTCCCGCTCTGGCTGGCGCCGGTGCAGGCGGTGGTGGCGACGATCGTCTCCGAGGCCGACGAATATGCGGGGCGGGTGCAGACGGCGCTCGCCGAGGCCGGGCTTCGCGTCGCGCTCGATCTCCGCAACGAGAAGATCAACTACAAGATACGCGAGCACAGCCTCGCCAAGGTCCCGAACCTGCTCGTCCTCGGCAAGCGCGAGGCCGAGGAAGGGACGGTGGCGCTCCGCCCCCTCGGCGCCGACGCGCGGCAGGAGGTGCTGAGCCTGGAAGCGGTGGTGGAGCGCCTCCGCACCGAAGCCCTCCCGCCGGATCTGCGCTAGGAGCCTGTCTGAGTAATTTGCTGGACGGCGGGCGCTAGGGCTGATTCTGTGGGCGGATGAGCAAGACGTTTCGGCGATGGGATGTGGATCAGGGTTGGCTGTTGCCGCCATCGGTTCACGAGTTCGTTCCGGCGGGCCATCTGGCTCACTTTGT
>DASUHH010000060.1:0-24570 GCA_036273615.1 Allosphingosinicella sp. | reverse complement strand
GAAGACGCGGCGATGGATCGGTTGCTCGACGCGCTGACCGGCAAAGGCTCGAGCGAGGCAACGCGTCAGAGCTTCCGCCAGCGCTTCAGCGACGGCAGCCTCGATCAGGCC
The DNA here is from genome assembly GCA_036273615.1 of Allosphingosinicella sp. GTDB lineage: Bacteria > Pseudomonadota > Alphaproteobacteria > Sphingomonadales > Sphingomonadaceae > Allosphingosinicella. The sequence continues at coordinate 24,459 of DASUHH010000060.1, read as the reverse complement.
GAGGTCGAGATCGAGGTCGACGAGGCCGGCTCAATGCCGTTCGAGATCCCCGGTATGGGCGCGCAGGTGTTCGACCTCAAGTCGATCATGGGCAAGGCGATGGGCCAGGGCGCGCGCAAGCGCCGCAAGCTCAAGGTGCCCGAGGCGTTCGCCCGGCTGACCGACGAGGAAGCCGACAAGCGCCTCGATCCGGACGACATCAACCGCGTGGCGCTCGCCGATGCGGAAGCGAACGGCATCGTCTTCCTCGACGAGATCGACAAGATCGCTGTGAGTGACGTGCGCGGCGGCTCGATCAGCCGCGAAGGCGTCCAGCGCGACCTGCTGCCGCTGATCGAGGGAACGACCGTTGCGACCAAATACGGTCCGCTCAAGACCGACCATATTCTGTTCATTGCATCAGGCGCCTTCCACATCGCCAAGCCCGCGGACCTGCTGCCCGAGCTTCAGGGCCGCCTTCCGATCCGCGTCGAATTGAAGGCGCTGACGCAAGAGGATTTCGTCCGCATCCTGTCGTCGACGCGCGCCAGCCTGACCGAGCAATATCAGGCGCTGCTCGGCACCGAAGGCGTCACGATCACCTTCGCCGACGACGGCATCGAGGCGCTCGCGCGCATCGCCGCGGAGGTCAACGAGGCGGTCGAGAATATCGGCGCAAGGCGGCTGCAGACGGTGATGGAGAAATTGCTCGAGGACGTCAGCTTCGACGCCGAGGAACGGCGCGGCGACACGGTCACCGTCGACGCGGCCTATGTCGAGAGCCAGCTCGCCGACATCGCGCGCGATACCGATCTCAGCAAATACGTGCTGTAATCGTCGCAGCCGAAACCGGCCGGATCAGCTTCCGCCGCCCTCGGACCCGCCCGACGATCCGCCTCCGCCCGAGGCGGGGGCGCGGCGCGAACGCCCGCCCGACGCAGCCTTGCGGCCGCCGCGGCCGGAGGATTTGGCGCTTTCGCTCGTCGAGGCGGCAGCGGATTTGGCGCGCGACCCGGACGAAGCGGCCTTGGTCCGCGACCGGGCGGCGGGCTTGGCTTTCGCCGTGCCTTTCGCCCGCGGACGGCCGGCGCCCTTGGCGCCGCCGCTCTTCCGCCCCGACGCGCGGCCGCCGCCGCCGGCGCCGCCGGCCGCTTCAGCGGCCTCGCCGCCCATGGAAATCATCCGGCGCACCGCTTCGGTCGCCGCTGTGACGATCGCCGCGCCGATCTTGCTCGCGCTGTCGGCGGCCGCGCCGGCGGTGTCGAGCGCGTCGCGGCTTGCATCGGTGACCGTCTTGCGCACCCGCGCATTGGCGGTGAGCGCGGCCGCGGCGGCGACGAGACCGGCCGCCATCATCGAGCGCGCGACCGGATTCTGCGCCAGCTCGGCGGCGCGCTGGCCGGCTTCCTTCAGCGCGTCGGGGAAGGCGCCGCCGCTGCCCTTGCGGGCCCCGCCGCCCGATGTGCGCCGATCCGTTTTGGCATCCGTTTTGGCCATGACCAGTCTCCAGCCCTTGTAACTGACGCGAAACAAGACGTGCGGAAGCGGCAACGGTTCCCTTCCGGCATCGCGCGGGAGGGGCGCGCCTCAGCCCGGCGCGCGCCCGCTTCCGGCGCCGGGCCGGCCGCGATCCTCGATCTTCTCGCCGCGGCCGATATCGTCGTAGCGATAGGGCTCGCCGTCGGGATCGACCGCGCCGTCGGGCTGGACGATCGCGGCCGGATCGTCGCCGCGCCCTTTCTCGCTCTCGAGCGTCTCCGGGATCTCGTTGTGGCGCGCCTCGCCGCTGGCGGGGAGCGGATGACCCTTGCCGCCAACCATCTCAGACGTCCTTGCCCGGGTCGATCGGACGGTCGGCCGCGTCGCCGCGCGGGCGCGGGCCGCCGACCGGCTCGCGGCCGCCGCCGCTTGCGGGATCGTCGTCATAATCCTCGGCCGGATTGTTGCCGCCGGCGCCGTGCACCGCGCCGGTCCTCGGATCGAAGCCCGCCGGCCGGCCTCTTTCCTCGCGTTCGTCCGCCATCTTCAGCTCCTTTGCCGGCCTGAACGTCGCGGCGGGCGGAGCCGTTCCAGCGCCGGTCGCCGGCGGCGTCCGCTCGGGCGAGAGAGGCTCCACGAGAGCATGAAAACGGCACGCCGGGCCGCGTCGGGAACCGGAGCCGAAAAAGACCGAAGGGCCGCCGGACCGTGTCCGGCGACCCTTCCTTACATGGTCAGCGGCCGGATGGCTCCAGCCCGGAAGACCTTGAGAAGACCGTATTTTAGGCCTTCGTCTCCCGAACGAGCAGAACCGACCTCTCTGCTGAACCATGAGACATCGGATCACCTCCTTTCGCTTTGTTGAAGCCGAAGCCGACATTGAATCATCGCGATTCGCGCATCAAGGCTTGTTTTGAACTTTTTTGACGTTAGTCTTCCCGCTTCGCGCCGCGGCCCCCTCATCATCGTTATATTGAGGTAAGTCTCAGGAAATATGTGGCTTTTTCCTTCCTCGCCGGTACGCCGACGCGGAAGGATCGCGATTGCCCTGACGGCGCTCGCGCTGCCGCTCGCCGCCTGCGGCCCCAAGCCGGTCGAAATCTTCCAGCCCGCGCCCGACGCGCTTCGCGGCGCGGCCTATGTGTATCGGGTCGATCTCAGCCTCGGCGGGGAATCCCGCACCGGGGTCGCGGAAACCGACGGCAAGCTGCACGAGGACGGCGATGCCGCCCTGCCTTTCGCGAAATTGCTCGACAAGGCGGTGAAGGAGGCGACCCGCGCCCGCGGGCTGCGGGCGGGGCGGCCGCTGATCCTCACCGTCGAGATGGACGTGCTCCGCATCCCGGGCGTGGCGATGGCTGCGCTCGGGACGAGCGACCGCCTCGCCGGCCAGGTGCGGGTCGAGGATGCAAGGACCGGCGAGCGCCTCGCCTTGTTCTACGTCACCGTGGACCACCCCCATTCCGGCCTGATCGGCCTCGCGATACGCGGCGGCGGAGTCCGCGAGAAACTGGTCCGCGAATTTGCCGACCGCATTGCCGGACAGCTCGCCGCGCGGCGAAATTAGGCTCTTTCAGCCCCGGCAATCCTCGATCGTGCGCGCCGGCTCGGGCCAGGCGGGGATGACGAGCATCGGCAGCCCCGGCGCAGCGACGGTGAAGCGGCCGCGGCTGAACGCCATCTGGTCGAGCAGTGGATCGCCCGCCGGCAACGGCGTCCCCGCCGCGACGATGCGCTCGCCGAACGAGGTTCGAACGACGAGCGGCGCGCCCGCCGCCGCGCCGGCCCGATCCATCACGATCTGCCGGGCCGCCGGCAGGCAGCGCAAGGCGAAATCGGGCGCGCCGACGCCGAACACGGCAATCGAGCCGCCCGGGTCCGGACGGTAGGTCCAGTCGCCGGGGGTGAGCGCGATGTCGCGCCAATCCTGCGCCGGCGGCGGCGCTGGCGGCGGCAGCGGTGGAACCGGTGCCGGGGGCGGCGTCGGAACGGGCGCCGGCGGCGGCGCGACCGGCGCGGCCGGGCGCGGCACGCAGCCGGCCAGGGCGATCGCCAAGACCGCCGCCGTCCCAAGACGATATGCCCGCATCCCTGGCTTCGCGCCCATCGCCGCGCGCAACAGCATAGAGAGGCGGATGAATCCAAGGAAAAAGCGGACCGCCGGTGCATTTCGGGCGATGCGCCGACACCGGGCGATGATGCCGCCATTCATAGGCTATTCAATGGTGCGGGCCTATGCAGCGGAACGATATTGGACAAAAGTTGCGACGATATGGCCCGTTTTCTTCTTCTCGTCTGCGCGTTCGGCAGCCTCGCCGGCGCCTTGCCGGCGGCCGCCCATCCGCCCCGCGAGCGCGATCAGGACATCGCCTTTCGAGCGCGGCGCGAGGGCCGATTCATGCCGCTGCGCGCGATCGAGGCGCGCATCGTCCCGCATATGCGCGGCTACGACTATCTCGGCCCGGAGCTGGACCCCGGCACCGGCCACTATCGGCTGAAATTCATGCGCGGCCCGCGGGTCGTCTGGGTCGACGTCGACGCGCGCACCGGCGAGATCGTCGCCCGTTCCGGCTTCTGAAGCGGGCCTTCTCCCGCCGGCGGCAGGGTCCGGGGACGTATCGGCGATGAAACCATTGGCAAAGGCACCGGTTGGGCGGTTAGAATCGCAACAGAGCCAGCCAGAGGGGAATCAGATGCGGGTCCTGATCGTCGAAGACGAGCCGAGCCTCGGCCGCCAGCTCCGGGCCACCCTGGAGGGTGCCGGCTATGCCGTCGATCTCGCCACCGACGGCGAGGACGGCCATTATCTCGGCTCGACCGAAAGCTACGACGCCATCATCCTCGATCTCGGCCTTCCGGAGATTGACGGCCTGACCGTGCTCGACCGCTGGCGCAAGGAAGGAATGATCGTCCCGGTCCTCGTCCTCACCGCCCGCGACAGCTGGTCGGACAAGGTGGCGGGGCTCGACGCCGGCGCCGACGATTATCTCGCCAAGCCGTTCCAGACCGAGGAACTGATCGCGCGGCTGCGCGCGCTCATCCGCCGCGCGTCGGGCAATGCCTCGTCCGAGCTCACCGCCGGCGACGTCCGGCTCGACACGCGCTCGGGCAAGGTCACCCTGGACGGCGAGCCGGTGAAGCTCACCGCGCAGGAATATAAATTGCTGTCCTACCTCATGCACCACAAGGGCAAGGTGGTGTCGCGGACCGAGCTGATCGAGCATATTTACGACCAGGATTTCGACCGGGATTCGAACACGATCGAGGTGTTCGTCACCCGCATCCGCAAGAAATTGGGGCCGGACGTGATCACCACCATCCGCGGTCTCGGCTATTCGCTGGAAGAGCCGGCGACGCAGTGATGGGCGTCCTCCATCCCGCCGCCGGGAGATGAAGAAAAGGCGCATCCGCTGGCGCACGGGATCGATCATCCGGCGGATGATCGTCGTTTCGGCCTTGTGGATCGTGCTTCTGCTCGGCGTCGGCGGCTTCGCGCTCGACCGCGTGCTCACCTCCGCCGTCACCCGCAATTTCGACGACCAGCTCAATTATGTGCTGACGACGATCATCGCCGCGGCCGAGATCGGTCCGCAAGGCGAGGTCCACCTGTCCCGCCTCCCCGCCAATCAACGCTTCCTCGAGCCCAATTCGGGCCTCTATTTCCAGATCAGCCCGATCCAGCCGGCCTCCGCCCGCCGGCGCAGCGATCTCGAATTTCCGTCCTACTCGCTCTGGGACCGGCGGCTCCAAGTCCATACCGAGCATCACGATTCCGAAGCCCATTTCTACGACAGCGACGAATTTCCCGACGAGGCGCTGCGGATCGTCGAGCGCGACGTGCAGCTCCCCGATTCGCCGCTGCGATGGCGTTTCCAGCTTGCCGAAAGCAGGGACGGCCTCAATGCCGAGATCTCGGTGCTGCGCCAGACGCTGGTGCGCTCGTTCGCGGCGCTCGGCCTCGGCCTCATCGTCCTTGCCTTCCTGCAGGCGCTTTACGGCCTCTGGCCGTTGCGCCGAATCCGCCGCGCGATCGCCGCGGTCCGGTCGGGCGCCAAGCCGCGGATCGCGGAAAGGCTGCCCGCCGAGATCGAGCCGCTGACCGAGGAGCTGAACGCCCTGCTCGAGCATAATGAGGTCCAGGCCGAGGAAGCGCGGCGCCACGCCGGCAACCTCGCCCATGCGCTGAAGACGCCGCTGACCGTCATCACCAATGCCGCGACCGCGCAGACACCAGACCTCTCGGCCACGGTCTGCCGCGAGGTGACGACGATGCGCCGTCAGATCGACCATCATCTCGCCCGCGCCCGCGCCGTCGGCCGCCGCGCCTCCGCCCAGGCCCGGGCCGACGTCTGGCCCTCGCTCCAGGCCGTCGAGCGGGCGGTCTCCCGCCTCTACGAGCATGTCACCGTCGATCTCGCCGGCGACAAGAAGGCGGCAGTTCGGGTCGAGCGGCAGGACATGGACGAGATGCTCGGCAACCTCATCGAGAATGCCGCCAAATATGGCGGCGGCCGCGTCTTCGTGACGGTGAAGGCCGGGCCCGAATGGGTCGAGATCGAGGTCGAGGATGACGGGCCGGGCATCCCGGCCGAGGAGCGGGCCGGAATCTTCGACCGCGGCGCCCGGCTCGACACCGACAAGCCCGGAACCGGTCTCGGCCTCGCCATCGTCCGCGACGTCGCCGAGATTTACGGCGGCGCGATCGCGCTCGAGGAAAGCGAGGATCTTGGCGGCCTGCTGGCGCGGCTGAAGCTCCCCTGCGCCGCCTGATAGGGCTGGCCCCGCCGCCCGACTTCGCTTAGCCTTCCGACCTCGATTTGGGGGTCTTGTGGGGAAATATCGCGCTTTTCCGCTTCTCGCCGCCGTCGCGCTCACGCTGAGCGGCTGCGTCACCCTGGTCTCCAACTATGACGAGAAGATCGACGACATGGCGACCGGTCTTCAGCGCGAGATCAGCATGGAGATCGAGACGCTGAGCAGCCAGGACAAGCCGGACTGCCTCTACCCCAATCACGCCGCTTTCTACATTAATGCCAGGACGGACGTGAGCGCGCTCGCCGTCCGCGCCTCCGCCCACGAGCTGAACAGCCAGACGATCCGGCAGATCGAGGATCTGCGCGGGGCGCTCGACGACCTCGAAAAGCTCCACCAGATCGCCACCCGGGCCGATCGCTGCATGCGGCCGGAGGAATTTTCCGACATAAGCCGCGGCTTCGACCAGATTGCCGGCGCGATCATCCGGCTGGAGCTGGCGAAGAAGAGAGGGCGGCCATGAGCGGCATCGACATTGACGGCGTGGCGGCGCAGGCGGCGCAGGCGATGCTTCAAAGCCTCGCCGGGACCGGCCGGGACGTCGCCTCCTATGCCGCGCAGGAGGCGAAGAAGCTCGCCACCTCGGCCGCGGAGATCGCGCAGATGCGCGCGACCGGCGAGATAGACGACGAGGAGGCGCGGCTCCATCTCGACATCCAGGCCCGCGCCAGCCGGGCGGTGCTGATGGGCATCGAAGGCGTCGCTTTGATCGGCGCCGAGCAGGCGATCGACAGCGCCCTCGACGTGATCGGCGGCGCGATCAAGGCCGCGATGGGGCTCACCTTCCTCGGCTGATCGGGATTCCGGCCCGTGCGCCGGCTTGCCTTTCCGGCCGCCGCCTCGCAAGGTTGCGAAAAGCAACGAAGGGGGGTGGGTGGATGCGGGCGATCTTTCTTCTTTCGGCGGCGGCCGCGGCTCTGGCGCTTGCCGGACCGGCCACGGCGGCGCCGGACCGGCTCCTCCAGCAGCCGGCGATCAGCCGCGACCTCGTCGCCTTCGTCAATGCCGGCGACATCTGGATCGCGCCGCGCGACGGCGGGCGCGCGACGCGCCTCACCACCGGCGTCGGAGTCGAGAGCGCGCCGATCTTCTCCCCCGACGGGCGGACGATCGCCTTCACCGGCGAATATGACGGAAATGTCGACGTCTATACGATCCCGGCGACCGGCGGAGTCCCGCACCGGATCACCTGGCATCCGGCGCCCGACGCTGCGGTCGCCTGGTCGCGCGACGGATCGAGAATCCTGTTCCGCTCCAGCCGCGACGCCTCCAGCCGCTACACCCGATTGTACGAGGTGTCCGCCCAAGGCGGCGTCCCGGCGGCGCTGCCTCTGCCAATGGCCTTCGCCGGAGCGCTGTCGGACGACGGCGGCACCATCGCCTACAGCCCGCTCGCGCCGGCTTTCTCCTTCGATTTCACCTCCTATGTCGCCTGGGGCAATTATCGCGGCGGCCGCGCCGGAACGATCTGGCTGACCCGCCTCGCCGGCCTCGATTCGGTCGAGATCCCGCACCAGCAGGCGGCCGATTTCTCGCCGGTCTGGGTCGGCGGCAAGGTCTATTTCCTTTCGGGCCGCGACGGGCCGATCGGACTCTATTGCTACGATCCGGCGACGAAGGCGGTGACCCGGATCTATCGCAACAGCGGCCCCGACATCCGCTCGCTCGCGGCCGACGGCTCCACCCTGATCTTCGACCGGCTCGGCGAGCTCTACACTCTGGTTCCCGGCCAGGAGCCGCGGAAATTGGACGTCGACGTCGTCGGCGACATGCCGGACGTGCGCGCCCGAATCCTCAATGTCGGCGACCAGGTCGAGAACATCCGGATCTCGCCGACCGGAGTCCGCGCGGTCGTCGAGGCGCATGGCGAGATATTGACCCTGCCGGTCAAGGAAGGCGTCGTCCGCAACCTCACCAGCTCGCCCGGCGTGATGGAGCGCGAGCCCGCCTGGAGCCCGGACGGCCAGTCGGTCGCCTATTTCTCCGACGAGGACGGCCTCTATGCCCTCCACGTCTCCTCCCAGACCGGCGCATCGTCCGGGGTCCGGAAGTTCAGGCTTTCCTCCGAGCCGACTTATTATTTCCACCCGATCTGGTCGCCCGATTCGAAGAAGATCGCCTTCCGCGACAACAAGCTGAACAGCTGGATCCTCGATACCGTCACCGGCCAATTGACCCGTGCGGGCGAGCCCGACGTCTATGGCGGCTTCGCATCGCGGGCGAGCGGAATGGCCTGGTCGCCCGATTCCAACTGGCTGGTCTATGCCCGCACCGCCGCCAACCACATGCAGGTCTTGATGCTGCATTCGCTGGCCACCGGCCGGACGACCCAGCTCACCGACGAGATGGCGCGGGCGAGCGACCCCGCCTTCGACCGCAACGGCAAATATCTCTACTTCCTCGCCAGCAACGATGCCGGCGCGACCAATATGGGCCTCGACATGACGAGCGATCTCTATCGCCCGACCAGCTCGGTCTATGCCCTCGCCCTCGCCCGCAGCACCGCCTCGCCGATCGCGCCCAGGGACAATGACGAGAAGAGCCCGGCCGAGGCGAGAGCGAGCGCCGAGGAGAAAGCCGACGTGACCCCCGCCGGCGAGACCGAAGCGGCCACGGCGGCGGCCAGAAAGGGCAATGCCGCGCCGCCGAAGCGGCCGGGGCCGGCGATCACCTCGATCGACCTTGCCGACCTGCCGGTCGAGGCGATCGCGCGCCGCATCGTCGCCCTGCCGATCCCGGCCGGCGAATATCGTTCGCTCCAGGCCGGCAAGCCCGGGACCCTCTATTTCCTGCGCGCCGGCGAAGCGCCGAATCCGGATTCGGACAGCGGGCCGAACGCGGCCCTGGTGCGCTGGACGATCGAGGAGAAGAAGCCCGAGACGCTCGCCGAGAACGTCACCGAATATGAATTGAGCGCCGACGGCCAGAAGCTGCTGGTCGGCTTCGCGGCCTCCGGCCCACGGGCGGGGGCGGCTCCGGGCGGCCCGCCGCGCCAGCCCACCTATGTCATCGCCGCGGCCGACAAGCCGGTGAAGGCGAACGATCCCGACGGCCGCCTCAAGCTCGATTCGCTCGAGGTCCGGGTCGATCCGCCCGCCGAATGGGCGCAAATGTATCGCGAGGTCTGGCGGATCGAGCGCGCCTATTTCTACGATCCCGCCTTCCACGGCTATGACACGGTCGCCGCGCAAAAGAGGCTCGAGCCCTATCTTGCCGCGATCCAGTCGCGCGCCGACCTCAACTATCTGTTCCAGGAGATGCTGACCGGCTTCTCGATCGGCCATCTGCGCGGATCGGGCGGGGCGATCCCCAATGCGCGGCGTGTGCCCGGCGGCCTGCTCGGCGCCGATTATGTCGTCCGCGCCGGCCATGTCTGCATCTCGAAAATCTATGACGGCGGAAGCTGGTCGCCCGACGCCAAGGCGCCGCTCGCCCAGCCCGGGCTGGGAGTCACGCCGGGCGACTGCATCCTCGCGGTCAATGGCAATCCGGTCGATGCGAATATGGACATCCAGCAGCCGCTCGAAGGCCTTGCCGGCCAGGCGGTGGTGCTGAAGATCGCCCCGGCCGGCGGCGGCGCCCCACGCGACGTCACCGTGCTGCCGATCGCCAGCGAGGCGCGGCTCAGGAATCTCGACTGGATCGAGGGCAATCGCCGCCGCGTCGCCGAGCTTTCCGGCGGCAAATTGGGCTATGTCTATCTGCCCGATACGGGCAATGGCGGCTTCACCAATTTCAACCGCTATTTCTTCGCCCAGACCGACAAGGACGGGGTGATCGTCGACGAGCGGTTCAACGCCGGCGGCCAGGCGGCCGACTACATCGTCGAGGTGCTGGGGCGGAAGCTCGTCTCCTGGTGGCAGCCGCGCTGGGGCGCGATCGACCGCACGCCGGAAGCCTCGATCCTCGGCCCCAAGGTGATGATCGCCAACGAAGTGTCGGGCTCGGGCGGCGACATGCTGCCCTGGATGTTCAAGCATTTCCAGCTCGGGCCGCTGGTCGGCAAGAGGACCTGGGGCGGGCTGGTCGGAATCGGCCCGATCCCGACCCTGATGGACGGCGGCCGGGTGACCTCGCCGAGCGTCGGCTTCTTCAGCCCGAGCGGCCAGTGGGATGTCGAGAATCACGGCGTCGAGCCCGATTATCCGGTCGAGCAGGATCCCAAGGCCGTCGCCGCCGGACACGACCCGCAGCTCGAGGCCGCGGTGGCGGTGGCGATGGACGCGCTCGCCAAGGCGCCCCCGCCCCGGCCGGAGCGGCCGCCCTTCCCGGTCTACGGCGCGCCGGCGGCGGCAAAGAAGTAGGCGGATCGCGAGGGCAGGCGGGCGCGGGCCCGCTTGCCTTTCGCGGCGCGACCGCGCAGAGGCCGCGCGTCATGAGCGCCACCATCCACTCGCTCGGCCCGGTCCGCGCGCCGTCGCTGGATCCGATGATCCAGCTCGTCTCGGCCGACCTCAACCATGTCAACAGCGTCATCCTCGAGCGGATGCAGAGCGACGTCGCACTGATCCCCGAGCTTGCCGGCCATCTCATCGCCGGCGGCGGCAAGAGGATGCGGCCGATGCTGACGCTCGCCTGCGCGCACCTGCTCGATTATTCCGGCACCCGTCACCACCGGCTCGCCGCCGCGGTCGAGTTCATCCACACCGCGACCCTGCTCCACGACGACGTCGTCGACGGCTCCGGCCTGCGCCGCGGCCGCCGCACCGCCAACATCATCTGGGGCAATCCGGCGAGCGTTCTGGTCGGCGATTTCCTCTTCTCGCGCGCCTTCGAACTGATGGTCGAGGACGGCAGCCTGCGCGTGCTCCGGATCCTCTCGCGCGCTTCCTCGGTGATCGCCCAGGGCGAGGTCGACCAGCTCACCACCCAGCGCCGGGTCGAGACCGGCGAGGACCATTATCTGGAGATTATCGGCGCCAAGACCGCCGCCCTCTTCGCCGCCGCGAGCCGAATCGCGGCAATCATCGCCGAGCGCGAGGATGAGGCGGAAAGGGCGCTCGACTGCTACGGCCGCAATCTCGGAATCGCCTTCCAGCTCGTCGACGACGCGATCGATTATGCCTCGGACGCGGCGACGATGGGCAAGGGCGTCGGCGACGATTTCCGCGACGGCAAGGTCACCCTGCCCGTGATCCTGGCCTATGCCCGCGGCGGCGCGGAGGACCGGACCTTCTGGCGCGAGGCGATGGAGGGCGGCCGCGCCGGCGACGAGGATCTCGACCGCGCCATCCGTCTGCTCCACGCCAGCGGCGCGCTCGACGACACCATCGCCCGCGCCCGAACCTACGCGCAGCGCGCCATCGATGCGCTCGGGCCGTTCCCCGGCGGCAAGGCCAAATCGGCCCTGATCGAAGCGGCCGAATTCGCGGTCGCGCGCGGCTATTGAGGAATCTCCTCTCCCGCTTGCGGGAGGAGATCGAGGGGAGGGAATGTGGATTCCGGGACAGCCCCTCCCTCATCAGCAAGCGGAAGGGGGGATTTGCCGATCCGCGCCGTCCTGCCGGACCTTCTCGGCATTCTCCGCGAGCAATCGAACGTGGTTCTCGTCGCCCCGCCCGGTGCCGGCAAGACCACGGCCGTCGCTCCGGCCCTCCTCGCCGAGCCCTGGTGCACCGGCGAGGTCCTCCTCCTCTCCCCCCGTCGGCTCGCCGCGCGCGCGGCGGCCGAGCGCATGGCCGAGCTGGCGGGAGAGAGAGTCGGCGAGACGATCGGCTACGCCACCCGGCTCGACAGCCGCCGTTCCGCCCGCACCCGGATCCTCGTCCTCACCGAAGGCATTTTCCGAAGCCGCATCCAGGCCGATCCCGAGCTGGAAGGCGTCTCGGCCGTGCTGTTCGACGAAGTGCACGAGCGTAGCCTCGACAGCGATTTCGGCCTTGCGCTCGCGCTCGACGCGCAGGCGGCGCTGCGGCCCGATCTGCGCCTGTTCGCCATGTCGGCCACGCTCGACGGCGCGCGCTTCGCCGCTCTGATGGGGGGTGCGCCGGTCATCGAGAGCGCCGGCCGCGGCTTCCCGATCGATCTTCGCCATCTCGGCCGCTCGGCGGAGAAGAGGATCGAGGAGGAGATGGCCGCCGCGATCCGACGCGCGCTGAACGAAGCGGAGGGGAGCCTTCTCGCCTTCCTGCCGGGCGTCGGCGAGATCGAGCGGACGGCGGAGCGGCTCGACCGGCTGCCGCCGGATATCGACCTCCACCGCCTCCACGGCGGCCTCGAGCCCGCCGCCCAGCGCGCCGCCATCGCAGCGCCGCCGCCCGGCCGGCGCAAGCTCGTCCTCGCCACCTCGATCGCGGAGACCAGCCTGACCCTCGACGGCGTTCGGATCGTCGTCGACAGCGGCCTCGCCCGCCGCCCGCGCTACGATCGCGGCGCCGGCATGACCCGGCTGGTGACCGAGCGCGCGAGCCAGGCCGCAATCGCCCAGCGGGCGGGACGCGCCGGGCGGCAGGGGCCGGGCATCGTCTACCGCCTCTGGGAGGAAGCGGCGACGGCGGCGCTGCCGCGCTTCGACCCGCCGGAAATCCTGGAGGCGGACCTCAGCGCCCTTCTCCTCGACTGCGCCCTCTGGGGCGTCGCCGATCCCCGCACCCTGCGCTGGCTCGACCCCCCGTCCGCCGCGGCGGTCGAGGAGGCGCGAAGACGGCTGCTTTCGCTCGGCGCGATCGATTCACAGGGCCGGCCGACGGCGCACGGCGCGGCGATGGCGAAGCTGCCGCTCCCACCCCGGCTCGCGCACATGCTGATCGAGGCCGGCCGGTGCGGCTGGGCCGAGACGGCGGCGGAAGCGGCGGTCTTGCTGTCCGAGCGCGGGCTTGGCGGGAATGAACCGGACCTGGAGCTGAGGCTGTCCCGCTGGCACCGGGAAAAAGGCCAGCGCGCCGAGGGCGCCCGGCGGCTGGCCCGGAGGTGGGCGGAGATGACCTCCTCTCCCGCAAGCGGGAGGGGAGACGCGCTCGGCCCCTGCGTCGCCCTCGCCTTTCCCGACCGCCTCGCCCGCCGCCGTTCCGCCTCGGGCGAGGATTGGATCAGCGTCGGAGGGCGCGGCTTCCGGCTCGATCCCGCCTCGCCGCTCGCGCGCGCGCAATGGCTCGCCGTGGCGGAGGTGAGCGGCAGCGCCGCCGGTGCCCGCATCCTCTCGGCGGCGCCGATCGACGAGGCGGCGGTGCTCGATCTGTTCGCCGATCGCATCGAGCAGGGCCGCCGGCTCGCCTTCGATCCGGCGAGCGGCACCGTCCGCGCGCGCCGGGGCCGCCGGCTCGGCGCGATCATTCTCTCCGAAGGCCGCGACGAAGCCGCCGCGCCGGAAGAGATAAGGGCCGCCTTGCTGGAGGGCGTGCGCGCCCATGGGCTGCAGCTCCTTCCCTGGAGCGAAGGCCTGTCCGCGCTGAGGACGCGCGCCGCCTTCGCCCGAGCCCATGATCCGTCCGTCGCCGACCTGTCCGATGAAGCCTTGCTCTCCCGCCTCGATGAATGGCTTCCACCCGTCCTCGCCGGCCGGAAAAGCCTCGGGGATGTCGAGCCCGGCGCCCTCGCCGGCGCGCTCGACGCGCTGCTCGGCTGGGACGGCCGCAAGCTTGTCGACCGGCTTGCTCCGGCGCACTTCACCACGCCCGCCGGCAGCACGCACGCGATCGACTATGGTGCAGAAGCGGGACCGACCGTGACGGCACGGGTGCAGGCGCTGTTCGGCCTCTCCGAACATCCCGATGTGGCCGGCGGTCGGGTTCCGCTCGTCCTCAGCCTGACCTCGCCGGCCGGGCGGCCGATCCAGACGACGCGCGACCTGCCGGGCTTCTGGGCGGGAAGCTGGGCCGCGGTCGCGAAAGAGATGCGCGGCCGCTATCCGAAGCATCCCTGGCCGGACGATCCCGCCGCCGCCGATCCCACCTTGCGCACCAAGAAAGCCGACGCGCGGCGGGGAGGGAGTTGATTTGCGGCGCGGGCTTGGGCAGGTCTCGGCAACCAGCAACGGAGCAGTCTCGATGGCGGCGGCGCGCATCTTCCAGAGGCCCAAGAATGCGATGCAGTCCGGCAGGGCGCGGACCGACGAATGGCTGCTGCAGTTCGAATCGCACCGGCCGCACCAGCCCGACCCGCTCACCGGCTGGTCGGGCGGCGCCGAGACCCAGTCCCAGGTGACGATCGCCTTCCCGAGCCTGGACGCGGCCAGGGCCTATGCCGACAAATATGGGATCGCCTACCATCTGGTGCCGCCGCCGATCCGGAAGCTGAAGCTCCAATCCTACGCCGACAATTTCAAATAGGCTCCGTGGCGCCCGAACGGTTTCCTGAGATGGGCGGTCACCGCAGAAACTCGCCCGCCAGCAGCAGCAGGAGCTTGGCGTCGGCGCAGGCGCCTTCGGCGCGTTTCGCCTCCAGGAAGGCCGGCACCTGTCCGAGCGGGACGCGGTGGACCTCGATCTCCTCGCCCGGCACGCCGCCGCCTTCGCCGACTCTGGTCAGGCCCTCGGCTCGGACCAGGGCGAAGCCTTCGGACGACATTCCCGGCGATGCGTGGAAGCGGCCGAGATCGACCATGCGCTCGGCGCGATAGCCGGTCTCCTCCTCGAGCTCGCGGATCGCGGCGCTCTCGACCGCCTCGCCTTCGGTCTCGTCGCCGACCAGCCCGGCCGGCAGCTCGACGCAGCGGGCGCCGAGCGGCACGCGATATTGCTCGACGAGGATGACATGGCCGTCATGGATGGCGAGGATCACCGCCGCGGTGACGCCCCGGGTGCGCGAGACATATTCCCACGTCCCCTGCCTGATCGCCTTGATATACTTGCCTTCCCAGACCGTCTCGGCCTGCCGCGCATCGTCGTGGCTCATGTTTCGATCAAGCGGTCCGGAAGCTCGTTGGGGTTCCGGTCTTTCGGCGGCAGGCATTTGGCGAGCACTTCGCCAATCTTCTCCACCGCCAGGACCAGTCCTTCGCCGGGGCGCCCCGCCTTGATCTCGGTGACGAGCGCCGCCATCGCCGCGCCCCACACCTCGGGCTCGGTGCAAGAATGGATCGCCTCGTCGGCGACGATCTCCGCACGCCTTTCGAGCAGGGACAGATAGAGGAGGATGGCGGTCTGGCCCTTGGTCCGCTGGGTGCAGGTGGCGTGGAACATCTCAAGCGCCCGCCGCCGCACGCGCCGATGCTTGGTCCCTTTGGGAGTCACCGCCATCCGCAGCGGCATCCAGGCGAGCGCGTAGCGGACGACCAGGAACAGGAAGATCATCTTGCCGAGGACAATCAGCATCAGCAGCCGCCAGCCGGTGTCCGCGCCCCAGCCGAACAGGAAGACGAGCCACCAGTCGATCCAGCTTTGCGGCACGACGAGGGTGATCGCCGGCACCAGCAGCATCGCCAGGATCGCATAATGGAGCCCGACATCGTGATAGGCGTCGGAACGCGCGGCGACGACGGTCACGATCTCGCCGTCGCTCTCGCGCTCCGCCCTGGCGACCGCGGCCGCGATCCGGTCCTTGTCTTCCTCGCTGATCGGCAGCATCACCATCCTCCCGAAGCGCCTCCCCCGCCGAACGAGCCGCCGCCGCCGGAGAATCCGCCAAACCCGCCGCCGCCGCCCGAAAAGCCGCCCCAGCCTCCGCCGGACGATCCGCCGCCCCAGCCGCCCAGCCCCGGTCCCCAGATCATCACCGGGAAGCCGCCATAGCGCCGGCCGTAGCGCCGCCCACGGACGGCGGGGATGATCACGAAGAGCAGGATGATCGCCCAGAAGATGAGCGGGACGAAGGAGCCCGAGCTGTGGCGTTTATGCTTTTGCTGCTGGATCGCCTGCTGGACCCTCTGCTCCTGCTGCTCGGGCGGCGCCTGGAGCTGGGCCGTGATCGCGTCGACGCCGGCATTGATGCCGCCGGCATAATCGCCGCTCCTGAAGGCAGGGAGGATCTGATCCTGGATGATCTGGTTCGAAAGCGCGTCGGTGAGAATCGGCTCCAGCCCGTAGCCGACCTCGATCCGCACCTTCTTATCGCCCTTCGAAACGAGGAGGATGACACCGTTATTGGCGCCCTTCTGCCCGATCCCCCAGGCGCGGCCGAGCTTGTAGCCATAATCCTCGATCGGATATCCCTGCAGATCGGGGACTGTCGCGACGACGAGCTGGCGGCTGGTCGCCTGCTCCAGCGCCTGGAGCTTCTGCGTCAGCGCGGCCTGCTGGCCGGCATCCATCAGCCCTGCCGTATCGACGACCCGGCCGGTCAGCTTGGGGAAATTCTGCGCGGCGGCGGGGGTCGCGAGCAGCAGGAAGAGGAGGATGAGCGCACGGAGCGGGTTCATACGGTCAGATGATCCTCCTTCGCAATCTCGGCATCGCTCGCCTTCGAACGCAGGCGCTGGACGATCGCGTCGCTGGCCGCCTTGATGCCGTCGCCGAAATCGCCCCGGTGAAAGTCCGGCAGAATTCGGTCCCGGATCACCGTCGCCGCGAAGGGATCGGTGATCCTCTTTTCGAGACCGTAGCCAACCTCGATCCGGACCTTCCGCTCTGCCGGCGCGACCAGCAGGATGACCCCGTCATTCACGCCCTTGCGTCCGATCCCCCAGAAGCGGCCGAGCTTATAGCCATATTCCTCGATCGGATAGCCTTCGAGCGAGCGGACGGTGGCGATCACATATTGCGCCTTGGTGTCGCGTTCGACGGCCGCGGATTCGGCGGTCAGGACCTGTTCCTCCGCCGGCGTCAGCATGTCCGCTTGATCGACGACGCGGCCGGTAAGGGCGGGGAAATGCGGCTGAGGCTCGGGCGGCGCCGCCTGCGCCCGGCTACACGCCGGCGCCGCCAGCAGGAGCAAGGCGGCGAGAAGGATGCGCGCGGGCACCGGAGCCTCCGCTCTCCTCCTCAGTGGGCCGTATTGCCGGCGCCGAAATCGACCGTCGGCGCCACTTCCGCATTCGGCGTGGTCGCTTCGAACGGTACCTTGGGCTTGGAGCCGTAGAAGACCTTGGCGCCGATCACGTCCGGGAAGGTGCGGATGCGGGTGTTATAATCCTGCACCGCCTGGTTATAATCGCGGACGGCAATATTGATGCGGTTCTCGTTGCCCTCCAGCTGCGACATCAGGGTTTGGAAATTCACTTGGCTCTTTAGGTCGGGATAGCGCTCGACGACGGTCCGGAGCTGGCCCAGCGCCTGGGTGAACTGGTTCTGCGACTGGGCAAATTGGCGCATCCGATCCGGATTGGAAAGATCGTCGGTGGTGATGTTGATCGACGTTGCCTTGGCGCGCGCTTCAGTGACACCGGTGAGAATCGCCTGCTCGGACGCTGCCGCGCCTTTAACGGTGGCGACGAGATTGGGGACCAAATTGGCGCGGCGCTGATAATCCGACTGAACGTCGGCCCAGCGCGCCTTCACATTTTCCTCGGCCGTCGGAATGGCGTTGACCCCGCAGCCTGCGAGCGACGCGGCCGCGACGGGAACGAGCAAAATGGTCATCAGGCGATTGCGGTTCATGTGAAGCCCCTCCCTATGATCGAAACGAAAGGTAGGAAGTTCGGTCCGCGCCCGCAACGGGTGGCCGCGCAATGGCTTTAAATTAACCGCCGGAAGCCTATATGAGTCCCTGCCGGCTTGCCGGCTATGGCGATAAATTGCGGCGTGCAATAGGTGCAGCGGACCCGGGGGCAGTACCCGGCGGCTCCACCATTTGGACCGATCGCCGTCACGCGTGAAGCGTGCCGGCCGAGCGGCTCAGCTGATGGGGCCGAACCAGGATCGACGTGTACTGAAAGGCGCAGCTTTTGCCCGGAATGGGACCACCGCGACGGCCCATCACACAAGTGCCAACGATAACGAGGCGCTCGCTCTTGCCGCGTAACAAGGTCCTCACGGACTAGGTTACAAGGTCGATAGCGCGGTTCGGGCCGCACCGGGCAACAGAAGCGGATTCCAGCGGCAGCCGGGAGGGCCGGGCAACAGAACCTCCCGGACGTTTCCAAAGCGGATCGCACCGGGCTGATGCTCGAGATCAGCGTGGAGGCGCTTCGCAACCCGAGGATCCGCTCATTCATCCTGCAGGCGCAGACGAAGATCGCCGCCAGGCTGTTCGGACGGCTCGAATCCGCCGCCCTCCGCAGCGGCATCGATCGCGAGGAATTGATCGCCCGCGCCGCGACCCTCTCCGCTCTCGGCCAGGGGCTTGCCTTGCAGACGGCCCTGCAGGCGGCTCCGGTCAGCGAGCGCACCTGCGCCGTGTTCAAGCGGACGGCCAAGGCCGTGCTCGAAGGCCGATGAGCAGGGCAATCTTTCCTCCGTCGCTTACTCCTGCAATGATGGCCCGTCCGCTCCGGAGCCCGCCATGCGCCTGTTCGCCGTCTTCCTGCTGATCGCCTCGCTCGCCGCCTGCCATGGCTCGGACGAGGACAATATCCAGGCGCGTTCCGCCAGGGATTCGGCGCAGCTCCGCCAGCGCCTCAACGAGCTGCAGGCGGAGGCGGGCAACGACATGGATGAAGCGGCCGCGCCCGTGGACAATGAGGCCGCGAACTTCCTCAATTCGATGAACGGCGCGGCGCCCGTTCCGACCAATGGAGCGGCGCTCGCCAACGGCATCTGAGCGGCGGCGGGAAGTCGTCCCGCAACGGCACGATAGTCCCATTTTGGTGACAAGCTATTGGCGAAGCGTCCCGATGCTGCGACAATGGCACAAGCGGCGTGCGAGTCCCGCCGCGCGGGGAGAAGCTGGATGGATATCCTCTGTCGAGCAGGACGGCACAGCCGGGGCGCGCACGCGCCCGTCTGGAATAACGGCTATTGGTTCAGCAGCTGCGAGAGGTGCGGCTGCGATCTGGTGCGCCGCGGCGGCGGCCGCTGGCGCGCGCCGCCGAAGGGCTATAAGGTCGTATGGAGGCCTCGCCGCGTGGGCCAGATCGACTGGAACGGGCTCATCGCCATGCGCCCCGATCGCAGGCCCGCCGACGCCTTGCCGATGCTCGAAGCCTCGAACGACCGGGAATCGCCCGAGCCGGCCGAGCCGCCCACGGTGGAAGAATCGGACGCGGAGCCCTTGTCGGTCTGACCCCCGCCTTCGACGGGTCTCATGACAAAAGGGCCGCCGGATCGCTCCGGCGGCCCTTCTGATTCCAACCTAGAGCGGCCTGCGATTAACCTGAATCGCAGGCCGCTCCATAAGTCATTGTTGTCGCGTTGCTTTTTGCGAAAATTGAGCAGGCCCGCCATGCCCCCGGCATGACTGCCCGCTGCGGGGCAGCGGGCACCTGCTCAATGGTACCCACCTTTTCGCGCAACGCTCTAAGCGGGCGGACTGATGCAATCAGTTCGTAATCCGCTCCAGCGGACGATCAGTCGTCGTCGCGGGTCAGGAAGGCCGGGGCGAATTCCGGATCCGGCCCGCCCTCGCGCTCGCGGTGCGGACGCTCGCCCCCTTCGCCGCGCTCGCCCCCTTCGCCGCGCTCGCGACGGGGGCCGCGGTCGCCCCGATCGCCGCGGTCGCGTCCGCGGCCGCCCCGGTCGCCGTCGCGGCGGGGGCCGCGGTCACGCCCGTGCCGGTCGCCGCGATCGCCCCGATCCCCGCGGTCGCCCCGCGGCTCGCGCGGCGGACGCGTATCCTCCAGCTCCTCGCCGGTCTCCTGGTCGACGACGCGCATCGACAGGCGGACCTTGCCGCGCGGATCGATCTCGAGGACCTTGACCTTCACCTCCTGGCCTTCGGAGACGACGTCGGTGGGCCGCTCGACCCGCTCGTTCTTCATCTCGGAGACGTGGACGAGGCCGTCGCGGCCGCCCATGAAGTTCACGAAGGCGCCGAAGTCGACGATGTTGACGACCTTGCCGGTATAGATCCTTCCGACCTCCGGCTCCTCGACGATCCCCTGGATCCACTTGCGCGCCGCCTCGATCTGGTTGAGGTCGGACGAGCTGATCTTGATCACGCCTTCATCGTCTATGTCGACCTTGGCGCCGGTCGTCGCGACGATCTCGCGGATCACCTTGCCGCCGGTGCCGATGACGTCGCGGATCTTCGTCTTGTCGATCTGCATCGTCTCGATCCGCGGCGCGTGGGCCGAAAGCTCGGTCCGGCTGTGGTCGAGCGCCTTCGCCATCTCGCCGAGGATATGGGCGCGGCCCTCATTCGCCTGGCTCAGGGCCACGCGCATGATCTCCTCGGTGATTCCGGCGATCTTGATGTCCATCTGGAGCGAGGTGATCCCCGCCTCGGTGCCGGCGACCTTGAAGTCCATGTCGCCGAGATGATCCTCGTCGCCGAGGATGTCGCTGATCACCGCGAAATCCTTGCCTTCGAGGATCAGGCCCATCGCGATACCGGAGACCGGCCGCTTGATCGGCACGCCGGCGTCCATCAAGGCGAGGCAGCCGCCGCACACCGTCGCCATCGACGAGGAGCCGTTGGACTCGGTGATGTCGGAGAGGACCCGGATCGTGTAGGGGAATTCCTCGTGGCTCGGCAGGATCGGGTGGAGCGCCCGCCAGGCGAGCTTGCCATGGCCGACCTCGCGCCGCCCCGGAGCGCCGAACCGCCCCACCTCGCCCACCGAATAAGGCGGGAAATTATAGTGGAGCATGAAGCGCTGGTAGGAGAGGCCCTCAAGCCCGTCGATCATCTGCTCGCTGTCCTTGGTGCCGAGCGTCGTCGTGCAGATCGCCTGGGTCTCGCCGCGTGTGAACAGGGCCGAGCCGTGGGTGCGCGGCAGGAAGCCGACCATCGCCTCGATCGGGCGGACCGTCTTCGTGTCGCGGCCGTCGATCCGGCGGCCTTCCTTGAGGATGGCGCCGCGGACGATCTCCGCCTCGAGCTTCTTGACGAGCTTCTGGGCGACGAGCTGCGCCTGCGGGTCGGCCTCGGCGAACGCCGCCTTGGCCTTGTCGCGGGCGGCGTTCAGCATCGCCGAACGCTCGGACTTGCTCGTCGTCTTGTAGGCGGCGGCGATGTCGGCGCCGATCAGCTCGCGAAGCTGCTTCTTGGCCGCGCTGCTGTCGGCGGCCTCGGCAAGCTCCCACGGATCCTTGGCGGCCTTCTCGGCCAGGCTGATGATCGCGTCGATCACCTTCTGGATGCCGCGATGGGCGAACATGACCGCGCCGAGCATGACGTCCTCCGAAAGCTCCTTGGCTTCGGATTCGACCATCATCACCGCATTGTGGGTGCCGGCGACGACGAGATCGAGCTCGCCCTCGCGAACCTGGTCCTGGCTCGGGTTGAGGATATAGTCGCCGTCGGCATAGCCGACGCGCGCCGCCCCGATCGGACCCATGAACGGGATGCCGGAAAGGGTGAGCGCCGCGGACGCGGCGATCATCGCAAGCACATCGGGCTCGTTCTCGCCGTCATAGGACATGACGTGGGCGATCACGAGCACCTCATTGTAGAAGCCCTCGGGGAAGAGCGGCCGGATCGGCCGGTCGATGAGGCGGCTGGTCAAAGTCTCCTTTTCGGTCGCGCCCCGCTCGCGCTTGAAAAAGCCGCCCGGAATGCGCCCGGCGGACGAGAATTTTTCCTGATAATGGACCGTGAGCGGGAAGAAATCCTGCCCCGGCTTGACGTTCTTCGCCGCGGTGACGGCGCAGAGGACGACGGTCTCGCCGAGGGTCGCGAGCACCGCGCCGTCGGCCTGGCGGGCAACGCGGCCCGTTTCGAGCGTGAGGGTCTTGCCGCCCCACTCGATTTCCACTTTCTTCATGTCGAACATTTGTTTTTCCTTCAACGCCCGCGGCCGGATGCCGCGGGGGCCTGTGCGGGCTTCCATGGAAGCCCATTGCGGGATCATTCCCGCGTTTCGGGCCTGAATTGGCCCACCCGGCGCCGCCGAATTGCGATCGCCCGATATGCGAAGCGGCCCCCTCGGGGACCGCTTCATGATTATTTGCGAAGACCAAGCTTCGCGATGAGTGCGGTATAGCGCTCGCTATCCTCCTTGCGAATATAATCGAGGAGCGAGCGGCGCTTGTTGACCATCATCAGCAGGCCGCGCCGGCTGTGATTGTCCTTGGCATGCGCCTTGAAATGCTCGGTCAGATTGTTGATCCGCTCGGTGAGGATCGCGACCTGCACCTCCGGCGAACCGGTGTCGCCCTTGCTCTGGGCATTGTCCTTGATGATTTCCTGCTTGCGCTCGGCGGTCACCGACATCGTCAAACTCCTTCTTCGTTCAGATTGAAGCCGCGCACCACACGAAGCTCTCCTTCGCTCAACTCCACCAGTGCGACCGGAACATTGCTTGCGGTCGCGAGATGGAGTCCCGGCTGTGCGGCGATCCCGATCAATGTTCGCCCCTGGCGGAGCGCCCTTGCCTGATCGGGGGTAACGGAAAGAGCCGGGATGTCGTCCAGCCCCGCCGTCAACGGCAAGAGTGATTGCTCAAGGCAGCGCGCCTTAGCCAATTCGGACAATTTGTCCAGTGAAATCGCCCCTTCGAGGGTGAAGGGGCCCGCCTTCAGCCGCCTCAACATGGTGACGTGGCCGACCGTTTCCAAGGCCCGCGCGATGTCGCGGGCGAGCGAGCGGATATAGGTGCCCTTGGAGACGCGGGCGCGCAACGTCACTTGCTCCTCCCCGGAACGGGGAGGGGGACCATGCGAAGCATGGTGGAGGGGGGGCCGTGCCAGGTGCTGAGCCCCCTCCACCGCCGTTCCCGCGGTCCCCCTCCCATGAACCGGCCCGCCATGCCCCCGGCATGGCTGAGGACTGCCGGGCTGAGCAGGTGCAGATTGCCCCGCAACCTGCAATCGTGCCCGGGGGGCACGATCGACCTGCTCATTCCCCACCGGTTCATCGGGGAGGAGATTCAGGCTGTGCACGGTCACCTGCCGCGATTTCAGCGCGACCTCGGCCCCGCTCCGCGCCAGATCGCAGGCCCGCCGCCCCTCCACCTTCAGCGCCGAATAGACCGGCGGCACCTGCTCGATCTCGCCGGTGAAGCGCGGCAGCACCGCCTCCACCCCCGCCAAGGTCGGCCGCACGTCCGACCGCGCCACCACCGCGCCTTCCGCATCCAGCGTGTCCGTCTCCGCCCCGAGCGCGATGGTGAATTCATACACCTTGTCCGCATCCAGCATCCGCCCGGAGAGCTTGGTCGCCTCGCCAAGCGCGATCGGAAGCACCCCGCTCGCCAGCGGATCGAGCGTGCCGCCATGGCCGACCTTCACCTTCGGATAACCGCCCTCGCGCAAAGCCCGCTTCACCGCCGAGACGATCCGCGTCGAGCCCGGACCCACCGGCTTGTCGATCACCAGCCAGCCGTGCATCAGCGCTTCGCGGCGACCTGATCGGACAGAGCGAACCGGAGCTGGCGCAGCTCGGCTTCCTTCAGCCGCTCCATGAAATGGCGGCGGCAGAGCGCGACATAGCGGTCGTTGCCGCCGATCTCGGTCTGGGCGCCGGCGCGGACCGCCCGCCCTTCCGCGTCGACGCGCAGGTTCATCGTCGCCTTGCGCCCGCACTCGCAGATCGCCTTCAGCTCGACCAGCTTGTCGGCGAGCGCGAGCAGGGTCGCGCTGCCCTCGAACAGATTGCCCTGGAAATCGGTGCGCAGGCCATAGCAGAGCACCGGTACGTCGAGCTCGTCGCAGACCGAGGCGAGCTGGAGCACCTGGCCGCGGCTGAGGAACTGCGCCTCGTCGACCAGGATGCAATGGAGCGGCTGGTGCCGAAGCGCCGCCTCGATCTCGGCGCGCAAGTCGCTTGCCGGCTCGAACGCGTTGGCGCGCGCGGTGATTCCGATGCGGCTGTCGACGATGCCATGGCCCGAGCGATCGTGGATTCCGGCCGTGTAGAGCATCGTCCCCATGCCGCGCTCGCGATAATTGAAGTCGGTCTGCAGCAGCACCGTCGACTTGCCGGCGTTCATCGACGCATAATAGAAATAGAGCTTGGCCATGGCGCTCCCTTGTAGCGCGCCGGTGCGCCTTCGCTAGAGCGGCCTGCGATTAACCTGAATCGCAGGCCGCTCTATAAGTCCTTGTTGTCGCGTTGCTTTTTGCGAAAATTGAGCAGGGCCGCCATGCCCCCGGCATGGCTGCCCGCTGCGGGGCAGCGGGCACCTGCTCAATGGTATCCACCTTTTCGCGCAACGCTCTAGCAGGCTGTTGAAGAAGTGGTGGCGCACTTAGGGGTTTCGTGATTCACTCTCTTGTCTGGCGGGGAGGGTGTGATGCGCGGGTTCGACAGTTGCTCAGGGTCGCTTTTCTCCTATGT
>DASUHH010000059.1:0-21872 GCA_036273615.1 Allosphingosinicella sp. | reverse complement strand
CTTGCCGTGGGTCGAGAAGAACGGGACCGGCGTGTGGGTCGAGGTCACGAACAGGTTCGTGACCGCATCCTCGTCCTTGGTCGCCATTCCGGCGCGGCCCTTGCCGCCGCGTTTCTGGGCGCGGAAGGTCTCGAGCGGCGTTCGCTTGATATAGCCGCCCATCGTCACCGTCACGACCATGTCCTCGCGCTCGATCAGATCCTCATCCTCGATCCCGTCGGCGGCGGCCGCGATCTCGGTCACGCGCGGGGTCGCGAACTGGGCGTGGATCTCGTCGAACTCGGCGCGCATCACCGCGTAGAGGCGGACTCGATCGCCGAGGATGTCGAGCAATTCGCCGATCGAATCGGCAAGCTCCCTGAGCTCGCCGGCAATCTCGTCCCGGCCGAGCGCGGTCAGCCGGTGGAGGCGAAGCTCGAGGATGGCGCGGACCTGGGCCTCGGAGAGGCGGTAGCTGTCGCCCCCGATCTCCCGGTCCACCGCCTCGACCAAAGCGATATAGGGCGCGATCTGCGCGACCGGCCAGTCGCGGGCGAGCAAGGCGGCGCGCGCCTCGGCCGGCGAGGACGAACCGCGGATGATCCGCACCACCTCGTCGAGATTGGTGACGGCGATGACGAGGCCGAGCAGGAGATGGGCGCGGTCGCGCGCCTTGGCGAGCTCGAACTTGCAGCGCCGCGTGATCACCTCCTCGCGGAAGCGGACGAAGGCCTCGATCATGTCGCGCAGGTTCAGAGTCTCGGGCCGGCCGCCGCGGATGGCGAGCATGTTGGCCGGGAAGCTCGACTGGGCCGGCGTGTGCCGCCAGAGCTGGTTCAGCACCACGTCGGGAGTCGCGTCGCGGCGCAGGTCGATGACGACGCGCACGCCATGCCGGTTCGATTCGTCGCGGATATCGGCGACGCCCTCGATGCGCTTGTCCTTGACCGCCTCCGCGATCTTCTCCACCAGCCCGGCCTTGCCGACCTGATAGGGGATTGCGGTGAGCACGATCGAGCGGCGATCGCCGCGGCCTTCCTCCACCTCGTGCCTGGCGCGCATCATGATCGAGCCTCGGCCGGTCTGATAGGCGCTGCGGATTCCGGCCTGGCCGAGGATGAGCGGGGCGGTCGGGAAATCCGGCCCCTGGACATGCTCCATCAGCCCTTCGACCGTGATCGCCGGATCGTCCATATAGGCTTTGCAGGCGGCGATGACCTCGCCCAGATTGTGCGGCGGGATGTTGGTCGCCATTCCGACCGCGATGCCGCCGGCGCCGTTGACCAGCAAATTGGGGAAGCGCGCCGGGAGCACTTGCGGCTCCATCCGCGAGGCGTCGTAATTGGGGGTGAAGTCGACCGTGTCCTTGTCGAGATCCTCGAGCAGGGTCATGGCGACCCTGGCGAGCCGCGCCTCGGTATAGCGCTCGGCCGCCGGCGGATCGGGGTCCATCGACCCGAAATTGCCCTGGCCGTCGATCAAGGGCACCCGCATCGACCAATCCTGGGTCATCCGGGCGAGCGCGTCGTAAATGGCGAGGTTGCCGTGCGGATGGTAATTGCCCATCGTGTCGCCGACGATCTTGGCCGACTTGCGATAGGGCCGCCCGGCGACGAAGCCGCCTTCCAGGCAGGCGTAGAGGATGCGGCGGTGGACCGGCTTCAGCCCGTCGCGCACGTCGGGAAGGGCGCGCGAGACGATCACCGACATCGCATAATCGAGATAGGAGGTCTTCATCTCCTCGACGATTGAGACGGGGGAGATGTCGCTGCTGTCGATGGTCGGCGGGGCGCTGGCCAAGTTCTTTTCCTGCTTGATAATATTCGTGGGGCGCGGAATGCGCCGGCGTGGATCGGGAGCCTAGCCGATGGCTCGGCCGGGCGCCACCCCGCGCGCGTGCACGTACGCGTACGCGCGCGAGACCACGATATAGGAAACTTTCCGTCTCATGCCAGTGGCGGCGGCCGATTTCGCCTGCCTTTCCTGCGGGTTGGCGTTCAATCCGGGTTCAGGGCGCCGCCGCTAGCAAGTGCCAAGCTTTGGAGCTAGAGAGACCGCCGCTCGGGGGCACCCCTTCCTCGACAGGAGTCCGCAAATGGGTTTGCGTTCGAAGCTTGCGCTCGGTCTGTTCGCGGCCGCGACGTCTCTCTCCTTCCCGCCGGCGCAGGCGCAGACGATGCCGCATGTCGGCAAGACCGAGCGGGCCGCGATCGGCGCGCTGCAAGGCGCCATCGCGGCGCGCGATTATGCGAGCGCGGCGTCGGCGCTGAGCGCCGCCCAGTCGGCCGCCGACAGCAACGACGCCCGTTATTATGTCGCCTTGCTCCAGTTCCAGCTCGCGCGCGAGACCGGCAATGCGACGATGCAGGCGCAGGCGGTCGAAAGCCTGATCGCGCTCGGCCGGATGCCGCAGTCGCAGCTCGGCGGCCTCTACGCGCTCGAGGGGACGAACGCGCTCTCCGCCCGCGACCGCGCCCGCGCCGAAGCCTCCTACGCGCGC
Source organism: Allosphingosinicella sp. (assembly GCA_036273615.1). Classification (GTDB taxonomy): domain Bacteria; phylum Pseudomonadota; class Alphaproteobacteria; order Sphingomonadales; family Sphingomonadaceae; genus Allosphingosinicella. Next base: position 19,393 of record DASUHH010000059.1, on the reverse strand, counting down.
GCGCTGGAGCTGGCCCCGAGCCCCGAGATCGCGCTGACCCTCGCCCAGCTCAAGATCGCCGGCCGCAAATATGGCGACGCCATCGCCTTGATCGGCCGCGCGATCGCGCTGCAGAAGGCGCGGGGGCAGGCGGTGCCGGAAAGCTGGTACCGGCGCGACGTCGAGCTCGCTTTGTCCGCTCCGCTGGTGCCGCAGGCCCTGATCCTGGAGCGCGACTGGATCGCCGCTTACCCCTCGCCGGAGAATTGGCGCGACGCGATCCTGATCTACCAGGACAGTGCGAAGCCCGATCCGGCGACGGCCGTCGACGCCCTGCGGCTCCAGCGCCTGGCCAAGGGCCTCGGCGGCGAGCGCGATTATATGGCGGCGGCGCAGGCCTTCACGGCCGCGGGCCTCCCCGGCGAAGCCAAATCGGTGCTCGAGGAAGGCGTCGCGACGCACATGCTCGACGCGCACAAGCCGGCGACCAGGGCCGCGATCCTCGCGGCGACGAAGGCGGCCGCGGCCGCGCGCCTGCGGCTGGCGCGGCTGCGCGGAACGACCAGCGTCGCGGCGGGCGACCAATTGCTGAGCTTCGGCGACTATGCCGCCGCGGCCACGGCCTATCAGGGGGCCCTTTCGAAAGCCGGGGCCGATCCCAATCTTGTCAACACGCGTCTCGGCATCGCCCTGGCCCTCGCCGGCCGGCGCACCGAGGCCGCGGCCGCTTTCGGGGCGGTCACCGGATTGCGGGCCGACCTCGCATCCCTGTGGCTCGTCTGGCTCGGCCAGCACGCCTGAGTGTGCAGGCGATCTTATCGGGAGAGAAGGAATGAGGTTCGTTTCCACCATCGCCGTCGCCGCGGCCCTGCTCGCGGCCGGCGCGGCCGCCAAGCCCGCCTGGGCGCAGAAGCCGGCCGCCCAGGCGCCGGCGCCGGCGCCGGCGCGCAAGTTCAACATCAGCCCCGAAGCGCGCAAGCCGCTCGCGGCGCTCCAGAACGCCATCAACGGCCATGACGAGACCAATTATCCCACCGCGCTCGCCGCGGCCCAGGGGGTGGTGAAGACGACCGACGACAAATATGTGCTCGCCAAATTGATGCTCCAGCATGCCGAGCAGGCGAACGACGCTCCGGCCCGCCTCGCCGCCTATCAGGCGATCCTGGCGAGCGGCGGCGCCGATGCGACGGAGACCCAGGCCGTCAACCACAATATCGGAATCGTCGCCGCCAATACCGGCAATTGGGCTTTGGTCGAGAGCACGCTGACTCCGATCCTGGCGGCCAATCCGAACGATTCCGACACGATCATCGACCTGGCGCGCGCCAAGCTGGAGCTGAAGAAGAATGCCGAGGCGCTGCCTCTCTTGCTCCATGCCATCCAGCTCAGCGAGGCGGCGGGCAAGCCGGCGCCCGAGCCCTGGTACCGCAACGCGCTCGGCATCGCCTATCAGACCCACAATGAGGCGGTGGTCGCGCAGATGAACTCGGCCCTGCTCAAAAACTACCCGAGCGGCCAGAATTTCAACAATGCCGTGGCCCTCTTCGAGGCCAAGCCCAATCTGACGAAGGACGTGGTGCTCGACCTGCTGCGGCTGATCTATACGAGCGGCGCCATGAACAGCGCCGGCCAATATATCGAATTGGCCTCGATGCTCGACGAGGGCGGCCTGCCGGGCGAGGAAAAGACGGTGCTGGAGAGCGGGCTCCATGCCGGCAAGCTCGGCGGTACCGAGGCCCAGCAGATGCTGCAGAGGAGCAGCGCCAAGATCGCCGAGGATCGCGCCTCGCTTCCCGCGAGCGAGCAAAGGGCGCGCGCCGCTGCGACAGGGGGCCAGGCCGCCTCGACCGCCGCCGCTTATGCGAGCTATGGCGATTATGCCAAGGCCGCCGAGCTCTATCGGGTCGCGCTCCAGAAGGGCGGGGTGGACGCCGCCATGGTCAATACGAGGCTCGGCATCGTGCTCGTCCTTGGCGGCCACCGGCCAGAGGCGGAGGCGGCCTTCCGCGCCGTGACGGGGCCGCGAAGCGAGCTTGCGGGCCTGTGGCTGACCTGGCTCGGCCAGCAGCATAGCTGATCGGCCTTCATCCACCCGGAAGTGGCGCCGGAGCGGTTTCGGCGTCCCTTCGTGCGTCCCAAATTGCGACGTGCCTTTTTGGCGCCTTCCGCCGGCCGAGGCGCCGCGTTAACGATTGAGGTGGGGCCGAGCCGCGGCCCGTTCCGGTCGAGGGCAAAGGTGCGCTTCAACGACATGATCGCGACCGTCCTGGCGCAGCGCGAGGAGCCGTCCTCCGCGCTGGCCGCCAAGTGGCGCCAGCTCGTCGATCTGCTCGCCCAGGGCCGCGGCGAGGAGGAGGCGTGGGAAGCGCTCGACTGGCTTCGCGACAGCCGCCCGCGAGTCCCCGCCGAGACCCGCCGGCGCGCCGCCTTATCCCTCTCCGGCCGCCGCGTCTGGTCCGAAATCCTGATCTTCTTCGCCGACGACCAGGCGCAGGTCGCCGCGCCTTTGATCGCGGGCGCGCATCTCGACGCCGGGGAATGGCTGCGATTGCTGCCTTTGCTGACGCCGACGGCGCGAAGCCTGCTCCGCCACCGGCGCGACCTCGCCCCCGACGTCCGTCACGCGCTCGCCGGCTTCGGCGGCAGCGATTTCGCGCTGTCGGGGCAGGCCGATGTCAGCGAGCGCGTTGCGAGCGTCGAAGCGGTGGTCGAGGCGGGCGAGAGCCAGATCCGCGACCTCGTCGCCCGGATCGAGAGTTTCCGCCGCCAGCGCGAATCCGGCTCGCCCGCGACCGCGGAGGCCATGGAGGCGGCGCCGCGGATCGAGAGCTTCCATTGGGAAGCGGGCGCCGACGGCACCATCTTCTGGGTCGAAGGCGCCCCGCGCGGGCCGATCGTCGGCCAGAGCATCGCCTCGATCGCCGAGCGCGGCCAGTTCGGGGTCGACGGCCAGGCCGCCGGCGCCTTCGAGAAGAGGGCGCCGTTCCGCGACGCCCGCTTCAGCGTCGCCGGCGCGGGCGCGGCGTCGGGCGACTGGCGGATCTCGGCCGTGCCCTTCTTCGACCCGCGCCAGGGCCATTTCCTCGGCTATCGCGGCACCGCGCGGCGGCCGCGCGTGGACGAGGTGGCGCGGCCCGAAGGCGCCGCCGAGCCGGCGGAGCCGGCCGGCCTGTTCGGGACGAGCATCCCCGCCGAATCGCTGCGACAGCTCATCCACGAGCTGCGCACGCCGCTGAACGCGATCGTCGGCTTCGCGGAGATGATCGACGGCCAATATATGGGGCCCGCCGCCTCCGCCTATCGAAGCCGGGCGGCGGACATCATGGAGCAGGCGAACAGCCTCCTCTCCGCCGTCGACGATCTCGACACGGCGGCGCGGATCGAGACCCGCCGCCTCCAGCTCGACGAGAGCTTCGTCGATGCGGTCGCCCTGCTCTGCCGGCTGCACGACGCCTATGAACGGGTGGCGCGCCAGCGCGGCAGCCGCATCGCGATCGAGATCGCGCGCGACCTGCCGCCGGCCCGGGTCGAGCAGGGCGCGGCCGAGCGGATGTTCGCCCGAATCCTCGCCGCGACGATCGGCCTGGCGGGGGAAGGGGAGACGATCGGCGCCAGCATGGCGATGGAGGAGCTTGCCGAGGGCGAGAAAGCACGGCGCAAGATGCTCTGCCTGTCGATCGACCGGCCGGTGGCGATCGCCGGGCTCGACGAACGCGCCTTGCTCGATCCCGGCTACAGCCCCGAGGGCGACTGGCCCGGGGCGCCGGCGCTCGGCCTTGGATTCGCGCTCCGCCTCGTCCGCAACCTCGCCGAAGCGGTCGGCGGCGCGCTCGTCATCGGCGGCGCGCGCTTCTTCCTCTATCTGCCGCCTCTGGAGCCCGCCGAGCGCTCGAGCGAGCAAGGTTAGCTTCCCAAGCCTGGAAGGCTTCGCTAGACCGCAGGCGAGCGCGCGCTTGGGGCCTGTAGCTCAACGGTAGAGCCGGCCGCTCATAACGGCTTGGTTGTAGGTTCGAATCCTGCCGGGCCCACCAGCCGCCGCCCTTTCGGCCTTGGCCGGCAAGCCAGCTCCGGAGCGACAGGCGCTCATCGAGCGTGCGACGACGTCGCGGAACCGCCGCACCGAGTCTCGGCGTTGAAGGCGCGGAGGTGCGACATGGCCGATATCCGGATATGCAATTTGGACGATCTCGACTTCGAGCGCTGGAACAAAGGCTATCCGCCGGACCAGCAGCCGCCGGCGGAGCGCTACGGCGCGGACAAGGCCGCCCTCGGCCAGGCGCTCGGCGCCCGCAAGCTCGGCTATAACGTCGCCCGGATCGATCCGGGCAAGGCCGCCTATCCGCCGCACAACCACCGCGTGAACGAGGAGATGTTCCTGATCCTGGACGGCGAGGGCGAGCTGCGGATCGGCGATGCTCGGCGCGCAGTCCGCAAGGGCGACATCTTCGCCTGCCCGCCCGGCGGGCCGGAAACGGCGCACCAGCTCCGCAACACCGGAACCGCGCCGCTCAAGGTGCTGATGGTCTCGACGATGCTCGACACCGACATCATCGAATATCCGGACAGCGACAAGGTCGCTTATGGCGTCCAGGCGCCCGGCCCGGACGGAAAGCCCGCTCTCTTCCGCGGGCTGGCGCGCCGTTCGGACCAGCCCAATTATTGGGAGGGTGAATGACGAGGTGCCGCCGGCACCTGCTCATCCGGCCGGCGGCGGCCGAGCGACGTCGAAGGCGACGCTGATCCGCTCGCCCGCCGCGAACGGCCGCGTTCCGTGCCACATCAAAGAGGGGAAAAGGACGAGGCGGCCCGGCTTCGGCTCGATCAGGCGCAAGGGCGGCAGGTCGAGCTTCAGCTCGGCCGGGGCCTCGCCGAGGGTCAGCCAGCCGGCGGGCTCGGGCCCGCGCGCCTCGGGCGGCGGCACGGCGACGTAGAAAGCCGAGCTGAACCAGCCCATCGGATGGATGTGGCTGACATGGCGCCCGCCGCCGGCCAGCCGCACCGACCAGGAGCCGGCGAAGCGCACGCGCGCGTCGCGCCGCGGCGACAGGACGGGATGCGACGGATCGGGCGGCGGGAGCCGGGCGACATGCCCGGCGACCGCCTCGGCGATCGCGCGGCGGAGGCTGCGTATCTCCGGCTCGATCCGCGGGAAGAGCTGGCCGTCGGTCTGGGTGCCGCCGCGCACCGATTGCACGAGCGGCTGGTGCGTCCAGAGATGGAGCGCCCGAAGCCGCGCGGCGAGCGCGTCGAGCGAGGGGATATGGTCGCCGAGATCGTAGATTCCGACCAGCCTGGGATCGCCCTCCAGCCATTCGGAGCGCGGATCGCCGGTCATCCGCCACGCCAGCGAGGCATAGGACCAGAACATGTCGCCGGCCGGCATATCGGTGAAGCGCAGGGCCAGCTCGGCAGCCTCGGCGGGACGTCCGGTGCGCAGCAGATGGCGGACGCGGTGGACCTGGAAGGCCGCGCCAGGCGCGTCGCCGAGCCGGGCGAACCGGGATTCTGCCTCCTCTGTCGCGCCGAGATCGGCAAGGCAGGTCGCCTCATTGGCGTCGAACAGCATATGATCGCCGGCGGCGGCGCGCCCGGCGCGGACCGCCGCGAGCGCGCCCTCCAGATCCTCCGCATTGATCCGCGCCGAGATCAGGCTGCGCCACAGGGAAAGGTTGCGCGGATCGGCGGCGAGCGTCGCTTCGAGCCGGCGCGTATATCCGGCGCGGTCGCCATTCTGCCAGCGAAGCTCGGCGAGCATGTCCTGGGCCGGAATCCAGCGCGGATGGCGCACGACCGCCTCGTCGAGCAGCTTCAGCCCCGCCGCCGGCCCCTGGTCCCGAACCGTCGCCCCGATCAGGCCCATCATCGCATCCTCGTCCCGCGGCGCGAGGCTCAAGGCCCTGCGGAACAAGGCGGCGGAGGGAAGGCCACCTTCCAGATGAACGCGCGCCACCGCATGGGCGATGGCCGCATCGCCCGGAGCAAGCCGCGCGGCCCGGTTCAAATGCCGGATCGCCGCATCATTCTCGTCGATCTGTCGATAGAGAAGCCCCGCGACATGGAGCAGCCGCGCCTCGTCCGGCCGATGCGCCAGCGCCGCCTCCGCCAGCTTTATTCCCTCCTCCTCGCGCCCCTCGCGCAACGCCTCCAGGCACGCCGCCCACGCCGCCGCCGCATCCCGCGGATCGGCGCGCTCGGCGGGAGCGGATGGGGAGGAAGCGTTCACAGACCCGTTCTGCCTGCTCGAACGCGCGAAGGAAATGCTTCTGCCCCCGAAGCAGGCTCATTTCAGGATGGTCGGGGAGACAGGATTCGAACCTGCGACCCTCTGCTCCCAAAGCAGATGCGCTACCAGGCTGCGCTACTCCCCGCCTTTGCCTAAGGCTTGCGGGCAAGCCCGCCGGGGCCCTGCTACGCGAAACAAAGGTGACGTTCCAGCGGAGCTTTGCTGTCGCCGAATCCCCGCTTCCCCTACACCCCGGACAGGCATAGATTGTTGCGCGGCCGGCACCATCGCGCCGCCAGGGGGGATCGTGGACATGACCAGCAGCGGCCAGACGCCCGTCACCATGCTGACCTTCGCGCCGACGCTCGACAGCGAGCAGGTGCGGATGTTGCTCCGTTATCATGGCGTGCCCTATGTCGAGCACGACCATCTCGTGCCCTTCGTCCTGCTGCCTTTGCTGCTGCACAGCGGCGGAACCGACATGCCCCTGGTCTATGGCGATGGGGTCAAGGTCGCCAGGCCCTACGGGATCGCCCAGTTTTACGACCAGCATGTCCCGCCCGATTTCCAGCTGATCCCGACCGAGCCGGCGCTCGCCGCGGCGGTCGCGGCGGACTGGCAGATGTATAACGGCACGATGTCGGCGGGGACGGCGATCTACGCTTATTATTATCTGCTGCCGCAGGGGAAATTGATGGCGCCGATCTTCGCCGCGCCGACCTCCTGGTTCGAGCGGCTGATCATGCCGATCTTCTATCCTTTGATGCGCCTCCTGATCTCGTCCAAGCTCAATCTTTCGCAGCAGGCGGCCGATGCCGCGCACCAGAAGATCCTGACGACCTTCGCCGAGACCGACAAGCGCGTCGCCGACGGCCGCCTCTATCTCCAGGGCGACCGGATGACGATCGGCGACATCGCGCTCGCCGCCGCCGCCGCGCCTTTGCTCCTCCCGACCGGATATGGGACGAAAATGCCGGCGCTCGAGCAGATGCCCGAGCCGATGAAGAGCCTGATGGAGAGCCTGCGCGGCACGCCGACCGCCGCCTTCGTCCAGCGTTTCTATTCGGAAGGGCTGCCGGCGGCGCAGGCGAAGCTGGCCGCGGCACGCGCGGCGGGAGGACTATCATGAAGAATCGTCACGCTTTGCTGGGCCTTTGCCTTCTTTTCTTCGCGGCCTTCACCGGGGCGGCGCCGCCGGCGCCGGCCGCGGCATCCGCCACCGCGTCCGTCGCCGTTCCCGCGGCCCACAAATCCACGCCCGCCCAGCTCAAGGCGGACTGGTGGCGCGACAATCGCTGGCGCTACCAGGACGATTCCGCCGCCAACGCCGCCTATGAGCAATTGCTCACCCAGCAATCGCCCTGGCCGGAATGGCACCAGGTGCAGATCGTCAACCTGCCGGTCGGCCTTCGCTTCCAGATGGCGCTCGCGCCGGGCCAGCCGACCGACAAGCCCGGCGGCTTCGGCACCTACGACCTCATCCCCAACGTCCATTTCGTCCGCTACAGGCTGGCGGTGAAGGTCGCGTGGAAGCCGGCGATCGACCGCGTCGTCACCTATGAGATCGTCGATCCCATGCCAGCCGACACCGGAACGGTCGGCCCGCAGATCGACACCGATGCCGGCCACTACCTTCCCGGCGGAGGCTCCCAATTCGAGATGAAGGTGCCGGCGAGCGAGCGCATGGCCCATCTGAAGGTCGTCGCGGTTCGTCCGATCCAGTGACGGAGGCGCAACGCACCGATCCGCGCACCGGATCGGTCCTCACCCTTTCGTCCGCGGGGCTGGCCGTGACTCACCCCGATGGCAGGCACGTCTTCATCGCCGCGCCGCCGGGCTACAGCCTCTCCCATTTCGAAGCGGGGATCACGGTGGTCGGGCGCGGCGAGGCGCAGCACGACGGCTGGTGGGACTGGCATTTCGAGCCCGATCTCGAGGCGGGGGTCTTTCGCCGGCTCGGGCCCGCTTATTGATCGCCGGCCTGCCGGTCCGCGGGCTCCCGATCGTTCGAGGCCAGCACCGAATCGAGCACCTCCGCCAGGCTGTCCAGCCGATAGGGCTTGAACAGCACCGGCCGCCCGCCGGTGCCCGAGCGGGCGATCTCGTCGGAAAAGCCGGTGGTGAGGACGACCGGAACGCCGGGCAGCACCTCCGCCAGCCGCTCGGCCAGGTCGAGCCCGCTCATTCCCGGCATGACGACGTCGGTGAAGACGATGTCGAACCCGGTCCGCTGCGCGAGGCGCAGGGCCTCGAGCCCGGAATGGGCGCGCGTCACCTTGTGGCCAAGCTCCTCCATCAAGGCCTCGGCGAGCAAGCCGACCGGCTCATTGTCGTCGACGACCAGGATATGGGCGGCGCGGGCCGCGCCTTCGTGCCCGCCTTCGCGCACCTCCTCGGGTGCCTCCGTCTTCGTGCTGCAGGGAAGGATCAGGATCACCCTGGTGCCGCGGCCGACCTCGCTCTCCACCCTGATGTCGCCGCCCGACTGGGTCGCGAAGCCGTAGACCTGGCTGAGGCCGAGGCCGGTTCCGCGGCCGACCGACTTGGTCGTGAAGAAGGGCTCGAACACATGCTCGAGCATCTCGGCGGGAATGCCGGTGCCGGTATCGGCGACCGAGATGGCGACCGCGCGCCGGCCGTCGTCCAGGACGGCGTCGCCGGTCGCCAGGGTGAGGGTGCCGCCGCCGCTGGGATCCTTGCCGAGCATCGCGTCGCGGGCGTTGACGGCGATGTTGAGGATCGCGGATTCGAGCTGGGCGGGATCGGCCTCGATCGCGCAGAGATCCGCGCCGAGATCGGTGCGGATGGCGATTCGCTCGCCAAGCGCGCGGTCGAGCAGGTCGGTCATCTCGACGATCTGCTCGTTGACGTCGAGTATCTGCGGCTGGAGCGGCTGCCGCCGCGCGAAGGCGAGGAGCTGGGACGTGAGCGCCGCCGCCCGAGTCGCCGTCTGAGCGATCGCTCCGGCGAAGCGGACGCGCTTCTCCTCGTCCAGCCCGGGCCGGCGCAATATGTCGGCCGAGCCCTGGATCACGGTCAGCAGATTGTTGAAATCATGGGCGATGCCGCCGGTGAGCTGCCCCAGGGCCTGCATCTTCTGCGCCTGGCGGAGCTGCTCCTCGGCCTTGGCGCGCTCCTCGACCTGGACCTGGAGCTCGGCATAGGCGCCGCTCAGCGCCTCCGCCCGTTCCTCGAGCGCGCGATTGGCGCGGCGCAGGGCATTCTGGGCGATGCCGAGGATGAGGACGATCAAGGCCGCCATCAAGGCCAGCAGGCCGACGACGCCGTAGCGGGCGAGGCGGCGGGACAAAGGCTCGCGTACCGCCTGCAGATAGACGATCCCGATCGGCTGGCCGCCGCGAAGCACCGGCGCCGTCGCCTCGACCAGATTGCCGCCGCGCGGCGCCCGTCGGTCGAACCGGGCCGAGAGCAGGCCCGGCGAGCGGGCATAGCCTGCGAACAGCCGCCCGGCGGAATCATAGACTCCGGCCGCGCTCACCTGCGGGTTGACGCCGAGCGCGTCGACCGATTCCTGCGCGGTGCGGGTGTCGCCGAAATCGAGCGCGGCGGTGACGCTGGCGGCGAGGATCTGTGCCTGGACCTCGGTTTCCTGTTGCTTCTGAAAGGCATAGCTGCGGGCGCTGAGGAAGATGACGCCGAGCCCGGCGGCGAGCAGGAAGAGGGCGAGCAGCCCGCCCGCGAGCGGCGCATTCTGCCAGCGTTCGGCGAGGCGGGTGAGGGGGCGGCGCAAAGGCGGCATCAGCGGCCCGTCCTGACGCTGAGCGCGATCGCGAGCAAGCGCGCGTTGAAGGTCAGGCCGCAGCTTTCGGCCGCCGCCTGGTCGATATGGAAGCGCACCCGGCCGCCCGCGACGACGAAATGGATCATGCCGCGTTCCGGCCCGTCGCGGCCGTCGGTGACGGTCAGCACCGGCCTGCCCTGGAGCGCGCGCAGCATGTCGCCGGTGCCGTGCGCGGAATCGCCGTCGACGAAGGCGATCTGGCAGATTTCGGCGCCGGCGGCGCCAGCCATGCGCCTGATCGCGATCGGGTGGCCGTCGACCTGCTGGCCGCGCGCCGCCTCGTCGATCGTCCGCCCGAACGGATCGCCGCCGAGGATGCACAGATTGATCGGCGCGCCCGGTGCGATTCGCAGGCTTGCCGGCCAATCGACATAGGCCGGGAATTTGGTGAGGAAGGCGGCCTTGACCGCATTCTCGCTCGGCTGGGCGGCGGCGGGCGCGGCCCAGAGCAGGGCGAGACACGCAGCGGCCCGTCGCAGCCCGGTTCTTCGAAGGCTTGGGGGCCGATGCATCAGAAGCGGATCCGCGTTCCCGCGAAGACGCTGCGGGCGATCCGCTGCGCCCGGTTCGGATCGTTGCTCTCGAGATGCGTCCCGTGGAGGAGATTCTCGCCCGCGACATAGAGCTCGAACGGCCCGACGTCCCAGCCGAGCCGCGCATCGGCCTCGACATAGGCCGGGACGGGCGGGGTGCCCGGGATGCCGCCGACCGCGCGGGCGTCGACGTCGAAATGCAGGCGATGGGTCAGGTCCAGGCTCGAACGGGCGCTGAACTGGTGGCCCGGGTCGGTTCCGAGCGCGCGGTCGTTGGTGATGTCGGCATGGCCCGGCTTCGTGTGGAAATGCTTGCCGATCGTCGCGGCGCCGAGGCTCAACCGCCATCTGGGCAGGATCTGCTGGGTCAGCCAGGCCTCGACGCCGTAGGTTTCCCCGGCGAGGCCGTTCTGAAGCTGGAAGGTCGCGCCGCCGGGCAGGACCTCGGTCGTGCGGATGTCGTCATAGACATTGTAATAGAAAGAGACGGAAAGGCTGGTCGTCCGCGACGGCTGCCCGCGATAGCCGGCTTCGTAGGCGATGAGCTTTTCCGACTGGAAATCGGGCGCCGGCGGGACGAGGCCGGGGAAGGTGAGCTGGCGGTCGATCCGCGACGGCGTCCGCACCGCCCGGGAGACCGCCGTCCAGAGCAGGACCTTGTCGCTCGGATGATAAGCGAGCCGGACGTTGGGCAGGGCTTCGAGGCCGGCGAACGAGCTTTCCTCCAGCTTCATCCCGGCGATGAGGTCGAGCCTGCGGCCGAGCGCGATCCGGTCCTGGGCGAAGACGTTGCCGATCCACAGCCGCTCGCTGTCCGGGACCAGGACGAACGGGTTGAGCCCGTTCACGAACAGATCGCGCGTCGTCCTGACGCCCGCGCCGAATACCAGGCCGTGCGCGCCGACATGGAAATTGTACTGGGCCTCGGCATCCAGAGTCTGCAGCCGGTCCTCGACCAGGGTGATGCGCCGCCAGTAATCGTCATAATAAGCCTGGAGCTGGAGCGCGGATTCCTCGCCGGTCGGATGGGTCCAGCGCGCCAGCAGGTTGCGGCCATGATCATTGTCGTCGTCGAAGCTGTCGGGCATCTGGGAGAAGATGTCGCCCTGGACGGTGAAATGGTCGGCGGTGCCCCAGTCGGCGCGGAAGCCGCCCTGCCAGCCCTTGAAATGATCGTCGGCATTGCCGGCGGGCCCGGCGGGCATGCCGTCGCGATTATAGCCGTCGGCATAGAAACGGATCGCGCCGTCCGCGCCCAGCTTCGCGCCGTAGCGAAGGCCGAGCGTCTGCTCGCGATCGCCCGCGGTGCCGCGGACCAGGCCGCCGATCGTGTCGCGCGAATCCTTGCTGGTGACGTTGATGATCCCGTTCACCGCATTGGGGCCATAGAGCGTTCCGCCGGGGCCGGTCACCACCTCGATCTGGTTGATGTCCTCGAGCAAAGGCGATTGCAGCTCCCAGATCACGCCGGAATGGAGCGGCGTATAGACGCTGCGGCCGTCGATCAGGACGAGCAGCTTGTTGGCGCTCTCATAGCCGTTGAAGCCGCGCGCGCTGATCGCATATTGCCGCGCGTCGAGATGCTGGACCTCCAGGTTGGGCGCCAGCGCGAGCACATCCGGAAGCGAGGTCGCCGCCGAGCGCAGGATGTCGTCGGAGGTGATGACGAAGATCGAGGCCGGCGCGGCGCTGACCGGCTCCGCCTGCTTGGAGACCGAGCGCACCGGAAGCTGGGCGAGCTGCTCGATCGACAGGTCCTTCAGCGATTCGGCGCCGTCGTCCGTGCCGGCGGCGCTGGCCGGCGCGGCCGCGGCAAGCGCCGCGCCCGCGAGAAAAAAGGCTGCGTGACGCCTCATCTTTCGATTGCCCCCGTTGAACGCGGAAATGTCAGCCCTGCCGCAGGCAAGGTCAAGCAGCCTGGATCAAGAATGCGGCGGCACCGCCCGGATCTCCTCGGGCGCGTTGGCGACGACGGACAGCATCGCCGTCCAGGCGGCGACATTCTGGCGGAGCTGCGCCGGATCGATCTTGTCGAGCGTGTCGTCGGGCGTGTGGTGCCAGTCGAAATAGCGGGTGCCGTCCTGGCTGAGGTCGGCGCCGGCCGAGCCTGCCTTGATCCAGGCGTTGAGGTCGGCGCCGGCCTCCACCTCGCCGGCGCCGCGGGCGATGCCGAGCGGGAAGAGCGCCGCGGCGATCCGGTCCGCGACCCTGGCGTTCGCGGCGGCCAGGCTCGGGACGACGCGCCACACCCGGTCGGCGCCGAAATCGGATTCGCCGACGAAGACGACATGCTCCTGCTTGTGGGCGGCGAAATAGGCCTTGCTGCCGGTGCCGCCGGTCTCCTCGTCGCCGAACCACACCAGGCGGATCGTCCGGCGCGGACGGCCGGCATCCATGACCTGTTTGGCGGCGGCGGCGGTGATGGCGACGCCCGCCGCGTCGTCGATCGCGCCGGTGCCGAGATCCCAGCTGTCGAGATGGCCGCCGATGAGGACGATCCCGGCGGAGGGATCGGTCCCGGGCACCTCGGCGACGACATTGCCCGACGGCCGATCGCCGATCATGCGCGGAGTCATCACCAGATGCATCGTCACCGGGCGGCCGCGGGCGAGCATGCGCCGGAGATTCTCGGCGTCGGGGATTGCGAGCGCGCCGGCCGCGATCGGCGGAACATCGCCCCAGACGGTCACGCCGGTATGGGGATTGCGGTGATGGTCGGTGCCGAGCGAGCGGATGACGACCGCCACCGCGCCCTTGCGCGCGGCGATGGCGGGGGCGGACCGCCGCACCGGGCCGTAATAGCCGTAGCTCGATCCGTCCTGGGTCGGCTTCATCGCGTGGCTGACGAAGACGATCCTGCCGCGCACCGCCTCGGGCGGCGCGGCCTCCAGCGCGGCGATGTCGTCGAAGCCGGCCACCTGGGCGGTCACGCCGTCGGGCGGGGTCGCGCCGCTGCGCCCGAGCGCGGTCACGACGAGGCGCTGGGGATAAGGCGAGACGATCTCCGCACTCTCGGCGCCGCGCACCCAGACCGGCATCACATCCTCCTCGACATGGACGTTCCTGAAGCCGAGCGCGTTCAACCGGCGCACCGCCCAAGCGCGCCCCCGCGCCTCGGCCTCGGTGCCGGCGAGGCGCTGGCCGACCTCGGTGGTCAGCCCCTCGACGATATCCCAGGCGACATGGTCGCCGGCAAGCGCGGCGTCGCGCAGCCTTTCCGCGTCGGCAGAGCCGTTCGGAGGAGGCGGGGCGGCGGCGGCGAGGGCGAAAGCGAGGAAGGGAAGGGCGATCGCGAGCGGCTTGCATGTCATGGGCCAGGACCCATGCCAGCAAGGCCGCAGCGCAACAAGGCGGTGAATTTGTTAAGCGGCCGACGCTAAGGGAAAGCGCGGAAAGGGGCCGTATGGGAAGCATCGCCGGGACCGCCGTACCGGCTCCGCGTCCGGACGCAGCGCGGCTGCGCGCCTTCGCGGAGCGGCGCTGGGTGGTGCCGGCTCTGTTCGCTCTTGCGCTCGGCCTGAGGCTCCTCCTCATCCTGCTCGTTCCACAGCCGCCGGCTTCGGACGGCGCCTTCTATTTCGACCGGGCGCTCGGCCTCGTCCATGGCGAAGGCTATAGCGAGGGCGGCCATCCCACCGCCTTCTGGCCGGTCGGCTATCCGGGCCTTCTCGCGGCGACGATGCTGGTCTTCGGACCCTCGCTGCTCGGCCCGATGCTGCTCAACCTCGCCGCCGCGGCCGCGATCCTCTGGCTCATCCTCTGGTTCGGGCGCAATGTCGCCGGCGGCGAGGCCGCCGCCCGCATCGCCGGCCTGCTCTACGCGCTCTATCCCGCCCATATCGCTTATGCCGGCGCGGTGATGTCGGAGACGAGCTACACCGCGCTCGTCATGGCCGCCTTCGCGCTGCTCGTCGGCCGTCCGCGCGACGTCCGGTTCCTCCTTCTCTCGGGCCTGCTCTTCGGCGCCGCGACCCTGGTGCGGCCGCAGACCATGCTCTTCCCGGCCGGCGCGATCGCCGCCCTCCTGATCGTCGGGAGCGTCGGCTGGCGCGACGCCGCCAGGGCCGCGATCCTCGTCCACCTCGCCCTCGCCGCGGTCATGCTGCCGTGGAGCCTGCGCAACGAGAAAATGCTCGGGCAGTTCGTTCCCGTCTCGACCAATGGCGGCGTCGCTTTGCTGACCGGCGCCAATGACGAAGCGACTGGCGACCATTTCGAGTGGCAGGACAGCCCGCTCTGGCGCGCCTCCGGAATCCCCTACGACCAGCGCATCGTCCGCCAGGTCGAGCTCGACCGCCGCTTCAAGGCGATGGCGAAGGACTGGATCCGCGCCCATCCCGGCCGCTGGGCGGCGCTCGGGGTGCGCAAGTCCGTCATGCTCTGGCGCAAGGACAGCGACGGTTTCTGGATGCTGGAATATGCCTATCCGGGCGCGGGCGCGGCGCTCATCGCCGTGCAATGGGCGAACCAGCTTTATTATTCGGTCCTGCTGCTGCTCGGCGCCTGCTGCTTCGCCGCCGCGGCACATGGGGTGCTGCGCGGCCGCGACCCGGGGCGGATGAAGCTCGGCCTGCTCCTGTGCATGCCGCTCTTCGCGACGCTCATCGCTTTCGCCTTCACCGGCCAGGTTCGCTACCATTATCCGGCGATGCCGTTCGTCATCGTCGCGGCGGGCTGGACGCTGGCGAGGATCGTCCGCAAGGGCCGGTTTGCGTTCGGCCGTGACGCGCACTAGTGAGGCGCCCGATCCCGTAACCGCTGGAGTCCGAGCGCCGCCATGGCTGCACAGTATAGCTTCGTGATGAAGAACCTGACCAAGACCTTCCCTGGTCAGCCCAAGCCCATCCTCAACAACATCAACCTGCAATTCTATCCCGACGCGAAGATCGCGATCATCGGCCCCAACGGCTCGGGCAAGTCGACCCTGATGAAGGTGATGGCCGGCCGCGACCGGGAGTTTCAGGGCGAGGCCTGGCCGGGCGAGGGGATCAGGGTCGGCTATCTGGAGCAGGAGCCGCAGCTCGATCCCACGAAGACGGTCAAGGAGAATGTCATGGACGGCGTCCGCCCGGTCGCCGACATGATGGAGCGCTTCAATGCCATCTCCGCCTTGATGGCCGATCCGCCCGAGGATTCCGATTTCGACGCCCTGATGACCGAGATGGGCGAGCTTCAGGAGAAGATCGACGCCGTCGACGGCTGGACGCTCGACAACCAGCTCGAGATCGCGATGGATGCGCTGCGCTGCCCGCCGGGAGACAGCGAGGTCGCCAATCTCTCGGGCGGGGAGAAACGGCGCGTGGCGCTGACTCGCCTGCTGCTCGAAAAGCCCGACATATTGCTGCTCGACGAGCCGACCAACCATCTCGACGCCGAGAGCGTCCAGTGGCTCGAAAAGCATCTGGTCGACTATGCCGGCAACGTCATCCTCGTCACCCACGACCGCTATTTCCTCGACAATGTCGTCAACTGGGTGCTCGAGCTCGATCGCGGCCGCTACTATGTCTACGAATCCAATTATTCCGGCTATCTGGAGAGGAAAGCGAAGAGGCTGGAGCAGGAAGAGCGCGAGGATGAGGGCCGCCGCAAGGCGATCTCCGACGAGCTCGAATGGATCCGCCGCTCGCCCAAGGCCCGCCAGGCCAAGTCAAAGGCCCGCATCCGCGCCTTCGACGAACTGGTCGAGGCGCAGGAGAATCGCACCCTCGGCAAGGCCCAGATCCTGATCCAGATGCCCGAGCGTCTCGGCGGCACGGTGATCGAGGCCAAGGGCCTGTCAAAGGCCTATGGCGACAAATTGCTGTTCGACGATCTGAGCTTTTCGCTGCCGCCGGGCGGGATCGTCGGCGTGATCGGCCCGAACGGCGCCGGCAAGACGACCCTGTTCAAATTGATCACCGGACAGGAGCAGCCCGATTCCGGCACGATCCGGATCGGCGAGACCGTCCATCTCGGCTATGTCGACCAGTCGCGCGACGCGCTCAACCCGAACAAGAATGTCTGGGAGGAGATTTCGGGCGGGCTCGATATCTTCAGGCTCGGCAAGAACGAGGTCGCGACCCGCGCCTATGTCGGCGCCTTCAACTTCAAGGGCGGCGACCAGCAGAAGAAGGTCGGCCAATTGTCGGGCGGCGAGCGCAACCGCGTCCATATGGCGAAGATGCTGCAGCAGGGGGGCAACGTCCTCCTGCTCGACGAGCCGACCAACGACCTCGACGTCGAGACGCTTCGCGCATTGGAGGAGGCGCTCGAGAATTTCGCCGGCTGCGCGGTGGTGATCAGCCACGACCGCTTCTTCCTCGACCGGCTCGCGACCCATATCCTCGCCTTCGAAGGCGACAGCCATGTCGAATGGTTCGAAGGCAATTTCGAAGCCTATGAGGAAGACAAGATCCGGCGCCTGGGCCCGGAGGCGGAGCGCCCGCACCGGGTGACGTACCGGAAGCTGACGCGATAGTGACCGAACAAGAGCGATTCTACACCCCCGCGGATGAACCGTACGGGCAGTTGGAGGTCGTTCGACGTTTTGACGAGGCTCTAATCTCTGCTTGGGACGTGTGTAATGTGCTCTCGCCTCTGATGCGAGGAGCGCATCTAACCGTTATTGAAGCTGCTGTGATAGACCTAGTGCCGACGAGCATATCGATTGCGGCGTCGATCCGGGAATTGGTACGCCAAGCCTATCTCACTGGCGCCAAGATCCTGTTGCGTCCCCTTATCGAACGCACGGCGGTCGTGGATTATATTGTCAACCAGCCTGATGGCCCGGATCTCTGGGCACGTGGGTGGGAACGAGGCAAGCGACCCCACCTACGAACACTCCTCACGTTGATGAGTGGTCAGGATGGTGCAGATGATGAGATCATCAAATCCATTATCGACGATTTCCATTCCGTTGTGCATGCGGAGCCGGCAGGCAGTTGTAAATTCTTGGCGCCCAGTCCTGACGGGACCCTGGCATACTCAGCGCGCCGGATGCTGCACTCGGATGATATGATGACGGAGATATCGTCAGCATCGGCCATGGCCCTTATCTTTCTTCAATCGAATGCCCAAAGGGCTTTCCGTGATCGAGTGGTTAGCTACGCAAAGGAACTGGAGAATGAGGCTCAGAAAGGCCGTCACTGAGCCATAATGTCGCGAGCTCTCCAGCGATCAGCGGCTTGCCAGCACAAACGTATTGAGGCTGGCCCTCCCGCCTCGGAAGGCCGCCGGCCGCTACGCTTTCCTGCCGTTCCCGCTCGCGGTCGGCGCGCGCTTGATGCCAAGTCCGGCCGCACGGGGCGAGCAGAGTGATCTGCCAGCCCTCAAGCCGCCGGCGCCGACACGTTCGAACAGCCCCACACCACTTCGCAAACTCGTTGCCACCTGCCGCCATTCGTGAGACGTCTCGCGCCAATGGGGGAGGCAAGCGACCATCGCATCGGCATCTGGATGACGAGCGCGCTCGTCGTCGGGACGATGGTCGGAACCGGAATCTTCATGCTCCCGGTCGCGCTTGCCCCGCTCGGGATCAACGCGATCGTCGCCTGGATCCTGAGCAGCGCCGGCGCCTTGTGCATCGCCTTCGCGCTCGCCCGCCTGTCGCGGCTCGGCGGCGACGGCATCCAGGCCAATGTCGAGCGGGAATTGGGACCGACGCCCGCTTTCCTCACCGCCTGGTCCTTCTGGGTCTCCAACTGGGTCGCCGAAGCCGCGACGGGCATCGCCGTGGCGTCGGCCCTGTCGTGGGTCGATCCCGCTTTCTCCGGGCCCGGTTTCATCATCCCGGTCGCGATTGCGAGCGTCGTCCTGCTGACCGCGGTGAATGCGGTCGGCGTGCGCGCGTCGGGCGGAATGTCGATCCTGACGGTCGCGATCAAGCTGCTGCCGCTGTTCGCCGTGATCCTGATCCTCGCGCTGCGCGGGGCGGGCGGCGGCCGCTATCAGCCGCTCGCCCCGGCGCCCTTCACGCTCGCCAATTTCGGGAGCGCCGTCGCATTGACCTTCTTTTCGCTGACCGGATTCGAAAATGCGACGACCTTGGTCGACAAGGTCCGCAACCCGTCGCGCACCGTCCCGCTCGCCATCCTCGGCGGCACCTTGTTCGTCGCCTTGCTCTACCTCCTGGCGAGCAGCGGCGTGCAGCTTCTTCTTCCCGCCAGGCTGGCGGCCGCGTCGCCCGCACCCTTTGCCGAGGTCATTTCCGGGCAATGGGGCGGCGGCGTCGCGTCGCTTGCGGCGGTCGCGATCGCGGTCGCCGCCTTCGGCTGCCTCAACGGGCTGATCCTCGGTTCGGGCGAGCTCGGCTATTCGATGGGCCTTCGCCGCGACCTTCCCGCCTTCATGGCCTTCACGCGCGGCGCCGGAACGCCGGTCGGAGCGCAGATCGCCGGCTCGGTCCTCGCCGTGCTGCTGATCCTCGCCAATGCCAGCCGGGCCACCAACGGCCTGTTCGCCTTCATCATCCTGCTGTCGACGTCCGCGATTCTCGTCGTCTACCTGGCCGGCGCCGTTGCAGCGTGGCGGATCAGCCGGTCACTCGCGTCCCGCGCATTGCTCGTCATCGCGCTCCTCTTCATCCTGTTCGCTTTCTACGGGTCGGGAGCCGAGGCCGATCTCTGGTGTCTCGCCTTGCTCGCCTTCGGTCTCGCCCTGCGCGCGGCCATGCACCGGATCCAGGCGCGTCCGATCGGGGCGGCAATGGGTGCGCCGGAGGGCGACGGGCTGGGCCGCGTCTAGCAGGCTGTTGAAGAAGTGGTGGCGCACTTAGGGGTTTCGTGATTCACTCTCTTGTCTGGCGGGGAGGGTGTGATGCGCGGGTTCGACAGTTGCTCAGGGTCGCTTTTCTCCTATGTGGATCTGGAGGCGCGGGTT
>DASUHH010000058.1:0-21684 GCA_036273615.1 Allosphingosinicella sp. | reverse complement strand
CCCGCCCTCACCACCACCCGCTCTTCCCTCGGCTGCGCCGAGGTCGGCGGGCGGTCCCCCTCTCCCATTTGCTGCCGCAAATGGGAGAGGTCGCACGGGGTTTCAGCTTCGTTTCCCACTAGGAATGACGAAGCTAGTGGTTATGCCGCGGCGTCTTCTTCGCCACCCCGCGGTACTTGACCGCCATCTCCATCACCGCGCCGGTGTCGAGTTGGCCGGTGGTGGCGCGGTAGAGCTCTTCCCAGGGGGTGTGGCTGCCCGGGACGGGCGGCGGGGGTTCGGCTTTGCGGCGGGCGATCTCGGCGGCGTCGACCAGGGCGTCGCAGCGGCCGGTGTTGAGGTCGATGCGGACCAGGTCGCCGGTGCGCAGCCAGGCGAGGCCGCCGCCGGCCGCGCTTTCGGGCGAGGCGTTGAGGATCGAGGGGCTGTCGGACGTGCCCGACTGGCGGCCGTCGCCGAGGGTCGGCAGGCTCATGATTCCGCGCTGAAGCAATTCGTCGGGCGGCTGCATGTTGACCACCTCGGCCGAGCCCGGCCAGCCGATCACGCCGGCGCCGCGGATGACGAGGATGCAATTCTCATCGATGCCAAGCGCCGGGTCGTTGATCCGGTGGTGATAATCGTCCGAGCCGTCGAACACGATCGCGCGGCCTTCGAACACGCCTTCATGGCCGGGGCGGGAGAGATAGCGGGCGCGGAAATCCTCGGAGATCACGCTCGTCTTCATGATCGCGAAGTCGAACAGATTGCCCTTGAGGACGAGATAGCCGGCTCGTTCCTTGAGCGGCCGGTCGAACGGGAAGATCACTTCGCGGTCCTTCGCCTCGCGGCCCTGGACATTCTCGGCCTGGGTGCGCCCGGTGCAGGTCATCGCGTCGCCGTCGAGCTTGCCGGCCTTGAGCAGCTCCCACATCACCGCCGGAACGCCGCCGGCACGGTGGAAGCGCTCGCTGAGATACTTTCCGGCCGGCTGCATGTTCACCAGCAGGGGCAAATCATAGCCGTAGGTCATCCAGTCGTCGTCGTTCATCTCGACTCCGGCGTGGCGCGCCATGGCGGCGATGTGGGGCTGCGCGTTGCTCGAGCCGCCGATCGCGGTGACGAGGCGGATCGCGTTCAAAAAGGAGGCGCGGGTCAGGATCCTGGACGGCCGCAGATCCTCATAGGCCATTTCGACGATCCGCCTGCCGGTCTCATAGGCCATCTGGCCGCGCTCGCGATAGGGCGCGGGGATGGCGGCCTGGCCGGGCAATGACATGCCGAGCGCCTCGGACACGGCGTTCATCGTCGAGGCCGTGCCCATCGTGTTGCAATGGCCGGTCGATGGCGCGGAATCGGCGGCGCGGCGGAGGAATTCCTCCTCGTCTATCTCGCCGGCGCCGAGCTTTCGGCGCGAGCGCCAGATGACGGTGCCGGACCCGACCAGCTCTCCGTCATGCCAGCCGTCGAGCATCGGCCCGCTGTTGAGCGTGATCGCCGGGATGTCGACGGTCGAGGCCGCCATGATCGCGGCCGGGGTGGTCTTGTCGCAGCCGGTGGTGAGGACGATTGCGTCGAGCGGATAGCCGTTCATCGTCTCGACCAAAGCCAGATAGGAGAAATTGCGGTCGAGCGCGGCGGTCGGCCGGCGGCAATTCTCGAAGATCGAATAAGCCGGGAATTCCATCGCGATCCCGCCCGCGTCGCGAATGCCCTCGCGGACGCGCAGCGCGAGCTGGAGGTGGACGCGGTTGCACGGATTGATGTCCGACCCGGTCTGGGCGATGCCGACGATCGGCCGGCCGGATCGCAATTCGTCCGGCGTGATCCCGTAATTCATGAACCGCTCGAGATAGAGCGCCGCCATGTCGCTGCGGCCGGGAGCGGCGAACCACTCGCGCGAGCGGAAGGGGTGGACTGGCGTGCGACTCATCTGGGCCTCCAAAAGGAAGGGGGCACCGCCTTGCGACGGCACCCCCGTTTGAATCAACCGGCGATGCGGGAACCGGGCACGGACCCCCTAGCCCTGCATCTCCTCCAGCTCCTTGCCCTTGGTTTCGCGGATGAACCTTGCGACCAGGAAGAAGCTGATCACCGCGCACACCGCGTAGAAGGTGTAGCTCCCCGCCAGGCCGAGATTTGCCGCCATCGGCGGGAAGGTGAAGGAGATGAGGAAGTTGGCGAACCATTGGCAGAAGCCGGCGACCGCAAGCGCCGACCCACGGATCTGGTTCGGGAACATCTCGCCGAGCATGACCCACATGACCGGGCCCCAGGAGACGTTGAAGAAGATCACGTAGAGGTTGGCGGCGACCACGGCGATTCGG
Organism: Allosphingosinicella sp.; assembly: GCA_036273615.1. Taxonomy (GTDB): domain Bacteria; phylum Pseudomonadota; class Alphaproteobacteria; order Sphingomonadales; family Sphingomonadaceae; genus Allosphingosinicella. Next base: position 19,378 of record DASUHH010000058.1, on the reverse strand, counting down.
CCGAGATCGGCGGACAGGACGAGATTGCCCTTCGGGTCGAGCGAGCCGTGGCTGAACGCATAGACCATGACGAACAAGGTCACCGCCATGCCCGCCGAGCCGATCAGCAGCAGCGGCTTGCGGCCGATCTTGTCGATGACGGCGATGGTCACGAAGCAGGCGGCGATCGAGACCGCGCCGGAGACGATGTTGATCAGCAGCGAATCGCTCTCGCTGAAGCCGGCGAGCTGCCACAAGGTCGCGCCGTAATAGAAGATGACGTTGATTCCGACGAGCTGCTGGAACACCGCCAGCATGATGCCCACCCAGACGATCGGGCGAATGCCGAGGACGCCACGCGCGCCCGCCGGCGCGAGCACGTCGCTGAGCTGCGGCCGGTGATCGGCGCTGAACGTGGCACGGATCTCGTCGAGCTTGGCGTCGGCGACGTCCCCGCCGAACAGCCTGGTCAGCACGGAGCGTGCGGTGTCCAGACGCCCCCTTGAAACCAGGTAGCGCGGGCTCTCGGGAATGAAGAACAAGGCGATAAGGAAAATCGCCGCCGGGAGCGCCTGGATCAGGTACATCCATCGCCAGGCTTCGAGACCGCCCCAGAACCGAGCGGTGGAGACACCCGCGGCGGCGGCCAGGAAATAATTGACCACGAACGCGGCGGTGAGGCCGGTGATGATCATGATCTGCTGCACGGTCGTCATTCGGCCGCGAATGCTCGCCGGCGCGACTTCGGATATGTAGGCTGGCGAGAGGACGCTCGCCGCGCCCACCGCCATTCCGCCGAGGATTCGGGCGAGGACGAAGATCAAATGATCGTGGGCGATGCCCTGCACGAGCGCGCCCACCAGGAACAGCAATGCAGCAAGCCTCATCACGTTGCGCCGGCCGGCGACGTCCGCAAGGCGGCCGGCAAAGAAGGCGCCGATGAAGCAGCCGATCAGCAGCGAAGCGACGGTGAAGGCGAGTCCGTTCCCCGGCGAGAAGCTGCCGGGAACGAGGCCGAAGGCCGCGGTCAGTCCCGGCTGCGTGCCGTTCACGGCGCCGCTGTCATAGCCGAACAGGAAGCCGCCGATCGTCGCAACCGCGACGATGGCGCCGATAAAGCCCATATTGGCCCGTGCCGGGCTCGGTTCCGTCATGTCCCTCTCCTCTCCCGCTCTCCGCTTTTCACGGATGGTGCTACTGTTAGCGCTAACGGGGCGGGTTGCGCCAGATGAATTCGGCCGCGATTTTTCCGGGCCGGTCGGCCTCCGAAACTAGCTCACGTCGGCGGTGTGAACCGGCGCGGTCCGCGAGCGGCGGCTGCGGCCGACCCAAAGCGTGCCCGGCGCGGAGGAGGATTCGCGGACGATCAGCTCATGCTCCAGCACCCGCTCGGCGAAATGACGCCCGGTGCCGGAGCGGCGCCCGCGCAGATCGGCGAGGAGCAGCTCGAGCGCCGCTTCGGCCATGGCCGAGATGGGCTGCTTGACCGTGGTCAGCTCGGGCCAGACGGTGGTCGCGAGCGAGGTGTCGTCGAAGCCGACGACGCTGAGATCGCCCGGCACGGTGAGGCCGCGGCGGTGGGCGACGCTGATCGCGGCGGCTGCCATGTCGTCGTTGCTCGCGAAGATCGCGCTCGGCGGCTTGGGTCGCGACAGCAGCCGCTCGCTCGCGGCGAGGCCCGAGCGATAGGTGAAATAGCCCTGCTCCATCGGCGCCTCGTCCGGATCGACGCCATATTCCCGGAGCGCCGCCGCGAAGCCGCGGGCGCGATCGTGGCTGGCAATATGGTTGGGATGGCCCTTGATGAAGCCGATGCTGCGGTGGCCGAGGCTGAGCAGATAGCGCGTCATCTCGGCCGCCGCGGCGAAATCGTCGATGCGGACGTTGAGGCTGTCTTCCTGCGGCGAGCCCATGGCGACGGTGACGACGGGGATTCCGATCGCCGCCAGCTCGGCGATGATCGGCTGCGATTCCGAAAGCGGCGGCGGCAGCACGACGCCCTCGACGTCGCTGGTCGCGAAGCGCCGCGTGACCTCGGCCTGCTCGTCCGCATCCTCGGATTCGCAGGATTCGATGACGAGGTGGCAGCCGGCCCGCCGCGCCGCATGCAGCGCGCCGATCAGGAACTGGCTGAGATAGGCGGCGCTCGGATTGGCGTAGAGCATGCCGATATGGGTCGCCTCGCCGGCGGCGAGGCTGCGCGCCGCCGTGTTGGGCGAGTAATTGAGCGTCTTCACCGCCTCGAGCACGGCGTTGCGGGTCGATTCCCGCACGTTCTGGCCGCCGTTGATCACGCGCGAGACGGTCATCGCGGACACGCCCGCCGCGCGCGCGACATCCTCGATCGTGGTCGTTCCCCGGCTTCTGCGGCTCGGCTTGTTCATCTCACCCCTTCCGGCCGCAGCCTATGGGACCGGAGCCGCCAATGCAATTGACCGATAGCGGATGTTCGGGGCGGGCCCAGGCCGGGGTCAGGAGCCGGCGGCGGTCGGCGCCGTCGCGCGGCCGGTCCGTTCCAGCTTGCCCCAGCCGACCCAGCGGCCGCGAAGCGCCGCCGCCACCGCGCGGATCACCACCCAATACATGAGCTGCCGATAGACGAAGCGCTGGGCGATCAGGAGGAAGGCCGGGAAGCTTTTCTCGCGAACATCGAGCCTATAGGCGATCAAGCCGCAGATCAGGTCGAAGAGCACGAAGGTCAGCCAGAAGGCGCCCATCTCGAACACGTCGGTGTTGGTCTGGGCCCAGCCATGCTGCCGCACCCGGCTGATCGTCGAGACGATGCTGAGCAGCAAGGCAAGGTCGATCAAAGGCGAGAAAAGCGAGAAGAGGATCTGGAACAGCCAGGCCTGCGGAATGCCGATCAGCGCCAGCCCGCGCGGCCTGCGCCGGCGCAGGATGATGCGGTGCTTCCATAGACATTGCAGCGTTCCGAACGCCCAGCGGAAGCGCTGCTTGGCGAGGCCGCGCAGGCTTTGCGGCGATTCGGTCCAGGCGACCGCGTCGACGTCGTTGGCGACCCTCCAGCCGGCGCGCTGGATCGCGATGGTGAGGTCCTGATCCTCGGCGAGCGTGTCGATCGGGAAACCGCCGACCTCGGCGAGCGCCGCGCGCCGCCAGGCGCCGACCGCCCCCGGCACGACCATGATCGCGTCGAGCCGCGCAAGCGCGCGTCGCTCGAGATTCTGTGCGGTCACATATTCGATCGCCTGCCACCGAGTGACGATGTTCACCCGGTTGCCGACCTTGGCGTTGCCGGCGACGGCGCCGATCTCCGGCCGCGCGAACCAGCGGGCGAGCCTTGCGATCGTCTCCGGCTCGAACTGGGTGTCGGCGTCGAGCGCGACGATGATCTCGCCATGGGCGCGCTCGAGCCCGCGGTTGAGCGCGTGCGCCTTGCCGCCGTTCGGCAGCCGCAGGAGCTGCACCCTCTCATCGTCGGCGAAGGCGCGCTCGACGATGTCGCCGGTGCCGTCCTTCGAGCCGTCGTCGATGACGATCACCTCGATCTGGGCGTCCCGGCTGGCGAGGACGCGGTGGACCGAAGCCTCGATCACCCGCGCTTCGTTATAGGCCGGGATGAGGACGGAGATGAGCTGGTCGGCATGGTCGGGCGGCGTGTCGCGCGGCGCCGTCGCCGCAAGCAGGGTCAGCGAGAAAGCGCGCAGGAGGCCGAGCACGATCGCGACGTAGAAGATGAAGGAGAGCAAGGCGGCGAGGCCGGCCAGAGCGAGGAAGATGGCGACGTCCGCGCGCACCGCGAGCAGGTCGCTCCCCTCGATCTTCGGCATCACCTGCGCCGGGGTCAGCCCGGCCAGGTCCGACACGCGGACGAAGCGGTAGCCGCGGGCCTTCAAGATGTCGATGAGCCGGGGCAAAGCCGCCACCGTCTCGGAGCGGTTGCCGCCGCCGTCGTGGAGCAGGATGATGTTGCCGGACCGGTCCTGGTTGCCGGCAAGCACCTCGCTCACCCCGTTCTGGAGGATCGTCTGGACGCCGGGCCGCTGCCAATCCTCGGTATCGACATGGAGGCCGACGCTCAGATAGCCGCGCTGCTGGGCGGCGAGGACCGGGCCGAGCTCGTCGGCCGTGGTCGGCTCCGCATCGCCGAAGAAAGGCGCGCGGAAGAGCCGCATGCCGCGGCCGGTATAGGCCTCGACCAGCCGCTCGGTGGCGTTGAGCTCGAGCTGGACGGCGCGGTCCGAAATCTGCGCCATGTTCGGGTGGGTGTAGCTGTGGTTGCCGATCTCATGCCCGTCGGCGACGATGCGGTTGAGCAGGCCCGGATGGCTGAGCGCGTTGGCGCCGACGACGAAGAAGGTCGCCGGCACGCCTTTCTGCTTCAAAATGTCGAGTATCTTCGGAGTCCAGTCGGAATCCGGGCCGTCGTCGAAAGTGAGCGCGACGAGCCCGGGGCGGTAGCCGGTCCGCTGCACGACATAGGGCGTCGGCAGCACCTTGTAGGTCTCGCCCCGGATCAGCCCCTTCGAATCCGCGGCGACGGCGCGGCTGCCGTCGGTCGGCGTGGCGGTGATCCGCAGGATCTCGCCCGAGCCCTGGACGTCGGTATTCTTGGTGCTTCGCAGCAGCGAGAGGTCGGGCACCGGGCTGTTCGGGCCGAAGCCTGCAAAATCGCTCCAGACGCCGGGATCCTCGGTGCCGAGCCGCCAGAGCGCGACTCCCGAAATGCCGAGCAGCCGCGCCGCGCGAAGCTGGTTCCAGGCGGTGGCGGCATCGGCCATCCAGACATGGTGGGTGACGCCGCCTTCGTCGTCATAGTCGAACGTCTCGTCGCCGCTGACCGGATCGAAGCGGATCTGGGCGTCGCTGTCATGGGCGGAGAGCCAGGCCTCCTCGACCGCGAGCGTCTGGGTGTCCTGGCCCTTCGCCCAATCGTAGCCGTAATTGGCGATCGCTGCGACCGCCTTGCCCGGGCCGATCGCGCGAACCGCATTGACCAGCCGCTGGACGAACCAGGTCTGGGAGACGACCGGCCCCGGATCGCCGGTCGCCCAATGCTCGTCGTAGAGCATCAGGTAGACCTTGTCGGCGATCCGCCCGTAATCGGCGAGATTCCAGCTCTCGTCTCCGACCGGGACTGCGATTCCGACGCTGAGATGGCGCGGGGCGAAGGCGCGATGCACGTCGATGAGGAAGCTTTTATAGTCGGGCTGGGCGGTGGCCGGCAGATCCTCGAAATCGAAGACCACGCCCGGCGCCTGGCGCTCGGCGAGCAATGCGCTGACCTGGCCGATCAGCCGCGCGCGCGCCGCCGGATCGTGGAGCAGGGCGGCGGTGCCGGCCGGATCCCAGGCCTGGTCGTTGACGTTCTGGACCAAAGGCAGCATCTGCGGCTTGCGCGGCGCGTTCGCCATGATCTTCTCGAACAGGGGATCGTGGACGATCCTGAAGTCGTGATTGGGGCCGGTGACCGTCACCAAGGCCGGGATGACCTGGTCGATCTCGCCGATATGCTGGCTGAGCGAAGCGCCGCTGGTCTCGTCCCACGGCACGTAGAAAGCGGCGACGGTCGGCCGGGTGAAACGGGCGCCCCTGGCGGGCGCGGCGGGGAGCCAATTGCCGCCATAAAGGGCGCGCCGGGGCGGGCGGCGCTTCACGATGCCGAGCTGCTCGGCGATGGCATGGAGCCTGGCCTGGCCCATGCGCACCGGCAGCGGCCCCGGAATCGGCACGTCGACGATGGTCATGGCGAACACCGCCGCGGCGCCGAGGACGAGCAGCAGCAGCAACAGGATCGAAGACCGCGTCCAGCGGCCCCGCCGACCGGACGGGTCGTGAAATACCGGCTTCGCCATGATCGCCTCTAGATCCCCTCAACCCCTATAGAGGCCGTTCCGCTCCGCGGCGAGAATCCGCCGAATCTTAACAATATTTCATCGAGGCCGTTCGGAGAGCCAGGCCGAGACCCAGACGAGCGGCGCGTTCCAGTTGATCGCGACTTCGTTGACGCTGTAGGCGCGGCTGTCGTCCACCCAGCAGGTTTCGGGGGCGCAGCGGCCCTTCAGCCGGCCGGCGACCGGATCGCTCATATAGGTCGAATTGGGGCCGCCGGAGAGCACGCCCGGCGGCGGTCCGGGCAAAGCGGGATCGAGCTGGTGCGTCCAGAAACGATGGTGCGGATGCTCCATCGGCCGCGCGCCGGTACCGGTGACGAACGAGCGGTCGAGCGGGTTGCGGCCGAGGACGTAATCCATCGCGTCGACGACTCCGTCGCGGTAGCGGGGATCGCCGGTGAAATCGCTCGCCAATGCGAGGATCATCGCCCGGTTGAGGATGTTCGAGTTCGAACCCCAGGGCCAGCCCGAAGGCGCGTAGGGCAGATGGTAGCCGGTCCGGTCTTCGTCGGCGAGGAAGGCGTCGGCGGCGGCGACGAGGCCGTGGCGCAGCGCGGCACGTTCGTCGGCGGCGAGGCCGTTCGGCAGCAAGGCGAGCGATATCGTGCCGAGCGTCGCGACGCTCGGCCAGCCGGGCTCCGGCGCGGACGGCGCGTGGAAATATGGTGAGGCGCGCAGCGCGTCGGCATATTCGGCCCTGCCGGTCGTCACATAGAGCTCGGCGGCGGCCCAGTAGAATTCGTCGCTGAAATCGGAATCGCCATAGCCGCCGCTGCCGGTGAAGGAATCGACGGCATAGACTTCGGGATTGCGCTTCGCCGCCGCCCAGGCGCGCTCCGCGACGCCGAGGCAGCGCGCGGCGAAAGCCGGGTCGATGCGCCGCCAGATGCGCGCGCATTGCGCCGTGGTCGCGGCGAGGTTGAGCGTCGCTCCGGTGCTCGGCGGGAAGAGCAGGCGCCGCTCGCGGTCGAGCTGCGGCGGCGTCGGCAGCGCCGTCCAATGCGCGTCGCCGACCTTGTGGAAGGCCATTCCGGAGGCGTCGATCTCGGTGAAGACCAAGCCGGGGACACTGCGCTTCTGCCCGACCGGGACACTGAGGCGCATGCCTTCCGGCACCTGCATCTTCAGGAAGAATTCGAGCTCCCAGCGCGCCTCGTCGAGCAGGTCGTTGACGCCGTTCCCAGCTTCGGGAAGCCGAGCCTTGCCGTCGGCATAAGGCGAGGGGCGGCCGAGCGCCTGCTCGCGCTCGTAGAGATCGAGCAGGGTCCACAGCGCGATCCCGCCATTGACGACATATTCGCCCTGGTCGCCGGCATCGTACCAGCCGCCGGTGACGTCGTGCACGCCCGGGCAGCCGGGCCAGACATTGCCCCGCAAGTCCGCCCCCGAAACGCAGACCGCCATGCCCGGCAGATGTCCGGCCGGCCGCGCCCATGAAGACCCGCCGGCGAAGCGCGCCTCGATCGGAATGCCGGCGCGACTCTGGTAGAAATAGTTGAGCGATTCCATCCGCAGGCGGTCGTAGAGATCGGGCGCGACGGAAAAGGCGCGGCCGGTCCGGTCGCCGACCACGAGCCGGTAGCCGCTCCCCGGCGTCGCAAAAGTGCCGAAATCGATCCGGTGGACATGCTCGCCCGAGGGGGGATCGTCGCCGAACGGGATCGTCCGGCCGGTCTCGAGCATTCGGCCCGAACCGTCGAGCAGCCGCCAGTCGAGCGGCGCATCGGACGGGTCGGCGACGATCGCCCGCTTCGCGCCGGCGGGCAGGAAGCCGAGCTGGTTCATCCGGATCGGATTGGGGGCGTCGGGCGGCGGCGCGGCGCCGAGCAGCAGCCCGGCGAGAGCAAGCATCGGGTGTCGCAAGCTCAGAGCTCGTCCAGCCGCTGCCGCAGCGTCATCCGCATCCGGCCGAGCATGTCCGGAGTCGCGGGCCCCAATATGCCGCGGGCGTCGGGGGGCAGATGCTCGGCCGGATCGCCGTCCGCGCAGAAGACATAATGGTCGAAGACCTTGCGCCAGATCTCCCGCTGCTCCGGGGGCAGCGTCTTCAGGGCGAACAGGCCGAACATCAGGGCGTCGTAGGGCCGGCCGGTGCCGGGCTGCGCATCGTTCCACCAATAATTGACGAAGAGATTGACCTCGCCGAGCGAATCCACGCCGTGCCACCAGTGGAACGGAATGTAGATGGCATCGCCAGGCTCCAGCTCGGCGGTCTGCGCGGTCGCCGCCGCTTCGGCGAAGCGCGGGAAGCGGTCGAGATCGGGATGATCGGGGTCGACGAGGCTGATCGGCGTTCCGGCCGGAGTCAGCTCGAGCGGACCGACATAGAGGTTCACGAGCTGCTCGGGCGGGAAGAGGGTGAAGCGGCGGCGGCCGCCGACGACCACTCCGATATTCTCCTTGAGATCGTAATGGGTGGCGACGCGGATGCGATTGCCGATCCAGGCGCGCGGCTCGACGTCGGGGCCGACCAGATCGGTCGCATTCTCCTTCTCGAAGCCGGGCATGAGCTGGGGGATGATCTCCGACTGGACCGCCATGGCATAGGGTTTCGGGTGCCCGCGGTCGCGCAGCAGCCGGTCGAGGAAGGGGAAGAGCGGCGAGGTGCCGCGGGTGAAGTTCAGCGCCTTCAGATCGTCGCGATAGAAGAAACGGCCCTCGATCTCCGGCTCGCCGACGATCGCCGTGACCGGATCGTCGCGGCGTCGGAAGCTCTTCATGTAGGCGATCAATTCCTCGTCCGAGCGGCGCGCCGCCTGCACCGCCGGCCAGCTCGCGCCGAGGCCGCGCAATATCGCCGGCTGGCCCGCCGGCCTTATCTCTTCGAGGAAAAGGCGCCGGTCGACGCCTTCATAGTCGCGGATCGGCCGCGGCGGGGGAAGCGGCATCAGGAGGCGCGCTTCAGGCTGACATTGCTCGCGCTGCCATGCTCGGCGAGGAAGTCTGCCTGGGCCGGCAGCCGCGCGGCCGTGTCGGCGACGACCTCGCGTATATGGGCGAGCCGCTTCAGCGTCTCCGCGTCGGACAGGATGTCGGCGGCGGGATGATAGCCGCCGGCCTCGATGCCCTGGCCGACCATGACCGACAGCCAGCTCGTCTCGGTGAACAATTCCTCATGCTCGCGGAAGACGCGGCCGTTCCGGCGGAACATGTCCAATTTGTAGGCGAGCCCCTCGGGCGGTTCGATCGCCCGGCAATAGTCCCAGAAGGGCGTGTCGTCGCGCTCGGTCGCGCTGTAGTGGAGGACGAGGAAGTCGCGTATGTCGACATATTCCTGCACGGTCAGCTTGTTGTAGCGCTCGATCTCGACCGGGTCGAAATGCCGTGTCGGGAAGAGCGTCAAGAGCCGCGCGATCCCGGTCTGGACGAGGTGGATGCTGGTCGATTCGAGCGGCTCCAGGAAGCCGCCGGCGAGGCCGAGCGCGACGACATTCCTGACCCAGGCCTTTTTGCGGTGACCGGCCTTGAAGCGGAGCGGCCGCGGCTCGGCGAGCGGAGCGCCGTCGAGATTGGCGAGCAGGGTCGCCGCCGCCTCGTCGTCCGAGATATGGGCGCTCGAATAGACATAGCCGTTGCCGGTGCGGTGCTGGAGCGGGATGCGCCATTGCCAGCCGGCGGGCCGCGCGGTCGCGCGGGTGAGGGTCTGGACATCGTCGCTGCTCTCGCAGGGGATGGCGAGCGCGCGGTCGCAGGGGAGCCAGGCGGACCAATCCTCGAACCCGGTCTTGAAGAGCTGCTCGATCAGCAGGCCGCGAAAGCCCGAGCAGTCGATGAACAGATCGCCCTCGACCCGGGCGCCGCTCTGCAGCACCACCGCCTCGACGAAGCCGGTCTCGCCGTTCTGGACGGTGTCGACGATCCGCCCCTCGGTGCGGACGACGCCCTGCCGCTCGGCGAGGGCGCGCAGGTAGCGGCCGTAGAGGCTGGCGTCGAACTGGAAGGCATAGCCGATCCGCGACAAGGGCGAATTGGGCTGGCCCGGCCGCGGATGCTCGAACCTGCCCTGGAGGCCGGCGACGACGCTCAGCGCATAATCGTCGAGGGGAGCCTGGTCGCCGAGCGCGAGGCCCTTCAGCCAATGATGGTGGAATTCCACCCCCATCATGTCGATGCCGTAGAAACCGAACGGATGGACGTAGCGGTGGCCGATCCGGGTCCAGTCGCGAAACTCGATGCCGAGCTTGTAGGTGGCGTTGGTCGCGCGGACGAAATCATGCTCGTCGATGCCGAGCATGGCGTTGAACAGATTGATCTGCGGGATCGTCGCCTCGCCGACCCCGACCGTGCCGATCTCGTCCGATTCGATGAGCTCGATCGCGAAGGTGGGGATCTGGCCCATGATCCGCGCCAGGGCGGCCGCCGCCATCCAGCCGGCGGTGCCGCCGCCGACGATCACCACCTTGCGGACGGCATCGTCCCTCAAAAGACGAACTCCGGAAGCGGCGGCGGCGCGGCCGGATTGGTGGCGCCGCTGGTACGGGCGATGAACTCGCCGTGCATGGGGAGCCGCTCGGCCGTGTTCAGATAGGCCTGGCGCATCTGCTCCATGGCCGCGGCGACCTTGTCGTCCTCGAGCGCGTCGGCGATCGGATCGTAATCGTCGGGGACGAGATGCTGGCCGAAGGTCACCGCGACCCAGGAGGGGAGGTTGAACAATTCGAGCTCCTCGCGGAAGGCGCGGCCCTTGGCCTTCCACAATTCGAGCTTGCGCGCGAGGCTGTCGGGAATGCGCATCGTCCGGCAATGGTTCCAGAAGTCGGAATCGTCGCGCGTCGTCGCATTGTAATGGAGGATGATAAAGTCGCGCACGTCCTCGAACAGATTCTGCATCTGGCGGTTATATTCGTCGCGCTCGATCGGATTGAACCTCTTGTCCGGAAACAGGGAGATCAGCCTGGCGATGCCGCTCTGCACGAAATGGATGCTGGTCGATTCGAGGGGTTCGATGAAGCCGGTCGACAGGCCCATCGAGACGACGTTCGCGTTCCAGGCCTTGAGCCGCCGGCCGGTGGTGAAGGTGAGACGGCGAGGATCGGCGATCGGCTCGCCCTCGAGGTTCGAGAGGATCAATGCCTGCGCTTCGTCGTCGCCGAGATGGGCGCTCGAATAGACGATGCCGTTGCCCATCCGGTTCTGGAGGGGAATGCGCCATTGCCAGCCCTTGGGATGCGCCGTCGCCCGGGTGAACGGATCGGGCTGGCCCTCGTAGCGGCACGGCACGGCGATGGCGCGGTTGCAGGGCAGCCAGTGCGTCCATTCCTCATAGCCGGTCTTCAGCGCCTGCTCGATCAGCAGGCCGCGAAAGCCCGAGCAGTCGATGAACAGGTCGCCCGCGATCACCCGCCCGTCGGCGAGCGTGATCGATTCGACGAATCCGTCCTCGCCGCGCAGCGAGACGTCGACCGCCTTGCCTTCGATCCGGGTGACGCCGCCCCGCTCCGCATAAGTGCGCAGATATCTGCCATAGAGGGTTGCGTCGAAATGATAGGCATAGGTCATCTGCGCGAGCGGCAGCCCCGCATCGGCGGCCGGCCGGGCGAACTTGCCCTGGGAGGCGGCGACCGCGCTCATCGACCAGCTCGAAATGTCGGGCAGCACCCGGCGCTTGCGCTCGCGCAGATAGAGCTGGTGGAACTGGACGCCGTGAAGCTCGTGGCCGTGGACGCCGAACGGATGGAAATAATGCTCGCCGATCCCGCCCCAGTTCACGAACTCGATGCCGAGCTTGTACGATCCCTGGGTCGCGGCGACGAACTCGTTCTCGTTGATGCCGAGCATCCGGTTGAAGTTGGTGAGCGGCGGGATCGTCGCCTCGCCGACGCCGATCGTGCCGATCTCCTCCGATTCGACGAGGGTGATCCTCGTATAGCCGTTGCCGAGGAAGCGGGCGAAGGCGGCGGCGGCCATCCAGCCCGCCGTGCCGCCGCCGACGATGACGAGCTCCCGGATCGAATGTTCGTTCATCGCGCGGCCTGCCTCATGAGCGTTTGAAGATAGAGCGTCTGGCTCGGAAGATTGGGCACCGACGCCTCGATCGCGCTTCGCATCCGCGCCATCGTCTGGTCGGCGGCGGCGGGCGCGACGATGTCGATCAGAGGATCGGTGCGCCTCGGGATTAGACCCTGTCCGAGCAGGACCGCAAGCCACGAGTCGCGCGCGAATGTCTCCTCCTCATAATAAGGAAGCCGGCCGCGCTCGCCGAACAGGGCCAGGGTGTGGGCGAGCGAGGCGGGCGGTTCGGCCGATGCCGCCGCGCGCCAGAACGGCTCGCTGCGCCGCGACACGATATAATGAAGGGCGAGGAAATCGCGGACCCGGTCCGCCTCGGCATTGGCCTGGCGATTATAGTCCCACAGCTCGACGGCGCCGCAATCCTTGTCCGGCATCATCGAGACGATGCGGTCGATCGCATTGTGGGCGAGGTGAAGATTGGTCCATTCGAGCGGCTCGACCGCGACCGCGGCATCGCCGACGGCGACGCAATTCCTGAGCCACGGCTCGGCGAGCCGTCCCTGGCGAAAGGCGACGGCGGAGTCCCGCGCTTCCGTGCCGGTGGCGACGTGGAGCGCCCGCGCCGCCTTGCCGTCGCTGAGAAAAGCCGAGGCATAGACGAGACCGCGGGAGGTCCGCGCCGGCGACGCCGCTTCCCAGCGCCAGCCGGCGCTCGTCGCCACCGCCTTGTCGAGCGACGGCAGCTCCGCCGGCGCCGCGCCCTCGGCGAAGAGGATATGATCGCAGGGCAGCCAGCGGCCCCAATCCTCGAACGCGTCGCCAAGAGCGGACCGGATCCGCCGCGCCGGCCCCGTACAGTCGATGAAGAGGTCCGCGCGCAATTCGCCGCCATCGGCGAAGCGCAAAGATTCGATGAAGCCGTCCTCGCCGCGCAGCTTCACCTCCTCTATCTCGCCCGCGCGCGCGACGGCGCCGAGATGGAGAGCATAAGCGCGCATCATCTCGCAATAGCGCGAAGGGTTGATGGTGAGGCCGTAGCCATAGCCGGAGAGCGCCGAGCCGGGCTCGTCCTGCGGGGGCGCGAACCGCCCGTCCCGGCCCATCGCCGCCGCCGCCGAATAGGAATCGAACGGCGCCGCCGAACCCAGATGCGCCGCCCGCACCCAATGATGGTGGAAGGACGCGGTGCCGAACGGCTTGCCGTAGGGACCATAGGCATGGACGTAGGACGGGCGATCCTCCGCCCAGCCTTCGAACCAGGTGCCGAGCCGAAAGCCGCTCCCGGCGCGCAGCACCGTGTCGGCCTCGGTGAGGCCGATGTCGGCGTGGAACTCGCCGATCGAGGGCAAAGTGCTTGCGATCCGGTCGGCCAGGGCATCGGGCGGCGGCGGCACGGGAACGACCGTCACCGACAAAGCGGGCAGCCTTTTCCTGAGCGAAGCCGCCGCCGACCAGCCGGCGATGCCGCCGCCGGCGATCACCACGGTTTGAATTGCGGGCGTCCGCCCCTGCATTTCAGGCCGCCATCGGGCAGTAACGGGCGATATGGCCGACATGGTCGGGCATGCGCTCGGCGCCGGCGCGGATCTCGGCCCGCAGCGCCTCCATCGCGCGCTCGACCGCGGCGGCGGGCGGGGCGTCGGCGCGCAGGTCGTGGCCCTCCGGAACGATATGCTGGCCGAGATAGACGGCGATCCAGCTCGCATCGAGGAAGACGCCCTCGCGATACTTGACGACCCGGCCGCGCCTCCGGAACAATTCGATCTTCTCCTGGAGCGTGTCCGGCACCGCCATGTTGCGGACATAATCCCAGAAAGGCTGACCGACGCGCTGGTTGGCGTGATAATGGAGGATCAGGAAATCCCGGATCCGATCATATTCGAGATCGATCAGCCGGTTGAACTCGTCCCGATCCACCGGCGAGACCTCCTTGTCCGGGAACAATTCGAGCAGGGCGGTGATCGCCTGCTGGATGAGATAGATGCTCGTCGATTCGAGCGGTTCCAGGAAGCCGCTGGCAAGGCCGACCGCGACGCAATTATGGACCCAGCTCCGCTCGCGCCGGCCGGCCTTGAAGCGCAGCAGGCGCGGCTGCGCCATCACCTCGCCCTCGGCCGCGGCGACGATCGCCTCCGCCGCCTCGTCGTCGGAGAGGAAGTCGCTCGCATAGACATAGCCGTTGCCGGTCCGGTGCTGGAGCGGGATGCGCCAGCGCCAGCCCGCCTTCATCGCGATCACGCCGGTATAGGGCGTCAGCGCGGTCTCGGTCCGGCACGGCACCGGCGCGGCGCGGTCGCAGGGCAGCCAGCGCGACCAGTCCTGGAACGGCTCGCCGAGCGCCTTGCCGATCAGGAGGGAGACGAAGCCCGAGCAATCGACGAACAGGTCGCCTTCGATCACCTCGCCATTTTCCATGCCGATCGAGACGATGTCGCCGGTCTCGCCGTCGCGCGCGACGTCCACGACCCGGCCTTCGGTGCGGCGGACGCCCAGGCCCTCCGCGAGCGCGCGCAGATAAGGCGCGAACAGGGTCGCGTCGAACTGATAGGCATAGCCGAAGGTCGAGGAGAGCTGGCGCAGGTCGGCCGACGGCGGCGCGAATCGGTTGAGCCGCGCCGCCATGCAGGCGAAGGAATATTGTTCGAGGTCGGCGACCGGCCTTCCTTCCTGCTTCATGCGCAGCCAATATTGGTGGAAGTCGACCTCGGCCCCGCCGCGGCCGAACGTGCCGAACGGGTGGATGTAGGAATCGCCTTCGCGGCCCCAATCCTGGAATTCGATCCCGAGCTTGAAGGTGGCGCGGGTGCGGGCCATGAACTCGGCTTCCGGGATGCCGAGCCTTTCGTTGAAGGCGCGGATATGGGGAAGGGTCGCTTCGCCCACCCCGACGATTCCGATCGCTTCCGATTCGACGAGACGGACGGTGGCGCGGGCCGGGAGCAGCCTGGCGATCGCGGCGGCCGTCATCCAGCCGGCGGTGCCGCCGCCGACAATGATAACGTTCACTTTTTTCCGCTCGTCCATGCCTCGCGCCCCCCACGCGATTGTGCCTTTTTTGGACCGTCTCCCCGGCCCGGTCAATCAAGCCGCCCGAAACTAGCCGAAGCGCCCGAAAAGAAGCAAGCAAAGGCAAGGACTTGGCGAAGCTGTTGCAAAGCCGTCACAGAATCGACCTTTTCGCCATTTTGGGTGCAATCGGCATCGGGAGCGGGCTTGCCGCCGGCCACGACCCGGGTTATCCAAGGATGACGAACGAGAGTGGCGCAAATCTGTGTTAGCGCTACCATTGGTCATTTGGGGAGGTTAATCGATGGCTTCATCCGTCCGCTCGCCGCTCGGCACGCGCCGTGACGCGAACTTCGGCCCGCTGCTCCGGAGCGGCGCGTCGCTGCTCGCCGTTTGTGCGTTCGCCGCCGCGACGCCCGCCTTCGCGCAGAACGCGCCGAACGGCGGAACGGCGCCACAAAGCGGGAACGGCACAGCCGGGAACGTCCAGCAGGCGGCCCAGACGCCGGCGCCGGCCACGGCCGCGCCCGAGAATAACGACCAGGGCACGATCGTCGTCACCGGCATCCGCCAGAGCCTCGCCAATTCGCAGAACATCAAGCGCAATTCGGACACGGTCGTCGACGCGATCACCGCCCAGGATATCGGCGCCCTTCCCGACCGGTCGGTGACCGAGGCGCTGCAGCGCGTCCCCGGCGTCGAGATGAACCGCTTCGCCGGCAGCAACGACCCGGACCACTTCTCGGTCGAGGGCTCGGGCGTCGTCGTCCGCGGCCTCACCTTCGTCCGCTCCGAGTTCAACGGCCGCGACACCTTCTCGGCCGGCGTCTACGGCCAGGCGATCAACTTCGCCGACGTCCCCTCCGAGCTGCTCGGATCGGTCGAGGTCTACAAGAATGCGACCGCCGAGATGATCGAGGGCGGCCTCGCCGGCACCGTCAACCTCAACACGCGCCTGCCCTTCGACCAGAAGGGCTTCCACATCGCCTTCGACGCCGAGGCCAATGAAGGCGACATGCGCAAGAAGATCACGCCGACCGCGTCGCTGCTGATCAGCGACACGTTCGACACCGGCATCGGCCGGATCGGCTTCCTCGCCGACGTCTCCTATTCACGGATCAAGAGCCGCGCCGACGGCATCCAGGTCACCAACTACCAGACCCGCGACAATACATCGGTCGTCCAGGCCGATACGGTCGCGACCCTGACCTGCCGCAATCCGCTCCCGAGCAACAGCGACACGACGACGCTGCCGAAGCCACCGGCTGGCGGGGCCGTCACTTGTGGACAGGCGAGCACTCCAGGCGCCGATGGTTTCGCGGATCCGTCCTCGCTCCAATATGCGCCCCTCGGCGGCCAGTTCCGGACCGAGGATTATGATCGCGTCCGCAAGGGCATCGATGTCGCCGCGCAGTGGGAGAGCCTCGATCGCCGGGCTTCGCTGAGCCTGCAGTTCCTGCGCACCGACTCCACCAACAAATGGGGCGAGCATACGTTCGAGGCCGGCCCGGATCTGTCGGAATACAATACCTATCCAGCGGGCTGCCAGCAGAACGGCGCCGGTCCGAACGGATCGACCCGGGCGCAATGCCCGATCAACGGCTTCCAGAATTACCAATATGATGCGAACGGGGTGTTCGAGCAGGGCTACATCACGTTGCCGGGCTCCGGCTGGCGTTCCGGCGACAGCGGCGGCGTCGGCAACGTGCCGACCGGCGGCATGCAGCAGTCGCTGTCGGCCCGCAACGTCGACGAGCGCAACATCGTCAGCGACATCGGCGCGAACTTCAAGTTCAACCCCAACAGCCATTGGTCGTTCGACCTCGACGGCGATTATACCTGGGCGACGCACAACGACCTCGACGTCAGCGTCTTCGGGTCGACCTATGCCGACGATCAATTGGATCTGTCCGGGAGCATCCCGGTGGTCATCCCGCATGAGCCGCTCTATCTGGCGGCAAGCTGGGCTGGGGGCGTCGGCAATTGCAATCTTCCGACCAAGCAGTGCCCGAACTTGAATCCGGCGGCCATGGGCTCCGGCCTCAAGCGGCATGTCAATGAATCGGATTCGCAATATTTCCTCGACCCGGCCAATTATTTCTGGCGCGCGGCGATGGACCATGCCGAGCACAGCACCGGCCACGAGTGGGCGTTCAAGGGCGACGGCGCCTACAAGTTCGACGACGGCATGTTCCTGAACCGGATCAAGTTCGGCGCCCGCTATGCCGACCGCGAGGAGACGATCCGCTACACCACCTATAATTGGGCCGTTTTGAGCGAGGTGTGGGCCGGCAATCCGTCTGGTCCGGTGTGGATGAACCAGACTCCGGCCAGCGACATGGCATTCTATTCGTTCAACAACTTTTTCCGGAACGAGACGCCGGGACCGTTGGGCGGGTTCTTCTACAGCGGCAACCTGATCAACGATTATGCCGGCGCGAGCACCTTCTTCCAGACGGTGAATGCGCAATGGGTTGCCAATGGCGGCTCGGCCGGCTGGGTGCCGCTCGCCGATCGTCCCGGCGTGGTTCCCGGCACGGAGTTCCTGCCGAGCGAGATCGAGCAGGTCAGCCAGAAGAACGCGGACGGCTATCTCATGCTGAATTTCGGCAATGACACCCCGATCTTCGGCGATGTCAGGCTGAGCGGCAATGTCGGCGTCCGCTTCGTCAACACCCGCGTCCGCTCCGAGGGCGCGATCCAGATCACCGCGCAGCAGCTCGGCGTGAATCAGCCCTTCTCGGTCCGCTGCGCCACCCCGACGACGCTGCCGCCCAATGTTCCGCCGGGCACCGTCACCGCGCAGCCGAACGGCGTCTGCGCGCTCGGTGCCGCCGCCTATGCGCAGCTCCAGCAATTCGCCAGCGGCACGGTGACGCCGAGCACGGTCAATACGAGCAACGATCAGTGGCTGCCGAGCCTCAACCTGAAGTTCGGCGTTGGCCGGGACGTCGTCCTTCGCCTCGCCGCGTCGAAGGTGATGACGCTTCCGGATCTGGCGAGCATCCGCAACTCGCTGACCGCGAGCTTCGATTCGGCCAGCGGCATCGTCACGTTCAACGTCGGCAATCCCAACCTGAAGCCGGCGACGGCGCTCCAGTTCGACGCGACCGCGGAATGGTATTTCGCCCGCGTCGGCTCGCTGACGTTCGACGTCTTCTACAAGGACGTGCACGACTTCTTCTACTCGAACACGATCTTCCGCAACTTCACCCAGAACGGGATCACGGAGAATATCGCTGTCCGTGGACCCGACAATTATCACGGCCACGGCAAGATCAAGGGCTTCGAGATCGGCTATCAGCAGACGTTCGACTTCCTGCCCAAGCCGCTGGACGGGTTCGGGATCAGCGCCAATTACACCTACATCCAGAGCTCGGGCTTGCCCAATTCCTATCTGAATACCGGGTCGCCGGACCATACCAGCACGGTTCTGCCGGGACATCTGCCGCTCGAGCAATTGTCCAAGCACAATATCAACGTCCAGGCCTTTTACGAGAAGGGCCCCGTCTCGCTCCGTGTCGCCTACAATTGGCGGTCGCGCTTCCTGCTGACGGCGTCGGACGTGATCTTCCCTTATTACCCGATCTTCAACGATGCGGCGGGCTATCTCGACGCCTCGGCCTTCATCAATATCACGAAGAACATCAAGATCGGCGTCCAGGGCGTGAACCTGCTCAACACGATCACCAAGACGGAGCAGCAGTTCACGGTCGGCGGCCTGCTTGGGCCACGCTCTTATTATATGAACGACCGCCGCTACTCGCTGATCCTGCGCGGCAGCTTCTAAGCGCTCGCGAGCCATCATCAACCCCCTCCGCGGCGCGCGGAGGGGGTTCTTTTTTGCGGACAAGTTCACCTGCGTACTCCGCTACGCATCGCACCCTCGGTCGCTTCCGAGCCACGACCGAGCCGAGTATACCGAAGGACGATCCCGCTTCGGCCGCGACCGGCAAATCAAATCCGGAGACGAACCGTACTGCTCCTCTATCCTCGCCTATCTCGGCTTTCCCTTCTACGACATCGCTACCCTGCCTTTGCTCCAGGGCGAGGGCCTCGACGAGTTCGATCCGGTGAAGGTCGACCGCATCTCGCCCGAGGACGCGACCGCGATCCGCGAGGGCGGCGCCGAGGCGACGCTGAAGGGCATCCAGTTCAACAGCTTCGGCGCCTTCTTCAGCCGCGCCTATCGCGAGAACGACTATCTCTGGGGCCGACTCCACGCCGCCGACAGCTGATCGACATCATCGTCTCCGCGCTTCCCGAGGGCATGTATCTGTAGCCGGGAACGGTGGTGGGGCCGAAGCGCGACATCTTCCGCGCCATCCAGAGGCCGAGGAGAAGGAGCGGCTGACGACGGTGCAGCCGCTGTTCGAGGCCTGGAGGCCGCGGGGTTAGGTTGTTTACTCCCAAGGCCTATTAAAGACCTTGCCGTTGCGATCCGCTAGAGCATTCTGCATTTAGTTTGACGCATAGCCAGCGTTGGCGAAGTAATTGGCGCATTCGGCTGGTGTGAAGCGGTCGAGGAGTGAGCCGATGCGCTTCCAGGTTGCTTCGACGCTTCGCTCTGCGGCTTTGCGCAGCAG
>DASUHH010000057.1:0-61344 GCA_036273615.1 Allosphingosinicella sp. | reverse complement strand
AGCCGCCTTCCGCCCCGCCGCCACAGCAAAAGCCCGGTCCTGGTACGACGCTCGATTCGAGCTGGGACCGGCGCCTGTCGCGCGGTCTCGTCCAGCCCGACGAGACGCTCGATCTTCACGGCCACAATCTCGCCACCGCCTACGACCTGCTCGACCGGCGGCTCGAGCGCGCGATTCGCGACGGCGCCCGTCTGCTCCTGCTGATCACCGGCAAGCCGCCGGGGCCGGAGCGGCCGCCAGCGCGCGGCGCGATTCGCGCCGCGGTCGGCGACTGGCTGGCCGCCTCGCGCCATGCCGGCCGGATCGCCGCCGTGCGCAACGCCCATCCGCGGCATGGCGGGCCCGGCGCGCTCTACATATTGCTCCGCCGGCCGCGGCCCTGAAAGCCAAGCCCCTGAATTTCAAGTCCTTGAATACCAAATCGTAACCCCGTTGGTCCTATCCTGCCCGCAACAGGCGCCCCGGGGGCGCGTCGTGGGGACGAAACCGGCGACATGGGCAAGACCGTCGGCATGATCAGCAACCGCCTCCTGTCCATCTGCGCCGGGGGGGCGGCCTTCGCGCTGACCCTGCTCGGCTTCCTTCTCCTCGGAACGATCGACCAGCAGATCGTCGCCTCGCTCTTCATCGGCCTTTTCGCGCTCGCCGTGGTGCGGCTCGCCGCAGAGCGGCCGAACAGCGCACAGGCCCAGGCGATGGCGGCGCTGAGCGAGAGATTGCTCGCCGTCGCCCATGGCGACCTCACCTCGCCCGCGCCCGAAAAGCTTCGGCGCGAGGTGCCAGCCCTGGCGGCGGCGGTCGACGCCTTGTTCGAGCAGGTGCGCTCGACGCTCGACGACGCCCACGCGCTCGCCATGTACGATCCGGTGACGGCCCTGCCCAACCGAATCCACTTCCGCCGCGAGGCGGAGCGGATCCTCAAGGCCTGCAAGGCGGGCGAGGGCGCCGCCTTGCTGTTCATCGACCTCGACGGCTTCAAGGATGTCAACGACCAGTTCGGCCACGCCCATGGCGACCAGGTGCTGATCATGGTCGCCAACCGCCTGCGCGTCGTCGTCAAGGCCGAGGCGGACGGCGTGTCGCCGCCCTTGCTCGCGCGGCTCGCCGGCGACGAATTCACCATGTTGCTGCCGGGCATCCGCTCCTGCGCGGAGGCCGAAAGGGTCGCCGACCGGGCGCTCGCCGCGCTCGCCGAGCCGTTCCGTCATGCCGACCAGGTGTCGTGCCTCAGCGGCTCGATCGGAATCGCCCTCGGTCCCGAACATGGCGCCGAGCTCACCGACCTGATGAAGGCGGCGGACCTCGCCATGTACGAAGCGAAAGCGGGCGGCCGCTCGCGCGCCTGCCTGTACGGCCGGTCGGCGGAGGCGCTCCGCGCTCCGCGCTTGGCTCGCGCGTCCTAGCTCAGAGCGTTCCTTAAGATCCGCGTGTAAATACGCTGCAACGCGCGGATATCGTCCAGCGACGCGGCCTCGTCCAATTTGTGCATCGTCGCATTGGGCAGGCCGAAATCGACCACCGGGCAGAGCGCGATCAGGAACCGGCCGTCCGACGTTCCGCCGCCGGTGGAGAGCTCCGGCTCGATCCCGGTTTCGGCCCGAATCGCGTCGGTGACGATCTCGTAGAGCCGGCCGGGCGGGGTCAGGAAGGCCTCACCCGAGACTTTCGCCTCGACGACCGCGCCCGGCGCCTCCCGTTCGACGATGGCGCGGACGCGCGCGACCAGATCCTCGCCGCGATGGAGGTTGTTGAAGCGGATGTTGAGCTGCGCCGTCGCATTGCCCGGAATGACGTTGGTCGCCTGGGTCGGCGTCGCCACCGCGGTGAATTCGAGGTTCGAGGGCTGGAAGGCGTCGCTGCCCTCGTCGAGAGGAAGCGAATCGAGCGCGGCGACGATGCGCGCCAGCTTCGGCACCGGATTGTCGGCGCGGTGCGGATAGGCGACATGGCCCTGCAGCCCGGGCACGGCGATCCGCATGTTGACGCTTCCGCGCCGTCCGATCTTCACCACGTCGCCGAGCCGGCGTTCCGAGGTCGGCTCGCCGATCAGGATCATGTCCGGCCGGATGTTCCGCTCGGCCATCCAGTCCATCAGCGCGCGGGTGCCGTATGTGGCCGGCCCTTCCTCGTCGCCGGTGATGAGGAGGCTGATCCGGCCCGAATGGTCGCCGAGCTCGGCGCAGGCGGCGACGAAGGCGGCGATCCCGCCTTTCATGTCGACCACGCCGCGGCCGTGGAGCAGGCCGCCGCGCACCTCGGGCGTGAACGGATCGGTCGCCCAGCCCTCGCCGGGTGGAACGACGTCGAGATGGCCGGCAAAGCCGAAATGCGTGCCGCTGTCGGCGCCGCGGGTGGCGAACAGATTCTCGACCGGCCCGTCCGGCGCCGCGCCCGCCATGAAGCGATGCACCTCGAATCCGAGCGGAGTCAGCGCTGCCTCCAGCATGTCGAACGCGCCGGCGCTGCACGGCGTGACGCTTGGGCAGGCGACGAGGCGGGCGGCGAGGTCGACGGGATCGATTGATTGGACCATGCCGGTCGCCTAGCAAGCGCGACGCGGCTTGCACAGGGAGGGAGAAGATGCCGAAGATCCGGCTCGACGCGATCGCGCAGACCAACCGCACCGGCTATCCGGCGCCGTTCGACCGGGAGGTGCGGGGCCGCTTGTATCGCCGCCTCGCGCCGGCGGGCGGCCTCACCGCCTTCGGGGTCAGCCATGTCGTGCTCAAGCCCGGCGCCTGGTCGTCGCAGCGCCACTGGCACAAAGGCGAGGACGAATTCCTGGTGATGATCTCGGGCGAGGGCGTGCTCGTCGACGATGATGGCGAGCATGCGCTTCGCCCCGGCGACTGCGCCGCCTTCCCGATGAACGACGGCAACGGCCATCATGTCCGGAATCGAAGCGACGAGGATTGCGTCTTCATCGTCGTCGGCGCCGGGAAGAGCGACGGCGGCGACTATTCCGACATCGACATGCGCTTCACGCCGGAAGGGACCTATGTGCGCAAGGACGGCACGCCTTACGAAAGCACTCGCCCCGCATAGTCGAAGACAATAGAAGGGGGATCGCCCCTAGCTAAGCCGCCGGCTGCTCATAATGTTCGATCACCCAGGGCTCTTCCTGGGCCGCGTCGATCCATTCGCGCATCCAGGGATGGTCGAGCATCGCCTGCATGTAAGCGGCGGCGAAGCGGGGGACCGGCACCGAATAGGTCACGAAGCGGGTGACGACCGGCGCGAACATGATGTCGACCGCGCCGAACGTTCCGAACAGATAGGGCCCGCCGCTGCCGTGCCGCGCCCGCGCCTGGGCCCAGAGCTCGAGGATTCGAACGATCTCCTGGCGCAATTCGTCGGACATGGGCCGCGGCGGATAATGCCGGCGCACGTTCATCCCATAGTCGCGGCGAAGGGTGGCGTAGCTCGAATGCATTTCGGCCGCCATCGATCGCGCCATGCCGCGGGCGACGTCGTCGCGCGGCCAGTAGCGGGCGCGATCGGTCTTGTCGGCGAGCCATTCGATGATGGCGAGCGAATCCCAGATCACCGTCTTGTCGTCCCACAGGATCGGCACCTTGCCGCCCGAAGGCGCGAACTCGTCGCCCTGGCGTCTCTTGTCCCAATCCTCGCCGAACATCGGGACGGTGATTTCGTCGAACGGCAGGCCCGACTGCTTGACCGCAAGCCAGCCGCGCAGCGACCAGGACGAATAGGCCTTGTTGCCGATGATCAATTTCAACACGTGCCGCTCCCTAGGGCATATCGCCCCAATGGTGGAGCAGGTTCCGCTGGACGAGCTGGAGCCGGGCGAAATTGGCCGGATCCATGTTCAGCCCTTCGAGCGCGGCGACCTCGTTCAGCTCGTAGAGCATCTCGCGCCGATACTGGTCGGCGATCCGGCTCTGGATGAAGGTGATTCCGGCGAGCCGCTCGCCGCGGGTCACCGGCTCGACCTCGTGCATCATCGAGGAGGGGTAGAGGATCGCAGCGCCGGCGGGGAGGCGGAAGCGTTCCTCGCGGCTGCCGATCTGGATGCGCAGCGCGCCGCCTTCATAGCTGTCGGGGTCGGAGAGGAAGATCGTGCAGCTGAGGTCGCAGCGCAGGGGCTTGTCGCCGATCGGCAGGAATGCGGCGTCGGCATGATTGCCGTAATGCATGCCGGGCACGTAGCGGCTCAGCATGGGCGGCGCGATCACGATCGGGAAGGCGAAATTGACGAACTCCTCGTTCGCATAGAGCGCCTTGGCGAGCCCGTCGGCGGCGTCCTTGTCGTAGAGCTGGAGGTTGTTCTTGACCGTCGAAGCGGGGTTGCTCGCCCGCCCGTCCTGGAATTGCGAGCGCGACGCGAGCTGGCGCAGCGCCTCGACCTGGCGACCATTGAGGAGGTCGGGAAGCTCCTTGAACATGGGCGCGAGGATTAGGGCCTCACGCCGGTTCCCGCAACGAGGCTGGCCGTTGCCGCTCGCAAAAGGCGGTCACTCATCCGTCGGCGGCTGTGGTAGCGATCGTTCGAGGAGAAGCGGGGATGGCGGCAAATCGGCCTCTGGGCATCGGCCTGCGCGCGCAAAAGGGCGGGGCGTTGGTCGTGGCCGTCGAAATGGAGGCGGGCGAGCCTCGAATCCTCCTCTCCACCGCGATCGAAACCCATGAGGCGGGCGACCGGCTCTCGCTCGAACCCTATCGCGTCGCGGCGGAGGTGGCGGCCGGCGTGCGGTGCGGGGTTCCGGCCGAAGCCGCCGCCGCGGTGGCGGAGGGGCGCAAGCGGCAGGAACGGATGGCGGCGGAAGCGTTGCGGGACGTCATCCACCGATTGGGGGCGGCCGGGAACGAACCCATCATTGCCGCCTTGCTCGTCAACCGCGCCGGCTGGATCGCCGATCTCCTCTCCTACAGCCTTGCCTGGGCGGCGCATGTGCCGGTCGCGGAGCTGCTCGCCGTGCGCGACGCTCTTCGCTCCGCTTTCTCTCAATGCGGGGTCGAAGGCGTCGAGCTGGACGAGAAATCGCTTTTCGACCTCGCGGCGGAGAGGCTCGACCTGTCGCCCGAGGAGATCGAGTCGCGGCTCAAGGCCCTGGGCGCGAGCGCGGGCAAGCCGTGGCGGAAGGAGCAGAGGCTCGCCTGCCTCGCCGCCTGGGTCGCGGTCAGCGGGCCGCGCTGATTGCCTTTCGGCAGACGTCCGGGTCGGCGTTCAGGCGGTTGCGCCTGGGATCGAGACCGGGCGCATGGGCATAGACCGAGGGATCGCCGCCGCAGGTCAGGTTCGATTCCCAGGCGACGTTCCGCCCCGGCGGCGCGGTGCCGGTGGCGGCGATCAGCAAGGCGCTGTTATGCGCCAGCACGCCCGGGCCCTGAGTCGCCCAGCCGACATTGCCGATCCAGCGATTGTCGTCGGAATCGGCGTTGCTGAGCTCGCCCCGCCAGGTGCCATCGTTGTTCGTGTCGACATGATTGTCCCAGGCGAGATTGCCGGCGGCGGTGACATGCTCGCTGAGGTACAGATGGATGCCGCCGCCGCCATTGCCGGTGACGATGTTCGCGGCGACGAGGATATGCCCGGAATAGGGGATTCCGCCCGGCCGATCGACGTTCCTGGTCTTGTCGACGATCACGCCATTGCCGTCGGTATGGCAGCCGGGCGCGTCGGTGCAGGCATAGGTCTCGACATTGTCGTGGCTGCGATTGCCGACGATGACGATGTGGAACGGGATATCGTCGGCGGGGGAGGGGGTCACGCCCTGCGCGGCCTGCGCCTGGTAGGTGGAGATGCCGGATTCCTGAAACTTGTTGGTCGAGGCGGTCCGGTAGATGTCGTTGCCGACCACCCAGAAATAGTCGCTGTCGTTGAGCTGCACCCCGCCGCCGCCCGTGTCGTGGATCCGGCAATTTTCGACGACGATGTGATGCTGCGTGGGGCTGCCGGCAGCGACCACGCCTTCGCCTCGGGCGGTCGCCTTGTTCCCGTCCAGCTCCAGCCCGTCGAAAATGACATAGGCCGTCTTGACGTCGATCATCGCATAGAAAGGCGTCGCGGCGATCAGGTGCGCGGCACCAGGCACTTGCGAGCGATAGACGACATAGCCGTCCGCGGCATTCCGGCTGCCGCCATGGGTGAGCCTCAGGCCCCGGTGCAGTTCGTAGGTGCCGGGCGCCAGATCGACGCAATCGCCCGCGCGCAGCACCGGCTTGCCGCCGTCCATCGCCTTGTCCGCATCCTCGACCGATTTCCACGGCTCGGCCCGGCTTCCGCCGCCGTCGGCATAAGCGGACCAGCTCCTGCCGGCGATCGGATCGACATGGAGCCGCCGAACGCAGGTGTAATTCGGTGCCGGGGCGGAGGCGATCAAGGCGGCGACTTCCGCCTGCACCCCATCGCCGGCCGCTCGCGCCGGGCCGGGGCCGCCCGGGATCGCCAAGGCCGCGCCGGCCGCCATTTCCGCGCCGAGTTTCGCAAATCGCATCGTCAGCCGCGGATGAACAGGTTGCGCAGCCAGAGCGAGCCGCTGCGCGCCGCGCCGCGCCAATCCGCTTCCTCCTCGGCCTCGTTGGGCCGGTAGCCGGTGGGATCGAACAGCTTCACGCGCGCGCCCTTGAACGCCGCCTTGTTGCCTGTGACCAGGGTCAGGCCATGCTCCAGCGCGGTGGCGGCGAGCAGGGCGTCGCGCGTGTCGGCGATGGCAAGCTGCCCGCGCCGCCGGGCGACGGCCGCGTCGAGGGGAAGGATATGCCCCTCGAAGGCGGGCACGACCTGATCGTCGATCCATGCCCGAAGCGCCGCGCCGGCCGCCCGCACGGCGGCCGCCTCCAACTCGACCAGGCTGAAAGCCGAGAGGAACAATCGCTCGCGCGCCGTGCCCGCCGCCCATGCCGCGAGCCCCGGCTCGGCCTGCCCCGCGCGGGCCTTGCGCAGCTCAAGGACGATCGGCGTGTCGAGCAGGTACATTAAAGCTCCGGAATGTCCCGGCGTCCGGCGGAAATGGGCTCCGGCATATCGAGTCCAGGCCAGGCGAGCAGGTCGACGATGCTCTCGCTCTCGCCGCTCAGCCGCCGATAATCCTCGATGCTCATCAGCACATGGGTGGGGCGCCCGCGGTCGGTGACGAAGACCGGCTCGGCGCGCGCGACTCGCTTGGCGGCGCTCACATCCTGGTTGAACTCCCGGCTTCCGACCGTCCGCATTTTTCCGACCCTATAAGCGTGTCATGATAGCGCTATCATGTAGGTACATTACTACAATGTGTCGCTCCGGCAACGAAAAAAGCCGTTCGGCCGAAAAAGCAAAGCGAAATCGCGCCGAGGGGCGGCTTGCCTGTTGCGCGACGGGGGAAAGACCCTGTTGTTGGCGGAATCGCAAACCGGGAAAAGCGGCGATGGCGGCGGGAATCGGCGGGGTCGAATGGTGGGGATCGACGCTTGGCGGCGCAGCGGCGTTTCTTGCCGCCGTTGCCGCGCAGCCCGCCTTTGCCCAGAGCCAGACGATCACCGTCGAGGCCGAGCGCGACGACGCCCAGCCGATCTATCCCTCGGTCGGTCTCATGAACGACCATATGCACGATCGCGGCGAGTTCATGGTCGGCCTGCGCTTCGAGAGCGACCGCTTCAGCGGCGCGAACCTCGCGGGCACCCGCGCCGTTAGCGACGCGGACCTGCTCGTCGCCGGCAACATGATGCGTGCCAGGTCGATGACAATGGACATGGCCATGGTCGACCTCATGTACGGGGCGACCGACAATCTCACCCTGACCCTGTCGCCGCAATATGTGTGGAACCGGATGACGATGATCGGCATCGATCCGATGGGCGGCATGAACGGATCGATGGCGCCCGGCGAGACTCAGAAGAGCGAAGTCCACGGTTTCGGCGACACCTTGGCGTCGGCCTCTTTCCGGCTCATCCGGCGCGCGCATCTCAATGCCCATCTGACCCTTGGAATCTGGATTCCAACGGGCGCGGTGGATCGGCTTTATTCGGACGGCACCTTTGTCGAATATTGCATGCAACCGGGCAGCGGCACCTGGGACATCGAGCCGTCGGCGAAGGTTGGCGGCGCGCGGGGCCCGATCGTCTGGGGCGCGCAGGCAAGCTATCGCTGGCGCGCCGAGCGGCGCAACCGGTCCGGCTATCGGCTCGGCGATAAGGCATTGCTGACGTCATGGGTCAGCTATCTGGTCCAGCCCCATCTCAACCTCACCGTCCGTACCGCCTTCACCAGCCAGGGGCGGATCCATGGCTCCTATAATGGCCCGCAGAGCGAGGGCGCGCCGCCCGATTTGCCGGAAAATTACGGCGGTGATCTGCTCGAGGGCGCGATCGGGCTAAACTGGCAGCCGAAAATCGGCGGGATGCGTGGGCCGCAATTCGGGATCGAAGCCGCAGTTCCGCTCTACCAGCGCGTGAACGGCGTCCAGCTTCCCGAAAAATGGCGGGTGACTGCGGCCGTCAGGCATAGTTTCTAGGAGGATGGACTCTTGTCGCGAATGAAGAAGCAAGAAGCGATGACGGTCGATCGGTTTCAGGTGGAGGAATCCCGATGACCGGCGCCCTTTCCGATCGGCGGGGCCTCTGGGCTTTCGTGCTCGGCACGTCGGCGGTGACGGTCGGCGTGCTGCTTCACCTGCCGATGTTCCTGATGGGCCGGATGAACGGCTTCGTGCTCGCCGGCATGCCGATGGGCAACGACATGATCGCCGGCATGGGGGCGATCATCGGTGGCGTGTTCGTCGCCGCTTATGGCTTGTTGCCGAAGGACATTTCCAGGCAGGTGGCGGTGGCGCGCGAGGTAGAGATCGCAGCGCCCGAGGATGCCCATCTGGATTGGGCCCATTGGGGCCTGATGGCGGTGCTGGTCGTCGCCCTGGTCATCGACGTGATGAAGCCGGCGGCGCTTGGCTTCACCCTTCCCGGCATGGTCAAGGAATATCATGTCGCCAAGCAGACGGCGTCGCTCGTCCCGTTCTTCGCTCTGGTGGGAACGGTGGTCGGCTCGATCCTCTGGGGGGTGATCGCCGACATTTACGGCCGCAAGGCCTCGATCCTGCTCTCGGCGGTGATGTTCGTCGGCACCTCGATCTGCGGCGCGATGCCGTCGCTCTACTGGAATGTCGGCATGTGCTTCATGATGGGGGCGGCGGCCGGCGGCATGCTGCCCGTCGCCTACGCCCTGCTCGCCGAGATGATGCCGAGCCGGCATCGCGGCTGGAGCCTCGTCCTCGTCGGCGGCCTCGGCGCGGTCGGCGGCTATTTCGCGGCGAGCGGCCTGTCGGCCCTGCTCCAGCCGACCTTCGGCTGGCGGATCATGTGGCTGCTCAACCTGCCGACCGGCCTCACCCTTGTCCTGCTCGGCGGCTTCATCCCCGAATCGGCCAAGTTCCTGATCGCACGCGGCCGCGACGAGGAAGCGCGGGCGGTGATGCGCCGGTTCGGCTCGAAGGTGCGCAAGGTGATGCCCGAGGCCGCGGCGAAAGGGGCCGCCGCGGCGGCGCCCCCGCTCACCGGGCGCAGCCTGTTCGGCAAGCTCGCCGCGCTCAGCGTCGCCGCCACCGCCTGGGGCCTGATCAATTTCGGCCTCTTGCTCTGGCTTCCCATCGACCTCGTCGCCAAGGGCTATTCGATGGAGGTTTCGAGCCGGCTGCTCGCCGAAAGCTCGCTGATCGCCTTTCCGACCGTCTTCGTCGCAGCCTGGCTCTACAGCCGCTGGAGCACGAAAGGCTCGGTCATCGCCTTCGTCGCGATCACCATCGCCGGCCTGTTCGGTATTCTCGGCCTCGAGCTTCGCGGCCATGGCAGCCCGGTGTTGCCGGTCGCCCTGATGATCGTCGGAACCAACGGCATCATCGCGATGATCCTGCCTTACACCGCGGAGAGCTTTCCGATGCGGGTGCGGGCGCGAGCGACCGGCTGGGTGGCGGCGTGCAGCAAGGTGGGCGGCGTCGGCGCGCAGTTCCTCGCCATCCTCGCCCTGATCCCGCCGCTCGGAATCACCGCGGCGGTGATCGCCGTGCCGACCGCGCTCGGCCTCCTCCTCCTCATCGTCTACGGCAAGGAGACTCGGGGACGCGACCTGCGCGACCTCGACGACGCGCTCAAGAATACCGGCGGGGTGCTCTGAAGCCGGCGAGACGGCTCGCCGCGTCCGCGCGGCGACCCTGGAAAGGAGGGGCTTCGCCGGCGGAGGCTCGGAAGCGCGATGGGGCAGCCTGCCGAACGGTTTCGCGCCGGCCCAGGCGATGGCTCGCGATCGCGCTGCCGAACGCCGCGGAAAAGACCATGAACGCGAAGAGGCCGAGGCCGAGCGCCATTCGGCGGTTCCTCGTCCGGGTCATGGCGCGCAACGCCGCCGCCGTCTCCGGATAGAGAAGGATGGCGGAATTGGAGGGCGACCAACGCCTGCGCTTCTCGTCCATCCTGGTCTCGTGGCGGCCGAACTGGTCGATGACGACGATCAGCGCCAGCAGCGACAGGAGGCTGCCCGGCACCCAGATCAGGAATCCGCCGGTCTTCTCGTCCAGGATGCCCGGCATTCCGACGAGCCGCCGGGTGGCGGCATAAGCGGGATAATAGAGGCTGCTCTTCGCCGTCACATAGGCCCCGGCGAGGATCTGGCTGAGCATTGCGATCCAGATCATCATCAGGCGCCAGCCATGGGTCGGCGCGCGCGGCGCCGGACGCCGCTCGAAGACCCGGCTCCAGAAGAGCAGGCCTGTCGCCAGCAGGCTGAAATGCATCGTCAGGCCGGCGACGGGGCCGGCGATGGCATCGGCCTGCATCGCCGGCAATTCCCAGAAATACAAAGCGGCCACATAGAGCGCCGCCGCGACCGGCGGATTCGCGACGGCCCGCCAGGTCCGCCGGACGGCCGGCATGGACAGGCCCGGCCTGAGCAGCCGTCGCCGCGCCGGGCGCGGCAGGCCGGCGACGAGCAGCCCGGCGGGGCGCGACGCGACGATCAGGATCGGGGCGACGATTCGCGCCACCATGATTCCGATCTGATGCACCGAGAACAGGTCATGCTCCCATTCGGCGAAAGGCCATTCGACCGATGCGAGGAAGGCGAGGAGGCCGGCGGCGAACATCATCCGGCGCAGCGTCGAGACCGGCCGTTCCACCCCGGCCCTGCGCCGGGCGCCGAGCGCATGGATCGTTCCGAGAGACAGAGGGGGAATGGCGCCCGCGATGAAGAAGCCAGCGCTTGGATCGCTCATGCGAGTGCGTTAACGCCGGCCTTAATGTTTGGCCAGCTTCGATATTTTCGCGCGGGAGGGGGCGAATGACGAGCGTCCGCAAGGCGCTGACCGCTCGCCCCGCGATGGTCGCGATCGTCGCCGCGAGCGGCCTCTTATGGTGGCTGAGCCGCTTTCATCCCGCCGCGATGCCGCCCTGGGCGCCGTGGGATTTCTCTTTCTCCTGGTTCTTTGCGACCGCATTCCCGCTCCTCTTTTATTGCCGGGGGCTGCGGCGCCTGCCCGCGGACCGGCGGCCGCCGGCGTGGCGAAGCGCCTGCTTCTTCCTGGGCATCGCGATCGTCTATGCCGTCCTCCAGACGCGGCTCGAATATCTCGCCCAGCACATGTTCTTCCTGAACCGGCTGCAGCACGTCGCCATGCACCATCTCGGCCCGTTCCTGATCGCTCTGGCCTGGCCGTGGGAGGCGATATTGGCCGGCGCGCCGGCCGCCCTCGGCCGGATCGCCCTCGCGCCGACGTCGCGGGGCCTGCTGCGCATGACGCGGCAGCCTTTCATCGCCGCCTTCCTGTTCGTCGGCCTGATCGCCTTGTGGCTGATCCCGCCGGTCCACTTCCGCGCCATGATCGACCCGGACATGTATCTGGCGATGAACTGGACGATGGTCGGCGACGGCCTGCTGTTCTGGAGCCTCGTCCTCGACCCGCGCGACGGGAAGGCGGCCGGCATCTCGTTCGGAATGCGCGCGCTGCTTGCGGTCGCGGTTATGTTCCCGCAGATCCTGATCGGCGCCCTGATCGCTTTCTCGCGGCACGATCTCTATCATTTCTACGCCTGGTGCGGGCGGCTCTACCCGTCGATCGGGCCGCTCGACGACCAGGATTATGGCGGGCTCATCGTCTGGATTCCGCCGGCGATGATGAGCGTCGTCGCGCTCCTCCTGGTCCTGAACGCGCTCCGCCTGAGCGAGGAGCGCCGGCCGGCGGGGCAGGGAGATTTCATGCCGGCCCCGTGGACGGGGCGCTAGAGCGGCCTGCGATTAACCTGAATCGCAGGCCGCTCTATAAGTCCTTGTTGTCGCATTGCTTTTTGCGAAAATTGAGCAGGCGCGCCATGCCCCCGGCATGGCTATCCGCCTTTTCGCGCAACGCTCTGGCGCAGGAGCGCCCGCAGATCGCTTGCGGTGCCGTCTATGTCCGGCTTGCCGGTCGAGAGCGTGCTGATCATCAGCCGCGCCCTGCCCGTCCCGTCGAACGCGTAGATGATCGAGCTATGGGTCACTTCGTAGCGGCCGCCGGCGCCGTGCGGATCGACCGAATAAGCGACTCGGTAGCGCCGCGCCAGCGCGGCGAGCTGGTTCGGATCGCCGCGCAGCCCGTCGACATGCGGATCGAATGCGGCGACATATTGCTTGAGCACGTCCGGGACGTCGCGGCCCGGATCGACGGTCACGAACAAAACCCGCACGCCGTCCGCCGGGGGGCCGAGCCTCTTCAGCACCCGCGCCACGTTCGACAGGGTCAGCGGGCAGACGTCGGGGCAGAAAGTGTAGCCGAAATAGAGCAGGACGACCTTGCCGCGATAGTCGGCCGCATTGACGTGCCTGCCGTCGTTCGCGCGAACCATCGCCAATTGCAGGTCCGGGACGGCGCCCGATATGTCGGTCGAATGCCACGATTCCTGCCGCCGGCATCCGCCGAGCGGCAAGGCCGCCGGCGCCAGGAGCATTAGCGCCAATGCGATCCTGGCCGCTTTCCGGCCGAGGCGGGCACTGGCGGCGCGGCCCGTCCCGCCGCCGGTCGGCCGGGCGTCCTCGACGGTTGGCGCGAACATGGCGCGTCCCTCGTCCATCCGCGCGCATTCCGCAAGGATTCGAGCAAGCGCCCGGTCAGCCGGCGTCCGGCGTGCCGGCGATCTGCTCGATCAGGGCGCGGTGCGACGGCAATTCCTCGGCGGCGCGCTCGCCGAAATGGCGGATACGCTCGAACAGCCGCTGCGCCTCGCGCCGGTCGGGAAAGTCGTCTCGGCCCGCGCCCAGATCGGTGCGAAAGCCCATGCCGTAGAGGATGTACTGGTAGTTGAAGAAGGCGAAGCTCTCGACGTCGAGGGTGAAGTCGAACCGGCTCGGCGGCCGGTGGCGCCATTGGGCGAGCAGCGCCCGCAGCGCCTCGGGGATCGAGCCGGGCTCGCGATTGTCGCGCCAGAAGGGCTCATCGCGCCGGCTGAGGCAATAATGGAGCTTCAGGAAGTTGACGATCGCCTCGAAGCGCGCGGCCATCAGCGCGTTGAAGCGCTTTGCCGGCGCGTCGGCCGGGCCGTCATGCGGGAAGAATTCGGCGATCATCGCGATCGCGGCCTCGATCAGCACGATCCCGGTCGCCTCGAGCGGCTCGAGGAACCCGCCCGCCAAGCCGACCGCGACGACATTCTTCACCCATTGCGTCTCGCGCCAGCCGGGCTCGAAGGCGATCAGCCGCGCGTCATGATCGTCATTGCCGACATAGGCGCGAAGGATCTCGGCCGCGCGATCGTCGCTCAGATGCGCGGATGAATAAACGGTGCCGATTCCGCGCGTACCCGGCAGGCCGATATCCCAGGTCCAGCCCGCCTCGTGCGCGGTGGCGATGGTGAAGCTCTCGATCGGCGCGTCGGGCGTCTCATAAGGGATCTTGCAGGCGAGCGCGCGGTCGGTGAACAGGACGTCCCGCACCGATTTCAGCGGCACGCCCATTGCCCCGCCGATCAGCTCGGCGCGGAAGCCGGAGCAATCGACGTAAAGGTCCGCCTCCAGCGCGCCATGCTCCTTGGTGTGGAGGCGGGCGATGCCGCCATCCACGGCCCGCTCGACGCCGGTCAGCATCCCCTGGAGGTGGCGGACGCCAAGCTCGATCGCGCGGTCGCGGATCATTTCGGCGAGCCTGCCGGCGTCGAAATGATAGGCATAATCGAGCGGCCCGGCATAATCGCCTTCGCCCGGCTTCTTGGGCGCGCGCCGCGCCTCGGCGACGCGGTGCTGGATCGTCATCGCCTCGGCGAAGGGCGGCCGGCGGGCCTCGTCCTGGAGCAGCCAATAAGGGACCAGGCTCGTGCCCGATGGGGTGAAGGGCGCCTCGAACGGATGGAGGAAATGGTGGCGCGCGCCGTCCGGGCCGGGGGCGTGCAGCCAGTCGTTGAAGCTGATGCCCTGCTTGAACGTCGCCGAGGCGGCGCGGACGAAGCGGGTCTCGTCGATGCCGAGGAAGCGCAGGGTCGCGCGGATGGTCGGAAAGGCGCCCTCGCCGACGCTGATGATTCCGATCCCGGGCGATTCGAGCAGGGTGATCGCGATCCGCCCCTCGAAGAAACGCGCGAGATAGGCCGCCGCCAGCCACCCGGCCGCGCCCCCGCCGACGATGATGATCCGGTGCCCGTGCGGCATGAGAGGGTGGTAGCCCAGGCGCGTCGGGACGGGAATGGGGTTGAGGCGGGAATGCCGCCTCGCGCTGGTTCGGATGCATGGCGAATCCCGATCTCCGCCGCCACCGAACCCGCTTTGTCTCGAACCCAGGTTGACGCTGGTGCGAATCGTTGTGTAAAGACAACATATCTTCCCTGATTCGCGATGATCCAGTGACATCTCTATATAATCGCATCGCCGTCTTCCGGGCCGAGCGCGGCGTGTCCCGCCGCGCGCTTGCCGAGGCGGTGGGCGTCAACAACCAGACGATCGGCTATCTCGAGCGCGGCGACTACAAGCCCAGCCTCGAGCTTGCGATGAAGATCGCGGCCTATTTCGCCGTGCCGATCGAGTTGCTCTTTTCCTTTCGCCCCTTCGAATCCGTCGCCGACACGTTGCGCCGCGCCGCCGCGGCGGGAGAAACACCGCAATGACCCTGCTCGAAAAGATGGACCGCCTCGTCTACGCGACGCGTCTCGACCGCATCGTCTTCATGAAGGTCCAGCCGCGCAGCTTTCGCTGGACGCCGCTGCTGGTGATCGCCGTGTCGATCGCGGGCTATGTGCTGATGGCGGAAAGGCCGAGCGTGGCCGATCGCCAGTTTCTGATCGGGTGGCTGCTCTTCTACGGCGCATTCCTCGCCGCGGCTTTCCTTCGGATCTTCGGCCCGCGCTTCACGGGGACGTTCGGCCATCCGCTCGATGAGCGCGAGCTGGTGGTCAAGGCGCGCGCGCATGCCGTCTCCGGCCTTGTGCTCGCCACCTTCGCCATGCTCGGCTGCTTTTACATGGCAAGCGAGGGCGTACCGGGGCTGTGGCACCCCCACAGGCTGTTCGATTGGCTCAACCTCGGCTTCGGCCTCCAGGCGGCCGGCCTGCTCCTGCCGACCTTGATCGCGAGCTGGCTGGAGCCGCGGCCCGCCGCGGATCATGAGGATTGATCGGCCAAATAGATTGCGCGGCGCAACCCCGGCCGAGACCAATCGTTGGGTCCGCACGAAGACCGGAGGATGCCATGAAACGCTTGATCATCGCGCTCTGCGCGACCGTGCCCGCCGCCCTGGTCGGCGGCTGCATGGACACCGGCTACGGCTATGGCGCGGACGTCTATGCCGCCGGCCCTTATGCCTATGACGGCTATTATGACGATTATTACGGCCCGATCTACGACGGCTATTGGGGTGACGACGGCTTCTTTTACTATCGAACCGGCACCGGCGACCGGCACTTCCGGCGCGGCGATGCGGCCCATTTCAGCCGCGAGTCCGCGCGGGGAGCCAATTTCCACCCGATGCACGGATCGATGACGCCGGCACGGGGGATGCGCATGCCCCACTTCAGGGGCGACGGGACGGACCACCGGCGGACGCCGCGCTGATCCGCGGCATGAGGCCGTGCACGACGGGCGCGGCGCGCTCCAGCCACCGCAGCCCGTCCGCAATGGCGGTCCCATGCCGGCGCCGCGCCTGCGCAAGCGCCTCCTCGCGCTGCGCCGGGCCATATTCATGGTCCGTGGACTTGGAATAGCGGCCCATCAGAGGATGCCGCGCCAGCCGTTCGGAATCCTTTGCATCGAGCTCCGCCCCGAAGAATGAGGCAAGCGCCCGAAGCCCCTCCGCCGGATCGGCGAGGAAGGCGTCGAAATCCATCCACATCGTCGCGCCCTCCGGCAGCCTCTCCGCCGCCCGCGCGAGGCTGGTCGTCTCGGCCGCCCAGGCCGAAGCGAGCTTTTCCCCCTCGTTCATCTCCCACAGGTGCCAGCGATGCTCGCCGCTGCGGCGGTGGAGGCGGCGGAGGCGGGCCGGGGCGGTGGCGCGGAGATCGCGGCGGCTATTCTCGCCGGCGAGGATCGTCTCCATCCAGCGCTCGGGCGAGGCAAGGAGGAGGAGCGCCTTCGCGCCGGCCGGCACCAGATCGGCGGCGCTTTCGCTGGCGAAGCTGGTCGCCTTGACCAGGGCCCTCTGCCCGGGGCGGAAGGTTCGGGAGAGGAGGGCCGCCAGGGTGTCGAGCCGGGCGGGGAGGGTGGCCGGGTCCCAAAGAGCCTCGGCTTGGCCGCGCTCGGCCAGCATCTCGTCGAAGGTGCGGACGATCAAGGGCTCGCGAAGCGCGAAGACCTGCGGCAGCTCGCCGAGCAGGCGCGAGATCAGGGTCGAGCCGACATGGCCGATATGGAAGATATACTGGACGTCGCGCCGCGCGTCGGGCGGGACCGCGGCGGCCAGGGTGGACCAGTCGACGATCTGCTGCGGCGTGTTCGCGCGCAGCGAGCGCTCGTCGAGGAAGGCGGCGTCGCGATACGCCTGCTCGCTCTTCGCGACGAGCAGGACTCGGTCGTTGATCGGGTCGAGCAGGTGCGGGAACCAGGCCGGAGTCGCGGCGGCGGCGGTCATGGGATCGCTCGGTGCTCAATCTCCTTCTCCCCTTGTGGGAGAAGGCGGCCTGCAAGGCCGGATGAGGGGTGCGAAGCTTTGCCGCGCGCCGGCCTTTGGCCGGCACCCCCACCCATGTGGCGCCACTGAGGTTCGTCCGGGGGACGAACCAGGCGCCACATCCCTCCCCACAAGGGGGAGGGGTTCAGGTAAGGCCTACGCCTCCTGCGCAGCCTCGCCTTCCGCCGGGGCTGCCTCTTCGGTCGGGATCTCGCCGGGCTCGGCATTGGGGTCGCGCTCCTCGGTGAAGCCTGCGACGTCCTTCTCGAACATCTCGGCCATCACGTCCACGCCCTGCGCCTGGAGATCGGCTTCCTCGGGCGAGCGGGCGACGTTGACCCGGATCGTCACCGCCACTTCCGGGTGGAGCGCGATGCGAACGTCCTGGACTCCGATCGCCTTGATCGGCTTGTCGAGCACGATCTGGTTCTTGGCGATCTTGTGGCCCTGCGCCTCCAGCGCCTCGGCGAGGTCGCGCGCGGAGACCGAGCCGTAAAGCTGGCCGGTGTTCGACGCCTGGCGGATCAGCTTGACGGTCGCACCCTCGATCTTCTTCGAATCCGCCTCCGCATGGCTGCGGCGCTCGGCATTCTGCGCCTCGATGCGCTCGCGATTGGCCTCGAACACCTTGCGGTTCGATTCGTTGGCGCGGAGCGCCTTGCCGTTGGGAAGGAGGAAGTTGCGGGCATAGCCGTTCTTCACCTTTACCACATCGCCGATGGCGCCGAGCTTCTCGATCCTCTCGAGCAGGATGATTTCCATGGCTCGCCTTCCTTACTTCACGATATAGGGGAGGAGGCCGAGATGGCGCGCGCGCTTGATCGCCTGGGCGAGCTCGCGCTGCTTCTTGGCCGACACCGCGGTGATGCGGCTGGGGACGATCTTGCCGCGCTCGGACACGAAGCCCTGGAGCAGACGAACGTCCTTGTAATCGATGACCGGAGCGTCCTTGCCCGAGAAGGGGCAGGACTTGCGGCGGCGGAAAAATGGGCGTGCCATAAGGCCTTATCCTTCTCTCTTAAGCTTCGAATTCGTCGCGGCCACGGCCGCCACGATCACCTCGGGGGCCCCGATCGCCGCGATCGCCACGGTCGCCGCGCTCGCCACGTTCACCGCGGTCGCGCTCGCCCCGGCGCATCATCGCCGAGGGTCCCTGCTCGTGGGCATCGACGCGCAGGGTCAGATAGCGGATGACGTCCTCGTTGATCTGGGTCTGGCGCTCGAGCTCGGCGACGACCGGAGCCGGCGCCTCGAAATCGAGCATCACATAATGGGCCTTGCGGTTCTTCGCGATCCGGAAGGCGAGCGATCGAAGGCCCCAGGTCTCGGTCTTGGCGACCTTGCCGCCATTATCCTCGATGATCTTGGTGGCGGTCTCCGCCAGCGCGTCGACCTGGGCCTGGGCCAGGTCCTGGCGCGCGAGAAACACATGCTCGTAAAGCGGCATGGTGCGCATTGTCCTTCTTTTGGCCGATTGCTGACGCCGCCCGTTGCGGACGCCCCTCCGGCTGTCGTCTCAAAGCAAGAAGGGGCCGGAGAGCTGGACTCTCCGCCCCGGAGGCCCGGCACATAGCGGCTGCGCTCGAAAAGGCAAGGTCTTGGACCCCCTCCCCGACAGGGAGGGGTTGGGGGGTGGGTAGCGAGCGAGCCCGCTCGATGCGGGCGAACGAGCATCGCGGGAGGCCGGAGCGGTCTCGAACCGCTTCGGCCTTCCCGCCCCTCCCTGACAAAGAGGGGGATCGTCCCTAGTGCGCCAAATCCTGCGCCATGCGCAGATGCTCGCGCAGGGTCGGGAGCGTGTCGCGGGCGAGGCCGGCGGTGTCGCGGTCGCCGGTTCGGGCCTGGGCCTGGAAGAGGGCGATCGCCTTCCGGTGGCCGTCCACCATCGCGCGGGCGAAGGCACGGTCGAAGGCGCGGCCGCGCATGTGCGCGAGGCGGCGTCCGGTCGCCGCATCGCCCGGCGCGACTCCGCCCGGCAGGCGGACATGCATGCGGCCGGCGAGATCCTGGACCTTCCGGAGATGGGCGCCGTGGTCGCTGGCGAGGCGGCGGCCGAAATCGCGCGCGGCGGGCGAGGCGCCGCGCTGGGCGGCCATGTTGCCGACGTTGATCTCGGCATTGTCGGTCTGCGCGACGATCTTCAGGAAAGCGGCGGCCGGCATGGCCTGGGCAGCGGTGGCGATGACGAGGGGCGCGGCGGCGAGAGCGAGCAGGGTCAGGCGTTTCATGTCCATTCTCCGGCCTGGGATGAAGGCTTCCCCTACAACAGGGCCGGTCCCGACAAGTTCCGGCGGGTTGACCGCGGACAAGGGCCTCCTTTAGGCCGCCGCCCGACAGGAGGACAAGGATGCGCGCATTCATCTTCCCCGGCCAGGGGAGCCAGGCGGTCGGGATGGGCAAGGCGCTCGCCGAAGCCAGCTCGGTGGCGCGCCACCTGTTCGAGGAGGTGGACGAGGCGCTCGGCAAGCATCTCGCGCGGCTGATGGCCGAGGGGCCGATCGAGGAATTGACGCTGACCGAGAATGCCCAGCCGGCGATCATGGCCAATGCGCTCGCGACCCTGCGCGTCGCCGGGATCGGGATCGGCAAGGCGCAATTCGTCGCCGGCCACAGCCTCGGCGAATATACGGCACTGGCCGCGGCTGGATCGTTCGACGTCGCCGCCGCCGCAAGGCTGCTGAAGCGGCGCGGCCAGGCGATGCAGGAGGCGGTGCCGGTCGGGCAGGGGGCGATGGCCGCCCTACTCGGCGCCGGGCTCGACATTGCCGAGCAGGTGGCGGAGGCGGCTGCGCAGGGCGAGATCTGCGCGGTCGCGAACGACAACGATCCGAGCCAAATCGTCCTGTCCGGCCATCGCGGCGCGATCGAGCGCGCGCTCGAGATCGCGAAGGAGAAAGGCGCGAAGCGGGCGGTTTTGCTGCCGGTCTCGGCGCCCTTCCATTCGCCTTTGATGGAGCCGGCGGCGCGGGCGATGGAGCAGGCGCTCGCCGACGCCGATATCGCCGCGCCCGCGGTGCCGCTCTACGCCAATGTCACCGCCGCGCCGGTCTCCGATCCCGACGCGATCCGGCGCCTGCTGGTCGAGCAGGTGACCGGAATGGTCCGCTGGCGCGAGAGCGTCGTGGCGATGGCGGCGGCGGGAATCACCCATTTCGTCGAATTCGGCGGAAAGGTGCTCTCGCCGATGGTCAAGCGAATCGCGCCCGACGCCCGGACGACCAGCGTCGTCACGATGGAGGATATCGAGGCATTGGCGAAGGAAATCTAATTCCGTCATCCCCGCGAAGGCGGGATCCAGTCGGCGCCGGTATCGCGCAAGGAGTCTGCTTGGAGTCCCGCTTTCGCGGGAATGACGGACAAGAGGAATTCGGGAGGAATTATGTTCGATCTTAGCGGAATGACCGCCCTCGTCACCGGCGCCTCGGGGGGCATCGGCTCGGCCATCGTCTCGGCGCTTGCGGGGCAGGGGGCGCGGGTGGCGCTTTCGGGGACTCGCGAGGAGGCGCTGAAGGGGCTGGCGGAGAATCTGGGAGGCGATCATGTCGTCCTGCCGGCCGACCTCTCCGATTCCGCCGCCGTCGACGCGCTCGTGCCGCAGGCGGTCGAGGCGCTCGGCGGCAAGCTCGACATCCTCGTCAACAATGCCGGAATCACCCGCGACAATCTCGCCATGCGGATGAAGGACGAGGAGTGGAGCGACGTCATCCGCGTCAACCTGGAAGCCGCCTTCCGCCTCGCGCGCGCCGCGCTGAAGCCGATGATGCGCGCCCGCTTCGGCCGCATCGTCTCGATCACCTCGGTCGTGGGGGCGACCGGCAATCCGGGCCAGGCCAATTATGCCGCCGCCAAGGCCGGCCTGATCGGCATGTCCAAGTCGCTTGCGCAGGAGATTGCGAGCCGCGGAATCACCGTCAATTGCGTCGCGCCCGGCATGATCCGATCGGCCATGACCGACGCCCTCAACGAGGAGCAGAGGAAGGCCATCCTCTCGCGAATCCCCGCCGGCAATCTCGGCGAGGGAAGCGACGTCGCCGCGGCGACCGTCTATCTCGCGAGCAGGGAAGCCGCCTATGTCACCGGGCAGACGATCCATGTTAATGGCGGAATGGCGATGTTCTGAGTTTTGGGGAGGCGAGGGGACGCGCAGCGGCCACTTGTCAGCCCCGGCTTGGAGCGGCTAGGGCTTCCGTCAACAATAGCTAGGGAAGGCTGGACTATGAGCGAGACCGCCGATCGGGTGAAGAAAATCGTCGTCGAGCATCTCGGGGTCGAGGAAAGCAAGGTCACCGAGGATGCGAGCTTCATCGACGATCTCGGCGCCGACAGTCTCGACATCGTCGAGCTGGTCATGGCGTTCGAGGAGGAGTTCGGGGTCGAGATCCCGGACGACGCCGCCGAGAAGATCACGACCGTCCGCGATGCCATCGATTATATCGACGCCAACAAGGCCTGACCGGCGGCGTCCAATCCCAGGGTGGTTTTCGGAGCCGCTTGACAGGAACGGCTCCCCGTCCAAGGCGGGGGGCCGTTCGTTTATCCATGGAGTGTGATCGATGCGACGCGTGGTCGTGACGGGTCTCGGCATGGTCTCGCCGCTCGGCGGCGACGTCGAGACGACGTGGAGGAACATCCTCGCCTCGAAGAGCGGCGCGGGCCGGATCACCCATTTCGATCCCGCCGATTATGCCTGCCGAATCGCCTGCGAGGTGAAGCCGGCCGACCATGAATATGGCTTCGATCCGAACAGGCGCGTCGACCACAAGGTCCAGCGCCAGGTCGATCCGTTCATCATCTTCGGAATCGACGCGGCCGGGCAGGCGATCGAGGATGCC
The DNA here is from genome assembly GCA_036273615.1 of Allosphingosinicella sp. Taxonomy (GTDB): domain Bacteria; phylum Pseudomonadota; class Alphaproteobacteria; order Sphingomonadales; family Sphingomonadaceae; genus Allosphingosinicella. The sequence goes on along the minus strand of DASUHH010000057.1, from coordinate 39,470 downwards.
GGCCTCACCGACATGAGCGAGGAGGAACGCTACCGCGCCGGAGTCTCGATCGGCTCGGGGATCGGCGGGCTCCCGGGGATCGAGAGCGAATCGCTCGTGCTCGAGCATAAGGGGCCGCGGCGTGTATCCCCACATTTCGTCCACGGACGGCTGATCAACCTCATCTCGGGCCAGGTCTCGATCAAATATGGGCTGATGGGGCCGAACCATGCGGTCGTCACCGCCTGCTCGACCGGCGCCCATTCGATCGGCGACGCGGCGCGGATGATCGTCATGGACGATGCCGACGTCATGCTGGCGGGCGGCGCCGAGGCGGCGATCTGCCCGATCGGGATCGCCGGCTTCGCCCAGGCCCGCGCCCTCTCGACCAATTTCAACGACGCGCCGGAGCGCGCCAGCCGCCCCTACGACAAGGATCGGGACGGTTTCGTCATGGGCGAGGGCGCGGGCGTGGTCGTGCTCGAGGAATATGAGCGCGCGAAGAGGCGCGGCGCGAAAATCTATGCCGAAGTGGTCGGCTACGGCATGTCGGGCGACGCCTATCACGTCACCGCGCCGCATCCGGAGGGCGCCGGCGGCTATCGGGCGATGGAGGTGGCGATGAAGCGCTCCGGCCTCTCCCTCTCCGACATCGACTATATCAATGCCCATGGCACCTCGACCCCGCTCGGCGACGAGCTGGAGCTCGGCGCGGTCCGGCGGCTGTTCGGCAACGCTATCGGCCATCTCTCGATGAGCTCGACCAAGTCGGCGATCGGCCATCTGCTCGGCGGCGCCGGCGCGGTCGAATCGATCTTCTGCATCCTCGCGCTTCGCGACCAGATCGTGCCGCCGACGCTCAACCTCGACAACCCAAGCGAGGGAACGGCCGGCGTCGACCTGGTGCCGAAGGTCGCGAAGAAGCGCCAGGTGAAGGCGGTGCTCAACAACAGCTTCGGCTTCGGTGGAACGAACGCCAGCCTGGTGATGAAGGCGGTCTGAGCCGCCGATGCGCAAGCTGCTCGCCCTCGGCGTTGCGGCGGCCCTTCTGGTCGTCCTCGCCGGCGGCTTCTGGCTGATCCAGGCCTGGCACGGCGCGGGGCCGGCGAAGCAGCCGGTCTCGGTCGTGATCCCGCGCGGCGCCAGCCTTCCCAAGGCGGCGGCCCTGCTCAAGCAGGCGGGCGCCATCTCCTCGGCGGACTGTTTCCTCTTCCAGGCGAAACTCTTCGGGAGCGGCCGCGGCATCAAGGCGGGCGAATATGAATTCCCCGCCCATGCCAGCGCCTCGCATATCCTGTGGATGATGGCGAACGGCAGGATATTGCAGCGCTTCGTCATCGTGCCCGAAGGCCTGCCCTCGATCCTGGTCTGGGAAAGGCTGATGAAGGCGCCGGCCTTGACCGGCGACGTCGCGGTTCCGGAGGAGGGCTCGGTGCTCCCCGATTCCTATTCCTATCAGCGCGGCGAGACGCGGACGGCGGTGCTGAAGCGGATGCAGGCGGCGATGACCAGGACCCTGGACCGGCTCTGGGCCGAACGTGCGCCGGATATAGCGGTCAAGGACAAGAATGAGGCGCTGACCCTCGCCTCGATCGTCGAGAAGGAGACTGCGAAACCGTCGGAGCGGACGATGGTCGCCGGCGTTTATTCGAACCGGCTGCGCCAGGGGATCAAGCTCGACGCCGATCCGACCACCATCTACCCGGTCACGAAGGGCAAGCCGCTCGGCCGGCGGATCCTCGAATCCGAGCTCCGCGCCGTCAACGGCTACAATACCTATGCCAGAGCGGGGCTGCCGGTCGGGCCGATCACCAATCCCGGCAAGGAATCGATCTACGCCGCGCTCCATCCGGCGCGGACGCAGGCCCTCTATTTCGTCGCCGACGGCACCGGCGGCCACGTCTTCGCCGACACGCTCGCCGAGCAGAATGCCAACAAGGCGAAATGGGAAGCGATCCGCCGCGCGCGCGGTATCTGACCTTTGCGCGAAATCATTGCTCTCCGGAGCACTGAAGCTGCGGCGCCACCCGCCGCCGCTCGAACGGGGCGCCGATACAGTGGAAGGGCTCGACCGTCACCCGGCCCAATTGCTCGCTGACGTGGATGACGAGCTGGTCGTCGAGCATGAGGCCGGGACGATTGCCGCAGAAGACGAGGTCGCCGCGGCGCGGCGGCGTTCCTTCCGGGAGCAGGTCGCCAACCTCCCGCAGCAGGTCGAGATCGCGCGGCGCAGGGACGCCGCAGAGCTGGAAGGCGAGCTGGACCAGGCCGCAGGCGTCGATCCCGTGGCAGGTGCGCCCGCCCGGCAGCCAGGGTGCGTTGAGCAGGCGCTGCGCGACCGCGGCGGGATCCTCGTCATGCTCGCCGACCCGGCGCAGATAGCTGGCCGGCACGAACCCGCCTTCGATCGCAAGCAGGGCGCCGCGGCGCTTGCCGTGGAGGCGCGACCCCATCGGCAGGAAGGCGAGGGGCGGAGCGATCGGATCGGTCTCGGCCTGGATGGGCGCATCCGCCTCGACGACGACATGGGTCGCTTCCAGCGGCTCGGTCAGCGCGATCGCCTCGACATAGCCGACTCGGTGATCGGCGAGGCAATAGCCCCAGGCCCAGCCGCCGCTGGCGTCGAGCATCGCGAAATGCTCGCCGGGAAGAAGCTCGGAAACCTGCTCCGCGCCGTCGGCCGGCTCGGCGCGGAGCGGCGTCGCCATCATCCCGCAGGCGCGAATGAGCGGCTTGGCATAATGGGGCGCGAACAGCCGGCCCGCGAGCGCGATGTCGGCAATGTCGCTGCGAAAGGCGTTGATCCGAGGGTCCAGTGGGATTGACGGTCCGTCGAGCGCGATCCGTCTATCCGTGCTGGAGGAGGATTCCGCGTTCCTTGCTGCCGTTGCGGCGGCCTGCGCTTTCCTGCTGCTCGATATTGCGTTCGAAGCGCTCAAGGAACTCCTGCCCTATTCCTGTCTTGGCCACGAACACGTTGCGGCGGTCCGCTTCGTCGCGGACGCGGCGCAGATAGCCGAGCGTCCCCAGCGTATTCAAGGCGCGCGTGATCACGGGCTTCGACACGCCGAGAATATGGGCGAGGCCCCGAACCGTATGAGGGCCGGGCGTGAGGTAGACGAGCATGAGGAGCGCCATCTGCCGGTTGGTGAGGTCGGGCTGGCCCGACCGCACATAGCTGATCAGGGCCTGCATCCAGCTCCTGAGAGCGCGGTCTGACACTGGTTTCTCCAATTCGCGAGCCGCTTATTTCGGTTGTTAAACCAGTCAGGGCGCGTTTCGTTTCTTAGCTGTTGAGAATTCGACGCAAAAATCACGCAATCCGTCAGCGTGAATAGCGGGCGGAGAGCATCGACCAGGCGGCGCGAAGGCCGAGCGCGTCGCCGCCTTTCGGCCGTCCGGGCCTGGCGGCGGGACGCCAGGCGAAGGTGTCGAAATGGGCCCATGGCGTCGTTTCCGGAACGAACTTGCGCAGGAACAGGGCCGCCGTGACCGCGCCCGCCATCGGCAGGTCCGAGGCATTGCTGGTATCGGCAATGTCCGAGGCGAGCATCTCGTCATAGGGCGCCCAGAGCGGCATCCGCCACACGGGATCGGCGACATCGGTGCCGGCTGCGACCAACTCGACGGCGAGCGCGTCGTCGCTCGAGAAGAGGGCGGGAAGATCGGGCCCGAGCGCCACTCGCGCCGCGCCGGTCAGGGTCGCGAAATCGAGGATCAGCGCCGGCTCCGATTCGGCGGCGCGGGCGAGCGCGTCGCCGAGGATCAGCCGCCCTTCGGCATCGGTATTGCCGATCTCGACGGTCAGGCCCTTGCGGCTGCTCAATATGTCGCCGGGCCGGTAGGCCGCGCCCGAGACGGCATTCTCGACCGCCGGGATCAGCAGGTGGAGGCGGACCGGAAGCCGCGCCTTCATGACCAGCCGGGCGAGCGCCAGCGCGTGGGCCGCGCCGCCCATATCCTTCTTCATCAGCCGCATGCCCGAGGAAGGCTTGATGTCGAGCCCGCCCGAATCGAAGCAGACGCCCTTGCCGACGATGGCGATGCGCGGGTGGCGCTGATCGCCCCATTCCGCCTCGATCAGCCGCGGCGCCCGCGCCGGGATGGCGGCGCGGCCGACGGCGGCGATCATCGGATAGCCGCGCTCCAGCGCCTCGCCGGACGTGACCGAGACGGAGGCGCCGCATTCCTCCGCCACCATGCGCGCCGCCGCTTCCAGCTCGGCCGGGCCGAGGTCTCCGGCCGGGATATTGACGAGATCGCGGACGAGATTGGTGGATTCGGCGACGAGGACGGCCTCCTCGATCCGCGCCGGGTCGTCGGTGAGGAGGATGAGCGGGCCCTTGCGCGCCTTCGGCTTCCGATATTTGTCGAAAGCATATTGGCCGAGCAGCCAGCCGAGCGTCGCCGGCCCGGGCGCGCCGTCCTCGACGCGGTAAATGCCCTCTGGGAGGCTCTCGGCCGCCCTGGCGAGGCACCAGGGGCCGAGCGCCGCGACATTTGCGACTCCGAGAAGGGCCGACCAGCTTTCCGGCCGGTCGCCGGGCAGGATGGCGAGCTGAAAACCCTCGCCGCGGAAGCCCTGCGCCGTCACCGCCTGCCGCACCCGCGCGCTTTGTCCCTTCAGCCAGGCTTCGAAGCCCTTCGAATCGACGAGGAGGAGCGGCGTTGCGGGTTGGCCCTTGTCGGGCTTCAGGAGGGCGGAAAGGTCGGTCATGCCGGCCCCATGACTCGCGCGAGGACCCGTGTCGAGAGGGGCGCTTGCCATCGGCACGCGCTTCATGCCAGTTTCGCCACGCGCACGCTGGGGTGCCGCCTCTCCGCGGAAGGGGTGAGACCCGCCCAGCAATCCAGGTTGGCGTCTTTCGCACGACCTCTCCGGCCTGCGGCACGCGGATGGCAGGCGATTCCAGGAGGAGGTTCGCATGCCCACACGCAATTTGCCCCCACGCGCCACGCTCGAATCGGTGAAGGAGGATGCAAGCCGCCTGCTTCGCGACCGCGATTCCGGCGATCCCGCCGCCCCGCAGCGGCTCCGCGAGTTCCTGCCGCGGCTGCGCGGCGCGAGCAACGACGCGATCCGGTCGGCCGATCTGAAGTGGCACGAGTTGCTGCGGACGATCGCGCGCGAATATGGCTATCCGGGCTGGGCGCGGCTGAAGGCCCATCTGGAGCAGGGCCGGCGGTCCGAGGACCTTCCCCTCCACGAGCGGATCGAGGATCCGGCATTCCGCACGGCCGTTGCGCTGATGGATGAAGGCGACGAGGCGGGGCTCGCCGCGCATCTCGCCGCTTGTCCGGACCTGGTCCATATGCGCGTCCGCTTCGAAGGCATGAACTATTTCCGCAATCCCGGCCTGCTCGCCTTCATCGCCGGAAATCCGATCCGGCACGAGCGGCTTCCCGCCAATGCGGTGGCGATCGCGGAGCTGATCCTGAAGGCCGGCGGCGGCGAGTCCCAGGGGATTCTCGACGCGACGCTCGGCCTCGTCGCCTCCGGCCGCGTCGCGCGCGAATCGGGGCTGCAGGATGCGCTGATCCGCCTGCTCTGCGGCCACGGCGCCGATCCGACCAAGGCGCTGCAGCCAGCGCTCGGCCATCGCGAGATGGCGGCGGCGCGCGCCCTGGTCGCCTGCGGCGCGCGCGTCGGCCTGGCCGCGAGCGCGGCGCTCGGAATGGAGGAGGAGGCGCGGCGGCAGCTCGGCGAAGCCGATCCGGCGGAGCGCCATCTCGCCCTCGTCAATGCGGCGATGCATGGCCATGCCGCGATCGTCCGGCTCCTGCTCGATGCTGGCGAGGATCCGAGCCGCTACAATCCCGAGGGCCTCCACAGCCATTCGACGCCGCTCCACCAGGCGGTCTGGTACGGCCATGAGGATGTTGCGCGCCTGCTCGTCGAACGCGGCGCGCGGCGCGACCTTCGGGACACTCTGTTCCGCGGGACGCCCGACGAGTGGGCCGACATTGCGGGGCGGCCGGCGCTCGCCGCCTGGCTCAGGGGCGCCGCCACTGGTTGACCACTTCATAGGCCATGACGGCGGTCGCCACCGCCGCGTTGAGGCTGTCGGCCTTGCCGAGCATCGGCATCTTCACCAGCAGGTCGCATTCCTCTTCATAAGCGCGCGGCAGGCCCTGGGCCTCGTTGCCGACGAGGATGAAGGCGGGCTTCTCGTAGCGGGGCGCCTGATAGTCGAGGTCGGCGCGGAGGCTGGTGCCGATGAGCTGGCCGGGGCCGCCGCGCAGCCAGGTTACGAAGTCGCCCCACGGAGCGGCGGCGATCTTCTGGGTGAAGAGCGCGCCCATCGACGCCCGCACCGCCTCGACCGAGAAGGGGTCAACGCACTCGTCGACCAGGATCAGTCCGCCGGCGCCGACGGCGTCGCCGGTCCTGAGGATCGTGCCGAGATTGCCGGGATCGCGCAACGCCTGGGCCACGATCCAGAGAGGGGCGGCCGCGCGGTCGAGCCCTTCGAGGCCCGTGTCGAAGGCGCGATAGACGCCGAGCATGGTCTGCGGATTGTCCTTGCCGCTCAATTTGCGGAGGATGTCGGCATTGGTCTCGACGACGTCGCCGCCGGCCGCTTCCGTCTGCGCGATCAGGGCTTCGAGCAAAGGGTGGCGGCTGCCCTCGCCGTGGAAGAGGATCTCGGGAAGCCGCCCCGTCCCGCGCGCCTCGGTGAGGATGCGGAGGCCTTCGGCGATGAAAAGGCCCTCGCGCCGCCGGTTCTTCTTGTCGCGAAGCGCGCGGACCTGCTTGACGAGCGGATTGGAAAAAGCGGTGACGATGCGCGGCAAGGCTCATTCCTCGTCGAAGCGGTCCTCGACCAATTGCGCGAGCGCCTCGACCGCCGCCTCGGCGCCGTCGCCCTCGGCGCGGATGGTGATCGAATCGCCCATCGCGGCGCCGAGCATCATCAGCCCCATGATCGACGTGCCGCAGACCTTGGCGCCGTCCTTCTCGACCTCGACATCGGCCTGCTGGCGGGCGGCGACGGTGACGAAACGGGCGCTTGCGCGGGCGTGCAGGCCCCTCTTGTTGAGCAGTTCGACCGTCCGCTCGGCCATGCTCAGACCGTCTCGCCCAATATCTCGGAAGCGACCGAAATATATTTGCGCCCCGCCTCGCGGGCGGCGGCGACCGCGCCTTTCACGTCCATCAATTTGCGGGCGCCTTCGAGCCGGATCAGCATCGGCAGGTTGACCCCGGCGATGACCTCGATCTTCTCCGATTTCATCAGCGAGATCGCGAGGTTGGAGGGCGTTCCTCCGAACAGGTCGGTGAGGATGATGACTCCGCCGCCATCGTCCACCCTGGCGATCGCCTCGGCAATGTCGTTGCGGCGTTCCTCCATATCGTCGTCGGGGCCGATGCAGATCGCCTCGATCCGCTCCTGCGGCCCAACCACATGCTCCATGGCCGTCACGAATTCCGCCGCAAGGCGGCCATGGGTCACCAAAACCAAACCGATCATTCCTACTTCCTATTCAGCGGCTCGCCCCCGGCCGCCGTCGACCTCCGGCCGCACGCGCGAGGAGAGGTCGCGATGCTCGAGGGTGGGCGAAAATCCAGCCTCGCGCAACCGGGCAGCGACGCGCTCGGCGACGTGCACCGAGCGGTGTCTTCCTCCCGTACAGCCGAACGCGACGGTCACATAGGATTTTCCTTCCTCGCGGTAGCGGGGGAGGAGGGTGAGCAAAAGGGTCTCGATCTGGGACACGGCGCCATAGGCCTCGTCCCCGGCAATATAGTCGCCGACCGCCGCGTCGAAGCCGGTCAGGTCGCGCAACTCATCCTTCCAATAGGGATTGCGAAGGAAGCGCATGTCGAAGACGATGTCGGCGTTGCGCGGCAGGCCGCGGGCGAACCCGAACGACATGATCGAGAGCGTCGGCGCGTCGGCGGGGGTGCCGAAGCGCTCGCGAATCTGCTGCTGGAGCGCGTTTGTGGTCGTGTCGGTTGTGTCGATGACATGGTCGGCCCAGCGGCGGATCGGCGCCATCAATTCGCGCTCGGCGGCGATGCCGTCGGTGGCGGGCCGGTCGGGGGCAAGCGGATGGCGGCGGCGAGTTGCCGAATAGCGGCGGATCAGCTCGCTTCCGGCACAGTCGAAGAACAAGGTCTCCACCGGGAAATCATGGTCGTCGGCCAAAGCCTTGATCTGCTCGACGATGCGCTTGGCGTCGAAATCGCGGGTGCGGCTGTCGATGCCGATGGCGAGCGGCCGCCGCCGGCGGGCGCTGCTCTTGCCCGGCGGGGTCGAGAGCAGATCCTCGAGCAGGGAGAGCGGCAGGTTGTCGACCACCTCCCAGCCGATATCCTCGAGCGTCCGGAGCGCGGTCGACTTGCCGGCGCCGGACAGGCCGGTGACGAGGAGGAGGCGCTTGGGGGCGGGGCCGGCTTTCACGGGAGGGGAAGTCCGAAACGGAGGAGCGCCTGCTCTAGCTTGAGCGGGGCCGAGGCCTCAAGCGCTGCGAGCCCCAAAATGGGGATCGCGGCGCCCGGCAGGACGGCTTCGTCCATCCTGTCCGGAAGCCGCTCGGGACTCCGGTCGAGGTCGATCACCAGGCAGATCGGCACGTCCGCGACCGGCTCGATCTCGACGATCCCGATCCCGCGCACCTCCAGTTTGCCGGCGATCGTCTCAGGCGCGCAAGCGAGAATCCGCCCGCCTTCTTGCGCGAGGGTCACATAATCGTCGCCGACCAGGCGGGCGCCGCGGTCGATCAGGCGCAGGGCAAGGTCCGACTTGCCGCTGCCCGAGCGGCCGCGGATCAGCACGCCGCGCCCGCCGATCGCGACGCAGGTGGCGTGGACGGTCTCGCTCACGGCGCCGGCACTTCGGGAAAGCAAAGGACGAAGCGCGCGCCGGATCGGCCGCCGCCGCGTTCCTCGACCCGGATCGTGCCGTCATGGCCCTCGACCGTCGCCTTGGCGATGGCGAGGCCGAGGCCGGAATGGCGGCCGAACCCTTCGCCGTCGGGGCGAAGGCTGTGGAAGCGCCGGAAAATCTCCTCGCGCGCCGATTCGGGGACGCCGGGCCCCTCATCCCCGACCGAGACGAGCACCTCGGAATCGACATGGACCGCGCCGATCTCGACCAGCCCGCCTTCGGGCGAGAAGGAGATGGCATTGTCGACGATATTGTCGATGGCGCGGGCGAGCCGGCCCTCCTCGCCGAGGACGACGGCGGTCCCGACCCGCGGCCGGGCGAAGGCGATGCGGACGTCGCGGTCCGCCGCCCGCCTCTCCCAGGAATCGAGCATCGATTCGATCAGCGCGCCGAGATCGACCCTCTCGAAGCGGGCGCGCGACAGCTCGGCGTCGAGGCGGGAGACTTCGGCGATGTCGACGATCAGCCGGTCGAGCCGGACGACGTCGTGGCGGACGATCTCGAGCAACTGGCGCCGAAGCCCCGGATCCTCGACCCGGTCCAGGCTGTCGACGGCCGAGCGAAGGGAGGCGAGTGGGTTCTTGAGCTCATGGGTGACGTCGGCGGCGAAGGCTTCGGTCGCGTCGATCCGGTTCCTCAGCGCCTGGCTCATGTCGCTCAGGGCGCGGGCGAGGAGGCCGATCTCGTCGCGGCGCTCGGGGAGGCGTGGCACCCTGACCTCGCGCGCGCGCCCGAGCCGTACCCGGTGCGCGGCGCGGGCGAGCCGGCGCAGCGGCAGTGCGATGGTCTGGGCGAGGAACAAGGAGAGCAAGGCCGAAAGGGAGATTGCGAAGAGCAGGACGATGCCGAGCGTGCTCCGCTCCTCGCGCACCACCCTCCTGATGTTGCGGGCGTTGCGGGTGAGGAGCAGGATCTGGTGCTGCCCCGCCACCGGCGTCGCCGCCGAGAGGAAGGGCGAGCCCTCCTGCGATTCCCTGAGCGCCGTCGTCACCGCATTCCCGCCGAGTGCCCGTTGCGCTTCCGGCCAGGCGGCGAGGCTTGCGCCTTCGGGATAGCTTAGGGGAGGAGGGCGGCGCGATCCGACCAATGCTTCGAAGGCATGGTCGAGACGGCGCGCGAACTTCTTCCGCCACTCTTCCTGGGCCGGGCTGCGAAGGTCGTAGGTCGGCTGGCTGCCGGTCCAGCTGTCGAGGACGAGGCGTCCGTCGGCGCCGAACACGCGCAGCCGCGTCATGCTGTGGCGGCCGAGGCCGGTCAGCAGGGCCTGACGCTCGTTCGGCTCGGCGAGGGCGAAGGCGTCCGCCGCCATCCGCACCTCGGTCCGCGCATTGGCAAGCCCCTGATCGGTCAGCCGCCGCCGGAAGCCGTCGAGATAGAAGAGGCTGCCCGCGAGGATTGCGAGGGCGAAGATGTTGACCGCGAGGATGCGGTGGAGAAGCATCCACCGCCCCGACCATCGCACGGCGAGATCCGGCTCCTCATTCCTCTCCAAAGCGGTATCCGACCCCATAGAGCGTCTCGATCGCCTTGAACGCTGGATCGACGGCGCGGAACTTGCGGCGCAGGCGCTTGATATGGCTGTCGATCGTGCGGTCGTCGACATAGATGTCGTCCTGATAGGCGACGTCCATCAGCTGGTTGCGCGATTTGACCACCCCCGGCCGCTGCGCCAGCGCCTCCAGGATCATGAATTCGGTGACGGTCAGAATCACCTCTTTGCCGTCCCAATGCACGCGGTGGCGCGCCGGATCCATGGCCAGCCGGCCGCGGACGAGCAGGGCCGATTCGGGCGCCTCCATTTCCTCCGCCGGGGCGCCGCGAAGCTCGCTCCGCCGCAATATGGCGCGGATTCGGGCGATGAGCAGCCGCTGGGAGAAAGGCTTGGAGACATAATCGTCGGCGCCCATGGCGAGGCCGAGCGCCTCGTCCAGCTCCTCGTCCTTCGAGGTCAGGAAGATGACCGGCAGGTCGCTCTTCTCGCGCAGCCGGCGGAGCAGCTCCATCCCGTCCATGCGCGGCATCTTGACGTCGAGCAAGGCAAGGTCGGGCGGGTTGTCGACCAGGGCCTTCAGCGCCGTCTCGCCGTCCGAATAGACCCGGGTCGCGAAACCTTCGGCCTGGAGAGCGATTGAGACGGAGGTCAGGATGTTGCGGTCGTCGTCGACCAGGGCGATGCATGTCGACATCCGGCCGCTCTTACTGGAGCGGCCGGGCCGGCGCTAGGGCGGCCTTTGACGGGCGGCGGCGGCTCCACTATGCGGGCGCCGTGCCGCGCGGGCGGATTCCGAAGCCGCTTTCTGTCGCGTTTATTGTTTTGGAGAGAGACGAGTGAGCAATTGCGTGCCGTCCTTCGGCCTGGCCGATCAGGGCATCATCACAACCGCCGAGATCCAGTGGAATCTCGGCACCCCGCAGCTCGTGGAGGAGGCGATCCGCCGCGGCGAGGGCCTGCTCGCCAAGGACGGGCCTTTGGTCGTCCGCACCGGCAAGCATACGGGCCGCTCGGCCAGGGACAAGTTCATCGTCCGCGACGCCGAGACCGAGAATACGATCTGGTGGGACAATAATGCGTCGATGACGTCCGACCAGTTCGCCATGCTGAAGGCCGATTTCCTTGCTGCGCTCGGCGAGAAGGAAAATCTGTTCGTCGCCGATCTTTACGGCGGTTCGCAGCCCGAGCACCGCGTCCGCGTCCGGGTGATCAACGAGCTTGCCTGGCACAATCTCTTCATCCGCACCCTGCTCGTGCGGCCGGCGGTCGACGACCTGCCCGGATTCGAGCCCGAATTCACGATCATCGACCTGCCGACCTTCCGCGCGACCCCTGAGCGTCACGGCTGCCGGTCGGAGACAATCGTCGCGGTCAACCTCACCGAGCGGCTGATCCTGATCGGCGGCACCGCCTATGCCGGCGAGATGAAGAAGTCGGTCTTCGGCGTGCTCAATTACCTGCTTCCGGTCGAGGGCGTGATGCCGATGCACTGCTCGGCCAATATCGGGCCGAAGGGCGACACCGCCATCTTCTTCGGCCTCTCCGGCACCGGCAAGACGACGCTTTCGGCCGATGCCAGCCGCACCCTGATCGGCGACGACGAGCATGGCTGGTCGGACACCGCCGTCTTCAATTTCGAGGGCGGCTGCTATGCCAAGATGATCCGCCTCTCGGCCGAGGCCGAGCCGGAAATCTTCGCGACGACGAAGCGCTTCGGCACCGTCCTCGAAAATGTCGTGATCGATCCCGACACGCGCGCGCTCGACCTCGACGATGCGGCCCATGCCGAAAATACGCGCGGCGCCTACCCGATCGAGTTCATCTCCAATTGCTCGCGCGACAATATGGGGCCGGTGCCGAGGAATGTGGTGCTCCTCACCGCCGATGCCTTCGGCGTGCTTCCGCCGATCGCGCGGCTGACGCCCGATCAGGCCATGTACCATTTCCTCTCCGGCTACACCGCCAAGGTCGCGGGCACGGAGATCGGGGTCACCGAGCCGGAGGCGACCTTCTCGACCTGCTTCGGCGCCCCGTTCATGCCGCGCCACCCCTCGGTCTACGGCAATCTGCTCAAGGAAAGGATCGCCAAAGGCAGCGTCTCCTGCTGGCTGGTCAATACCGGCTGGACCGGCGGAAAATATGGCGTCGGCAAGCGCATGCCGATCCGCGAGACGCGCGCGCTCCTGAACGCGGCGCTCGACGGCAGCCTCAACCATGCCGAGTTCCGCACCGATGAGAATTTCGGCTTCGAGGTGCCGGTTGCGGTACCTGGCGTCGACAGCTCCATTCTCAATCCGCGCGACACCTGGGCGGACAAGCAGGATTATGACGCGACCGCGGCGAAGCTTGTGAAGCTCTTCATCGACAATTTCGCCAAGTTCGAAGCCCATGTCGATCAAGGCGTGAGGGAAGCCGCACCGACGGCCGCCTGACGCTCAGCCGGAAGGCTCATCGGGAGCGCGTCGGCGAGGGCCGGCGCGCTCCCTTCTTTTTGGGGGAAAGAGATGATCGAAGACCACGAACCGCGCCTCTTCGCCAGCGACGAGGCCGTCCGCCATATCGGCGAGGGATTGCTCGCCTGCAGCCTCGCGCGGCCGGAATGGACGCACGAAGCGCATCTCGCCGCCTGTCTCTGGCTTGTCGTCGAGCGGCCGGACGTGCGGCCCGAACGCGACCTGCCGGCCCTTATCCGCCGCTTCAACGAGAGCGTCGGCGGGGTGAATGACGAGACGCAGGGCTATCATGAGACGATCACCCGATGCTTCGTCCGCGCCGTACGCCTGTTCCTCGCCCGTACGCCGGAGATGTTGCCCCTGGTGGAGAAAGTGAACGGCCTGCTTCGCGCGCCGGAGGGGCGGCGCGGCTGGCCGCTGCGCTTCTACAGCCGCGAGCGGCTCTTCTCGGTCGCGGCGCGGCTCGGCTGGTGCGAGCCGGACCTCGCGCCGCTGCCGCTTTTGCCTTCACAGGCGGAGCCCGACCCGCCAAGGTGATGGCGATGCCCTTCAAGCCTCTGCTGCTCATGGTTCTCGGCCTGCTTCTCGTCGCGGCGACCCCATTCGAGCCCGCGCATCGGGGCACGAGGATCGTCTATCGCCACGCCGCCCTGATCGACGGCACCGGCGCGCCGTTGCGGCCCGACATGGCGGTGGTGACCGATGGCGAGCGGATCGCCGCCGTGCTTCCCGACCGCGCGCTGACTCCGGCCCGGCTTGCCGGCGCGGAGCAGGTGGATCTCACCGGCCGCTATCTCCTTCCCGGCCTGATCGACAGCCACCAGCATCTGGCGACGCCGCCGGATACGGCGGCGGCCGAGGCCAGGCTCAAGCGTGACGTCTACAGCGGGGTCACCGCCATCCGCGACATGGCGGACGATCTGCGCAACGTCGCCGACCTCACCCGCGCCGCCCGCGTCGGGGAGATACCGTCGCCCGATATCTATTATGCCGCCCTGATGGCGGGTCCGACCTTCTTCGACGACCCCCGCACCCACGAAGCGGCCGAAGGCGCCGATGCCGGCCACGTCCCCTGGATGCAGGCGATCGGCGGCCGCACCGATCTTGTCACCGCCGTGACGCTGGCGCGTGGAACCTCGGCGACCGCGATCAAGATCTACGCCAACCTTCCCGGCTCCCTGGTCGCCGCGATCACCCGCGAGGCGCACCGGCAGGGAATGAAGGTCTGGGCCCACGGCATGGTCTTTCCGGCCACGCCCGAGGAGGTGGTCGGGGCGGGCGTCGATACCGTCTCCCACATTTGCTATCTCGCCTATCAGGCCATGGCGAAACGACCGGATGCTTATCAGCATCGCTTCCCGGTCAATTACTCCCTGTTCGAGCATGACAACCCGGTGATGGCGTCGCTTTTCGCCGAGATGCGCCGCCGCGGCATCATCCTCGACGCGACGAACCGCGTCTATGTCGAAGGCGAGGAAGCCGCCCGCAAGGCGGGGAAGATTCCGCAATGCACCGTCGCGCTGGCGACAAAGCTCACCAACCAGGCCTGGCGCGCGGGCGTGCTCATCTCCTCCGGCACCGACGGGGAGACGCCGCCGAATGCGCCCTGGCCGGCCGTGTTCGACGAGCTCGAATTGCTCGGCGGTCCGGCGGGCCTTCCGCCCAAAGCGGTAATCCGCGCGGCCACGCTCACTGGTGCCATGGCCCTGGGCCAGGAGAAGGACATGGGCACGGTCGAGCCCGGCAAGCTCGCCAATCTCGTCGCGCTTGCAAAAAATCCGCTGCAGGATGTCCACAATCTGCGCAGCGTCGTCCTGACCGTGAAGCGCGGCCGCCGCTTCCCGCGCGCCGACTATCGTCCGAGCCATGACGGCTGACCGCCGGACAATGCTCGCCGGAAGCGCGGCGGCGCTCTTGACCGCCGCTGCTCCGGTGCGGCAGCGTCGCCACGAGATGATGATCATCAACGCGCTCGGCGGCCTCGAAAATCCCAATCATTGGGAGGAGGATAGGTCCGGCGCCGGCGTCGGCGGCATCACCCGCGAACCGCTGGAGCCGCGGGTCATTGCCGATGCGCGTGCGTCCGGCCTGAATGCGATCAACATCACCCTCGGCTATGTCGCCGGACCGATGGAGCCGTTCGAATATAGTGTCGCCGACATCGGCGCCTGGGACGCGCGGGTCCGCCTCCAGTCGCGCGACCTGATGAAGGTGCTGACCGTCGCCGACATCCTCCACGCCAGGACAGAAAAGCGGATCGGCCTCATCTACGGCTTCCAGAATGCGGCGATGATGGGCGACGAGGCGGATCGGGTCGACATCTTCGCCGATCTCGGCATTCGGGTGGTCCAGCTCACCTACAATCCGGCCAACCGGCTCGGCGACGGTTCGATGGCGCCGGAGAATCGCGGCCTGACTCCGTTCGGGCGCGAGGTGGTGGAGCGGCTCAACGCGAAACGATTGATGGTCGATCTCTCGCACAGCGGCGAGCGCACCTGCCTCGACGCGGCGAGAGTCTCGAAGCAACCCATCTCGATCAATCATAGCGGATGCCGCGCTCTGGTCGACCTGCCGCGCAACAAGAGCGACGAGGAGCTTCGCCTCGTCGCATCGCGCGGCGGCTTCGTCGGCATCTATTTCATGCCCTTCCTCAACCGGACCAGCGTCGCCCACGCCGACGACGTCGTCGCCCATATCGACCATGCGGTGAATATGTGCGGCGAGGACCATGTCGGCATCGGTACCGACGGCGGCACGACCGGAATCGACGACATGGCCGCCTATCGCGCCCACATCGCGCGGCAGGTGGCCGACCGGAAGAAAGCGGGGATCGGCGCCGCCGGCGAGAATCCCGATACCTTGCCCTTCGTCGCCGACCTTCAGGGGCCCGGCCAGTTCCGCCGGCTCGCCGGCCTGCTCCGGCGCAAAGGCTATTCCGAAAGGCGGATCGAGAAGATCATGGGCCTCAACTTCCTCTCCTTCGCGCGGGAGGTATGGGGCGCATGAGCAGGGACGGCCTGCTCGTCATCTCCCGCGAGGAGGTGGCCGCGCACCTGGGCTACGACGCGTGCATCCCGCTGATGCGCGAGGCGATGATCGCGCTTTCGACCGGGAGGACGCGCCAGCTCCTGCGCTCGATCCTCGATCTGGACGGCGGCCGCGCCTTCGGCGTGATGCCGGGCGCGATGGAGCAGACGTTCGGCGCCAAGGTGCTCAGCGTCTTCCCGCCGCGCCCGGGCGTGCCGTCCCACCAGGGTTTCGTCGCTCTTTTCGATCCGGACACCGGCGCCCTCGCAGCCATCGTCGATGCGTCGGAGATCACCGGAATCCGCACCGCCGCCGCCTCGGCCGCGGCGACCGGGGCGCTCGCCCGCCCGGAGGCGCGCCGCCTCGCCATCCTCGGCACCGGCGAGCAGGCGCTCCGCCATGCCGAGGCGATCGCCGCCGCCCGGCCGCTGGAACGGATCGCGATCTGGGGCCGCTCGCCGGACAAGGCGCTGGCGCTCGCCAAGCGCGTCGGTGGGGAGGCCGTCGATTCGGTCGAGGAGGCCGTGGCCGATTCCGACATCGTCTGCACCGTCAGCGCCGCCCCGGAGCCGATCCTCTTCGGCAAATGGGTGAAGGACGGCACCCATCTCAACATCGTCGGCTCCAGCCGGGCGGGACCGGTCGAGATCGACACGGCCCTCGTCCGCCGGTCCCGCTTCTTCGCCGATCATGAGGAGGGCGTGCGACGCCAGGGCGCCGAATGGCTGGCCGCGATCGCCGGGGGCGCGGTCGGCGAGGACCATCTGCTCGGCGAGATCGGGCAGGTGTTCGCCGGCATGCTGGAAGGCCGCGCGGGGCCGGGCGACATCACCCTCTACAAATCGCTCGGAAGCATCGTCCAGGACCTCGCCGCCGGATGGTATCTGGTGGCGCGAGCCCGGGCGGAGGGGTTCGGCACGCGCATTCCCTTCTGAGCGCGCGCCATGCATCCATTCGCGCGGGGAATCGTTCCTTTGGCGAGCTCAAACCGAGGGAGACGAACATGGCGGACCTCAGCCGCATCCGCGAGCATATGGAAGTGATCGGCGCCGACGGAGTCCATGTCGGCACGGTCGACAAGGTCGACGGCAAGCGCATCAAGCTGATCAAGGCCGACAGCGGCGCGCATTCCGACCATCATCATTATGTTTCCGTCGGCCTCGTCGCCGATATCGAGGGCGAGAAGGTCCGCCTGTCCGCCAATGGCGGCAACGCAATCCTGCTCGAGGAGGAGAAGGACGGCAGCGGGCTCGGCGAGGACAGCCTGTTCAGCTGGCGCAATATCGGCATCGGCGCGGCGGCGGTGGCCGGAGTCGCGGCCGCGGCTGGCGCCGCGGCGATGGTGCGCGGGCGCGGCGCGAGCGGCTCCAGATCGAAGAGCGGCAGCAAGAGCAAGGCCAAGACGAAGGCCTGAACGCGCCTATTCCGGGTTGGGCAGCAGGGGCTTCGCCTCGGCGTCGGGCGCCAGGGGCTCGACGACGAGGCAGGTCCCCTCGGCGCCGGTGATCCGCACCCGAGTCCCCGCTTCGCAATCCGCGCCGCGGCAGTTCCAGACGCTGTCGCCCACCTTCACCCGCCCTTCGCCATGCTCGATCGGTGCCGTCACGATCACCGTCCGGCCGATCAGCCGCGCCGCGCGATTGTTGAGCAGTGGGTCCGCGGTCGCGACCGGATGCGCCGCATACCAGCGGCGCCCGACATAGATGGACAGGATCGCCAGCAGGGCGAACAGGGTGAATTGGAAGGCGATACCGATCCCGGTCAGCAGGGTGAGCAGGCCGGTACCCGCCGCGGCCGCCGCGATCCAGATCAGGAACATGCCGGGAAAGAGCAGCTCGGCAATGCCGAGCAAGGCCGCCACGAGCAGCCAGAGCCAGTGCGGCTCGATCCCGTTCACGATTGCCGGTTCACGATTGGGCGCCGCCGCCCTCGAACGGCCCCTTCCGCTTTGCCGGCGGGGAAGTGGGCGCCGCGTCGCCGGTCGAAGGCGAGCTTCCGCGGCCAAGCGCCTCGCGCGCCAACTCGCCGATTCCGCCCAAAGTGCCGATCAATTGCGTCGCCTCGACCGGGAAGAGGATGGTCTTGGCGTTGGGTGAGCGCGCGAACATGCCGACCGCCTCGACATATTTCTGGGCGATGAAATAGTTGATCGCCTGGGCCGAACCACCCTCGATCGCGTCGGAGACGAGCTGGGTGGCCTTGGCTTCGGCCTGGGCCGCGCGCTCGCGCGCCTCGGCGCTGCGGAAGGCGGCCTCGCGCGTGCCTTCGGCCGAGAGGATCGCCGACTGCTTCTCGCCTTCAGCCTTGAGGATGGCCGAAGCGCGCAGGCCTTCCGCTTCAAGGATGACGGCGCGCTTCTCGCGCTCGGCCTTCATCTGCCGGCCCATCGCGTTGACGATGTCGGCCGGCGGCCGGATGTCGCGCACCTCGACGCGGGTGATCTTGACGCCCCAGGCCTCAGTCGCCTGGTCGACGACGCTGAGCAGGCGGGCGTTGATCTCGTCGCGCTTGGAGAGGGTCTCGTCGAGGTCCATCGAGCCCATCACGGTGCGCAGGTTCGTCGTCGAGAGCTGCATGATCGCCGTATAGAGGTCCGAAACCTCATAGGCGGCCTTGGCGGCGTCGAGCACCTGGAAGAAGACGACGCCGTCCACCGCGACCATCGCATTGTCCTTGGTGATGATCTCCTGGCCCGGGATGTCGAGCACCTGCTCCATCATGTTCACCTTGCGGCCGACACGGTAGAAGAAGGGCATGTAGAAATTGAAGCCGGGCTGGGCGGTTGTGGTGAAGCGGCCGAAATGTTCGATCGTATAATGGTAGCCTTGGCGGACGATCTTGATACCCGACATAAGGAATAGGAGCACCAGGATGACGACGACGAGAACGACGATCAGTGCCATGAGCGAAAAGCCCCTCCTCGGGCGGTAAGGCTCATATCATGTAGACAAAGCGGGTCGCTTCCAAGCAAATTCGGATCATGCCCGACCGTCCCGACCTGCGCCTCTGCCGATCCCTGCTCTTCCTTCCCGCCTCCAACGAACGCGCGATCGCGAAGGCCCGCGGCCTCGCCGCCGACCTGGTCGTGCTCGACCTCGAAGATGCGGTGAAGCCCGGCGACAAGGAGCAGGCCCGCGCCGCCGCGGTCGAGGCGGTGCGCCGGCCCTTTCCCGGCCCCGCCGCGATCCGGATCAATTCGAGGGCGCCCTGGCACGAGGCGGATCTCGCCGCCGTCGCCGGCTGCGGGGCCGATTTCCTCATCTATCCGATGACCTCGGGGCCGGAGGAGATCGCGCGAGTCGCCGCGACCGCCGGCAAGCCGGTCCTGGCGATGATCGAGACGGCCCGGGGCGTGCTCGCCGCGCCCGCCATCGCCCGCGCGGCGGCGGCCCTGGTCGCCGGGACCAACGATCTCTCGGCCGATCTCGGCCTTCGCCCCGGCCATTCCCGCCCGGCGCTCCGCACCGCCCTCCAGACGATCCTGCTCGCCGCCCGCGCCGCCGGAATCGCCGCCTTCGACGGAGTCCATAACAGGCTCGACGATCCCGACGGATTCGCCGCCGAATGCGAGGAGGGACGAAGCTTCGGCTTCGACGGCAAGTCGCTCATCCACCCCGACCAGATCGAGGCGGCGAACCGGCTTTTCGGCCCGTCGCCGGCGGAGGTGGATGAGGCGCGCCGGCTGATCGCCGCCGCGACCGGCGGCGCCGAGCGCTGGGAGGGCGAGATGATCGAGCGCATGCATGTCGAGCAGGCGCATTTCGCGCTGAAGCGGGCGCGGCTGACGGCGTGACGTCGGCGTGCCTCGCGGACGTCCCGGGGCTCGAAGCCTATTGGGCGCATGCGACGCGCCGGCCCGGCGCCGCCGCGCCGGCCGAGATGGACGTGCGCCTGCTGCTCGACACGCTCGGCCTCGGCATCGAGCAGACCGGCCGGTTCCTCGAACCGGCGCCGCCTTTCGGGACGTTCACCGCCTGGATCGAGGCGCAGGCGGGGACGCCCGATCCGCTCAGGCTGGAGCGCTATCGCGCCTGGCACGACGGGCGGGAGCCGCCCGAGCCCGTCTGCCGGCAACAGCGCGCGCTCGCCGACGCGCCCCCCGTCCTGGACGAAGCCGATCTCGCACGCTGGGACGAAGACGGCTACGCGATCCTGCGCCGGGCGATCGCGCCCGAGGAAGCGCGCGCCGCCGAGCAGCTCCTTTGGCAGGCGGTCGGAGCCGGGCCGGACGATCCCGAAAGCTGGTATGGCGCGCGCCGGGGCGGAATCATGGTCCCGGTCTACCAGCATCCGGCGCTCGAGCCTGCACGCCGCGCACCCCGAATCCACAAGGCCTTCGCCCAGCTCTGGGGGCGGGAGGATCTGTGGATGACGACCGACCGGATGAGCTTCAATCCGCCCGAGCGGCCCTTCTCCCGTTTCCAGGGGCCGAAATTGCACTGGGACGTCAGCCTCGCCTGGCCGATTCCCTTCGCGACCCAGGGCATCCTCTATCTGACCGACACCGGGGCCGATCAGGGGGCGTTCCGATTGGTGCCCGGCTTCCACCGCCGCATCCGTTCCTGGCTGGAGGGGCTCGGCGACGCGGATCCGCGCCGCGTCGACCTCGAAGACGAGGCGATCGGAATCGCCGCCGCCGCCGGCGACCTCATCATCTGGCGCTGGGACCTTCCGCACGGCGCCAGCCCCAATCGCTCGAACCGCCCGCGCATGGCGCAATATGTGAACATGTATCCGGCCGATCTCGTCACCAATCCGGTCTGGCGCTGAGCGCGACCGTCTCGGCCGATCAGTCGCCGTCGTCCGGATCGTCGTCCGGCTCGGCTTCGTCGGGGCGAAGGACGCGCCAGCTTTCGGTGTCGTTGGCGATCGAGCGGATTGGGCGGCCCGCCGCATCGGTCGCGGGCTTGTAGCGGAAGCGCTTCTCGATCAGGCGGCAGGTCACCGCGTCGAGGTCGCTGTCGCCGCTCGATCGCGTGACGCTGCAATTGGTGACGTGGCCGTTGGTCTCGACGGTGAAGCGGACCGAGACCGATCCGCCGATCTTCGCCTCGCCCGCCCGGTGCGGATAGTCGGAATTCTTGAGCTCGCCCTTGAGCCAATGGGCGCGCGTTCCCTTGAGCCCGCCGCCGGCGCCATTGCCGCCATTGCCGCTTCCGGTCCCGTTGCCGAGGCCGCCGCTGCCGGTGCCGGGGCCGCGAACCGGCGCGGCGCCGGCATTCGGGGCGGCGCCCGGCCCGGCGATCGGCGCCGCGGCAACCGGCGGCGGCACCTTGATCCGGATCGGCGGCGGAGGCGGCCGGACGATCTCGGTGGGTTTCGCCTTCAGGTTCGGCGGGGAGGCGGCGCCTTCCTTGCGCGGCGTGCGCTTCGGCGGCGGAGTGGATTTGCGGGGCGGCGGCGGCCGCTCCGGGAGGATTCCGATCAGCTGCAGCGGCGCCTTCACCGCCTCCGGCGGCGGCCGCATGCCGAGGCCGACGATCAGGGCATAAGCGAGCGCGCCCTCGAGCAAGGCGACCCCGACGGCGGCCTTGATCCGATCGTTCCTCCTGAAATCGTCCGGATTCGCGAACACGCTCGAAACCTCACGCCAGGCACGCTGCCTTCGCCCTTACGACCGGGTTGAACGCAAGATGACCCGATCCGGTTCAGCGCGGCCGTTCAGCTCCTGGGCGGCTTGGGTCCGCGGCCGGGGCCCCGATTCGGGCCGCGGCCGGGGCCGGACGGGCGGCCTCCGCCTGGCCGTGGGCCGCGTCCCGGCGGACCGCGCCTTTGCCCTTCGCTCCCCGATTCGCGCCGCGGGGGCGGGCTGCGCGGCGGCCCTCCCTGGCCGGGCGCCACCGAATAGCCCTCCTTCAGGAGGCGGGTGAAGGCGGCGCGGACGCTTGCCGTGATGCTCGCCTGGACCTCGGCGGGGAGGTCGGCGAAGGTGGTGTTGGCATGGATCGCGCCGAGGTCGCGCACCATGTTGTTGGGCAGGCCTTTCGACGCGACCTTCAGCGCCGCGATCGAATCGAGCACGGCGGAGAATAGGATCTCCTGCATCACCTCCGTCGCCGACTTGGTCATGATCCCGCCTTAGGGTCTCCGCCCGGTTCCCGCAACGAGGGTGACGCGGCCGTGATTAGGTGCGCAGGTTCGATGCGAACAGCAGGTGGCCGCCGCGTTTCCGTGCTTCGGCCCGGGCCTCGGCCTCTTCCTCGCCGAAATGACGGGCAATGAGATCGGGGACGGTCAGATCCTCGATCGCGGTGAAGCCGAGGCCACGCAAATCGTCGTGGAGCGCCGCGGGCTCGAGCAGGCTCAACAAAGGCTCGCCCGCCGCAGCGACCCGTTCGGCGAGGTCGCTCCGCGCCTCGACCGGCTCGGCATAGTCGAAGACGAGGCCGGCGCCGCCGGCAAGTCCGCTGATCATGGCCAGGGTCGCGGAGATCGCCGCGCGGCTCAGATAGGGCACCGTCCCGAGCCAGGCGAAGACAGCGGGCCGCTCGGGATCGAAGCCGGCCTCGACAAGCCGGTCCAAAGGCTGGGCGCGCTCGAAATCCACGCCCACGAAAGTGAGGGTGGGCGGGACCGCGATCCCCGCCGCCTCCAGCCGATGCCGCTTCCAGGCCTGGGTGGCGGGATGGTCGACCTCGAACGCGCGAAGCCGCTCGCCGAACGGATTGCGGCAACCGAACGTGTCGAGCCCGGCGCCGAGCAGCACATATTGGCCGACGCCGCTCCGCTCGACCGCCTCGGCCAATTTCGCTTCGGCAAACGCGCTTCGCGCCGCGATGAAGAAACGCAGGCTGCGCGGAAGCGGCCGCGCTTCGGCCTCGGCGATCCTCTCCGCGAGGTCGGCCCCGAGGATCGGCACCGCCAGCGGGTCCGCGAAGATCCGGCCGCCATCGACCAGTTGGTGGACCGCGCGGTGGGCCGCGGCCCCGATCGCGGTCCGGCTAATCTGTCCCTCGATCATCGCGCCTCCCGTTGCGCGTTCATTTCCGCTCGATGAAATCGAACCGCAAGACGGTGCCCACCCTAGCGCCATGCCGGTCCCTTGGTTACATGGGCCGCCAACCTGCTGATTCAGGATCCGGCGCACCCATGGAAATCCCCCTTGGCCTGACCTTCGACGACGTGTTGCTGACCCCGGCGGAATCGTCGGTGCTGCCGAGCCAGGCCGACGTGCGCACCCGCATCACCCGCGAGATCGGGCTCAACATCCCGATCGTCTCCTCGGCGATGGACACGGTGACCGAGGCGGAGATGGCGATCGCCATGGCGCAGCTCGGCGGAATCGGCGTCCTCCACCGCAATTTCGAGGTCGAGGAGCAGGCCGCGGCGGTGCGCAAGGTCAAGCGCTTCGAAAGCGGCATGGTCGTCAACCCGATCATCGTGACCCCCGACCAGACCCTCGCCGACGTGCTCGAATTGATGGCGAAGCACCGCATCTCGGGCATCCCGGTGGCCGAGAAGGACGGACGCCTCGTCGGAATCATCACCAATCGCGACGTCCGCTTCGCCGAAAATCCGAAGCAGCCCGTCGCCGAGCTGATGACGCGCGAGAATCTGGCGACGGTCGGCGCGGACGTGACCCAGGAAGAGGCGCGGCGCCAGCTCCACCAGCGCCGGATCGAGAAACTGATCGTCGTCGACGAGGACCGGCGCTGCATCGGCCTCATCACCGTCAAGGATATCGAGAAGGCCGTCGCCTATCCCGACGCGACCAAGGACGGGTCGGGCCGCCTCAGGGTCGCCGCCGCGACCACGGTCGGCGACAAGGGCTTCGAGCGCAGCCGGGCCTTGATCGAGGCCGAATGCGACCTCATCGTCATCGACACCGCCCACGGCCACAATCGCGACGTCGCCAAAGCGGTGGAACGGGTGCGCAACCTCTCCAACAGCGTGCAGATCGTCGCCGGCAACGTCGCGACCGCCGAGGCCACGCGCGCGCTCATCGCGGCCGGCGCCGATGCGGTGAAGGTCGGGATCGGCCCCGGATCGATCTGCACGACGCGGGTGATCGCCGGCGTCGGCGTTCCGCAGCTCACCGCGATCCTCGAATCGGCGGGCGAGGCGGCGAAGAGCGACACGCCGATCATCGCCGACGGCGGCCTTCGCACCTCGGGCGACATCGCCAAGGCGCTTGCGGCCGGCGCGTCGACGGTGATGGTCGGATCCCTGCTCGCCGGCACCGAGGAGGCGCCGGGCGAGACCTTCCTCTACGAGGGCCGCTCCTACAAATCCTATCGCGGCATGGGCTCGGTCGGCGCGATGGCGCGGGGCTCGGCCGACCGCTATTTCCAGCAGGACATCAAGGATCAATTGAAGCTCGTCCCCGAAGGGATCGAAGGGCAGGTGCCCTATAAGGGCCATGTCCGCGACGTCATCCACCAGCTCGTCGGCGGCGTGAAGGCGGCGATGGGCTATACCGGGTCGCCGACCATCGCCGAGTTGCAGAAGCGCGCCCGCTTCGTCCGCATCACCAATGCGGGCCTGCGCGAAAGCCACGTCCACGACGTGTCGATCACGCGCGAGGCGCCAAACTATCGCCGCTGAACGATGATCCCCGCCGCCCGCGCCCAGGCGGCGATCGAGATCCTCGATCAGGTGATCGCCGCCGCACGCGACGGCGGCCCGGCCGCGGATACGCTCGTCTCCCGCTATTTCGCGAGCCGCCGCTATGCCGGATCGAAGGACCGGCGGGCCGTGCGCGACCTCGTCTATCGCGCGATCCGCGCTTCGGCCGAGCGGCCGGACTCCGGGCGGGCCGCCCTGCTGCGCGTCGCGTCGGGCGAGCCGGAGCTGCTCGCCTCCTTCGACGGCTCGCGCCACGGGCCCGCGCCGGTCGCGCCGGGCGACATGGTCGAGGCCGGGGAATCGCCGGCCGTGCCGGCCTGGCTGATTCCGCGGCTCGATCCCTGCCTCACTCCCGACGAATGGCCGGCCCTGCTCGACCGCGCGCCGCTCGACCTTCGCGTCAACCGCCTCAAGGGGACGCGCGAGGCCGCGATCGCGAAGCTTCCGGAGGCGGTGCCGACGCCGCTTTCGCCGATCGGCCTTCGCTTGCCCGAAGGCTTTCGCGTCGAGGAGGATGAAGCCTGGTCCTCGGGCCTGGTCGAAATCCAGGACGAAGGCAGCCAGTTGCTCGCCCTCGCCTGCGCGGCCGAGCCCGGAATGGCCGTGCTCGATCTCTGCGCCGGCGCCGGCGGCAAGACGCTCGCCCTTGCCGCCGGGATGGACGATGACGGCCGCCTGATCGCCTCCGACACCGACCGCGCTCGCCTCGCGCGGATGGCGCCGCGCCTCGACCGGGCCGGCGTCACGATCGTCGAGGCGCGCCTGCTCGATCCGGGCCGGGAGAAGGAGGCCCTCGGCGACCTTGCCGGGGCGTTGGATCTCGTCCTCGTCGACGCGCCCTGCTCGGGCACCGGCACATGGCGGCGCAATCCCGAGCTGCGCTGGCGGCTCACTCCCGAGCGCCTCAGCCGCTTCGTCGAGGCGCAGGCGCGGTTGCTCGATCTCGCCGCTTCGTTCGTCCGCCCCGGCGGTGCGATCGTCCATGCAATCTGCTCGATCCTGGCGGAGGAGGGGCGGGGGCAGGCGGCGGCTTTCTCCTCCCGTTCAGCCCTGGTTCCGGAAGAGATCGCCATCCCGTTCGGACGCGCCGCGGGGCCCGGACGGCTGCTCAGCCCGGGACGGGACGGCACGGACGGCTTTTTCGTCGCGCGCTGGCGGGCGCCGTGCTAAGCCGTCACGTGATTGGACTATGGAGATTTTGATGCGCCTCACCCCGATCGCCCTTTCCGCCGCGATCATTCTCGCCACGGTCGCGAGCGCCGGCTTCTCGCAGAAGCCCGACAGCCAGATCGATCCGCGCTCGGTCGCTTTGACCCAGCAGGCGGACGCGCTGAACGCCCAGGGCCATTATTCCGAAGCGACCGGGCTGCTCGAAACCGCGCTCGCGGTCGATCCGCGCAATCGCAGCGCCTATATCGGCCTTGCCCGCGCCGCCCAGGGCGAGAAGATGTATGGCGAGGCGATCAAATTCTATTTCGACGCGCTGAAGCTGGAGCCGAACGACGTCAACGCGCTCGCCGGCCAGGGCGAGGCTCTGGTCCAGCGCGGCGCCGTCGAGCGCGCCAGGCAGAATCTCGACCGCATCCACTCGCTGTGCCGCAATCCCTGCCCGCAGGCGACGCAGCTCGCCGCCGCCATCGCCAAGGGCCCGCCGCCGGCGGTCGTCACCGCCGAGAGGCCGGAGCCGGCTTCGCCGCGGCACAATTAGGGTTCACGAGCGAAGGTGATCGTCAGCCGTCGAGCGCGCGCGCGACGGCGACGAATTCGTCAATGCTCAACGTCTCAGGCCGCCGTTCGGAATCGATTCCGGCGGCCGCGAGGGCCTCCAGGCCGCCGGCCAACCCCTTCAAGCTCTGGCGAAGCATCTTGCGGCGCTGGCCGAAGGCGGCGGCGGTGAGCCGTTCCAGCGTCGCCGCGCGGACGCCCTCCGGCGCTTGCTTTGGAACGATGTGGACCAAGGCCGACATCACCTTGGGCGGCGGCACGAAGGCGGAGCGGTGGACCCGCATCGCGATTCGGGCTTCGCTCCGCCATTGGGCGAGCAATGCGAGGCGGCCGTAAGCGGGCGTGCCCGGCCGGGCGACGATCCGATCGGCGACCTCCGACTGGAACATGAGGGTCAGCGATGCCCACCAGGGCGGCCATGCCTCGCCGCCGAGCCAGCGCGCGAGCAAGGCGGTGCCGACATTGTAGGGCAGGTTGGCGACGACATGAGCGCCGGCGCCCGCCGCTTCGGCCTCGTCGACCGCCATTGCGTCGCCCTGGATCAGCCGCATCCGGCCCGGCGCCGCCTCGGCAAGCTCGGCGAGGGCAGGAAGGCAGCGGCGATCCCGCTCGACCGCGACGACATCGGCGCCCGCGCGGAGCAACGCCCGCGTCAGGCCCCCCGGCCCGGGCCCGACTTCATAGACGCGCCCTCCGGCCAGGTTGCCGGGAACGCGCGCGATCCGGTCGAGCAGATGCTCGTCGAGCAGGAAATTCTGGCCGAGCGCCTTCGCGGCGTTGAGCCCGTGCCGGGCGATCACCTCGCGCAGCGGCGGCAGGCCGGCGAGGGAGAGGGCGGCCTTTTGCCCGTCCGCGCTCACGCGGCGGCGAGGCGCTCGGCGCATTCCGCCGCCATCCTCAGCGCAGCGATCGTCGCGCCGGGTTCCGCGACGTCGCGGCCGGCGATCGGGAAAGCGGTGCCATGGTCGGGCGCGGTGCGGACGATCGGGAGGCCGAGCGTCATGTTGACGCCGTCGTCGAAATGGAGCGTCTTGAGCGGCACCAGGGCCTGGTCGTGATAGAGGCAGAGCGCCGCGTCATAGGTCCGCCGCATCCGATCGTGGAACATCGTGTCCGCCGAAAGCGGGCCGGTCACCTCCGCTTCCTCCTCGCGCAGCCGCTCGATCGCGGGCTGGACGACATCGATCTCCTCGCGGCCGAGCGCCCCTTCCTCGCCGGCATGGGGGTTGAGTCCGGCGACCGCGAGCCGCGGCCGCGCGATTCCGAACAATCGCTTCAGCGCCCGGATCGTCGTCCGCCCGCGCTGCACGATCAGCTCGGTCGTCAGCAGATCGGGGACTGCGCGAAGCGGCACATGGGTGGTGACGGGCACGGTTCGAAGGGTCGGTCCGGCAAGCATCATCGCCACCATGTCGGCGGCGATTCCGCAGCGTTCGGCGATGAACTCGGTCTGGCCGGGGTGGACGAAGCCGACCGCGTAAAGCTGCGCCTTCGAGACCGGGCCGGTCACCACCGCCGAGGCGGCGCCCGACCGGGCAAGGCCGACGGCAAGCTCGAGCGCATGAAGGGCATTGCCCGCGCCCTCGAGCGTCGGCCGGCCCGGGATCGTTCCTTCGCCGCCGTCGACGCGGATGACCGGCAGCGCCTCGTCGAAGCCGGCGACCGCCTCGGCCGGCGTTGAGACCAGAGCGATCGGCCCGTCCCAGACCGCGACGACCGCCTCGGGCGCGCCGACCCCGAAAAAGGGGGAGAGACCTTCCTGGCGCCGCCGCGTCCAGGCCTTGGCGGCGATCTCCGGACCGATTCCGGCCGGGTCCCCAAGCGCCAGCGCGAGCGGGGCGGGCATCGGTCCTTACTCAGCGATAGTCGATGACGGCGTCGCGGCGCAGGTCGCGAAGATAACGCTGCGCCCGCTGGTTCACCCTTTGCTGCGCCACCTGATCGTAAACCTGGTCGTAGGAGACGTTGTTGACCGGCGGCGGATCGTCGCGCCCGCACAGGACGAGGACGCTGATCCGATCGTTGACCGCGCCGAAGGGCGGCGTCGCCTGGCCGACCGCAAGGGCGAGCAAGGTATTCTGGATCGCCGGCGGCAGGTCGCGGACCTTGACCTGATCGTTCGTGACCACCTCGGCCCCGATCTTGGCCGCGGCGCCCTCGGCGCCGCCGCAGCCGCCCATATTCTGGGTCGTCTGGATGAGCTGCTGGATCTTGCCCTCGGCATCGGCGCGCTGGGTGTTCGGCGGGAAGGAGAGGCTGATCTGCTTCAGGCTGAGCACGGCGTCGCGCGGGTCGGCGGTGAGGATCTGCTTGGTGTCCGAGACGGCGATGATCGAGAAGCCGCCCGGCAGCGCGATCGGATCGCTGACATTGCCGACGGGAAGGGTCTTGACGATTTCGGCGAGCTGCGGCGGCAATTGCTCGGGCTGGATCCAGCCGAGGTCGCCGCCGAGCACGGCGGTGGAGGCTTCGGAATATTGGCGCGCATAGGCCTGGAAGGAGGCGCCGCTATGGAGCTGCTGGACGATCCGGTCGGCATTGGCACGGACCTGCGCCGCATTTTCCGGAGTCGCCGACAGGAAGATCTCCATCACATGATATTGCTGCGTGCCCTTCTGCGCGTTGAGGCGGTCGATGATCGACTTCACCTCATTGTCGCTGACGTTCACGAACGGCTCGATCTTGCGCTGCTGGAGCCGCGACCAGGCCATCTCGCCCCTGATCTGCCGCTTGATCGACGCGGCGGAGGAGCCGGCGGAGCGCAGGAATTCGGTCAGCTGCTGCGGCGTCTTGTGCTGGCTCTGCGCGAAGCGGGCGTAATTGGCGTCGATCTCCTTCTGGTCGATCTTGATGTCCTCGGCTTCGGCGGCCTGGATCTCGAGCGTCTCGTCGACGAGGTTGCGCAGCATCTGCGCGCGCAACAGCTGCATCTGGTCGGCCGGAACCCGTCCCTCATTGGCGAGCACGACCAGGGCCAGCCTCTGATCGACGTCGGTCGCGGTGATGACCGAGCCGTTGACGATCGCGGTCGCCTTGCGGACCGTATCGGTGTCGCCGAGGAAGACCGGGTTGGTGGGGAGTCCCAGATTGGCCGCCGACGCGCCGGGGGCGGCTTGTGCGTCGGCGGGCGCGGCCTCCGGGGGCGCGGGGGCGTCGGCCGCGGCTGGCGCCGGTGCGGGCGTGGCCGGCGCCGGCCGGTGTCCGCGGTGCCGCCCCGGAGCCGTCTGTGCCAGGGCAGCGGCCGCGGCGAAGGTGCCGGCCAGCAGCAGCGCGGCCCCATGGAAAGTCCCGAGCTTCATCATTCCTCCAATAAAAGCAGGGTTTTGGCCTGCCCGACCCCCGCTGAACGACAGCTTGATGCCCCACGAATGTCTTAACGTCCGAGATTCTTGAGCGCCACCCTAAACATGAAGGTGTTGCCGCGCCTCAGTGCCGTGCTCTCGTCATAGTCGCGCCGCCAGGTCAGGCTCAGCTCCAGGCAATCGTCGTCATAGCCGATCCCGAGCCGGTGGCGGACCGGCTGGAAGCCGTCCGAAAGGGACTGGGGATCCTCCTTCTTGGTGGTGAGGTCGATCGTCGTCGAGCCGAAGACCGACCAATAATGGGCGAATTTGAGCCGCCCGCCGAGCCTTATCTCCTCGCGGTCGGGCAGATCCTCGATCGAGTTGATGTTCCGGTTGAGCTTCAGATAGCCGATGGTCAGATAGGATTGGCGGCCGCCGAACACCGCATCGATCTCGTTGCGGCGGAGGGCAAAGCCGCTCTTGTCGATGCGGAAGCGGTGGACGATCTCGAGCGTTCTGCCGATCTGGACCGTCGTCCGGCCGACGAAGTCGGAGAAGCGGCCGGAAAGCCCGGTCCCTGGCGGGAAGATGCTCGGCTCGCTGCTGAAGCGGTAGGATTGGCCGATATTGGAGCGGATGGCGATGCCCGGCAGGTCCAGTGCCCAGTCGGCGCCGTAGGTGATGCGGGCGCCGTCCTCCCAGCGGTCGTAGCCCGGGAACCGGTTGAGGGCGAAGAGGTTCGAATCCTCGAGGTCGACCGAGCGGGAATCCTCGTCGGGGATGGAGAGATTCCTGGTCGGCGGCGAATAGACGATCTGCACCCGCGGAGTCAGCGTCTGCAGCCCGCCGAACAAGGGCCCGATCAGCGGCCAGTCCATCTCGGCGGCGGCGGCGGCGATGCCGCGGGCCTGCCAGCCGTCGGTGCCGCGATAGATTGGCGTCGTCGTCGCGAGCACGTCGCTGCTATGATAGACGTCGGCGCGCAGCAGGCCGGTGAGGATCAGGACCTGGCCCCAATCGGTGATGCTCCGCCTCTCCCACTGGGCCGAGACGAAGGCGCGCTGCGTGTCCTGCCCCTCGGTGCGGTACAAAGCGAGGCTGTTCGCCTGCAGCTCGACCTTGCCGCCGAGGATCGGCGAGGACAGCCGCCAGCGCGCGTCGATCGTGGGGAGGACGATCGGCTGTTGGCCCGACAGATCGGTGAGGCGCAGCCCCTGAAAGGCCCAGCCGGCGATCGAGACGTAGCTATTGTCGTCGATCCGCTCGGCATCGATCACCGAGCGCAGCCGAACGTCGCGCGAAATGTCGTAGAGCGCGAGGAAGGTGCGGTCGGTCACGTAGCGGCCGGAGAAGGTGACCGACCAGTAAGGATCGATCTGGAAGCGGCCATTGCCTTCGAGATAGGCGCGAAGGCCGTTGCGCTGGGTCTGGATCGCATTGTCGGCCGGATCGACCTGGATCCGGCTCCCGTCGGTGACGAAGCCGCTCAACTGGAAGGCGCCGAGGGCGGTCATCTGGCGGTACTGGCCCTCGATCATCGGCAGCGCGCCGGTATAGAGGTGGGGCGTGATCGTCGCGTCCTGGCTCGGCGAGATGCGCCAATAATAAGGCGCCGCAAGCTCGAGCCCGTGGCGCGAGCTCAGCCTGATCTCGGGCACGAGCAGCCCGCTGCCGCTCTCGCCCTGGCCGTCGGGATGCGAGAGGAAGGGAAGGGCGATGATCCGCGCCCCGAACAATTGGAGCGACGCGCCCTCATAATGGATGCGGTGCTTGTAGGGATCGTGGACGACCTTGACGGCGTTGATCTGCCAGGTCGGATTCTTGGGGCAGCCTTTCGGGTTGAGGACGGCGCAGGGCGAGTAGGAAGCGTGATAGAGGGTCGTGTAGCCGTCCTTGCGCACGCCCTTGTCGGCGGCGAGCCGGCCGCCATCCTCGAGCACGAGCAGCAGATTCTGGACGACACCGTCCTTCATGTCGTTGGTGAGGACGATCGTGTCGCCATAGGCGGTATTGCCCTCGGGCGTGACGAGGCGGACGTTGCCCGACGCCCGCGCCTCGTCGGTCTTGCGGTTCCAGGTCACGATGTCGGCGCGAAGATGGTTGCCTTCGCTGTTCATCAGCACGTCGCCGGTCGCGGTGACGATGTCGGCCTTGTCGTCATAGGTGACCTGGTTCGCGCTGAACGCGACCTGGCGCTCGCCTTCGTTCGTGCCGGTCGCGGCAATTGGCTCCGCGGGAGTGGTGGAGGCGGCATCGGGCTGCGGTGCCGGCGGAGTCCGCGCCGCCGGCGGGGCCGGGTCGTCGCCGTTCGGCCGGGCCTCGGTCTGGCCCCACGCGGCCGCTGGAGCGCATAGCAGCAACGGCAAAGCGGTGAGGCAGATGAGATTGGGTTTCTTCACATTCCCCGCCGCAAGAGGCACGCGCGACCGAGCGGCGCCTATCGCACCGCACGGGTGAAGCTGCAATGGCGATGGCGCTCCGCAGCGCCGGGCGGATCGGCTTTGCAAGCCGGAAAACAGAGCCCAGGGTCTGAACCCAATCCCCGCAATGGCGTGACGGAGTGCATTCTGGCCGGTGGCAAGGAGCGAGGAGAGGCGCGATGTTGACCCATCGCGCCCGACGAGCGACGCCGCCACCGGCCAAAATGCGCCCGCCGCTTCGCGGTCGCCCGGAGAGGCGCGCCGGGGGCGTCGCGCGGCTTGTCCGTAGAATGACTACGGCCTGCGCCGTGCTCCTACATTGCGCGCCTCTCCGGGCGATCACGCTCGTTGCGGGGATTGGGTTTAGACCCTAGAGGCGGAACCGATCAAGGAGGCCTTTTTCCCGCCATGAACGTCAGCTTCGCTCCGCAGCGCCCAAGCGGCGCTTACGCCCTCGCGCTTCCGGTCTGGAGCGAGGACATGCTCTCCGACCGCCTGGCGAGCCTCGACGAGCCCGCCCGCAATGTCGCCGCCCGCGCCGCCGAGAGCCAGAGGTTCGAGCGCGAGCTCGGCGCCGTCGCCGAGACCTTCGTCCAGGACGGCGACCAGGTGCGGCGGCTGCTGCTCGTCGGCCTCGGCGCCAATCGCGACGAGGCCGGGCTTTACGAGCGGATCGGCGGCACGCTTGCCGGCCGGCTGCTCATCTCCGGCGAGACTCGGCTTGCGATCGACATTAGCGGCCTCGGCCTTTCCGCCGAGGCGGCGGCGCGGATCGGCTTCGCCTCGGCGGCGCGGGGCTGGCGCTACGACAATTACCGGACCAAGCTCGGCCGCAAGCAGAAGCCGACGCTTGAGGATGTGGTGATCGTCGGCGCGGACAAGGGCGCCGAGACGGCGTGGAAGGCCAAGGCGGCTTTGCTCGACGGCCTGTCCTTCACCCGCGAGCTGGTCACCGAGCCCGCCAACATCATCTATCCCGAAAGCTTCGTCGCCCGCGCCCGCAAGCGGCTCGAGCCGCTCGGAGTCGAGTTCGAAGTGCTCGACGAGAAGAAGATGGCCGAGCTCGGCTTCGGCGCCCTGCTCGGCGTCGGCCAGGGCTCGGTCAAGCCGCCGCGCCTCCTCGTCATGCGCTGGAACGGCGGCGGCCAGGCCAGGCCAATCGTCTTCGTCGGCAAGGGCATCACCTTCGACACCGGCGGCATCTCGATCAAGCCCGCCGCCGGCATGGAGGCGATGAAATGGGACATGGGCGGGGCCGGCGCCGTCACCGGCGCGATGGTCGCGCTCGCCGGCCGCAAGGCGAAGGCGAACGTCGTCGGCATCTGCGCGCTCGCCGAGAACATGCCGGACGGAAACGCCCAACGCCCCGGCGACGTCGTCACCAGCTACTCCGGACAGACGGTCGAGGTCATCAACACCGATGCGGAAGGCCGGCTCGTCCTCTCCGACGCCATGGCCTGGGCGCAGCGCGAGATTCAGCCGGAGGTGATGGTCGACCTCGCCACCCTGACCGGCGCAATCATCATCTCGCTCGGCCACGAATATGCCGGCATGTTCGCGAACGACGACGGCCTCGCCGCCCAGCTCGCCGCGGCGGGCGCGGCGACCGGCGACAAGCTCTGGCGGATGCCGCTGGCCGAGGCCTATGACAAATTGATCGAATCGCAGATCGCGGACATGAAGAATGTCGGCCCGCGCGAGGGCGGCTCGATCACCGCCGCCATGTTCCTCCAGCGCTTCGTCGAGAGCGGCGTCAAATGGGCGCATCTCGACATTGCCGGAATGGCCTGGTCGGACAAGGCCGGGAGCCTCTACGACAAGGGCGCGACCGGCTTCGGCGTCGCCCTGCTCGACCGCTTCGTCGCCGACAATTTCGAGAAATGATCTCCTCCGCGGCGCCCGAAGGCGAGCCGTGACGCCGGCGCTGCCAAAACCCTCTCCCTCGATGGGGGAGGGCCGGGCGGCGGTGCGGTTCGAGACCCATTCCGCCTTATGTCGAAAACCACCCCTCCCCATCCCTCCCCATCGAGGGGAGGGCTCCGCCGCGAGACGGCGATGATCGTCGATTTCTACCACCTCAGCGCCTCTCCTCTCGAACGCGTCCTGCCGGCGATCTGCGAACGGGTTCTTGCGTCGGGCGAGCGGCTGCTGGTGGTTGCGGAGGAGGGGCTGATCCCGTCGATCGACGAGCAGCTCTGGGCCTATGCGAAGGACTCCTTCCTGCCGCACGGGATCGCGGCGCCCGACAGGCAGCCGATCCTCCTCTCCTCGGAGCCGGTCGCGGCGAACGGCGCAACGCATATCGCGCTTGCCGACGGCGCATGGCGCGAGGAGGCGCTCGGCTTCGTGCGGACCTTCTACGTCTTCGACGGGAATCGGCTGGATGAGGCGCGTGCCGTCTGGCGGACGCTGGCGGCGAACGAAGAAGCCGAGCCGCGCTATTGGAAGCAGGGCGAAAAGGGGAAATGGGTGCAAGGGCCGTGAGCCTTGCGCTTCGACGGCCCCGCCCCTAGAGAGCCGCCGCAAATCCACCTGATATCTGGAGCTTCAGACCGGCCATGGCGACCGAACGCACCTTCTCGATCATCAAGCCCGACGCCACCCGCCGCAACCTCACCGGCGCGATCACGAAGATGCTCGAGGAAGCGGGCCTTCGCGTCGTAGCCTCGCGCCGCATCCGCATGACCCGCGACCAGGCCGAGGGCTTCTACGCCGTCCACCGGGAGCGGCCCTTCTTCAACGACCTCGTCGCCTTCATGATTTCGGGTCCGGTCGTCGTCCAGGTGCTGGAGGGCGAGAATGCCGTCGCACGCAATCGCGAGGTGATGGGCGCGACCGACCCCGCCCAGGCCGAAGAGGGCACGATCCGCAAGGCCCATGCCGAATCGATCGAGGCGAACAGCGTCCACGGCTCCGACAGCGCCGAAAATGCGAAGATCGAGATCGACTTCTTCTTCAAGCCGGATGAAATCGTTGGATAGGAAGGCCTGTCGGGGGCGGGCCGTCCGACGATCTGGATAAGATTGTCCGAGAGCCGGCCCGCCCGGAAAGGCGGACCAATCGGCTATCATGCATTTTTCCGTACATTTGCGTACCCGCCCGTAACAATCCGGCGCCGTCCGGCCGAACTTTGCAAATAAAGACGCAGGCAGGACTCATCGAAAAGCAGTAAGTATCGGACATCGGGTTGGAGCCGATCGGCCCAGCCCTTCCGATACCCATAGTGAAAGAGGGGGGCGGACATGCGCCCGCTGAGCAAAGTGCTTCTGGTTCTGGACCGCACGATGGTCCTTTTCGTCGGGCTCGCCGCCGGCGCGGTCGTGGCGACGTCCTTCTTTCCGGCCGCCGCCCCCGGCAGCCAGGCGCAGGCGAGCATTCCGGTCCCGCCGGTCGCCGCCGCCGCGCCCGTTCGGCGTCCCGCCGCGGATCCCTTGTCGCCGCGCCTCGTCCAGGCCGTCCAGGAAAAGAGGCCGATCCGGATCGGCGTGTTCGGCGACAGCTTCGGCGACGGCGTCTGGGCCGGGCTCTACAACATCATGCGCCGCGACAAGGGCTTCGAGGTCGACCAGCTCAGCGAGCGCGGGACCGGCTTCACCCGCTATCGCAGCCTGAACCTTCTCGACGACATCCGCGCCAAGCTCGATCGCCAGCCGGTCGACATCGCGATCGTCTCGTTCGGCGCCAACGACACGCAGGGCATTTTCGACCAGGGCCACGGCCACACCTATATGAGCGCCGGCTGGCAGCGGATCGTCACCGACCGGGTCTCGGCGGTGGTCGCGCTGCTGCGCGCGCGCGGCGCGACGGTCTATTGGGTCGGCCTTCCCAAGATGCGCGACGACGGTTTCGACGCCGACATCCACCGGATGAACCAATTCTACGCCGGCCGGATGGCGGCGCTCGGCGTGCCTTATTACGAGACCTTCTCGCGCAGCATCGACGCGCAGGGCCATTACGAGCCCTATCTTGCCGCCGATCCGGCGACCGGCGAGCGGCGCATGGCGCGCACCAATGACGGCATCCACATGACCATTCCCGGCTACATCCACGCCATGCGCGGCCTTGCCGACCGAGTCCGCGGCGCGGTTGCCCAGGCGCGGGCGGAGGCGGCTCGTGCCGCCCCGCCGCCGGCCCGGCAGGCGTCCAGCCGGAGCGCGCAGGCGGCGGGGGCGCAGGGCTGATGGCCGCGTCGCTCGGCGCTTCGGCGGTGGCGGCGCAGGCGCCTTCTCCCGCCGCCTGCCACGCCGATCTCTGCTTTGCGGGCGCGCTCGCGCCCTTCTTCGCGCGGCTGCGTGCAAGCCGGCCCGGCGACGGCGCGCCGATCCATATCCTCCAGATCGGCGACAGCCACACCGCCGGCGACATGATCACCAGCGGCTGGCGCACCCGCCTCCAGGCCCGTTACGGGGCGGGCGGGCGCGGCGTTCTCGCCGCCGGCCGGCCCTATAAGGGCTATCTGACCTGGGGCGTCACCGCGACCCAGAGCCCCGGCTGGAGCGTCAACGGCACGTTCGGCGCCGCCTATCGCCCCGCTTATCCCGACGCGGCTCCGCCGCTCGGCCTCTCCGGATTCACCCAGACCGCCAATGAGGCCGGCGAGACGCTCGGCCTTACCGCCGACACGCCGGACCAGGATTTCGACCGGATCACCGTCTGCGCGGTCGCCCGGCCGGGCGGCGGCACATTGCTGCTGAAGATGGGAACGGCCGAACGGCGCTGGACGCTCGCGGCGCCGCGCCGCGTGCCGGTCTGCCGCACGCTGGACAGCGACGCGCCCGTCGCCGCCGCGTCGCTTACCACGATGGATTCGGGGACGGTCAGCATCGCCTCCTTCGCCACCTTCCGGCGCGAGGGCGGGGCGATCCTGTCCAATCTCGGCGTCAGCGGTTCCCAGCTCGCCCAGTTCGGGCGGACGGGCGACGACATGCTGCGCGCCGAATTCGCCGCCTACCGGCCCGATCTGATCGTGCTCGCCTTCGGCACCAATGAAGGATTCTCGCCGACGCTCAGCCCCGATTCCTACGAAGCCGGGCTGCGCGCCGCGGTCGCGCGGATCCGCCGGCTTGCGGGCCCAGTGCCGATCCTGTTGCTCGGCGCGCCCGATGCCGCGACCCGGCAGGAGGCGCTGGAGGGCGCGGATTGCGGCGACGGCTGGCATGTCCCGCATGGGCTCGGCGAGGTTCGCGCCCGCCAGCAGGCGGTGGCGCGGCAGCTCGGGCTCGGCTTCTGGAACTGGTCGGCGGCGATGGGCGGTCTCTGCGCCTCGTCGCGCTGGGCGCTGGCCGGCTGGATGCGCGGCGATCACGTCCATTTCACCCGCGACGGCGGCGACCGGATCGGCGCGATGATCGATGCCGACCTCGAACGCGCCGCCGAAAACGCGCCCGAAAGCGCTCCAGAAAGCCAGGCTCGGCCCGACCCCGAAGACCGGACAAGCTGACATGCTGTTCCCGACCCTCACCTTCGGATTCTTCTTCCTCTTGGTCTATGCGGCCGCCTGGCTGCTCCGGGGCAGCAACGAATGGCGCAAGATCGCCTTGCTGATCGCGTCCTGGGTCTTCTACGGCTGGTGGGACACGCGCTTCGTCGCCTTGCTGATCGCGAGCGCGATGCTGAACTGGGGATCCGCGCGGCTGATCGTGAGCGCCGATGCGAGGCCCGGACTGCGCAAATTGTGGCTCGCCGCCGGAGTCGCCGCCAATCTCTCCATCCTCGGCTTCTTCAAATATTATGGCTTCTTCATGGTCCAGGTCGACCATGCGCTGCACCTGCTCGGCTGGCAGCGCGACCTGCCGATCATGCAGATCGTCCTTCCGGTCGGCATCTCCTTCTTCACCTTCCAGGGCATGAGCTATCTGATCGACATCTATCGCCGGCAGACCGCGCCGGCGGCTTTGCTCGACATGACCCTGCTGATGAGCTTCTTCCCGCACCTCGTCGCCGGGCCGATCGTCCGCGCCTCGCATTTGATCCCGCAATTCCAGCGCGCGCCGGAGATGAACCGGGGCATGGCGGCGATGGGGCTTTCGCTGATCGTCTGGGGCCTGTTCAAGAAAGCGATCATCGCCTCGGAGCTCGCCACCGGGCTGGTCGACAACGTCTTCTTCGACCCGTCGGCCCATGGCAGCCTCGACCTGGTCGCCGCGGCCTATGGCTATGCCGTCCAGATCTATTGCGATTTCTCCGCTTACAGCGACATGGCGATCGGGATCGCGGCCCTGCTCGGCTATCGCTTCCCCCACAATTTCAACCAGCCCTATCGCGCCCGCTCGCTCCAGGATTTCTGGCGACGCTGGCATATCAGCCTGTCGAGCTGGCTTCGCGACTATCTCTACATCTCGCTCGGCGGCTCGCGGAGAGGGCTGGCGCGGCTCTGCTTCTCGCTCTCCGCGACGATGCTGCTCGGCGGCCTCTGGCACGGCGCGAGCTGGAATTTCGTGATCTGGGGCGCGCTGCACGGCAGCGTCCTCGCCGCCGAGCGGCTGTGGCGCGAGTACAAGCCGAAGCATTGGGGCACGATCCCGGCCTGGCTCGGCACGTTGCTGACCTTCCATATCGTCCTCATCGGCTGGATCTTCTTCCGCGCGGCCAGCTTCGGCGATGCCCTGACCTTCCTCTCGGGCATGGCCGGCGGCGGCGCGGCCGGGGCGGCGCCTCTGCTGACGCCCCTGCTGCTCGGCCTCATCCTGGTCGGCATGATGCTCCACTTCGCGCCGCGCTTCACGATGCAGCATGCGGCAATGAAGGTGCGGACCATGCCGGCGGTCGCGGTCGGGCTCGGCGCCGGCCTGCTCATCCTCATCGTCGACGCGATGCGCCCCGAAGGCATCGCGCCGTTCATCTATTACCAATTCTGAAGAGGCGAAGATGGCCAGCAGGGCAGTATCGGAACGGACGGTCCACGCAAAACCGGCACGGCCGCGCGCCGGGAGGGCCGGCGGCGCGCGCCGGGAGATCGAGCGGATCGCGCCCGAGTCGGCGCCGCTGCCGGGCCCGGCCGGGCTTGCCGACACCCTGTCGCCGGTCGACCTGCCCGAACCGGCGGTGCCGCTGCCGCATCCCTTGCGCTGGACGACGACGGTGATCGCGGTCGCGACCCTGTTCCTCGCTCTGTTCAACGCGCCTGCGCTGCGGAGCTGGTCCTACCAGCTCGCGCCCAATGACGAGACCGCACGGGTCGTGACGGTCGCAGAGACTTGGTACGATCTGGTGGGCAAAGCCGGCCTCAACGTCCCGGTCGAGACGATGCACGCCTGGTGGCAGTCGGCGAGAGACGCCCGCTTCGGGGCGAAGCCGGGGCAGGCGGAGAGTCCGGACATTGCAGAAGCGACGCCTTCACCGGATCCGAAGCGACTGTAATGCAAAATCGGCGTTCCAGCCGGAGTTGAGGGGAGCTGGCAGGAAGAGATCCTCGAAATATGGCCTCCGGAAACCCGGGTTGGTTCACTGCGGAAATCCGTCAATTAGGGGTTATTGCACGTGTAGTGCACCCCTGGAATGAGACAGGAAAAAGGGTGACAGTTCTCCTGTATGGAGGACGAGATGACGAAGGAAGCGGATCAGAGGCGTTTCAGCCGGGATTTCAAGCTTGGGGTGCTGTCGCGGATGGCGGCGGGCGAGAATGTGAGCGCGCT
>DASUHH010000056.1:0-26688 GCA_036273615.1 Allosphingosinicella sp. | reverse complement strand
CCGGCGAGCTGCAGGCGATCGACAATGGCGGCGGCAACTGGACGGTCTCGGCCGACGTCAACGGAGACGGCGTCGCCGACATGCAGATCATGGTCCACGTCACCGACGCACACCAGCTCGCGGGAACCGACTTCGTGCTCTAGGGTCCGGACCCTGGATTCGGTTTCGCTTCGGTCGAAGCGAAACCGAGGTCTTTATTGAACCGCTTGTTCGGCGATGAGCCGTGGACGATCGCTCTCGGCAATCGCCGGCCATCCCCGAACAGCAAAAGGCCGCTCCGGACAAGACGGGGCGGCTCTTTTCATATGGGAGCCGGAGGCTCAGGCCGCCGAAGCGGCCCGGAGCGTCCGCTCAGGAAAAATTGATCGGATCGTCGGAGACCGCGCCGGCCCCATTCTCGGCGGCGCCGGCGTTCAAGCGTCTCACCACCGGCGTCCGCCACGGCCGGCGCGACCCCGCGGCGGGCACGGACGTGGGCATCGGATTCATCACGGTCGCCATGATCGATGGCCCCCCTTTTCTTCTGGTTTACGTCTGCTTAAGCGGGGGGCGCCGCCGCTGTCAATTCGGCAACTTGATGTCTATGGGACACTGAGTCGAAAAGGAATGGAATGAGCCACGATCTCATGGTTTTGCGCCGAGCCGGGCTGATCGAGGCCGAGGTGGATGGCGAGCTGGTGGCGCTCCATGTCGACAACGGCACCTGCTACGGCTTCAACGGGACCGCGACTCGGGTCTGGGCGATGATCGCGGAGCCGAAGCGGATGAGCGCGCTGCGCGACGCCCTGATCGAGGAATATGACGTCCCGCCGGACATGTGCGAGGCTCAGCTCCTCGACCTTCTCAAGGATCTCGAGGGCGACGGCCTGATCGAGCTGCGCGCCCTCGACGATTAGGCCATGACCGCACTTGCCGGCTTCTGGGCTACGGACGGCGGCGCCGATCCGGCCGCCGCGTGCGAGCGGATGCTGAAGGCCCAGCGCATCTACGCGCCGTCCGACAAGCCGATCCTCCGGAGCGACGGCGAGGCGGCGATCGGGCGGTGCCTGTTCCGGATTCTGCCGGAGGACCGGTTCGATCGCGGGCCGGTCTCCGGCCATGGCGGCGCATCCCTGCTCGTCGCCGATGCGCGGCTCGACAATCGCGAGGCGCTCTGCGCCGCGCTCGGCATCGCGGCGGCGGAGGCGGGAGGCCTCGCTGAAAGCGCCTTGATCATGCGCGTGCTGGAGCGCTGGGGCGAGGAAGGAGTCGACCGGCTGCGCGGCGACTTCGCCTTCGCCTGGTGGGACGGCGCCGGACGCCGGCTGATCCTCGCGCGCGATTATATCGGCATGCGGCCGCTTCATTTCCACCGCGGCGACGGAGTCTTCGCCTTCGCCTCCATGCCCAAGGGGCTGCACGCGCTCGCCGACGTGCCGGTCGCGCCCGACGAGGAGGCGATGGCGGGCTTCCTCGCCCTGGTGCCCGAGCAGGGGACTCGGACCTTCTTCCGCGGGGTCGAGCGGGTGCCGCCGGCGCATCTCTGCATCGTCACTCGGAACCAAATCTCCTTCCGCCGCTACTGGAACCCGACGCCCGAGCCGCTGCGCCTGAGCCGGGAAGGCTATGCGGACGCGGTCCGCGCCGGGCTCGACAAAGCAGTGGCGGCGCGGCTGCGCGGCGCCGACGGCCGCGTCGCTACGCATTTGAGCGGCGGCCTCGACAGCAGCGCGGTCACCGCCACCGCGGCGCGCCTGCTGGCGCCGAACGGACAAGTGACCGCCTTCACCGCGGTTCCGCGCGAAGGCTATGCCGGGCGGCTCGGCCGCGGCCGCTTCGGCGACGAAGGCGCGCACGCGGCCGCGCTCGCCGCCCTCTACCCCAATATCGAGCATGTCCTGATCCGCAGCGGCCATCGCTCGCCCTTCGAAAGGCTCGACCGCAATTTCTTCCTCTACGAACGGCCCGTCCTCAATCTGTGCAACGCCGTCTGGGGCGACGCCATTTCCGATGCGGCGCGCGACCGGCGGCTGACGGTGCTGCTCAGCGGCCAGAACGGCAATATGAGCTTCAGCTATACCGGGCTGGAGCTGCTCCCCGACCTGCTCTCCAGGGGACGGCTGGTGAAGCTGGCGAGGCTCGCGCTCCGGCTCCGGCGGACCGGCACGACGCTGGAGAGCGCCGTCTCGCACGCGCTCGGCCCGTTCCTCCCCGCCTGGCTGTGGACGGGGATCAACCGCCTGCGCGGCCGCCGTCTGACGATCGGCGATTATAGCGCGATCGATCCGGCCCGCGCCGGGCGCCTGCGCGAGACGGCGCGCGCCGCCGGGCTCGATTTCAGTTATCGCCCGCGCCGTGATCCGGTGGCAACGCGGCTGTGGGTGATGGCGCGGGTGGACGGGGGCACCTATCATAAGGGCCATCTCGCCGGCTGGGGGATCGACTATCGCGATCCGACCGCGGACCGGGACCTGGTCGAGCTTTGCCTTTCCATCCCGACCGAAGCCTATCTTGCCGGCGGCCGCGCCCGCGGTCTTGCCCGCGACGCCTTCGCCGACCGGCTGCCGGCCGTCATCGCCGACGAAACCCGCAAGGGACTCCAGGCGGTCGACTGGCATGAGGGGGTGATGGCGGCGCGCGGCGATCTTCAGGACGAGCTCGGCCGCATCTGCGAGGTGCCGGAGACGGAAGGGCTGATCGACACGGCGATGCTGCGCGGGCTGACCGAGAAATGGCCCGAAACCGACTGGAACCGCGGCGAGAACCAGATGCGCTACCGGCTCGCCTTGCTGCGCGGCGTGTCGGGCGGCCATTTCCTGCGCAAGGCGTCTGGCTCCAACGCCTGAGGGCGCACGCGCCGTGCCTGCGTTGCCAAGACGCGGCGGAGCGTCCATGGATCGGCCATGCTTTCCCAGCGGACGCGCTACACGATCCGGGCGCTGCTCCATCTCGCCGACCGCTACGGCGACGGACCCGTGCGCCTGACCGAGATCGCCGAGGCGCAGAACATCCCCTCCAAGTTCCTCACCGTCATGCTCTCGCAGATGATCCGCAAGGGGCTGGTGGCGAGCCGGCGCGGCCGCGAGGGCGGCTATTGGCTGGCGCGCCCGCCCGAGGAGATCAGCTATGGCGAGATCGTCCGGCTGACCCGCGGCTCGCTCGCCTTGCTGCCCTGCGCCAGCCGGCTTGCCTACGAGCAATGCCGCAATTGCGTGACGGTCGAGAAGTGCCGGCTGCACCGGGTGATGCTGATGGTCCGCGACGAGACCGCGCGCATCCTCGACGGCCTCTCGCTGGCGGATGCCGTTCCGCCGGAAGAGCTGGCCGGCGACCTCGCCTAGATCAGGATCCGGAACAGCGCCCCGCCCCCCTTGCTCTCCGCCAGCGCGATCGAGCCGCCATGGGCGAGCACGACCTGGCGGGCGAGGCTGAGGCCGACGCCGCTGCCTTTCTTCTTGGTCGTGAAGAAGGGGAGGAAGACGTCCTGCCTCAACCCCTCCGGCACGCCGGGGCCATTGTCGCCGATCTCGATGCGGACGCGGGCGCCGCCGGCGCGGCTGAAGGCGAGGCTCACCTCCGGTGTCTCTCCATGGTCGCGCGCGGCTTCGGCCGCGTTGCGCAGCAGGTTGATCAGCACCTGGCAGAGGAGGTCGGGATCGGCGTCGACGATCAGGCTCTCCGGCCGCACGTCGACGGTGAGGGTCACCCCTTCCGACCGATCGCCGGCGCGGAACAGGGATTCGAGCTCCCGCGCCCAGGGCAGGGCCTCGAAATGGCGCCGCCGCACCTCCGGCGTTCGGCTGATCTGGCGGTAGCTTTCGACGAAATGCATGACCCCGTCCGCGCGCCGCGCCAGCGTCTCGACCGCTTCATGGGCGTCGGCGACGGCGGGGTCGGCGCCCGTATCGGCCTCCGCCATCAAGGCGGCGGCGCTCTGGGCGAGCGAGGTGACGGGG
The DNA here is from genome assembly GCA_036273615.1 of Allosphingosinicella sp. Taxonomy (GTDB): domain Bacteria; phylum Pseudomonadota; class Alphaproteobacteria; order Sphingomonadales; family Sphingomonadaceae; genus Allosphingosinicella. Next base: position 22,753 of record DASUHH010000056.1, on the reverse strand, counting down.
GTCATCGAGTTCATGATCTCATGGGTGAGGACACGGATGAGGTCGCTTTGCGCCGCGACCTCCACCGCGTTGAGCGCGCCCTGGATCGGCTGGACCGCGACCACCCGCACCATCCCGCCGAGCCGGTGGACGGCGGCGGCGCTCACCATCGCCGCCTGGGGCATGGCGTCGAACAGGATCGGCACGAGCCGTGCCCCGCCCGCCGCAGCGGGGCCGAGCGCCTCGGCGAAGGCCGCGCCATAATCGCGATAATCCTCGATCCGGACGCCCTGGTGGCGGACGAACAGGCGCCGCGCCGCCTTGTTGGTGAGCGTGACCCGGCCCTCGCCGTCGACGGTCAGCAAAGGCGTCGGCGCGTCGTCGAGCACCGCCTCGAAGAAGCGGCCGGCATCGCCGAGCCGGTGGCGCTCCTCCCGAAGCGCGCGGACCGCGCCGTCGAGCGCCGTGCCCATCTCGCCGAAGCCGCTTCCTTCCCTGCCGTGGCTGAAGCTTTGCGAGAGGTCGCCGAGCCGCATTGCCTCGACGAAGCGCGCGATCTCGACATTGGTCCGGCTGACATGGCGCCAAAGCGCGAACAGGGTTCCGAGGCAGGCGAGCCCCGCCAGGATCCGGGCGGCGCCGAGGCCGGGCGTCAGCAGCGACAGGACGAAGAGGAAGGCGACGCCGAGGAAAAGGGCGGCCCGCCACAGGAGGCCGAGGAGGAAACGCCGTGGAAGGCCTGTATTCATTCCCCGCACCGAGCGTGATCGCCCGGAGAGGTGTGCCGGGCAGGAGCGCGGCGCCGGGCGTAGCCGACACTACGGACAAGCCGCGCGACGCACCCGGCGCGCCTCTCCGGGCGACCGCGAAGCGGCGGGCGCCTTTTGGCCGGTGGCGGCGTCGCTCGTCGGGCGCGATGTGAATGCATCGCGCCTCTTCTCGCTCCCGGCCACCGGCCAAAATGCGCTCCGTCACGCCGATGCGGGGAGTGAATGCAGGCCTTACAGCCCATGCTTGTCCATGCGCCGGTAGAGCGAGGCGCGGGTGAGGCCGAGCTCCTGGGCGGCGAGCGAGATGTTGTAATGATGCTTCTTCAGCGCCTGCTCGACCATCTGCTTCTCGGCCCGTTCGAGATTGAGGTCGGCGCCGGCTTGGGACGGGAGCGGCGCGGCGGCGCGCGGGGCGCTCCGGGCGAGCGAGAAATCCTCGACGGTGAAATGATCGTCGGCGGCCAGGATAACGGCGCGCTCGGCGGCGTGGCGCAGCGCGCGGACATTGCCCGGCCAGTCATAATCCCGGAGCGCCGTCCGCACGGAGTCGGGAAGCGCGCGCGCGGGCTTGCCGTATTTCTTCGCATAGAAAGCGAGATAATGGTCGACGAGGATCGCAATGTCCTCGCGCCGCTCGCGCAGTGGCGGAAGCTCGATCTCGACCGTGTTGAGGCGAAAGAGAAGGTCCTGCCGGAAGCGGCTCTCGTCGGCGAGCCGCTCGGGCGGCAAATTGGTGGCGGCGACGATGCGGACGTCGATCGGCACCGGCTTGTTGCCGCCGACCGGCACCACCTGCCTTTGCTCGAGCGCGGTCAGCAATTTGGGCTGGAGGTGGATCGGAAGGTTGCCGATCTCGTCGAGGAACAAGGTGCCGCCGTCCGCCGCCTGCATCCGGCCGATCCGGTCGGCGCGGGCGTCGGTGAAGGCGCCCTTCACATGGCCGAACAATTCGGATTCGAACAGGCTCTCGGCGACCGCGCCGAGATCGACGGCGACCAGCACGCCGTCGGCGCGGCGCGAGCGGCGGTGGATCTCGCGCGCCACCAGCTCCTTGCCGGTGCCGTTCTCGCCGAGGATGAGGACATTGGCCTCGGTCGGTGCCGCCCGCTCGACCAGGGAATGGACGCGGTGCATTGCGGGCGAATTGCCGAGCAGGGGCGTCTCGCCGGCGGCGGGCGCTGCGAGGACGACGGCGCGCCGGCGTTCGTCGTCGGCGGCCTGGCGCGACGTGCGGAGCGCCGCCGCGGTTCGGACGGTGGCGAGCAGCCTTTCGTTCGACCAGGGCTTGGAGACGAAATCGGTCGCGCCGCGCTTCATCGCCTCGACCGCGGTCTGGACGCCGCCATGGGCGGTGATCATCACCACCACCGCCTGCGGATCCTTCTTCAATATCGCGCCGAGCCAGTGAAAGCCCTCGGCGGCATTGGTGGCGCCGCGGCCGAAATTGGCGTCGAGCAGGATGACGTCGGCCGCGCCGCCGTCGACCGCCGCGAGCGCCGCCTCGGGCGACTCGAAGATCGCGACCTCCTCGAACAATTCGCGCAGCAGCAGCCGTGCCGACAGCAGGATGTCGGGATCGTCGTCGACGACCACCGCCCGGCCGAAAGGCTTTCCCGTCCGCACCACTCTCACGCTCCTACAGTCCGTGCCCGGAGCGACAAACAACAATCGTGCCAGCAGCGTCCGCGGGCGGACAGTCCTTGTCCGGCACCGGACAGGCCGCACGCAAAAGGCGGCGCCGAAATCCGCGGAAATCCGCGCTTTTCCGCGCGTGGCACGGCTCCTGCTGGAGAAGCGGCAACGGGGTTTCACCGCTTTGAAAGGACGAAAAAGATGCGCAGGATCGAATTCATCGCCGCAGGCCTGATCTGGCTTGCCGCCGCCGCCCTCATGCCGATGGTCGCGCTCACGCCGATCCAGGCGGCGCATGCCGCCCCGGTCGCCATCCCGGCTGCCGCCATCGCCGGGCTGCGGTGAGGGCCGGTCTGTCCGCCGCCGGACAGGCTGTGTCCGTTTCCGGACAGAAAGGCGCGGCGCGTCCGCCGGCGCCGCTCTGCCCGCGCTGGCACGATGATTGCTGACCATGATCCGTGAGATATCCATGGGCGTGATCAGGATGCAGTCGAACGAGCAGGCGCGGCCGCAGAGCGGCGGCGGGATGGACCGGGTCGTCGAGGGGAGACGCTTTCCGAAGCAGGCGAAGATCGGCGCCGGCATCGTCGGGTTGCTGCTGCTCGTCGCACTTTTCTATTATTTCGCGCCGCGGGCGAACAGCGAGGCCATCCCCGCCGACCGGCTCACCATCTCGGCGGTGCAGAAGGGCCGGTTCGACGATTTCCTGCCGCTGCGCGCGCGGGTCACGCCTTTGCTCACCGTCTATCTCGACGCGGTCGAGGGCGGCCGGGTCGAGAAGATCATGGTCGAGGACGGGACAATCGTCCACAAGGGGCAGCTGCTGGCGGTGCTGTCCAATCCCGACCTCCAGCTCAACGTGCTCGGCCGCCAGGCGGACGTCTCGCGCGAGCTCAACTCGATGCGCAACATCGAGCTTGCGCTGGCCCAGACCCGGACCAATGACGAGCGCGCGGTGATCGAGGCGCAGCTCGCCGCCGACAAGGCGCGCCGCGACTATGAGACCCAGCGCCCGCTCGCCGAGAAGGGCTTCGTCGCCGGCAAGACCTTCCGCGACACCCATGACGATTATCTCTCCGCGCAGAAGAATGTGGCGCTGATGCGCGAGGCGCAGCGCACCGATACGAAGCTTCAGGGCAGCCAGCTCTCCCAGCTCCGCGCATCCAACGCCTCGCTGACCCAGAGCCTCGCAATCGCCCGCTCGAGCCTCGACGCGCTCAACCTCAGGGCGCCGGTCGACGGCCAGCTCACCGCTTTCTCGATCCAGGTCGGCCAGTCGTTCGGGCGCGGCGACCGATTGGGCCAGATCGACAGCGCCGGCCGCAACAAGCTCACCGCCGACGTCGACGAATTCTATCTCGGACGCGTCCAGCCCGGTCAGATGGCGAGCGTCGATTATGGCGGGCGCACCTTCAGGGCGAAGGTCGCGAAAATCTATCCGCAGGTGCGCAACGGCACGTTCGAGGTCGACCTCTGGTTCGTCGGCGCCGAGCCGGGCGACGTCCAGCGCGGCCAGACCCTGCAGGCCAAGCTGACGCTCGGCGATCCGACCCCGGCCGTGCTGGTGCCGAACGGCGGCTTCTACAACGATACCGGCGGGTCCTGGGTCTTCGTCGTCTCGCCCGACGGCGGCAGCGCGGTGAAGCGCAACGTCCGCCTCGGCCGCCGCAATTCCGATTTCGTCGAGGTGATCGACGGGCTCCAGCCCGGCGAGAAGGTGATCACCTCTCCCTATACCGGGTTCGCCGACAAGGAGCGGCTCGACCTCAAGACATCCTGAAGGAGTTGAAGACGATGCTGACCATGCGTGAATTGTCGCGGATCTATCGCACCGATACGGTCGAGACGACCGCCCTCGACAGCATCGACCTCGACATCGAGGATGGCGAGTTCGTCGCGGTGATGGGACCGTCGGGCTGCGGCAAGTCGACGCTGCTCAACGTGATCGGAATGCTCGATTCGCCGACCAGCGGCTCCTACGTCTTCGACGGCGCGGAGATTGCCGGCCTGCCCGAGACGAGACTCGCCGACATCCGCAAGCGCAACATCGGCTTCATCTTCCAGAGCTTCAATCTCGTCGACGAATTGTCGGTGCGCGAGAATGTCGAGCTCGCCTTGCTCTATCACGACGTCGCGCCCGCCGAGCGCCGCCGCCGGGTCGAGGAGGTGATGGACAAGGTCGGCATCGCCCACCGCGCCCGGCATCGCCCAAGCCAGCTTTCGGGCGGCCAGCAGCAGCGCGTCGCCGTCGCCCGCGCCCTCGTCGGCAATCCCAAATTGATCCTTGCCGACGAGCCGACCGGCAATCTCGACACCCAGCATGGCGACGAGGTGATGAAGATGATCCAGCAGCTCAATCGCGAGGGCTCGACCATCGTCATGGTCACCCACTCGCCCGCCCATGCCGATTATGCCGGCCGCGTCGTCTCCATGCTCGACGGCCGCATCCTGATCGAGCGCCGCCGCGCTGCCTGAGTCCAAGGGAGAAGAGGGCCATGTTCCGCAATTATCTGACGGTCGGCTTGAGGGCGCTCGCCAAGAACAAGGCCTATGCCTTCATCAACATCTTCGGGCTCGCGCTCGGCCTCGCTGCCTGCCTGCTCATCCTCCTCTACGTCCGCTACGAGCAAAGCTATGACGGCTGGATGAAGGGCGCGGACCGCGTCTTCCAGCTCCAGACCCATTATCTCCCGACCGATCGCGGCGGCGAGGACATGAACATGCAGATGAGCGCGATCGCCGCCGGGCGCGCGCTCCAAAAGGATTTCCCGCAGATCGAATCGCTCGTCTACGTCCGCTCCTTCGCCCCCGTCGTCATCCAGGACGGGCAGGCGTCGCAGATTCCCACCCTCAGGATGGTCGATTCCAACCTGTTCGACGTCCTCGATGTGCCGTTCGTTCGCGGCGATCCGAGGACGGCGCTCGGCGACACCCATTCGATGGTGCTGAGCGAAAGCGAGGCGAAGCGCCGCTTCCCGGGCGTCGACCCGATCGGCCGCACCCTCACCATCGCCGACAACCAGGGCAATGTCGACTACCGGATCACCGGCATCTTCAAGGACTTCCCGAAGAATAGCAGCTTCTCCGCCGACATCGTCGCGCGCTTCGATCTCGACCGGCAATTTTCCGACCGGCTGCGCCAGCTGACGAGCTGGGAATCGCAGCAAGGCTGGAATTACGTGAAATTGCGCCCGGGCGCCGACGCCGACGCGATCAATCGCCAGATGCACGCCTGGGAGAAGCGCAACATCCCCGACGACGTGACCGACGGCCAGCGGACCAACGCGGCCGATTTCGAGGATTACCGGCTGGTCAACATCCGCGACGTCCATCTCGGCCAGGCGCAGAGGGTGCCGGTGACGCCCGGCAACGATCGCGGCGCGCTCGCCGCCTTCGCCGCGATCGCCCTGCTCGTGCTCGGCATGGCCTGCGTCAACTTCACCAACCTCGCCACCGCTCGCGCCTCGCAGCGGGCGCGCGAGGTGGCGCTGCGCAAGGTGCTCGGCGCGACCCGCCGACAGCTCATCCTGCAATTCGTCGGGGAATCGGTGCTCGTCACCCTGCTCGCGATGTTCGTCGCGCTCGCCATCGTCGAATTGCTGCTGCCGACCTTCAACGCCTTTCTCGGCGCCGGGATCGCGCTCGATTATTTCGGCAGCGGCAGCATCCTGCCGCCGGTGGTCCTGCTCATCCTGGTCGTCGGCGTCGCCGGCGGACTCTACCCGTCCGTCTATCTCTCCCGCTTCGAGCCGGCGCGGATCCTGAAGGCCAATCGGTCGGGCGCCGATTCGCAGGGCTCCGGCCGGCTTCGCAACATCCTTGTCGTCGCCCAGTTCGCCGTCTCGATCGCGCTCATCGTCTGCACGAGCGTGATCTACGCGCAGACGCTCTACGCACGGACGGTGGATGCGGGCTACCGGCGCGACGGGCTGCTCCAGGTCGCCAATTTCGGCTTCAAGGGCGTCACCGACGACATGGCGCGCCGGTTCGAGGAGCAGGTCCGCCGGCTGCCCGGAGTCCAGGCCGCGGCCCTGACCCAGATCGCGGTCGCCCCTGGCAACAATTCGATGACCGGCTTCTATCCGGCGGGGACGCCCCGCGAGGTCGATCTCGGCATTTACGGCGTCGACACCGGCTTCTTCCAGTCGATGGGCATGACGCTGATCGCCGGACGCGACTTCTCCGACGCGATCGGGCGCGACGACACGACCACGCCTTTCCCGACCGATCCCGCGGCCGAGCGCGCCTTCGCCGCGCGCGGCGCGAACGTGATCGTCAGCGAGGAAGCGGCGCGGCGACTCGGCTTCCGAAGCCCGCAGGCGGCGATCGGCGCCCAGATCAAGGCCGATATCGCGCCGGAGGGCTATGGGCTGGTTCCGGTCACCATCGTCGGAATTGTCGCCGACGCCCGCTTCCGGACCTTGCGCGAGCCGCTGCAGCCGATCGTCTACGTGATGCAGAAGCACGGCTTCGCCCAGCTCGCGGTGCGGTTCGCCGGAGTCGCGCCGTCCGACATCCGCAACCGGATCGAGCGGCTCTGGCACCGGATCGTACCTTTGGTGCCGTTCAAGGCGGATTTCGCCGACGATCTGGTGCGCGACCAATATCGGCAGGACACGGCGCGCGGCCAGCTCTTCGCCGCCTTCACCCTGCTCGCCATCGTCATCGGCTGCCTCGGCCTGTTCGGTCTCGCTTCCTTCACCGCCGAGCGCCGGACCAAGGAGATCGGAATCAGGAAGGTGCTCGGCGCGCGGACGCGCGACATCGTCCGCCTGCTCGTCTGGCAGTTCAGCCGGCCGGTGCTGATCGCGAACCTGATCGCCTGGCCGGTGGCCTGGTGGGCGATGCGCGCCTGGCTGAACGGCTTCGACCAGAGGATCGCGCTCGGGCCGGCGCCGTTCCTGCTGGCGGCCGCCCTCGCGCTCGGCATCGCCGTCGCGACGGTCGCCGGCCACGCCGTTCGGGTCGCCCGGGCGAACCCGGTCCATGCCTTGCGCTACGAATAATCGAGGAGGATAAGAGGCTTATGAAAGCTCAGCCTCTCCTGACGGCCGCGAGTCTAGCCCTTTTCGCAGCAGCGCCGGCCGCGGCGCAGGTCAGTGTTCCTGTCGGGCCGTTCCGGTCGATCGAGCTCGACGGAGGCGGCCGCGCGCTGGTTCGCTACGCGCCGGTCCAGAAGGTGCGGATCCTGCAGGGCAATGCCAGGATCAGCAGCATCCGCGTCTCGGACCGACCCGGATCGATCGGGCGTAACGGCAATGGCGCGAGGCTCGTCATCCGCACCTGCCCCAATCGCTGCCCGATGGGATATCGTTTCGAGCTGATGATCGAAACGCCGAATCTGGATGGACTCGGCGTCGTTGGCGACGGTGAGATCGAGGTCGCTCCGGGCTTCCCGCGCGAGGACAGCCTCGCCGTCGGGGTGAAGGGGAACGGGCGGATCGATGCACGGGAAGTCACCGCCGGCCGGGTGGCCGCCGGAGTCAGCGGCGACGGCGAGATCTCGCTGGGGCCGGCCGACGCGCTGGTGGCGGGGGTCAGTGGCAAGGGACGGATCCTGTATCGTGGCCAGCCCAGGCTGACGTCGAGCGTCGCGGGCGGCGGCCGGATCGAGCAGGCGGACTGATCCGTCTGGCGCGGCGCGCGAATCCGCTGCAAAGGCTCTCCGCCGCATCCGGAGAACCGCCCTTGAGCAAGAGGCCAGACGATCTGAAGCTCGGCAGCCGGCTCGTGATCGGCGCCGTCGCGGGCTTCGTCGGCACGATGGCGGTGGGGATGGCGCTGCGCCGTCTCCATGCCGGCCGGGCGCCGAAGGAACGCTCGCCGCTGACCCCGCGCGCGATCGTCGATTCGGGGGCGAAGCAGGCGGGGGAGGCCGCGAAGGAGATCAACGCGGCCGCCCATCTGGCCTATGGCGCGGCGACCGGCGCGGTGCTGGCGGCGATGAATCCCGATCCGGGGAAAAGGACCGGCGCCCTCTACGGCGCGGCTTTGTGGCTGGCGGGCTCTATGGGCTGGATCCCCGCAATCGCCGATCCGAAGCCAGCGACGCTGCATCCGCCGCGGCGCAATTTCACGATGATCGGCGTGCACATCGTCTGGGGCGCCGCCACCGCCGTCGCCATCCGCGCGCTTCGCGGAGCGCGGGAGGCGGTGATCGGGAACGACGCCGACAGGGACGTGCCGCGATAGGGGAACGAGACCTTAATCCCCCGCTTTCGGCCTTCCGCGCGGCCGCTTTTCCGGCGGGGAGACGGAGATGCCGCGGCGGTGGAGCGCTTCGCGCAGCAGGCATTCGATCTCGGCATTGACGCTCCGGAAATCCGCCGCCGCCACGCGCTCGAGCACGGCCCAGAGGGACGGCTCGATGCGCAATGGGAAGGCCTTTTTCGGCGGCGGGGGCACCGGCCCCTCCTATTGATAGAGGGTGCCGGTGTTGACCACGGGCTGGGTATCCCGCTCGCCGCAAAGGACGACCATGAGGTTCGAGACCATCGCCGCGCGCCGTTCGTCGTCCAGCTCGACGACATTCTTCTCCGAGAGCAATTGCAGCGCATTCTCGACCATCGAGACGGCGCCGATGACGATCTTCTGCCGCGCCGCGATCACCGCCTCGGCCTGCTGGCGGCGGAGCATCGCCTGGGCGATCTCCTGCGCATAAGCGAGGTGGGTCAGGCGGCATTCGTCGATGGTGAGGCCAGCGACCTTCGCCCGGTCCTGAAGCTCGCTGCGCAGCTCCTCATTGACCTCGTCGGCATGGCCGCGGAGCGTCGTCTCCTGATGCTCGATATCGTCATAGGGATATTTGGCGCCGATCGCCCGCACCGCGCTCTCGATCTGGACGAAGAGGAAGCGGGTATAATCGTCGACGTCGAACAGGGCCTGGGCGGTGTCGGTGACGCGCCAGACGACGTTGGTCGCGATCTCGATCGGGTTGCCGCGCAGGTCGTTCACCTTCAGTTTCTCCGAGGTGACGTTGTGGACGCGGGTCGAGATCTTCTTGCGCGCAAGCCACGGCCAGCGCCAGCGCAGGCCGGTGGTGCGGTCGGTGCCCTTATACTCGCCGAACAGCAGGATCGCCGCGGCATTGTTCGGCTGGAGCAGGTAGAAGCCGACGGCGGTGAAGAGGAAGAGGATGACGGAGCAGGCCAGCAGGATGGCGCCGGCCGCGAACAGGCGGTGCGCGATCAGGATCAAGGCGCCGGGAATGCCGAGGAATGCGAGGAGCAGGATGAGCAGCATCGGATAGCCGCCGATGCTCCCCGCCGGCCGCTCCTGCGACAGACGAAGGCCAGTCAGATGACTGGTTGGATAAGGTGAGCTTGCCATGTCGAACCTCCCTGGAATGATGATATCATAATTATATTTGATGAGGGACGCAAGCGGTTCGGGAATCGGCCGGTGGCGCGCCGGCTGCGGAGCGGCTAAGGCCGCCCCGGATGGAGCGTGAACATGGCTGACTGGAAGCTCGCGATCCACGGCGGGGCCGGCGTGATCGAGCGGGAATTGCTGACGCCGCAGCAGGACGAGGCGATCCGCGGCGGGCTCGGCCGGGCGCTCGAAATCGGATCGGCGGTCCTGGCGGCCGGCGGCAGCGCGCTCGACGCGGTCGAGCGGACCGCCTGCGCGCTGGAGGACGATCCCCATTTCAACGCCGGCCGCGGCTCGGTCTTCACCGCCGAGGGCACGAACGAGATGGACGCGGCGATCATGGACGGGCGTGACCGCTCGGCCGGCGCCGTCACCGGCGTGACCGGGACGCGCAACCCGATCCGGCTCGCCCGCGCGGTGATGGAGCGGAGCCCGCACGTCTTCCTGGGCGGCGCCGGCGCGGACATCTATTCGCGCGAGCAGGGGCTCGATCAGGCCGGCCCGGACTGGTTCGCGACCGAGACGCGCCGCCGGCAGCTCGAGGCGATGCGGCGCGGCGAAACCTTCTTCGAGCTGAAATATGGGACGATCGGCGCCGTCGCGGTCGACAGGCAAGGCCATGTCGCCGCGGCAACCTCGACCGGCGGGATCACCGGCAAGAGCCTGTCGCGGATCGGGGACACGCCGGTGATCGGCGCCGGCACCTATGCCGACGACCGCGCCGCCGCGGTCTCGGCCACCGGCCAGGGCGAATATTTCATCCGGGCCGGCGCCGCCCATGAGATTTGCGCCCGCATCCGAATGCTCGGCGAGGCGGCGCGGCAGGCGGCGGATTCGGTCGTCGCCGAGATCGGCGCCCTCGGCGGCACCGGCGGCGTCATCGTCGTGACTCCGAAAGGCGATATCGTCTTCGCGTTCAATTCGCCGGGAATGTATCGGGGCGCCGCCTCGGCCGCCGGCCGCGCGGTCGCGATTTACGGCGACGAGGATGAGGCTATAGGCACGAGCTTATGATCAAGCGCCTGCTCGCCTTCCTGGCTCTCGCCCTGCTGCTGCCGAGCCCGGCCTTCGCCTGGTGGGATTACGGCCACCGCAGCGTCGCAACCATCGCCTGGGCCGAGCTCAACCCGCGGGCGAGGCGCGAGATCGCGACTCTGATCGCCCATTCGCGCGCGCTCGACACGCCCGAATGCCGGATCCGCACCCTCGCCGACGCCGCCGTCTGGCCGGACTGCATCCGCGCTTATCACGAACGGTTCAACTACAGCTTCTCCTGGCATTATCAGGATCTCGACATCTGCCGTCCGTTCGACATCAAGGCCAATTGCAGGGACGGCAATTGCATCACCGCGCAGATCGCCCGCAACCTGAAGCTGCTCGCCGACAGGAAGCTGCCGATGCGCGAACGGCTGATGGCGCTCGCCTTCGTCGCCCATTTCCTCGGCGACCTCCACCAGCCGCTCCATGTCGGCGAGCATGGCGACAATGGCGGCAACCAGATCGTCGCCCGCTACGGCGCGATCGGCGGCAAGACCAATCTCCACGAAATCTGGGACGGCCTGCTCGCCGACCGCGCCATCTCGACTCCGCCGGGCGGCCCGCGCGGCATCCTCGGCCAATATACGCCCGACCAGATCGCCGCGATGCAGCAGGGCGATGTCGCGGACTGGACGCGCGAGACCTGGCAGCTCAGCCGCGAGGATATTTACGATCTGATGTTCGCCGATCCCTGCAAGGGCAGGCAGACCGGCCCGGTGACGATGGACGAGGCGATGACTCGCAAGCTCATCCCAATCGTCCGCCTCCAGATCGTCCGCGGCGGCGTGCGGCTTGCGAAATTGCTGAACCAGACGCTGGGCGGAGCGGCGCCGGTGGCGAATCCGGCGGCGTGACCTTTCTCGTCGCCCCGGCGAAGGCCGGGGTCCCAGCGAGAAAAAGGCGCGGCGGCCAACCCCACCGGGATCCCGGCCTCCGCCGGGATGACGTGGTTGCTACTGCGGCACGACCGTGACGGCGCGGCGGTTCTGGGCCCAGGCTTCCTCGTTCGAGCCCAAAGCGACCGGTCGTTCCTTGCCGTAGCTGATCGTCGTCATCCGCGCGGCCGGGATTCCCCTCGCCTGGAGATAATCCTTCACCGCATTGGCGCGGCGGTCGCCGAGGGCGAGATTATATTCGCGCGTGCCGCGCTCGTCGCAATGGCCTTCGATCGTGACGCTGACCGACGGATGGGCCGCCAGCCATGCCGCCTGGGCGTCGAGCGTGTGCCGGCCCTGGTCGTCGAGCGCATAGATGTCGGTGCCGAAGAAGACCCGGTCCGACGGAACGCTGCGCATGAAATCGGCGCGGGCGCCGCTGAGGCCGGTCTGGCCGACGGTCCCCGATTCCGGCCCGGGCGTGCCGGTCTCGCCGCTTTGCGTCGCCGCGCCGTTCATCGGCGGCGGCGGAATCTCCTTCGGCGCCTTTTTGGCGCAGCCGGCGGTCAGCGCGAGCGCGGCGGCGGCGGCAACGAGGCTGAGGCGGGTCCTGTTCATCTTAAGCTCCTTCACAACAACAGGTCAGGGGAGGATTGGCGACCAGGCGGGGTCGGATCCGTCGAGCGGCGTCGGGATGTGACGGGCATTGACGCCGGTGAGATCGACCGACCAGAGCTCGGTGCGGCCGGAGCCCTGGGCGGTGCGGAAATACATGATGACCCGGCCGTTGGGCGACCAGGTCGGCGATTCGTCCTGCCAGGCGTCGGTCAGCATCTTCTCGCCGCCGCCGTCGGGCGACATGGTGCCGATGCGGAAGCGGGCGGCGCCGATATGGGTGAAGGCGATGAGGTCGCCGCGCGGGCTCCAGACCGGGGTCGCATAAGTGCCGCCGCCGAAGCTGATCCTGTGTTGGTTCGAGCCGTCCGCGTTCATCACATAGAGCTGCTGCGAGCCGCCGCGGTCGCTCTCGAACACGATCCGGCTGCCGTCGGGCGAATAAGAGCCGCCGGTGTCGATGCCCGGCGCGTCGGTGAGCCGGCGCGGCTCGCCGCCCGATGCCGAGACCCGGTAGATGTCGGTATTGCCGTTGACCGACATCGAGAAGATCACCCAGCGCCCGTCCGGCGAGAAGCGCGGGGCGAAAGTCATGTAGGGCTGGCTCACCAGCAGCCGCTGCCGCCCGGAACCGACGTCATAGACATAGACTCGCGGCTTCTCGCCGACATAGGACATGTAGACGATGGTCTGCTGGTTGGGCGCGAAGCGCGGGGTGAGGACGATCGACTGGCCATTGGTGAGGAAACGATGGCTTGCGCCATCCTGATCCATGATGGCGAGCCGCTTGATCCGGTGCGCCTTGGGCCCGGTCTCGGAGACATAGACGATCCGACTGTCGAAATAGGGGCCTTCGCCGGTGAGCCGGGTATAGACCATGTCCGCGCATTTGTGCGCCGCCCGGCGCCACAAAGCGGGGGTGACGACAAAACCCTGGCGGGTCAGCTCCTTCTTCGCCGTCGTGTCGTACAGATAGCAGCCGACGGTGAGCTTGCCGTCGGCATTGGCCTGGACGAAGCCCTGGACCAAAGCCTGGGCGCCGGTGCCGGACCAGACTGAAAAATCGGGCGCCGCCACCTGCGGGAAGGCGACCGGCGGCAGGCCGGCGGGGCCGGACGGGTTGAACAGGCCGGAGCCTTTTAGATCGTTGGCGACGATCTGCGCCACCTGGCGGCCGAGCGCGCCGGTGTCGCCCGCCGGGGTAGCGGCCGACGACGGCGTCGGCATGGCCGGGATGTCGATCGGCATCGGCGCGGAGATGCCGCCGACAATGTCGACCTGGAGCGGCGGCGGCTCGGCGGCGGCGGGCGCCGGCGTGCCTGTCGGCGGCGCGGGCGGCGGCGTGGCCGGCGGCTGGGCGAAAGCGGGCGCGGCCGAGGCGAGGGCGAAGGCGAGAAAGGCTGAGAAGCGGACCATTTTTCGGTTTCCAGTCACGGCAATTTGTAGGTCATCTTGATGCTGGACCAGCCACCCTGGGGTGTCTGGTAGAGATTGTCGGGCAGGTCGCGGAGCGGCGCGCAGCCGACATAAGCGGCGATTGCCAGGTCCTTCACCCGGTCTTCGTAACGGGAATTGCCGGCGGTGACTCCGGTGGTGCCGAGGACGGTCGGCTTCTGCGCGAGCGAGCCGTCCCGGTTGAGGCGAAGGTGGAGCGCCACCTTGATCTGGTCGGCGCCCGGCCCCGGATTGACCTGCCGGTTCGCGCAAGGCTGGATCTGCCGCTGGATCGCCGCGGCAATGCCGGCGAGCGCTTCGGCGCTCATCATGCTCGCCTGCGCCTGCTGCGAATGCGACGGCGTGGGGTCGCTGCCGATGCCCTTCAGGAAATCGTGGCCGAGGAGGGTGCCGCGAGTCCTCTTGCCGGTGCCGCTGCGCGCCGTCGGCTGCGCCGGCTCGGCCCTGGCCGGCGCGGGCCTGGCGGGCGCCGGCGGTGCGGGCGCGGCTTTGGGTTCGGGCCTGGCGGGGCGTGCGGGCCTGGGGGCCGGCTTCGACCTGGGCTCGGGCGTCTTGACCGCTTTGGCCGGCGCTGGGGCCGGCTGGGGCTTGGGCGGGATCGGCGCCGGCAGTGGCGGTTGCGGCGCGGCCTCTTCCGGCGCGCCAGTGTCGGGCGCCTTGCTCTGCGCGGGCGGGGCCGGGCTCGGTTGCGGGGCGGCGTTGGTCATGCCGACATCCTTGACGAAGGAGACGGCGATCGGCTCGGACGTGGGCGGCGGCAGGCGGGTGACGGCGAGGCTGACCGACAGCGCCACGAACAAGGCGACATGCGCCGCCGTCGAGACTCCGAGGCCGGTCGCTTCCGCCCGGTCCATCAGCGCGGCTCCTGCGCCTCGACGCTGATCAGTGCGACCTTGCGAAGGCCGGCCTGGTCGATCTCGCCCATCACCGCCATCACCCGGCCGTAATCGAGCGCCTTGTCGGCGCGGAGGAAGATTCGCGGCCCGCCCTGCTCTGCGCTCCCGGCCGCGATCGCCGACAGGCGGGCGCCGAGCGCATCGGCGGCGATCGGCTGGGCGTCGATGAAGATCCTGCCGTCCTTGTCGATCGCGATCTGGACCGGCTTGTGCTGCGGATCGAGCGTTCCCGCCTTGCTGTCCGGCAAATCGACCTTGACTCCGGCGACGAGCAACGGCGCGGTCACCATGAAGATGATCAGCAGGACCAGCATCACGTCGACCATCGGCGTGACGTTGATCTCCGCCATCGGCGCCCGGCGGCGCCCGCCGCGACCGCTCCGCGCCGGCAGCATCGCCATCAGTCCCGCTCCAGCTCGCGGCTGAGGGTGGAATGGAAGCCGTCGGCGAAGCGCTGGAGGCGGCTCTCCATGCGGTTGATGCCGAAGCTCATGCGATTGTAGGCGATCACCGCCGGGATCGCGGCGAACAGGCCGAGGGCGGTCGCGAACAGGGCCTCTGCGATGCCGGGGGCGACGACGGCGAGGCTGGTATTGTTCTGCCCGGCAATGTCGCCGAAGCTTCGCATGATCCCCCAGACGGTGCCGAACAGGCCGACGAAGGGCGCGACCGAGCCGATCGTGGCGAGGATGTTGAGCCGCTCGGCGAGCGCGTCCACCTCCGCGATCACCGCCGCGTTCATCGCAGTGGCGAGGCGCGAGCGGGCGCCCTCGCGGTCGACGACCTTGCCGGCGGTCGAGCGGCGCCATTCGGCGAGGCCGGCGCCGAGCACGGCGGCGCTCGGGAGCTTCTCCTTGCCGCGGGTCTCGTGGAAGCCGTCTATGTCGCCGGATTTCCAGAAATCGCGCTCGAACTTCGCATTGCCGCGCGAGACGCGGCCGATGCGCAGCGCGTGGCCGATGATGATCGTCCAGGTCCAGACGCTGGCGAGGATGAGGCCGATCATCACGATCTTGACGACGATGTCGGCCTGGAGGAACAGGGACACCGGCGAGAGGCTTCCGCCCGCCAATTCCAGATGAGTCACGTCTCTCCTTCCCGTAACAGCTTGGCCTGCAACAGCCCGGAAAATCGCTCGAGCCAGGCGCGCGGCTGCCGCCGCGGCCGCCCATCGGGCGTGACGAAGGCGGCGGTCACCATCGCCTCGGCAAGCACTTCCCCGCCCCGCATGACTCGCTGATGAATGACGAGGCTCGCCGCCCTCAGCGCCTCGAGCCGGGTGACGACCATTAATTCGTCGTCGAGCCTCGCCGAAGCGCGGTAGCGGATCGAAAGGTCGGCGACGACATAGGCGCCTTCGCCCGATTCCTGCGCGGCGCGCTGGTCGGCGCCGGCCAAAGCGATCATGTCCGATCGCGCCCGCTCGATGAAGCGCAGGTAATTGGCATGATAGACGATGCCGGTGAGGTCGGTGTCTTCGAAATAGACGCGCACGGGAAAAAAGTGCGTCTTTCCACGCATTTGGCCGTTCGCCGGACGTACGATCTCCCCGCAATCCACGGCTCCGCCCTCTACCGGCGCGGGACGGAGGGCGAAAGGGTTAACGGCCGAGGCGATTCAGATTCGCGGTCAGCGGCGGCGGAAGAAGGCGTCGCGCTGCGCCGCGATCAGCCGGATGACGTCGCCCATCGGCAGGTTCATGTCGACGAGGTGCAGCCCCCAGCCGGGGAGCGGCACGCCGAAAGCGACGACATCGCCCGGAATGTCATCGGTGCGCCTGTCCTTGGGATCGGCGTTCACATGGATGGCGAAATAGCCGACATTGCCCTGGTGGACGCAGCTGCCCGAGACGAGGTCCGTCGTGTGGAGGAACGGGACCGGCGGCGGCCCTTCGGACGACCAGTCGGTCCGCCCGCTCGTGCTGAGCGACGGCCCGGCATACCAATAGGAATCGAGCGGCGCCGACCCGTCCTTGCCGAGATTGGCGGGGTTGGTGCAGCCGACCGTCATGCCCGGCGTCCCGGCGCGGCCGAACAGGCTCTGCTCGGGCGGCGGACTGCTCGCGCGGAACGAGGTCCAGGCGAGGATGCAGCCGGTCTCGCCGACGCGCGAGCAGAGCGGCGTCTTTTTGAACGTGCCGCCGACGAGCCTGCCCTCCGGAACCTCGACGTTGAAGCCCGCGATGATCGCGGAGAGCAAGCGCGGCGCGGCGGGCTTGTTCTCTATCTCGCCGGCGATCAGCCGCTCGATCATGACCGAGCCCTGGCTGTGGCCGATCAGCACGAACGGACGCCCCTGGTTGTAATGGGCGAGATAATAATGCCAGGCGGCGGCGACGTCGGCATAAGCCGGCTCGAAATTGCGCTCGATCGGCGCGCCGGCCATCGCCTTGCGAAGCGCGGTGAGCGTCGCCTGGCGGTACATCGGCGCATAGGTGCGGCACACCGTGCCGAAGCGGGCGAACTGGACCAGAGCGACCGCCTGCTCCTCGGGGCCCGGCACGAGATCGGAATTGTCGCCCGGATCGCGCGAGACGGTGGGATAGACGTAGAAGCAGTCGATCGGCGGGTTGGCGGCGGGCTTCGTCTCCGTCGTCGCGCCATAGCCGTTCGGCCCGAGCTCGACGGTCGGCAGCGGCCTGGAGCAGGGATCGTCGCGGCCGGGGAGGCAGAGCCAGTCGGCGGCATTGGCATAATCGGGCGCGGCCGGGAGCGGCGGAGGGACCGGCTGCTGCGCGGCGGCGGGCGCGGCCGCGGCGAGCGCGGCGGCGGCGAACGTGGCGAGCCTCTTCATTCGTCCCTCCCTAGTTCGAATCGAACAGCCCGTCCTGCGCGTCCTTGGGCTGGGGCAGGCCGAGATGGGTCCATCCGCGGCCGTTGAGGCAGCGGCCGCGCGCGGTGCGGGCGACGAGGCCGAGCTGGATGAGATAGGGCTCGATCACTTCCTCGATCGTGTCGCGCGGCTCGGAAAGGCCGGCGGCGAGCGTCTCCACGCCGACCGGCCCGCCTTTGTAGATGTCGGCGATCATGTGGAGGTAGCGCCGGTCCATCGCATCGAGGCCGAGCTGGTCCACCTCCATGCGGGTGAGGGCGCTGTCGGCGGCCTTCGCATCCACTTCGGCGGCGCCCGCCGCCTGGGCGAAGTCGCGCACCCGGCGCAGCAGCCGTCCGGCGATTCGCGGCGTGCCGCGCGAGCGGCGGGCGATTTCGTGGCCGCCGTCGCCGGTCACGGCGAGGCCGAGCAGCCGCGCGGCGCGGCGGACGACCTGCTCCAGTTCCTCGACCGTGTAGAAATTGAGCCGGACTGGGATTCCGAATCGATCGCGCAAGGGGGTGGTGATCAGCCCCTGGCGCGTGGTCGCGCCGACGAGGGTGAAGCGCGGGAGGTCGATTCGCACCGAGCGGGCGGAGGGGCCCTCGCCGATCATCAGGTCGAGCGCGCGGTCCTCCATCGCCGGGTAGAGAATCTCCTCCACCGCCGGATTGAGCCGATGAATCTCGTCGATGAAGAGGACGTCGCCATCCTCGAGATTGGTGAGCAGGGCGGCGAGGTCGCCCGACTTGGCGATGACCGGCCCCGAGGTGGCGCGGAAGCCGACGCCGAGCTCGCGCGCGATGATCTGGGCGAGCGTCGTCTTTCCGAGCCCCGGCGGCCCGAAGAAGAGGACATGGTCGAGCACGTCGCCCCGGCTCTTCGCCGCCTCGATGAACACGCGCAGATTCTCGCGCGCCGCCTTCTGCCCGACAAATTCGTCCAGCGTCTTGGGGCGCAACGCCGCGTCGAGATCCTCGGGCCGGCGGTTCGGCGTGGTCAGGCGCTCGTCGGTCATGCGGTACGCCTAGCCCTACCCGTCATTCCCGCGAAAGCGGGAATCCAGGCAGCAGCGGTGCCGGGCTTTGACTGGGATTCCATTGAAGGGGTTCATCGTGCCGCTTTCTTGAGCGCCGTCCGCACCAGGGCATCGAGCGACGAGCCTCTGCCGAGCTCCGCTTCCGCCTTGGCGACCGCCGCCGAGGCTTCGGCAGGACGGAAACCGAGGTTGAGGAGGGCGGAGACGGCGTCGGCGCTTGCGCTGCCAGGCGGCGCCGCAAGCCCTCCGGTGGGACCGAGGGCGACGGCGCCGACCTTGTCCTTCAATTCGTTGACGATGCGCTGGGCGAGCTTGGGGCCGACGCCCTGGGCACGGGCGATCATGCGGCTGTCGGCGGACGCGATCGCGGTGCCGAGCTCGTCGGCGGAGAGCGCCGAGAGGATGCCGAGCGCGACGCGGGTGCCGACGCCCTGGACCGAGGTGAGCAAACGGAACCAGTCGCGTTCCCCGGCGGTGGCGAAGCCGATCAGGCGGATGTCGTCCTCGCTGACCTTCATCTCGGTGTGGACGACCACCTCGCTTCCGATCGCGCCGAGCGCGGACAGGGTGCGGCTGGAGGCGAAGACGAGATAGCCCACTCCGTTCACGTCGATCACCGCATGGTCCGCGGCGAAGCCGTCGAGCAGGCCGCGCAGCTTCGCGATCATGCGGCGCTCCGCCCCAGCGCGCGGGCGCTGGCGAGATGGTGGGCGTGGGTGATGGCGACGGCGAGCGCATCCGCCGCGTCGGCGCCTGCGATCTTCACGCCCGGCAGCAGGCGCTGGACCATGGCATGGACCTGCGCCTTCTCCGCGCCGCCGGTGCCGACCACCGCTTTCTTGACCAGCCGCGCCGCATATTCGCCGACGCCGATCCCCGCCTGCGCCGCCGCAAGCAGCACCACGCCGCGCGCCTGTCCGAGCTTCAGCGTCGATTGCGGATTGTCGTTGACGAAGACTTCCTCGACCGCGGCGGTGTCGGGCCGGTGCTCGGCGAGAACGGCCGCAAGCCGGTCGTGCAGCGCGACCAGACGCGCCGGCAGCGCATCCTTCGCATCGGTCCGGATCTGCCCGTTGGCGAGATGCCGCAGCCGGTTTCCCTCGGCCGCGATCACGCCCCAGCCGGTCGTGCCGAGCCCTGGATCGAGGCCGACGATGATCGTCATTGGGGGCAAGGAGAGGCGGCGGTCACCGGCGCATAATGTCGGGCCGGCGCGCTTTCGGGAAGCGAATTTACAGCCGTTCCATCACCTCGTCGGGGATCCGGTAATTGCCCCAGACGGTCTGGACGTCGTCATCCTCCTCGAGCGAGTCGATCAGCTTGACGAGCTGCTCCGCATCGTCGCCATTCACATCGACCGAGGTCGAGGGGCGCCAGGCGAGCTTGATGCTCTCCGCTTCGCCGAGCGCCTCCTCGAGCGCGCGGGCGACGCCGTGGAGATCCTCCTGCCGGGTCCAGATCAGGTGGCCGTCCTCGTCCGATTCGACATCCTCGCCGCCGGCCTCGATCGCCGCCTCCAGCAAGTCGTCGGCCGAGCCCGCCGAAGCCGGATATTCGATCAGGCCGAGCCGTTCGAAGCCGTGGCTGACCGAGCCCGACGCGCCGAGATTGCCGCCATTCTTCGAAAAAGCGGTGCGGACATTGGTCGCGGTGCGGTTGCGGTTGTCGGTCAGCGCCTCGACGATCAGGGCGACGCCGCCGGGGCCGAAGCCCTCGTAGCGCAATTCCTCGTAATTTTCGGCGTCGCCGCCGATCGCCTTGTCGATCGCCCGCTGGATATTGTCCTTGGGCATGGACTGGGCGCGGGCGGCGGTGACGGCGGCGCGCAGGCGCGGATTCGCGTTCGGATCGGGCAGGCCCATCCTGGCCGCGACCGTGATCTCGCGCGCGAGCTTGGAGAACATGGCGGAGCGCTTCTTGTCCTGCGCGCCCTTGCGATACATGATGTTCTTGAACTTGCTGTGGCCTGCCATGGATCTTCTTCAACTGCCGGGATGCGGAGCCGATAGCCGAGACGGCTAGGAGCGCGCAACGCGCCTGTAGGCGACGGAGGCGAGAGCGCAGGAGACAAGCTCGATCGCGGCTCCGAGCAGCCCGTAGAGCAGGACGGTCGGCCAGAACCAGCCGCCCGCGCCGGCGAGCAGCGTCCGGCCGAGCAGGGCGAAGAGCTGGCCGAGCGGGACGACGATCAGCAGGTTCCAGAGCAGGAGGGCCGGCAGCCAGGCGGCGAAATGCCTCATATGGTCTCCGGGCCGCAGCGCCAGCGGCCGCTCGACGGCGATCGCCGTGAACCAGGGCGCGAAGGGGGCATTGACGATGACCGACAATGCGCCGGAGGCGAGGCCGGCGAGCAGGTCGTCGCGGCCGCCCACGACCAGATCCGCCGCGATGCCGATGAAGAGGCTGGCGATGATCGCCAGTCCGAACAGCCACAGGCTTGCGTCGGGTTGCCACGGCGGCCGCGGACTAAAGTTGAGGATGCGCAGCAATGCGACGGAGCATGCGGTCAGGCCGAGCAAGAGGAGCAACAGGGCCGCGACGGAACGCGAATGGTCCGGATGCTCGGCTATCGGCAGCGTGGCGAGCGCCGCGACACAGGATGCGGACTGGAAAAGGGCCAGCAGCAAGGCCGGGAGGAGCACGCGTCCTGCGCCGAGGCTCGCCAGCGCCTCCTTCGCGAAGGCGATATCGTCCTTCCGGTCATCCGCCACGGCGGCGCACACCGGAGATAAGATGGGGCCTCGCCGTCACGAGACAAAGCAGACGTTCGGGTGAGGCAAGAGGATAAGCCGGCCTCAGTCCATGCCGAGGGCGGCGCGATAGGTCTCCAGCAGGGCGTCGGCTTCCTGGCGCGTGTGCGTCTCCATCTTCCGAAGCACGACGATCTTGCGCATCGTCCTGGTGTCGTAGCCGCGCGCCTTGGCTTCGGCATAGACGTCCTTCACGTCGTCGGCGATCGCCTTCTTCTCCTCTTCCAGCCGCTCGATCCGCTCGATGAGCAGCCTCAATTCGTCCGCCGCGATCGTTCCTTCCGCCATGATCTCCACCGAGCTTGAGGTTGAGCGCTGCCTGTAGGGTTTGACCGCGCGGCGCTCAAGCGGGTTGAACTGCCCGCCCGCTCGTCTATGCGGCCCTTCATGGCGACGAGCGAAACCAGCCCAAGCATCTTCGTGCCGCGCACCCGCAAGGTGCGCATCCTCGCCACGCTCGGGCCCGCGAGCAACAGCAAGGACATGATCCGCATGCTTGCCGAGGCCGGCGCGGACGCCTTCCGGGTCAATATGAGCCACGGCACGCACGAGGATCACCAGCACCGGATCGAGACGATCCGCGCGCTCGAGAAGGAGCTGGAGCGGCCGACCACGATCCTCGCCGACCTGCAGGGGCCGAAATTGAGGGTGGGGCTGTTCGAGGGCGGCGCTGCGATGCTTGAGAACGGCCAGGCCTTCGTCTTCGACCGCGACAAGGCGCCAGGCAATTCCGATCGGGTCGAGCTTCCGCACAAGGAGATTTTCAGCGCCGTGGTCGAGGGGACGCGGCTGCTGATCGACGACGGCAAGATCATCCAGCGCGTGGTCAAGGCCTCGCCCGAGCGGATCGAGACGTTGGTCGAGGTCGGCGGACGAATTTCGAACAATAAGGGCCTCAACGTCCCCGACGTCGTGCTTCCGCTGGCGGCGCTCACCGACAAGGACCGGGCCGACCTGGTCTTCGCGCTCGACCAGGGCGTCGACTGGATCGCCCTCTCCTTCGTCCAGCGGCCCGAGGATGTGGCCGAGGCGCGGCGGCTGATCGCCGGCCGCGCGTCCCTGCTCGCCAAGATCGAGAAGCCGGCCGCGGTCGACCGGCTGGAGGGGATCCTCGAGCTTGCCGATGCGGTGATGGTCGCGCGCGGCGACCTGGGCGTCGAATTGCCGCCCGAGGAGGTGCCGCCGCTCCAGAAACGGATCGTCGAGGCGGCGCGGCGGATGGGCCGGCCGGTCGTGGTCGCGACGCAAATGCTCGAATCGATGATCACCGCGCCGACCCCGACCCGCGCCGAGGTCTCGGACGTCGCCACCGCCGTCTATGACGGCGCCGATGCGGTCATGCTGTCGGCGGAGAGCGCCTCGGGCCAATTCCCGTGCGAGGCGGTGGCGATGATGAACCGGATCGCGACCAGCGTCGAATCCGATCCGAGCCACGGCCGCCGCGTCCACTTCACCGAGACCCTGCCCGAGCATACGACCGCCGACGCGATCGCCCAGGCGGCGGCGACGATGGTCCAGACGA
>DASUHH010000055.1:0-7884 GCA_036273615.1 Allosphingosinicella sp. | reverse complement strand
GTCGAGGGCCTGCTGCCGCGCCGGCTGGCGGTCCATTATGCAAAGCTCCACCGTGTCGCCTTGCCCTTGTTCATGCTGTTGCTGCTCGTCCTCCCGGCTTTGTCACCCAGGGTCGATATCGTCGACCGGCTCGTCCGGCCGCCGGTCGATTGGCTGACCGGCGCCCTGCTCGGCGGCTAGAGCGTTGCGCGAAAAGGTGGGTACCATTGAGCAGGTGCCCGCTGCCCCGCAGCGGGCAGCCATGCCGGGGGCATGGCGGGCCTGCTCAATTTTCGCAAAACGCAACGCGACAACAATGACTTATAGAGCGGCGTGCGATTCAAGTTAATCGCAGGCCGCTCTAAGCGGTCGCCCGCCAGCGGCGTGCCTTCACCCGTTCAGCCGATACTCGAACCCGATCTCCGCCTTGAGCAATTTGGAGACCGGGCAATTCGCCTTGGCGCCCTTGGCGATCTCGGCGAAGCGATCCTCCTCGATGCCGGGCACCCGCGCGTCCAGCTTGAGGTCCGAATGCGAGATCCGGAAGCCGTCGCCTTCGGGCTCGAGCGTCACCTTCGCCTGGACCTCCAGCGTGCCGTCGGTGAGGCCCTCCTTCGCAAGCGCGAAGCTGAGCGCCATGGCGAAGCAGGAGGCATGGGCGGCGGCGATCAGCTCCTCGGGGTTGGTCCCGGGCACGTCGCCGAAGCGCGTGCCGAAGCCGTAGCCCTGGTCCTGGAGCACCCCGGACTGGGTCGAGACGCTGCCTTTGCCGTCCTTGCCAAGGCCTTCGTAGCGCGCTCTGGCGGTGCGGGTGACCATCTCCACCTCCCTGACGATGACCTTCCGAACGGGTGCGCCGCGCGAAGGTTGCATCCGATCAAATCGGCCGGAGCCGGTGCCTATTTCGCCTCCTCGACATAGACGCGCACCTCGAAGCTCCCGTGCCGGACGGTCTGCGGATCGGCCGACTCGAACCAGGAGCCGATGAGGAAGAAGCCGCATGGCGTCTGATGGTCGGTCGGGACGTTCGGCCCGAAACCCTCGTCCCGGCCGGTGCGGCAGTTCTTGGGATCGCCCTCCGAATCGACGTCGAACAGGGTCTGCCGAGTCGCGACGAGCCGGCCCGACGCGGTTACCGCGGCGGCCGGCGCCGCGCCGTCCGGCCGCAGGTCGACGAGGATCGTCGCGCGGGCGGTGCGCCCGTTCCGGTCGTGAAGATAATAATCGGCGTCGGACTTGAAGATTCCGCAGGCGATCTTCGCCCAATGTTCGGGGACCGCTCCTTCCCGGTCGATCGCGCAATCGGTGACCGCGCCGTGCGACAAGGTGAGCCGCGCCGTCATCCGGGCCGGCGCGAAAGCCGATTGGTCGTTCAGCATCCATCTGAACGTGCGGCGAAAAAGGGTCTCGACGGGCCGGCCGCTACCGTCGCGCGGCGGCGCGAATCGCATCTGCATCAGGAGCTGGCAGGTGCCCTCGTCGAGCTCGGCATAGCCGGACGAGATGGCGATGCGGCACAGACGCGGCACGCCGTCGCGGCCGATGAGGATCTCCGCGCGCACATTCCCCTGCTGGTCGAGCGCTTGGGCCGCCTGCGGATAGATGTTGAAATCGGTCCAGTCGGGCTGCTGCAGCACATCGAGCTTCACGTGCGGCGGGAGCGGATCCGGCCAGCCGGGCGGCGGCGGGCCGGGCAATCCGGCCTGCGACGAGGGCGGCGTGGTCGGCGGCGGCACCGGCGTCTTGATCGGCGAAAGCAGCAACGCGGCCAGCAAGAGCAATGGCACGGAAAATCCCCTTCGCGGTCATTCGAGCAGAAGCGGCGGACCGTGGCAAGGCGGCCGGCGATTGCCGCAATTCCGATCGCTTCCTACAAGCCGGTCATGGCCGGCATCCTCCACCTCGCCTGCGGCAAGATCGCGGCCGGCAAGTCGACGCTTTGCGCCGTGCTGGCCGCGGCGCCGGCGACCGTGCTGATCGCCGAGGATTTCTGGCTGAAGCGCCTGTTCGGCGACGAGATGAAGGACGTGGCGGATTATGCCCGCGTCGCCGCCAGGCTGCGCGGGCCGATGGGCGCACATGTCGCGGACCTGCTCAGGGCGGGCGTGGACGTGGCGCTCGATTTCCCAGCCAATACCAGGGCGACCCGCGCCTGGATGAAAGGCATCGCCGACGCCGCGAGCGCGCGGGCGGTGCTCCACTGGCTCGACGTTCCCGACGAGACCTGCCGCGCCCGCCTCCACCGCCGCAATGCCGAAGGCGTCCATGATTTCGCCGGAGTCACCGACGAGCAATTCGACCTCATCACATCCCGTTTCCAGCCGCCCGAGCCTGACGAGGGGCTGGAAGTGGTGCGGGAGGAAGGCTGAGCAGCCCCTCCGCCGCGGCAGGGATTCATGCTTGGGTCCGGACCCTGGCCGGGAAGCATGATGGCCCTGCTCTCCTTTCTCCCCGGCCCTGGCGCCGACCTCGCCGGAATCGCAATCGTCCTTCTCGCGATCGCATGCCTCGACCGGCGCGTGCGGACCCGGCCTCGCCGCGATTGGCGCGGGTCCGCTTGCGACGTCGCTCCGCCGGAACCCGGCTGGACGGAGACGCTCGGCGAAGAGGATTGCCTGGCTTATGGCCGCGGCGGGCGCTTCCACCCCGAGCTGATGCGCCAGGACGCGCGCGGCCGGCGCGGCGAATTCGCGACGCATGGGGAAGCCTGAACGCCCGGCGGGCGCTTGCACGCCCGGCAGGCCGGAATCGCGCGAGGCTCGGCCCGAACGGCATCTGTCGATCCGTCTCCGCGCGAATTCCGAACCGCTCAGAATCCCGTCGGCGCGTGGTGCGGGAATGGCTCCATCTGCGCCGCGAGCGCGCGCTGGAAGGCGGGGCGGGCTTCGCCGCGGGCGCGATAGGCCTTGAGCGTCGCGCGCGTGTCGAGCAGGTCGGTGTCGCGAAGGACCCGAAGCACCGTCACCATCAGCAGGTCGCCGGCGGTGAACCGTCCTTCCAGCCATTCGCGGTCGCCGATCCGCGCGCCGAGCGCGTCGAGCTTCTTCTCGACCAGCTCGCGAAGCGACGGCCGGCGCAATTTGGCCCATTCCTCGTTCGCGTAGAAGGTGCTTGCGAGCGTCAGGTTGACGACGTGCGGCTCGATCGAGTTGAGCGCCGCGAACATCCACTGGATCGCCTTCGCCCGCGCCGCCGGCTCGGTCGGAAGCAGGGCGTCCGACCGCTCGGCGAGCACCATCACGATCGCGCCCGATTCGAACAGGCAGAATGACTCGCCGCCTTCCTCTTCCTCCTCGTAGAGCGGCACCTGGCCGAAGGGCTGCCGGCACCGGTAGGCGGGTGAGTCGCGATCCTCCAGGCCGATCAGCCGGGTCTCGTAGGGCAGGCCCAATTCCTCCAGCGCCCAGCGCACGCGCAGGTCCCGAACCAGCCCCTGCGCGAAAGGCGGCACCCAGCGGAAGGCGGTGATCTTGATCATGGCGGCGCCTCAGATGTTGTTGAGATGGAGGATGTTGCCGTCCGGATCCTTGAACCAGACCATCTTCATCGGCCCGGCGACATGCACATTCCCCTCGATCCGGAGGCCTTCCATCTCGGGATAATGTTCGAAGACGACGCCTTTCGCCTCGAGATCGGCGACGATCGCGTCGATCTCGTCGCCGCAGCCCCACACCACGGCGTTGGCGCGGTTGGTGCCGGCGGCGTCGGAGCGATAGACGATCAATCTGGTCGCGCCGGTGCGATAGGCGAGCACGCCCTGCGGCCCTTCGGCATCGAGCGAAAGCCCGAGCGTCCCGCCGTAGAAATGGCGCGCCCGATCGAGGTCGCGAACCGCGACGATCGCGGACGAGGATTTGTCCTTGAGCATATGAGACTCCTCGGCGCTGCCCCGCCGCGTCCCTTTAGACCCATGCGCAGGCCGGTCCAAGCGGCGAGCGCCTTCGTTTCCGCGCGAACCGTCTTCGGCCCGGCGCGCCGCCGGGAACGGCTGCCGTCAGTCCACCGCGATGTCGAAGTGGAGCACATCCTCCCGCACGCCGAGCCCGGCGTAGAGCGCGATGGCGGCCTCGTCGCCATGGTCCGCCTGCACGTAGATGACGCAGGCGCCGCGCCCGGCGGCGAGCCGCTTCAGCGTTTCGATCAACGCGGTGGCGATGCCGCGGCGCCGATGGCTTGCCGCCACGGCGAGATCGTAAATGTAGATTTCGCTGCGTTCCTGCTCGAACTTTTCGAGCACATAGGCGGCGAGGCCTCCGACGACCCTTTCGCCGTCGAGCGCCGCCAGGGCGATGAAATCCCGCTTGGCGAGAAGGCCGCGGAGATAGGCCCGGCCCGGCCGCGCGCCGCAATAGGTGTCCGGCTCCTCGAACGCCTCCCCGAACAGGGTCGACATCGCCTCCAGAAGGACGACGTCGTCCGGTGTCAGGTGCCTGATCGCGGCCGGGGGCTGCATGCTGCCGGATTAGCGACGGAAACGCGGCCGGGGAATGCCGCGCGGCGCCGCGTGCGCGGAAACGCGCCGGCGCGTGCGGCGGCTCGATCGGCGCGGGCGCGTCGCGTCGACCGGTTCAACCGGGACCCGCGCAGGCCTCGCTCCCCGTCTCCGGAGCCGACGTCCTCAGGCATGGCCCATGGCGCGCGCGAAGCCGAGCGTGTCGTAGGATTCCTGGAAGCGAACGATCTTCCCGTCGCGGAAGGTGCAGACGTCGATCTTCGGCGTGTCGAGCAGCTGGCCGGTCGCCTTGTTGCGGAAGGCGCAGCGGCCGACCATCACGATCTCGTCCCCTTCCCGGTCGACGATGTAGCGCTCGACATCGTAGGAAATCATCTCCCAATCCCGCAGCAGGCCCTCGAAATAGGCGCGCGCTTCCGCTTTCTTCACATGCGCGCCGGCGACCGACGCGGGCACGTCGGCGGCAAGCGCGGAGCGCATTTCGACGTCGTCGGCGAACAGGTCGAGTATCTCTTCGACGCTGCCGCCTTTGCTGCTGTTCCAATTGGCGTAGACGACGCGCACACGATCGAGGTTCGATTGAGCCGCCATGCTTCGTCTCCCTCCCGAAGAGTCGCACAGGCAGAATAACAGAAAACTGGACCGATAACGGCATGCGAATTCGCGAACAGGGATAAGGACGATCTCTATTTGTCATCGCGGACTTGATCCGGGATCCATCTTCTTCTTTCCGCTGCCGAATAGAAAGGTGGATGCCGGATCGAGTCCGGCATGACGATCCGTCAAGGCCCGCACCGTAGCCCTCCAAAATGGGAGACGCGGCGCCGGACGGAGACGCCGCGCCTCCCGCGCCCGGCCGGTCAGTCGGCGGCCTCCAGCGCGTGCTTGAGCGCGGTCGCCCGGTCGTGGCCGCGGCGAACCGAGGCATAGGCTTCGCGCACCGCGTCAAGGGCGGCGGGCGACAGGCGCTTGTCGTCAAGCGCGCGGTCGAACTCCTCCTTCAGATAATTCTCGCCATGCTCGACCGCCTTGACGACGGCTTCGTCGCCGCCGCCGAAGGCGACTCGAAGATCCTCGACCCGCCGGTGCAGGGTGGCCGCCGCCGAGCCGTAATCGGCCGGCGATCCGCCCTCGGCCCGGCTCGCCGCCTGGAGCCGCTCCACCGCCGCGCGCCGTTCGTGGGCCATTGCCAGGAAGACGTCGCGATAGCGCGCCGCCTCGGCCTTTTCGGCGGAATGTTCATAGCCCTTCACGCTGTCGATCAGGGTGACGATGAGGTCGTCGAGCTTGGACGTGTCGTGCATCTCGGACATGGATGGTCTCCCGGAAAGTTGCGGGCTCAGAACGACCGAAGACGGCGCAAGTTTCCAGCAAGACGTTGATCTGAAAGGAAAAATGGTTAACAAAGGAGTAAGGATCGGTTCACGCGAAGGCGCGAAGCGAGCATCCCCCAACCGTTCGGGCTGAGCCTGTCGAAGCCCATCCCCCGGCCCTGCTGTGCGAAGAATAGGAGAGGGCCTTTCGATGCCGCCTGCGGCGTCGCTCGGGACAGGCTCGGACCGAACGGGGAATAGGGCCGAAGGCCCTTCGCGCCTCCGCGTGAACCGAAATCGGGCGCGTGAAGCGGCGCAGGCCTCGAAACAGGAGGCGTCCTGAGCCGAAACGGGCGTGAAGCGCCGCCGGAATTTCAGCGCGGTCTGTTTCATGCTAAAGTGGAGCGGGCTTCGGATAGTATCCGCTTGGGGGGCGCCGTGCTGATGACAGGGGTTTTCTTCCAAGGATTTTGCGTCCGCGCGCTCGCACCTTGCCGGTTGGCGGCCGCGCCTCGATGACTCTCGAGCGCCAGGAATCCTTCTCGCGGATCGCCGTCGCTTATGCGGGTCTCCTCGTGCCAGGCGCGATCCTCATCGCGACGCACATGGTCAATCGCGGGGCGGAGCAGAGGGCCGCGCAGGAAAAGTGCATCGAGGAGAGCGTCCAGCTTCTCGACAAGCAATATGATACGGCCGGCGTCGCCCCGTCGGTGGCGGACGAGCGGCGCTCGCACTTCGCGGCGGTCGCCGATTATACGGTGCAATATTGCGACAAGGCGGGGTTCAAGCTTCCCCAGGTGGTGACGACGACGATCGCCGGCCAGGCGGCGGCGGGGAAGGGGACGGAGGCGGGCGACTCGCTGAGCCGGACCACGGACCAGGCGGACCACATCACCCAGGGGGATTCGCATCCGGCCGCGGTTCCGGCGGCCGGCACCCAGGTTGCTCCGCAGGGGCCGGCCATCCGCCTGTTCCTGCAGATCGTCGACGAGGCGCAGCGGCCGGCGGCGCGGGCATTGCAGCAGAAGCTGGAGCAGGAGAAGATTGGCGGCCATCCGATCGTCGTGCCCGGGATCGAGAAAGTGGCGGCCGGCGCCGACAACAGCCTGCGCTGCCTCAAATCGAGCGACTGCGCGATGGCGCCTGCTCTGGCCGCCTTGGTCAACGCTCAGCTCGCCGTTCCGCAAGTCACCGTCACCAACCTCAGCGCGCGGTTCGACAAGGCCGTCGGCGTTGCGCCGGGGACGTTCGAATTGTGGTTCGGGCCAGGCGATCTGCGCGTGAAGTAGCTGCCGGAGAAGCAAGGATCGGTTCACGCGAAGGCGCAAAGGCGCGAAGGGGCCGGTGTTTCCCGCGCCCTCCCGGCGAAGCCGCTCCCTTCTTTTCTCTTCTTCGCGCCTTTGCGTGAAACCAATTCCGGCGCATGGCAGGGCACAGACCTCCGGGCAGGAGTCATGAATGTCCGTGCAAGGAAGCTGCCATTGCGGAGCCGTCCGGCTGACGGTGCCGCATGCGCCGGAGTGGGCCGGCTCGTGCAACTGCTCGCTCTGCCGCAAGACTGGTTGGCTGGTCGCTTACTATCCCGACGATGCGGTGAAGGTAGAGGGCGAGACGAAGGCCTACATTTGGGGCGACCGGATGATCGGCATCCACCACTGCCCGACCTGCGGCTGCGGCACCCATTGGAGGACCCTGGGCGAGGATTTCGGCAAGATGGGCGTCCATGCGCGGCTGCTGGACGGGTTCGATCCCGCGGCGGTGGAGGTGCGGTTTCTCGACAATGCCGGCGCCTAGCTCGGCCGATTTTTGATTCACGCGAAGACGGGAAGGCTCACTAGCCCCTCCCCTTCAGGGGAGGGGTTGGGGTGGGGCAGTCGGGGAAATTCGGTAAGGCTTCGTCGGGTTCGCACGACTCCCCCACCCCCGTCCCCTCCCCTGAAGGGGAGGGGCGATTCAGGTCGCCATCCGCTTCAGCGTCTCGACCCGGTCCGCTTCGGCGGCGGGCTTGTCGGTGCGGATGCGGCTGATGCGGGGGAATCGCATGGCGAGACCCGACTGGTGTCGCCCGCTCTTGTGGATGGAGTCGAAGGCGACCTCGAGCACAAGGCCCTTCTCCACCTCTCGGACAGGACCGAAGCG
>DASUHH010000054.1:0-15077 GCA_036273615.1 Allosphingosinicella sp. | reverse complement strand
ATCGATCACTCGGTCGCGCAAATCCTGCGAATAGGCTCGAGGCATAAGGGCTGGCCTCCTCACACCAGCCCAAAGCTTGAATCACAACCCGCAACCGTTGGGAATCCCCAATCGATTCAAAATCAACTCAGAATGCTCTAGCCGCGCCGGTCCCGCCGCGCGCCGATCCTCAGCCGCAGCGCGTTGAGGCGGATGAAGCCGGCGGCGTCGCGCTGGTCGTAGCCGCCCGAGCCTTCCTCGAAGGTGACGAGATCCTGGTCGTAGAGCGATTGCGGGCTCGTCCGGCCGATCACCGTCGCATTGCCCTTGTAGAGCTTGACCCGGACCGTGCCGGAGACGTGAAGCTGGCTATGGTCGATCGCCGCCTGCAGCATCTCGCGCTCGGGCGCGAACCAGAAGCCGTTATAGATGAGCTCCGCATAGCGCGGCATCAATTCGTCCTTCAAATGCATCGCGCCGCGATCGAGCGTGATCGATTCGATGCCGCGATGGGCGGCGAGCAGGATCGTGCCGCCGGGCGTCTCGTAGATTCCGCGCGACTTCATGCCGACGAAGCGATTCTCCACCAGATCGAGCCGGCCGATGCCATTGTCGTGGCCGAGCCGGTTGAGCCTGGCGAGCAGCGTGGCGGGCGACAGCGCCTCGCCGTCGATCGACACCGGATCGCCGCGCTCGAAGCCGATCTCGATCACCGTCGGCCTGTCCGGCGCCTCCTCGGGCGAGATCGTGCGCTGGTGGACATATTCCGGCGGCTCCAGCGCCGGATCCTCCAGCACCTTCCCTTCCGACGAGGAGTGGAGGAGATTGGCGTCGATCGAGAAAGGCGCCTCGCCCCTCTTGTCCTTCGCGATCGGGATCTGGTGCTGCTCGGCGAAGCGGAGCAATTGCTCGCGGCTGGCGAAGCTCCATTCGCGCCAGGGGGCGACGACGCGGATGTCGGGCTCCAGCGCATAATAGCCAAGCTCGAAGCGGACCTGGTCGTTCCCCTTGCCGGTGGCGCCGTGGCAGACGGCGTCGGCGCCGACCTTGCGGGCGATCTCGATCTGCTTCTTCGCGATGAGCGGCCGGGCGATCGAGGTGCCGAGCAGATATTGGCCTTCGTAGAGGGCGTTGGCGCGGAACATCGGGAAGACGAAATCGCGGACGAATTCCTCGCGCAGATCCTCGATGAAGATGTTCTCCGGCCTGATGCCGAGCAATTCCGCCTTGCGCCGCGCCGGCTCGACCTCCTCGCCTTGGCCGAGATCGGCGGTGAAGGTGACGACCTCGGCCTGATATTCGGTCTGCAGCCATTTGAGGATGATCGAGGTGTCGAGCCCGCCCGAATAAGCGAGCACCACCTTCTTCGGCGGAGGAAGGGTCATTGGATTTCCTGCGAGAGAGCGTTGAGGCGGTCGGCCGTCGCGCGGGCGTCGGCGCCGTCGCGAAGGGCGATGAACAAGGTGTCGTCGCCGCAGATGGTGCCGGCGATTTCGGGGAGCCTCGCCTGGTCGAGGGCAAGGCCGACGATATGGGCCGAGCCGGGCGGCGTCCGGAGAACGAGCAGCGGGCCTGCCGTCTCGATCGACTGCACCCATTCGGCGAGGATGCGGCCGAGCCGGGCGGCGGCCCAGCCGGTGTCGCCCATCTCGTCGGGGAGGATGTAGCGCAGGGTCCCGCCGCGCTTCGCCTTGACCGCGCCGAGCTGCTCCAGATCGCGCGACACGGTCGCCTGGGTGACGGCGAAACCCTGGGCCGAGAGGCGCTCGGTCACTTCCTCCTGGCTGGCGATCGGCTCGGCGCGCAGGAGCTGGGCGATGATCCTTTGGCGCTGAAAACGGGCGTCGGTCATTCCAAATCCTCCCCGATGAACCGGTGAGGGCTGCCCCCGGCAGTCCTCAGCCATGCCGGGGGCATGGCGGGCCGGTTCATGGGAGGGGGACCGCCGGAACGGCGGTGGAGGGGGGTAGAGCGAGGCACGGACCCCCCTCCACCATGCGTCGCATGGTCCTCCTCCCCGTTCCGGGGAGGAGCTGGAGCGCCCTCATCGCCGCACCCCCAGCATCCATGCCAGCGCGCCTCGCGCCGTGTGCATGCGATTCTCGGCCTGCTTCCAGACGGCGCTCTTCGCGCTTTCCATCACCGCGTCGGTCACTTCCTCGCCGCGGCGGGCGGGGAGGCAGTGGAGGAACCAGGCGTCTTCGCTCTTCGCCATCAGCTCGGGCGTCACCTGATAGGCGGCGAAGGCCCGGCGGCGGCGCTCCGTCTCCTCGTCCTGGCCCATCGAGACCCAGACGTCGGTATAGACGATGTTCGCCCCTTCGACGGCCTCGGCCGGGTCGGAGACCTGCCGGACGCCCTCCATTTCCTGCGTGAAGCCATAGCCTTGCGGGCTGGCGACGCTGAGCGGGATGCCGAGCGACGCGCAGGCCTCGGCGAGTGGCACGCAGACATTGTTGACGTCGCCGATATAGGCGATGCGCGCCCGGTCGAGGCTGCCGAGCAATTGCTTCGCGGTCAGCAGGTCGGCGAGCGCCTGCAGCGGGTGGGTGCGGTCCGACAGCAGGTTGAGGATGGGCGTGTCGGTCGCGGCAGCCATCAGCTCCAGGTCGCGATGGTCCATCACGCGCGCGGCAATGACCTCGTGGAAGCAGGCGAGCGTGCGCGCCACATCCTCGGCCGTCTCGCGGCTGCCGAGGCCGACCTCGTCCTTCTGGATATAAACCGGGTGGCCGCCGAGCTGGACGACCGCCATCTCCATCGAGTTGCGGGTGCGCGCGCTCGGCTTCTGGAAGACCAGAGCGACGCCCTTGCCGGCGAGCGGCCGGCCGAGATCCCTGCGCTCGGACAAAGCAAGGACCGACTCCAGCCCTTCGCGGCCGAGGTCGGCGATGGTCAGAAGGTCGTTCACCAATTCTTCTCCCGCCGGATCATCGTGCCGATGCCTTCGTCGGTCAGCAGCTCGATGAGAAGGGCATGGGGCACGCGCCCGTCGATGATATGCGCGGTGCCGACGCCGGCATCGACCGCCTCGGCGCAGGCGCGCAGCTTGGGGATCATTCCCCTCGTGACGGCCTGACGGCCCGGGGGGCCGTTACGGCCAGGCTCGATCCGGTCGTACAGCTCGGCCGAGGTCAGGCGCTGGACGAGCGAGCTTTCGTCGTCGACGTCCTCGAGCAGGCCGGGCGCCGCCGTCAGATAGACGATCTTCTCCGCGCCCATCGCCACCGCGATCGCCCGCGCCGCTTCGTCGGCGTTGATATTGTAGGGCTGGCCGGTCGGGTCTGCGCCGATCGTCGAGACGACCGGAGTCAGCCCCTCGTCGAGCAGGCGGTGCAGCACCGAGGCGCGGACATGGCTGACGTCGCCGACGAAGCCGAGATCCGATTCGCGCGGGGTCACCGTGAGCAGCCCGCCATCCTCGCCCGAGACGCCGACCGCGACCGGATCGTCGAGCGCCTCGCGGTTGATCGTTCCGACCAGGTCGCGGTTGATCTTGCCGACCAGCACCATTCGGACGACCTCCAGCGTGTCGGCATTGGTGACCCGGAGGCCGTCCTTATATTCCGGCTTCATGTCGAGCCGGCGCATCATCAAATCGACCTGCGGCCCGCCGCCATGGACGAGGACGCAGCGCACGCCGACGGAGCGGAGCAGGAGCACGTCCTGGGCAAGCGCCTGGTCGAGCTCGGCGTCGAGCGCGGCGCCCCCCAATTTCACCACCACCGACTTGCCGGCGAAGCGGCGGATGTAAGGCAGGGCCTGGACGAGGATCCGGGCGGTGTCGGCGGCTTCGCTCACGACGTCCTCGAATTCTCTTTGATGTAGCCGGGCCCGAGATCGATGCCGATCACCTGCGCGGTTCCGGCGCCGAGGCCGAGCGCGACCTCGATCTCGATCTTCTCCTGCTTCATATGCCGGGCGACCGCCTCCGAATCGTGATCGGCATTGGTGCCGGCGCGGGAGACGACGATTCCGCCATAGGAGACTTCGCTCTTCTCCGGCTCGAACGCGATCCCGGCCGAGCCGGCGGCGCCGAGCAGCCGGCCCCAATAGGGATCGCCGCCATACCAGGAGCATTTGACGAGATTGTTCTCGGCGATGTTCTTGGCCGCGATCCGCGCCTCGGCATCGGAGACGGCGCCGGTGACCTTGAGCAGGACCATCTTGGTCATGCCCTCGGCGTCGCGCGCCATCTGGTAGGTCAGGTCCTCGCAGACCTTGTGCACCGCGTCGGCAAACTCTTTCATGTCCGGCCGGTCGCGGCGGGCGGAGGCCATGAGGATGACCGTGTCGTTGGTCGAGGTCGCGCCGTCGACGTTCAATGTGTTGAACGTCCGGTCGGCGGCGTCGCGCAAAATGGCGGTCATTTCCGCCGCCGACACGTCCGCGTCCGTGGTGAGGAAGGCCAGCATCGTCGCCATGTTCGGCGCGATCATGCCGCAACCCTTGGCCATGCCGCCGAGCGTGAAGGTTGTGCCGTGGACCACGGCCTCCTTCGGCTTGTGATCGGTGGTGAGGATGCCGTGGGCCGCATCGCTCGCGCCTTCGACGGAAAGCTTCTTCGCCAGCCTGGGAGTGGCGGCGAGGATCTTGTCCATCGGCAGCCTGGTGCCGATGATCCCGGTCGAGCAGACGAGGATTTCTTTCGCGTCCGCGCCGAGCGCCTTGGCGGCAGCCTCCGCCATCGCCTCGGCGTCGGCCATGCCCTCGGTGCCGGTCCCAGCATTGGCATTGCCCGAATTGACGATCACCGCCGCGGCGCGGCCTCCATTGCCGGCGAGCAACTTGCGGTCGAGCCGGACCGGCGGCGCGGCGAACTTGTTCTGCGTGAACACGGCCGCGGCGGCGACCGGCCTCCGGTCGTCGGTCGCGATCAGCGCCATGTCCTGGCGCCGCCGCTTGATACCGGCATGGCAGCCGGCGGCGACGAACCCCCGGGCGGCGGTGACGCTCACGGCCAGACTCCCACGCGGGAGAGGCCGGCGCCCTCGT
Organism: Allosphingosinicella sp.; assembly: GCA_036273615.1. Lineage (GTDB taxonomy): Bacteria > Pseudomonadota > Alphaproteobacteria > Sphingomonadales > Sphingomonadaceae > Allosphingosinicella. The sequence goes on along the minus strand of DASUHH010000054.1, from coordinate 10,103 downwards.
CGAGGCCGAGCATCAGATTGGCGCACTGGATCATCTGTCCGGCGGCTCCTTTCACGAGATTGTCGAGCGCGGCGATGGCGAGGACGCGGCCGGTCCGTTCGTCGTAGCGGGCGGTGAGGTGGACGGCGTTCGAGCCGAGCGTCCATTTGGTCGAGGGCGGCCGTTCGGAGACGTGGACGAAGGGCTCATCCGCATAGGCATCGCGCAAGACCGCGAGCGGATCGCAGGCGCGCCTGGCGGTCGCGTAGCAGGTGGCGAGGATGCCGCGATTCATCGGCGCGAGATGGGGCGTGAAGAGCACACGGCCATTGAGCGCCATCTCCATTTCCGCCGTGTGACGGTGGTTGAGCAGGCCGTAGGCGGTGAAATTCTCGTCGACGCTGTTGAAATGCGTCTCTTCCTTGAGGCCCTTGCCCGCACCCGAGACTCCCGAGGCGGCATCGACGACGATCGAGTCTGGATCGATCAGATCCATGAGCGGCTTCAGCGCAAGGATCGCCGAGGTCGGGTAGCAGCCGGCGGCGGCGACCGCCTTCGCGCCGGCGATGCGGTCGCGCTGAAGCTCGGGAATGCCGTAGACGAAGCGGGAGAGAAGCTCCGGCGCCGAATGCGGCTCGCCATACCAAAAAGCATAATCCTCGGCGCAGTCGAGACGGAAATCGGCGCCGAGGTCGACGAAGGGAATGTTCCGATCGAGGATTTCGGGCGCGATCTTCTGGCTCTGGCCGTGCGGCAAGGCGGCGAAGATCAGGCCGGTGCCGTCGAGCCGCTCGGGGCCGTAGCGTTCGAAGACCGCATGGGGATAAGCGGGCGCGAGGTGCGGGTGCACCTTTTCCAGCCTCTCCCCAGCCTGGCTGTCGGCGAAGAGCGGCCCCGCTTCCAGCGCAGGATGGCCGGCGACGAGCCGGAGCAATTCCGCTCCGACGAATCCCGATGCCCCGAAGACGGCAATCTTGATCTTGGGCCGAATCATAGGGAGCGCCTATGCAGTCCAATGCATAATTATGCAATAACGGAGATCGGCCTTTCAGCCGCCGTGCCGGTGCATCCACAGAGCGAGCAGATCGGGCCAGCGCGAACCGGACTGGTCGCGCGGCAGATTCAGGCCGAAGCCGTGGCCGCCTTCGGTGAAGAAATGCCCCTCGGCCGGCACCTTGGCGGCGCGGCAGGCGGCGAGCCAGTCGATGCTGTTGGCGACCGGTACCGTATCGTCGTCGATCGCATGGACGAGGAAGCAGGGCGGGGTCTGCGCGCCGACATGGAGGAGAGGCGAGCGCGCATCGATCAGGCTCGCCGACGGATTCGGGCCGAGCAGATGGTCGAGCGAGCCGCGATGGCCTTCGCCCGGCCTCATCGTCGTCACCGCGTAGATCAGGGCAGCGAAGGCGGGCCTGGCCGGCAAGGCGTCGGCCTCGTCGACAGGCGCATAAACATGCTCCGCATAAGCCGTGGCGAGGTCGGCGGCGAGGTGGCCGCCGGCCGAGAAGCCGATCACGCCGAGCCGCGCCGGATCGATATTGAAATCGCGGGCGCGGCTGCGGATCAGCCGCATCGCCCGTTGCGCATCCTGCAAGGGCACGAGCTGACGGTTGGCCCAGCCTTCGCCCGGCAGGCGATAGGTGAGGACGAAGATCGTGGTGCGCTCGGCATTGAACCGCTCGGCGACGTCGAGCCCTTCATTCTGCACCGACAGGAATTCATAGCCGCCGCCGGGCACCGCAAGCATCGCCGAGCCGTCCGGCCGAGCCGGGCGGTAGACCTGGATCTCGGGATTGGCGATGCCGCGCAGCCAGAGCTCCCGCGCGCCGTGCGGCCCGTTCATCGTCGGGTTGAAGGCGGGGAGCGGATGCGGCGCGCCCGGCGGGCCCTTCGGCCAGAGCGGAACGCGCTCGCGCGACGGCCAGGCGGGCGCATCGGGATCGCCCGCGGCCGGCGTCGGCGGATCGCCCCATTGCTGGGCCCCGGCGCCGGTCGCGGCGGCGAGGCCCGCGGCCAAGGCGGTTCCGAAAAGCTCCCGGCGGGCGAGTCCCATATCTCTTCCTTGCGCGATGTTAGCGTTCCCAATAGCCAGAAAGTCCGGCGGACGGGAGAGCGGACCGACGATGAGCCTGAAAGTCGCCCTGATCGGCCGCGGCCTCGGCGGCGCCGTCTTCCATGCGCCCCTGATCCGGGCGCTGCCTGAGCTCGAGCTGGCGATCGTTGCCGGAGCCGCCGACGCGCAGGCGGCGGCGGTCGCGCCGGGGATCGACCTCGTCGTCATCTCGAGCCCGAACCGCACTCATTTCCCGCTCGCCGAGGCGGCGCTCGCGGCGGGCAGGCACGTCGTGATCGACAAGCCCTTCACCATGTCGGTGGAGGAAGCCGATGCGCTGATCGCGCTCGCGAAGGCGCGGGGGCGGATGCTGACAATCTTCCACAACCGCCGCTGGGACGGGGATTTCCTGACGGTGCGGAAAATGCTGCCGCGCCTCGGCGAGATCTTCCTGTTCGAAGCGCATTGGGACCGGTTCCGGCGCGAGATCAGGTCCGGCTGGAAGGATGCCGCGGACGGCGGCGCGGGGATGCTCAACGATCTCGGGCCGCACCTGATCGACCAGGCCTTGCTTCTGTTCGGGATGCCGGATTCGCTGTCGGCGGACATGCTCGCGCAGCGCGAGGGCGCGGCGGTCGACGATTATTTCGCGCTGATTCTGCATTATGATCGGATGCGCGTCGTGCTTGGCGCCTCGACGCTTGTTATGGACCCGCGGCCTCGCTTCGCCCTCCACGGCACCGGCGGTAGCTTCGTCAAATACGGTCTCGATCCGCAGGAGCCGGCGATGAAGGAGGGCGCGGATCCGCGGTCCGCGGGCGAGGATGCGCCTACCAATTATGGGATGCTGACCACCAAAGCCGGCGCCGAGCGGATTGCGACGGAGCCGGGCTATTATCTCGGCTTCTACGAGGCGGTGGTCGCCGCCATCCGCGACGGCGCCCCGCCGCCGGTCGACCCCGCCGATGCGCGCGAGGGGCTAAGGATTATCGAGCTTGCCCGCCGCGCCTCGGAAGAGGGGCGACGCATAAAGGCGTGCCGGGGAACAGAAGAATTTCCCAGCTAGCTTATGGTCGCGCCGGGTGCCATCCGGCCGGCAACGTCGCGCCGGCGAGGTGGATTTCGATCTTCTGGCGGATGTCGCGCGCCGAAGCGCCGAGCATCACCTGATAGGTGCCGGGGGCGATGTGCCAGCTTCGGCTTGCTTCGTCCCAGGTGGCGAGCAGGCGCGGGTCGACATTGACCGTCACCGTCCGCGACGCGCCGGGGGCGAGGGCGATCTTGTCCCAGCCGCCGAGCCTCTTCGGCGCCTCCCAGCCGCCGCCGCCGACATAGATTTGCGGCACGGCGGCGCCGGCGCGGCGGCCGGCATTGTGCACCGAGAAAGTGACGGCGATCGAACGGCCCGCCGGCACCGCCTTCAGCCCGTCCATCCGGAAATCGGTGTAGGAAAGGCCGTAGCCGAAGGCGAATTGGGGCTCGAAGCCCCGGGTGTCGTAATATTTGTAACCGACCGTCGCCCCTTCCGTATAAGCCGTATCGCCCCGATTCGGCGCGGCCGGATGCGGGAGCTGGTCGAGGCTGCGCGGGAAGGTGGCGGGGAGACGGCCCGACGGATCCACCCGGCCGAACAGCACGTTCGCGATGGCGGCGCCGCCCTCGGTGCCCGGATACCAGGCTTCGAGCAGGCCGCCGACATGGTCGGCCCAGGGGGTGAGCACCGGCCCGCCCGTCTCGAGGACCACCACCGTCTTTGGATTGGCGGCGGCGACGAGGTCGATCAGCATGTCCTGCCGGTCGGGAAGGGTCAGCGGCACGTCGAACGATTCGCCTTCCCATTGGGTCGCGAAGACGATGACGACGTCGCTGTCCCGCGCCAACGCGGCGGCCGCGGCCGGATCGTCGCCCGAGGCGAAACGGATTGTCGCGTTCGGCGCCTGCCGCTTGATCTCGGCGAGCGGCGAGGAGGGATAATACATGACCGGGCCGGGCCAGCTGGTCGGCTGCACGCCCGGCACGGCATTGCCGCCGCGCGGATAGACGAGCGAGGAGCCGCCGCCCGCCAGAACGCCCTTGTCGGCATGGCCGCCGACGATCGCGATGCGGCGCACGCTCGGCGACAGCGGCAGGATGTTGCCCGCATTCTTGAGAAGGACGATGCCCTCCTCGGCATCGGCGCGGGTGACGGCGGCATGGGCGGCGAAGTCGATCGGCGCGTCCGCCGTCACCGGATGGTCGACGAGGCCGTGCGCGAACATCGAGCGCAGGATGTCCCGCGCCATCTCGGTCAGCCGCGCCTCGCTCACCTCGCCATGCGCGACCGCCTCCTTGAGCGGCGCGCCGAAATAAGGCTGCCTGTCGAACGGATAGCCCGAGTCCTGCTCGAGCCCGGCATTGGCGGCGTCGGCTGTGCTGTGAGTCGCGCCCCAGTCCGACATCACATAGCCCTTCCAGCCCCAGTCGCGGCGCAGCACGTCGGTCAAGAGCCAGCGATTCTCACAGGCATAGGTGCCGTTGACATGGTTGTAGGAGCACATGATCGCGCCCGGATCGGCATGCTCGACCGCGATCTCGAAGCCGAGCAGGTCCGACATGCGCGCCGCGGTGGGATCGACGATCGAATTGCCGGTGTCGCGGTCGGTCTCCTGGTCGTTGAAGGCATAATGCTTGATCGTCGAGATGATATGGTTCGACTGGATGCCGCGCACCTCCTCGCCGACCATCGTCCCGGCGAGCAGGGGATCCTCGCCGCCATATTCGAAATTGCGGCCGTTGCGCGGCTCGCGCATCAGGTCGACGCCGCCGGCGAGCATGACGTTGAAGCCGGAGCGGCGCGCCTCGTCGCCGATCATCGCGCCGCCGCGAAAGGCGGTCGCCGGGTTCCAGGTCGCGGCGGTGGCGATTCCGGCGGGAAGGGCGGTGCGCTCGCGCTTCTGCAGCGCCGCGCCCTGGGTGGCGACTCCGACGCCGGCGTCCGTCTCCCATTGCGCCGGGATACCGAGGCGCGGGATTCCGGGGATATAGCCGGCCGATCCCTGCCGCGCTTCGGCGGGCGCCGTGTAGTTCCTTTCGGGCTGGCTGGTCGCGAAATAGCCGAAGACGAGCGTCAATTTCTCGTCGCGGGTCATCGCGCCGATCGCGAGCTCGGCGCGCCGGTCCGGCGACAGCGACGGGTTCAGCCAGGGCTTTTGCGGGGCCGCGGGCGCGGCGCCGGCAAGCGCGATCGCGGAAAGGCCGAGCGCGAGCGCGGCGAGCCTCTTCTTCATGGACAGGATCCTCCCTATTCTTTCTATTCTTCTTGCCCCGGTTGATACACGGTTGCATTGGCCATTGGTAGCGCTACCAAGCGCGCGAGAGGGAGAGGGAGGCGAATGCGTTTTTCCGCGGCCATGCTGCCGGACGATGTCGGACGGGCGACGCTCGCCGGGCGTCTCGCCTTGGCGGAAGGGCCGACTCCGGTCCTGATCCGTGGCGGCATGGTCGAGGACATGTCGCGCATCGCCCCGACCATGGCCGATCTGATCGAGCGCGGCGGCGCCGATTCGCCGGAGGGGCGGCGGCTCTTCCCGCTCGACGAACTCTGCGAGCGCGCATCGGAGCTTCTGCTCTCTCCAATCGACCTCCAGATCGTGAAGGCCGCCGGAGTCACCTTCGCCGTGTCGGCGATCGAGCGGGTGATCGAGGAAAGGGCGCGGGGCAATGCCGACAAGGCGCTCGAAATCCGCGAGGGTCTGGAGGCGCGGATCGGCGGCGCCATCCGCTCGGTCGTGCCGGGCACCGAGGAAGCGGCGGCGCTCAAGCGGGCTTTGATCGAGGACGGCCTCTGGTCGCAATATCTCGAGGTCGCGATCGGCCCGGATGCCGAGGTGTTCACCAAGGTTCCGGTCCTCTCCTCGGTCGGCTGGGGCGCCGAGATCGGGGTGCGCTCCGATTCGGACTGGAACAATCCCGAGCCCGAAGTGGTGCTGGTCGTCGATCCGAAAGGCCGCGCCGCCGGCGCGACGCTCGGCAACGACGTCAACCTCCGCGACTTCGAGGGGCGCAGCGCCTTGCTGCTCAGCAAGGCCAAGGACAATAATGCGTCCTGCGCGATCGGGCCGTTCATCCGCCTGTTCGACGATCATTTCACCATGGACGACGTCCGCCAGGCGCGGGTCGAGCTGGTCGTCGAGGGGCAGGACAATTTCCGGCTCGAAGGCGAGAGCTCGATGGCCGAGATCAGCCGCGATCCCGAGGAGCTCGTCCGTCAGGCGATGAGCGAGCATCATTATCCCGACGGCTTCGCCCTCTTCCTCGGCACGCTTTTCGCGCCGGTGCAGGATCGCGACGAGCCGGGCCGGGGTTTCACCCACAAGATGGGCGACGTCGTCCGAATCTCGACGCCGAAATTGGGGGCCCTGGTCAACCGGGTGACGACGTCGAAGGCGGCCGCGCCCTGGCATTTCGGGATACGCGACCTGATGCGGAATCTGGCGGGGAGGGGATTGATCGACTCCGAGGAGAAACAGACGTGACCGACACCCTCACCCATTATATCGGCGGCGAAGCCGTCTCCGGCGACCCGACGAAAGAGAGCATCAACCCGTCCAACCTCGACGACGTCGTCGCCCGCTATCCGCGCGGCGGCGCGGCCGAGGTCGACGAGGCCGCGCGCGCCGCGCGCAAGGCCTTTCCGGCCTGGGCGGAAGCCTCGCCCGAAGTCCGTTCGGACCTGCTCGACAAGGTCGGCTCGATCATCATGGAGCGGGCCAGGGATCTCGGCCGCCTCCTCTCGCGCGAGGAAGGCAAGACCCTGCCCGAGGGCACTGGCGAGGTGATGCGCGCCGCGCGCATCTTCAAATATTTCGCCGGCGAGGCGCTTCGCCGCCACGGCCAGACGCTCGAATCGACACGGCCCGGGCTCGACGTCGCCACCTATCGCGAGGCGCTCGGCGTGGTCGGCCTGATCACGCCCTGGAACTTCCCGATCGCCATCCCCGCCTGGAAGGCGGCGCCAGCGCTCGCCTTCGGCAACACCGTCGTGCTCAAGCCGGCGACTCCGACTCCCGCCATCGCCCATGCGCTCGCGGCGATCATCCACGAGGCCGGCGCGCCTCCGGGCGTGTTCAACATGGTGCTCGGCGAGGGCGACGTCGGCCAGGCGATCACCGACCATGAGGAGATCGACGCCATCTCCTTCACCGGCTCGCAATATGTCGGCCAGAAGGTCGCCGAGGGCGCGATCAAAAGGCAGGCGCGGGTCCAGCTCGAAATGGGCGGCAAGAACCCGCTGGTCGTGCTCGACGATGCCGATCTCGAGCGGGCGGTGATGTGCGCGATCGACGGCGCCTTCTTCGGCACCGGCCAGCGCTGCACCGCCTCGTCGCGGATCATCGTCACCGAGGGCATTCACGACCGCTTCGTCGCGGCGCTCGCCGAGAAGGCGAAGAGCCTCAAGGTCGGCGACGCGCTCGATCCCGCCAGCCAGATCGGCCCCGCGGTGAGCGAGGGCCAGCTCGAGCAGAATATGCGCTATGTCGGAATCGCCCGCGACGAGGGCGGCCGCGTCGCTTCCGGCGGCGAGCTCCTGACGCTCGACAAACGCGGCTATTACATGCAGCCGACCGTCATCGCCGACACCGCCGCCGACATGCGGATCAATTGCGAGGAGGTGTTCGGCCCGGTCGCAAGCACCGTCCGGGTCAGGGATTATGAGGAGGCGCTGGAAATGGCCAATCGCGGCCAGTTCGGCCTTTCCGCCGGCATCGTCACCAACTCATTGAAGCACAGCCGGCATTTCCGCCGCAACGTCAAGGCCGGCATGGTGATGATCAACCTGCCGACCGCCGGCGTCGACTATCATGTGCCGTTCGGCGGCACCCGCAAGTCGAGCTACGGCCAGCGCGAACAGGGCTTCGCTGCGGTCGAATTCTACACGCAGATCAAGACCGTCTATATCGGGGGCTGAAGCATTGACCCAATCGACCGGCATCAAAGCCATCTATCCGAGCCTCAAGGGCAAGCGCGTTCTCGTCACCGGGGGCGGGTCCGGCATCGGCGCGGGCATCGTCGAGGCGTTCGTCGGCCAGGGCTCGGACGTCACCTTCTTCGACATCGCCGAGGAAGAATCGCGGGCTTTGGTCGGGAAGCTCGGCGGGACTTCGCACTTCGAGAAGGTGGATCTCACCGACGTCCGCGCGACCCAGGCGGCGATCGCGCGGCTGATCGAGGCGGACGGCGCGTTCGACATACTCGTCAACAATGCGGCCAATGACGACCGCCACGACATGGAAGAGGTCACGCCCGATTATTGGGACGAACGGGTCAGCGTGAATCTCCGCCACCTCTTCTTCTGCGCCCAGTCGGTGGTGCCGGCGATGCGGGAGAAAGGGTGCGGCGCGATCGTCAATTTCGGCTCGATCTCCTGGCATCTCGGAATGCCCGACATGGCGATCTACCAGACCTGCAAGGCGGCGATCGAAGGGCTCACCCGCGCGCTCGCCCGCGAGCTTGGGCCGGACGGGATCCGCGTCACCTGCGTCGTCCCCGGCAACGTCCAGACGCCGCGCCAGATGCGCTGGTACACGCCCGAGGGCGAGGCGGAGATCGTCGCCGCGCAATGCCTCGACGGGCGGCTGGTGCCCGAGGACGTCGCCTCTTTGGTCTTGTTCCTCGCCTCCGACGATGCGAGGCTGATCACCGGTCACGAATATTTCATCGACGCGGGATGGCGGTGAGACCAGGATAATGGTGAGATGATGAGCGAGCCGAAGAACATCTGGAGCCTCGAATGCCAGCTTGGCGAGGGTCCGGTCTGGGTCGACGGCGCGCTCTGGTTCGTCGATATCAAGAGCCGGAAAATCTACCGCACCGATGCCGACAGCGGCGGCCGCAAAAGCTGGGACGCGCCCGAGGAAGTCGGCTTCGTCCTGCCCGCCGATGACGGCAGCTTCGTCGCCGGCCTGCAGAGCGGCCTCCACCGTTTCGATCCCGAGAGCGGCGCCTTCACCCTCATCGCCGAGGTCGAACCGGAGCGGCCGGGCAACCGCCTGAACGACGGCACCGTCGATCCTTCGGGCCGGCTCTGGTTCGGAACGATGGACAATGGAGAAAAAGAGAAGACCGGCGCTTTCTACCGCTTCCAGCGCGGCTCGGTCGTGCGCACCGGGCTCGAGGGCATCGCCATCACCAACGGTCCCTGCCTCTCGCCGGACGGGCGCATCCTCTATTTCGTCGACACGCTCGGCGGCACGATCGAGGCGGCCGACGTCGCCGAGGATGGGACGCTCGGCGACGCGCGGCCGTTCGTGCGGATCGACCCGAAGGAAGGTCATCCCGACGGCCCGACCGTCGACAGCGAAGGCTGCGTCTGGATCGGCCTCTATGCCGGCTGGGAGGCGCGGCGCTATTCGCCGAAGGGCGAGCTGGTCGGCCGAGTCCGTTTCCCGGTCGGCAACATCACCAAGATCGCCTTCGGCGGCGACGACCTTTGCACCGTCTTCGCCACCACCGCCCGCCAGCTCCTCCGCCCCGACCAGATCGAGCGGCAGCCCGAGGCGGGGGATCTGTTCCGGTTCCGGGCGGACGTGCCGGGCGTGCCCTGCCCGAAGGTGGCGCTGGCTTAACTCTGTCTCGTCGCCCCAGCGAAGGCTGGGGCCTCAGAGAGAACGAGCACCGTGCCCTTCGCCCGCTGGGGCCCCAGCCTTCGCTGGGGCGACGGATTCAATGATTGTGCCGGGGCACCTTCTTCGACGTGCCGCGATATTTGAGGGCGAATTCGAGGACGCCGCCTTCGGCGAGCTGGCCGGTCTTCTCGCGGAACAGCTCCTCCCAGGGGGTGTTGCTGGGCGGGATGGGCGGCGGAGCCTCGGCCTTGCGGCGTTCGATCTCGGCCGCGTCGACCAGGGCGTCGCAGCGGCCGGCGTTGAGGTCGATGCGGACGGTGTCGCCGGTCCGAAGCCAGGCGAGGCCGCCTCCGGCCGCGCTTTCGGGCGAGGCGTTGAGGATCGAGGGGCTGTCGGACGTGCCCGACTGGCGGCCGTCGCCGAGGGTCGGCAGGCTCATGATTCCGCGCTGAAGCAATTCGTCGGGC
>DASUHH010000053.1:0-44535 GCA_036273615.1 Allosphingosinicella sp. | reverse complement strand
AGTGACCGAATTGGGGATGGGGATGGGATATAAACGGACCGTACGGCCGCTTCACATTCCCTATGGCTGCGCGCGGGCGTCAATCGGCGCCAAGTCCGGGAGCGTTTCGTCCCGGAGCTAAGCGCCGCCCCGCGCGAGGATATCGCGCAGGAGGGACCGGAACCCTTCAGCAACCGCAGGATCGTTCAGGCGCGTGATCGGCACGCCGGGAAAGCCGTTCAGGGTGCGCGTGCTCAGGGGGCCGAATATTTCGGCGGCGCGATCGTAGAGCTCCTGCCGGACGCGCTCGTCCGCAAAGGCGGCGCGGGGGGCGAGGTAGCCGAGGCTGAGCGACAGCTGGCCTCCTCCCTTCTGCTTCCACAGATTGAACGGATAGAGCGGCTTTCCGTCGGCGCCCGGGAATGCCGCAAACAGCGAGCCTTGGGTGGAGGCTACGCTGGCGTTGCCGCCCTCGCTCTCGACGATGTCAATATATTTGTCCGTCGCACGGAGGGTGGCCTCGCCAAAGGGGGCCAGATGCTCGGCTATCCAGGAGGATCGATCCGTCGGCGCGAGACCTTTTGCGGCGGCCTTGGCGGCCGATGCCCTCTCGGTCTCACCTATGATGCGGGGGCTCAGCGTCGTGACCCCGCCCTCTCCGGAGAACCAACGCAGCTCCACGGCGCGCACATCGGCGCGCATCTGATCATTCAGAAACTCGACTATGCGGGCGAGCTCCCGGGGAATGGCATCTGCAACAAAGACCAGCTTGATCCGGCCCGCCTTGAAGTTGCTGTCGACACGGCGCCAGAATTCCTCGGGGTCACTGTCGCCGATGAACTCCGACAGCACCGCGTCCGGGTCCTGGTTGGCGGCCATTGCCGTCGCAGCGAAAGCTTCTGCGACCCTCCCGCCCTGCCAGTGCGCTGTGGCGTTGGCCGCATAGTCGAGCATCTGCCCGACCACTTCGCGCCGAATGCGGGTGTCGACGGCCCGCTTGAGCTCGACGAGGACCGGGACCGCCTCGCCGGTGACGAACAGGTGGTCGAGCGACCAGCGGCCGCCGCCATCGGCACTGTCCGCAATCGCCTGCTCACGCCGCACGAGCAGCAGATCACCATCGCCGTCGGTAATGAGCTCCGGGTGACGCGCGACAAGCACCTGCATCTCGTCTTCGTTCGCAGGCGCCGAAGGCGTCATGCGCTGGAGCGCACCGCCCTGGTCGACCATGTAGAGAATCCCCTGCGTCATCTCGCCCCCTTCTGATCGGCCGCAAAGCGGCTTCACGCACGTTGTAGATGACGAAGGTCCACCCTCGGATCAATTCGATCAATCGCCTCCTTCAGCTGCTCGGTGGCGAAATATTTGGTGTACCGAGCCGTTTCCCCGGCCGTCTCGTGCCCGGTGAGCGCGTCGACGATGATCGGCTCAACGCCGGCGTGAAGCAGGAACGTGGTGGCGCTGTGCCGGAAGGAATGGAAATCGAGATGCTTTCGGTAGAGCCCCACATCCCGCCGGTAACGCGTGAACCACTTGGTGAAATTATGGCCGAACCGCCTGTCTGCTCCCCCCGGCTGAAGCTGCGGGAACAGCCGCTCCGCACCGGAGCGCCGGATCTCCTCCACATATTCGAGCAGGCCCAGGCCGAGCAGCTGGCGGTGGATCGGCACCTTCCGAACCGCATTGCGGTTCTTCAGCTGCCTCGGCGGCCTGTCGTTGATATCGAACAGCCAGATGTCGCCGTCCTGCCGGACGTCCTCCAGGTAGAGCTGACAGATCTCTTCCTGCCGCATGCCTGAGAAGACGGCGATGAGCGGCAGCCAGAATTTCTCGTCGCGGATCACCAGATCACCCGCCTTCGAGCGCCTGGCGTCCGAAAAGCACCCGTGCCACACAGGGCTGTCGAACAGCTGGGCCAGTTGCTCCGTCTCCCACATGTCGCGCTGGTCCTTGGCGCGCTTGCCGCTCGGCAGCTTGAAGTTGCCGAATATGGTCGCCTGCGCTTCTCCAGCCTCGACGGCCTCGTCCCAGAGGCAGGCGAGCGCCGACAGGTGGCGCTGCACCGTGCGGGACGCCAGCCGCGGTTCCGACTCGGACGCCGCCGCTCGGGCGATGTCGACCGCTTTCATGCCCCGGTACCGTGCGGCCTTGCCGTAATTCGCAGGAAGCTCGACCAGCAGGTCCTTGAACCGCACGGCATCGGCGCGGACATATCCGCCAACCGGCCGATCGCCGCAGATTTCCGCGAAGAGAGCGAACGTCTTGCGCGCCTGAAAGGCAGTCTGCGCGTCCCAGGTGCCGAGCCTCAGCCGCTTCTGCCGGTAGCTTTCGGCGCGTTCGCTGAACAACGGCCCAGTCGGGATGGGCAGCTCGGGCGGCGGCGCCGGCTCCGGCGCGGCGGCCGCCATCGCGTCCGCCTCGGGCACGAGCAGCGGATCGACGGGCTGATGGTGGAATTCCCCTTCGAAACGCTTGCGCAACGCTTCCGCCACGTCACAGCTTGCCCGCAGCACCCCTTGCTGCAGCTTGGCGCGGGACAGATGGTCGAGATCGTGATCGCGCCCTTCGCGATCGAGCAGGGCATGAACCCATTCGTCAGCCCTCCCGAGCTCGTTCCGCGCAAGCGCGGCGCGGACCTCGGAGCCGAGCCGCTCGTAATAAGCGACGGCCGCCTCGCGATTGGGCTCGTCGAAGCGAACGCTCGAGGTCAGGCGCAGCTGGTTTTCCTCCTCCAGTTCAGAGGAATAGAAGCGGCGGACGAGGGCAGTGATCTGGTTGTCGTCGAGCATGGGCGCACTCCTTGCGAGGCCGAACAGGGCCTCCGATCGAAGGTAGAGCCGCCGCGACCTGCTCCGGGCGAGCACCGGGTCGTTCGTGCGCAGGCTCCTCAGGAGCTCGGCGCGCCGGAACGCCGTTCGCAGCGCCATAGGGACTGCGCGCCGGAAATGATAGATGCCGGCTTTCCGGATGGTGTTCGGAATCCCGCTCACCGAGCCGCCCGCCGCGCCGTCTCTGTATCAAGCCTCTGTATCAAAACCCCATCCCGAGCCATGCCGGCGCATCATGCGCCAAGCAATTTCAATGGCTTGGGAGAGGGCTGGCTGGGGCGGCAGGATTCGAACCTGCGAATGCCGGTACCAAAAACCGGTGCCTTACCACTTGGCGACGCCCCAATGCCGCGGGCCGGCGCCTTATAGCGGCCCCGCCCCTTTGGGGAAGGGGCATTGGCGACCCCCGTCGCCCCGGCGAAAGCCGGGGCCTCGGGGCGGATGGAAAGCAGCGACGGCGCGGCACCGCAGCCGTATCGGCGGATTGCCTGAATGCAGCGCGAACTCTCGCCGAGATCCCGGCGTCCGCCGGATGACGAATTGCTAGCTGTTCGACACCCGCCGGTTGACGAGGTCGATATAATCCTTGCGCAGCATCCGGGTCATCTCGCCGACCTCGAAGCGCCAGGGACCGGCCTCGGCGACCGGGGTCACCTCGGCGGCGCTGCCGGTGAGGAACATCTGCTCGAAGCTTTCCAGCTCCTCCGGCCAGATCGTCCTTTCCTGCACCTCGATGCCGCGCTTCCCCGCAAGCTCGATCACCGTCTGGCGGGTGATGCCGTTCAGGAAGCAATCGGGCGTCGGCGTGTGGAGCGTGCCGTCGCGGACGAAGAAGACGTTCGCCCCCGTCCCTTCCGCCACCTGGCCGCGCCAGTCGAACATCAACGCATCGTCATAGCCTTTGGCCTGCGCCTGATGGCGGGCCATCGTGCAGATCATGTAGAGGCCCGAGGCCTTGGATTCGGTCGGCGCCGTGTAGGGCGCGGGGCGGCGCCAGGGCGAGATGTCGAGGCGCAGGCCCTTCATCAACGCCTCCTCGCCGAAATAGGCGCCCCAATACCAGCAGGCGATGGCGAGGTGGATCTTCGACTTCTGCGCCGAGACCCCCATCTGCTCCGACCCGCGCCAGGCGAGCGGGCGCATATAGGCGTCCTGCAGCTCGTTGGCCTTCAGCACGTCGCGGCAGGCCTGGTCGATCTCCTCGACGCTGAACGGGATGTCGAAGCCGAGCAATTCGCCCGAACGCTTCAGCCTTTGGCTGTGATCGGTGAGGCGGAAGACCTCGCCGCCATAAGCGCGCTGCCCCTCGAAGACCGAGGAGGCATAATGGAGGGCGTGGGTGAGGACATGGACGTTCGCCTCGCGCCACGGCACCAGCTTGCCGTCCAGCCAGATGAAGCCGTCGCGATCGTCATAGCTGCGCTGGTCGGTCATGCCTTCGCTCTCGTCTCCCGGGATGCGAGGCGCGATAGGCCGGGCGCGGGGGTTGGGTCAATGTGGGGCTATTTCGACGTCTTCTCCCGCCGCGCCGCCTCGGCCATCTCGATGCCGCGGCGGCGGGAGGCGTCGAGGGTGCGCAGGAGAAGCGGCTTCAGCCCCTGTTCCGAGTCGAGGATCTTGAGCCCGGCCTCGGTCGTGCCGCCGGGGCTGGCGACGCGACGGGCGAGCTCGGCGGGCGGCGCGTCCGAGGCCGCGGCGAGCGCCGAGGCGCCTTCGGCCATATGGACGGCAAGGCGGCGGGCCTGGTCCTCGGGCAGGCCGAGCGTGGCGGCGGCCTCGGCGAGCGCGTCGATAAAGCGGAAGAGGAAGGCAGGCGCGGCGCCGGTGAGGTGGCCGGCAAGGGCGAACAGAGCCTCGTCGTCGAACCATTCGGCATGGCCGAGCGCTTCCATCAGCCGTTCGACCGTCCCACGCGCGCCGGCATCGCCCTCGCCGTAGAGGCCGACCACGCCCTTGCGCAAGGCGACCGGCATGTTCGGCATGGCGCGGACGATCGTATGCGGTGCGGGGAAACGCGCGCGCAGGGCCGCCACCTCGACCCCGGCAAGGATCGAGACGAGGATCGTCTCCGGCGCGAGCACCGGCGCCAGCGCCGGCGCGACCTCGTCCAATTTCTGCGGCTTGACGCCGAGCAGGACGATCGCCGGTACCTCGTCCTCCGGCAGAGCGGCGAGCACCCGCACCCCCTCGCCGGCCGGCTTTGCGCTCGGCCTTATGACAGTGATCTCCGCCGGGTCGGCGCCGGCGTCGAGCCAGCCCTTCAGCATGGCGCCGCCCATGTTGCCGCAGCCGATCAGGAAGAGGGGGCCGGGGAGGAGGTCCGCCATCGCTTTCGCCATTGCCGTCACCCCAGCGAAGGCTGGGGTCCCAGTGAAGAAAGGGCGCTTACCCTGTTGCGGTGCGCCGCTCCAGCCTGTCGTCACCCCAGTCCTTCGACGCCGCCTGAAACGGGGCGCATGACAAATGTTGGCGGAGCCGACTGTGGGTCGCAGGGAAGAAGAGGGATTGCAGGTTGGAAGGCGCTGCTTTTGCGCGGTGCATAATTGCTCTGGGGTCCCAGCCTCCGCTGGGACGACGTGCGTGGGTCAGGCCTCGCCCTGGGTCTCGATCAGGGCGGCGGCGATGGCCTCCTGGGGGGTCTTGCCGGCCCAGAGGACGAACTGGAAGACCGGGTAGAAGCGCTCGCATTCCTCGATCGCGGTTTCGACCAGGGTCTCGGCCTGCTGGAGCGAGAGCGTCCCGCTCTCTTCGCCTTCGAGCAGCGCGGCGTGGCGGAAGAGGACGAGGCCGCTATTGCTCCACAATTCGAAATGGCCGAGCCAGAGCTGCTCGTTGACGAGGCCGATCGTCTCGTAGACCTGCGCCCGCTTGTCGGCGGCGACGCGGATGTCGGGAAGCGCGAGGAACTGGAGGACCTGGTCCTCCTCCCGCCAGACCGCGCGCAGCTCGTACTGCGCCCAGCTTCCCTGGAAGTTGGCGACGATCTCCTCGTCCCCGCCGCGCTCATAGACCCAGCCATGGGCGCTGAAATAATGTTCGAGCATGTCGATGGGAGCGCTGGTGTCGCGCTCCAGCTCATATTCGTCGACATTCATCTCGCGTCCCCAGCCCCTTTCGTCCCCGGGGCGAATCTGACGATTGCTCCCCTAAAGTGCAAGGGGAGCGGCCGAAACCACATGGATTATGTTGTGGATTACGTCTTTGGCGCTTCAGAAGTTGTGGATTTCTTGCCCTTGCCGGGGCCTGCGACCGGTTTCGACGCCGCCGAAGCCTTTTCGATCGCATCGAGACGCGCCTTGAGCGCATGATTTTCCTCGCGCGCCGCGACGGCGATGGCCTTCACCGCCTCGAACTCGTCGCGGCCGACCATATCGAGGCCGCCGACCCAGTCGCGCATCCGCTCGCGAAAGGCGCTTTCGGCCTCGCGCCCCATGCCGGCAAGCGTGCCGGCGGCGCCGTTCATCACCTTGACGAAATCGTCGAACAGGCGGTTTTCGGACTGCATGATCGTCTTCCTCGAACTGAAGGTCAGATCGGAATATCGGTGCCCGACCCCGGCGCCGCAAGCTCCGCGTCGGGATTGAGCCGCTCGATGCCGTGGTTGAGCGCGCCGGCGAAGAGCAGCCAGGCGAGATAGGGGAGCATCAGCAGCCCGGCCGCGCGGCGGATCCTGAAGAAGAGCAAGGCGGCGGCGGCGGCGATCGCGAGCATCGCCAGGATGACCAGGAAAGCGAGGCTCACCTTGTGGACGCCGAAGAAGAGCGGCGACCAGCTGTAATTGAGGATGAGCTGCACGGCGAACAGCCCGATCGCGAGCGGCCGCCCGCGCGCGCCCCTTGCGTGGAGGATGAGGGCAAGCGCCAGGCCGAGCATGATGTAGAGGATCGTCCAGGCGACCGGAAAGGCCCAGCCTGGCGGCATGAAAGCGGGCTTGCGCAGCGCCGCGAACCAGGGATTGGCCATGGCCGATCCGGCCGCGACTCCGGACAGGGTGCCGAGCAGCAGGATCAGCGGCACGGTCACCAGCGCCCAGCGCAGGAAGGACATGCGCAGCTGCGCGCGGGAGGCGATCTCGGTCATTCCGGCCCCGGCTGGAGTGGGCTGTGATTGGATTGAATCACAGCCCGCTCCAGAACCCCTTGTTGTCGCGTTGCTTATTGCGAAAAGCCGGTACCCACCTTTTCGCGCAACGCTCTAGAGGCGGCGGGAGGCCGGATCAAGCCTTTCGCGCGGCGAGCAGGAACTCGACATTGCCTTCGGGGCCGGTGATCGGGCTCGGGACGACGCCCTCGACGGTCCAGCCGCGCGACGCGACCCAGGCCGAAGCGGCGGCGCGGACGCGCTCGTGGACGGCGGGGTCGCGAACGACGCCGCCTTTGCCGATCTCGCTCCTTGCCGCCTCGAATTGCGGCTTGACCAGGGCGATGAGACGGCCGCCGGGTTTCGCGAAATCGAGCGCCCTGTCGAGCACCTTGGCGAGCGAGATGAAGCTCGCGTCGCAGGTGACGATGTCGACCGGCTCGGCGACGATGGCGGGCGTGAGGTGGCGGGCATTGGTCTTTTCGTGGACGATCACGCGCGGATCCCGGCGCAATTTCCAGGCGAGCTGGTTGGTGCCGACGTCGATCGCGAACACCCTGGCGGCGCCGCGCTGGAGCAGGACGTCGGTGAAGCCGCCGGTCGAGGCGCCGACGTCGAGCGCCACCGCGCCGCCCACGTCCCAGCCGAAATGGTCGAGCGCATGAGCGAGCTTGATCCCGCCCCGCGACACCCAGGGATGCTCCCGCCCCCTGAGCTCGAGCGGCGCCTCCGGCGCGAGCGCCTGGCCGGCCTTCTCGATCCTGCGCTCGCCGGAAAAAACGAGGCCGGCGAGGATCAGCGCCTGCGCCCTCGCCCGGCTCTCGACGAGCCCGCGGTCGACGAGGAGCTGATCGGCGCGGATCCTCATCCGGCGGCGCGCGGCCCGGAGGCCGGATTCCGGTTCACGCGAAGGCGCGAAGACGCGAAGGGGCCGTGATTGTTCACGACCCGCTTCAGCCCTTCGCGAAAGGTCTCGCCGCCAAAGTTCATGAGCAGCCCGAGGGGCTGCCTGGCGAGACGGAGATAGGTCAGCAATTGCCGTCCGTGCACCGGCGCAAGCCGCTCGATCGACTTGATTTCGATGATCAGCCGATCTTCGACGAGCAGGTCCGCGCGAAAGCCCTCTCCGATGACCATGCCGTCATATTCGATTTGGATCGGCCGTTGCCGATCGACCTTCAGCCCCCGGCGAGCAAGGCTCGCCGCCATCACAGCTTCATAGACCGATTCGAGCAGTCCCGGCCCAAGCTCCTTGTGCAGCCTGATGCCGCAGTCGATCGCGATGCTGGCAAGCTCCTCGACGTCCCGCACCACGCCCCCTTCGCGCCTTCGCGCCTTTGCGTGAACCATAATGCAGCCTCGTCGCTTTTTGGGGCGAGAGCAAATGGATGCCTGCTTTCCGTGTGCGTGGTCCCGGATCGGTTCGGGATGATGACGGCGCGAGAGATGCAGAATCTGCATCTTTAATTGTCTATCTTTGCAGTTGAGAATAACGGCACCCGCCCTAAATGCGCGTTGCGGGAGCGAAACGGCTCCCCGACACAGAAGGAAAATGACCATGCGTATCGTCGAGACGGCGACGGTGGGGTTCGTCGCCCTGGCCGCGCAGCTGCTCGTCGTGGCGATGATTCTATCCTGAGAATCGGCCCGATGAGCCGCCAGAGCTGAAGCCGCCGGCCCCCCTCCGGCGGCTTCATTGCTTTTTAGCGCAGGCGAACCGCGCGCATCCGGTCCAGCTCCTGCTGCATGGCCACCCGGCGATTTTCGAATCCCTCCATCTCGTCCGCGAACTCCATGAAGGTCGTCCGGTCGGCCAGATCGGTCGCTCTGCCCGGGGCGTCTTTGGGCAGGCGCACCGCGAGCGTCGCGATCCTGTGCGTCACCTGGGCCATGATCCGGGCGCGGCTATGCTGGTCGTCCGCACAGCCGTGCATGTCCATGGCCGCGTAGCGGCGGCTCATCGTCTCGAACGCATCGGCCAGCCCCTTCCCCCAACGGGCCTGCGGGGCGGCGTCCTTCGCCGAGGGGATGTTCACCATCCTCTGCTGGCAGGCGATCTGGCCGGCCATCGGGTCTTCACGCGTGCAGGCGCCGGCGAGCAGGGCCGCGGCGACCGCCATTGCCCGCGCGCGGCTCAGGCGCGGGCTCCTTCGACCACGCCCGCGCTGTTGTGGCGGAGCGCCTTCAGCACCGTGTCGACGATGGCGCCGGCGTCGAGGCCGGCTTCCTCATATTGGCGCTCGGGCCGGTCCTGGTCCTGGAAACGGTCGGGGAGGCGCATGGTGCGCAGCTTGAGGCCCGCGTCGATCAGGCCGAGATCGCTCGCAAGCGTCAGGACATGGGCGCCGAGGCCGCCGATCGCCGCTTCCTCGACCGTCACCGCGACCTCGTGGGTGGCGAGCAGGCGGCGGATCAATTCCTCGTCGAGCGGCTTGGCGAAGCGCAGGTCCGCGACGCTGGTCGAAAGGCCCCTGCCCTCCAGCGCATCGGCCGCCTTCAGCGCTTCCTCGAGCCGGGTGCCGAGCGAGAGGATGGCGACCTTCTTGCCCTCGCGCACGATCCGCCCCTTGCCGATCTCGAGCCTTTGCGGCGCCTCGGGCGGCGCCACGCCGATGCCGTTGCCGCGCGGGTAGCGGACCGCGATCGGCCCGTCGTCGTGCAGCGCCATGGTGTGGACCATATGGACCAGCTCCGCCTCGTCGGCGGCGGCCATCAATGTGAAATTGGGCAACGTGCCGAGATAGGCGAGGTCGAAGCTGCCGGCATGGGTCGCGCCGTCGGCGCCGACCAGCCCGGCCCGGTCCATGGCGAAGCGGACGGGGAGGTTCTGGATCGCGACGTCGTGGACGACCTGGTCGTAGGCGCGCTGCAGGAAGGTGGAGTAAATGGCGCAGAAGGGCCGCATCCCCTGGGCGGCGAGGCCGGCGGCGAAGGTCACCGCATGCTGCTCGGCAATGCCGACGTCGAACATCCGGTCCGGAAAGCGCGCTCCGAACCGGTCGAGGCCGGTCCCCGACGGCATCGCCGCGGTGATCGCGACGATCCTGTCGTCCCGCTCTCCTTCCGCAACCAGCGCTTTCGCAAAAACCGACGTGTAGCTTGGCGGCCCCGGCTCCCCCTTGGCCTGGACGCCCGAGACGATGTCGAACTTCTGGACGCCGTGATATTTGTCCGCCGCCGCCTCGGCCGGGGCATAGCCCTTGCCCTTCTTGGTGACGACATGGACCAGCATCGGCCCCTCGCTGGCGTCGCGGACATTCTCGAGGATCTGGACGAGCCGCTCGACATTGTGGCCGTCGACCGGGCCGACATAATAGAAGCCCAATTCCTCGAAGAGCGTGCCGCCGGTGGCGAGGCCGCGGCCGAACTCCTCCATCTTGCGGGCGAGCGCGTGGAGCCGGTCGGGCAGCTTGCGCGCGAAACGCTGGGCGAGGTGGCGAAGGGTCAGATATTTGGGCGAGGAGACGAGCCGCGCGAGATAATGCGACAAACCGCCGACCGGCGGCGCGATCGACATGTCGTTGTCGTTCAAGATCACGACCAGCCGGTTGCCGGCGGCTTCCGCATTGTTCATCGCCTCATAGGCCATGCCGGCCGACATGGCGCCGTCGCCGATCACCGCGATCGCCTTGCCCGGCGCGCCCGAAAGCTTGTTCGCCACCGCGAAGCCGAGCGCGGCCGAGATCGAGGTCGAGCTGTGGGCGGCCCCGAACGGGTCGTACTCGCTCTCGCTCCGCCGGGTGAAGCCGGAAAGGCCACCGCCCTGGCGCAGGGTGCGGATGCGGTCGCGCCGCCCGGTCAATATCTTGTGCGGATAGGCCTGGTGGCCGACGTCCCAGACCAGCCGGTCGCCCGGCGTGTCGAAGACGTAGTGGAGCGCGACGCTCAGCTCGACGACGCCAAGGCCCGCACCGAGATGGCCGCCGGTCACCGACACCGCCGAGATCGTCTCCTCGCGCAGCTCGTCCGCGAGCTGGCGGAGCTGCTCCGGCTTGAGCCTGCGAAGGTCGGCGGGAATGTGGACCTGGTCGAGCAAAGGCGTTGCGGAGCGGTCGGTCATCGGGGTCGCATATGGTCCTTCACCGCTCCCGGAGCTAGCGAAAAGCGCCGATTTTGTCGAATGTTGTTGATGTGCAGAGCGGGTGCAGGCGCGGCCTCGATTGCGGCCGTGGCCGCGACCGGGTGACGTTCAGACCGGCCCGAACGGCAGCAGCATGGGCGTGCGCTTTCCATAGGAATCATAGGCTTCGGCGCCGAGCGCGCGGCGGAGGAACCGCTCCTCCGCTTTCGCCTTCACCGCCATGACCAAAGTGAGGATTGCACCGCCCGCGAGCGCCGCCGGGCTCGCCTTCAGCAGGGCATAGGCAAGGATGGCGGCGATGAAGCCGGTATAGATGGGGTGGCGCACCAGCCGGTACGGTCCGGTATCGACGACCTTGTGGTCCTCGCGGATGGTCATCCCGCCGGACCAGAGCCGGCCCAGATGGGCGCGCGCCCACCAGGCGAAGGCGAAGCCGGCGAGCTGGGCGGCGACCAGGGCCCAGGCGAGCGCGGACGGCCCGTCCCAGAGCGGCCTCAGCCAGACGGGCGGATGGTGCGCCGCGCGCTGGCCCCACCATTCCGGCCGCATGAACAACAGGCAGAAGCCGATGACGAAGCCGGCGAAATAGAGGGTCTGGAGCCACATCCTCTCGCGGCTGACGGTGCGGGCGGTCCAGAGCATCGCCGCATGCCAGCTCAGGAGGAAGAGCAGCCAGAGCAGGATCGCGGCAAGCTGCGGCGTCACGACGATCCTAGCCCGCCGTCCGCGGCATCAGCTTCGGCAGAACCACCCGGCGGACCAGGACCATCGCGACCAGCAACGGCAGCATCGCGCCGACGAAATTGCCGTCCGGCATCACGACGACGGGCAGGCAGCAGATCGGCAGGCCGATCGTGGCGAGGATTCGCGTCCAGCGCTCCCGGCGGTCGATCGAGGCGTGCATCAGGCCGGGCCGGAAGGAGGCGTAGCACCACATGGCCGTGCTGACGATCCCGCAGGTGCACATGGTGAGGCCGTAGAGCCGCAGGCCGGAATGGCCGCCTTCCTCCAGATAGAGGGTACGGATCGTCGCCGGGATCAGGGCGATCAGGCCGAGCATCGCAAGCGTCATCGCGGTCAGCGCCGTGTCGACCCGGCGCAGGCGGGCGAAGAGGTTGCGATGGTTGAGCCAGAACACGCCGGTCACCAGGAAGCTCAGGCCATAAGCGATGAGGCTGCGCTGGCTCCCGACGAGCAAGGCGCGAAAGCTGTCCGCATGGGTTGGAATGCGCACGTCGAGCGCGGCAAGCGTGGTCGCGATCGCGAAGATGCCGTCCGACAGCATGAGCAGCCGGTCGTAGGAATGGCGGCGGACATGCTCGTCCAGCCCTTCGATCGTTGCGAGCGATTCGGGTTCGCTCACGGGGCCTTCGGCGGGCGGGTCATTGCGGGATTATGCGTGGGGACGGCGCGCCGGGCCAGACGAAAAGTGCCGCGGCCGAAATGAGCTTGAGCTGCCACCCCCGCTCGGGACGAGCGAGGCTGGGACACCGAAGCCGAAGCTCAATTCTTGCGGCAATCCTCGCAGGTGCCGCGCACCTCGATCACCGGGCGGTCGGGGGCGAAGCCGGCCTGCTTCGCTGCCGCGCGGACGCCGCGGGCGAGCGCGTCGTCGTCGATATGCTTGGTCTGGCCGCATTGGTCGCAGATCAGGAAGATGCAGTCGTGGAGGCAGGCGGGATGGGCGTTGGCGACATAGGCGTTGGCGCTCTCGACCCGGCGCGCGACATTGGCGTTCACGAACAGGTCGAGGATCCGGTAGACGCTGTTGGCGGCGACGCGGCGGCCCTGGTCCTTCGAGACCTTGTCGGCGATGTCATAGGCCGAGGCGGGGCGGTCGAAGCTCGCCAGCGCGTCGAAGACCGCGGCGCGCATCGCCGTCCATTGCTCGCCCGACGCCTCGACGGTCGTTCGGGCGGCGCCGGCGAGCGAGGCGGAATCGCCATGCTCGTGATGGTGCCGGTCGTCATGCTGGTGCGAGGCCATGGAGGAGACTTAGTCACTTGCCGGTGCGGCGACAAGAAGCGGCTCACCATCTCATCGCGGACGAATGCAACTACAGGAATGAGCCCAACGGCATTCGCGAGCCCCATCGAACCGGTGGTCGATGTGTTATGGCACGTTGGGATTTGACATCTATACTTCGCTTCTGCCGTGCCATGCAAAATAGATCTGGTAGAAAATATATGCTTTCAACTGGCAATCATCAGATAAAACTCAAATTAAAAATTTACCTACCTCTCAATTGGTTCTCTTAGCTTTCGCTTATTAATATGAAAATTATGATGGCGAACGAACGGGTCTCCTTTAAAATACTTCCCTTGCCATCCAATCTTCATAATATTTTCATCTCTTTCTTCGAGACCCTTGTTGAACTGAGATCGGGAATCCCGCCATTCCATAAACTCTCGATGAAGATCCGGGTCATCGCTAATACTGTGAAGCGTTGGCTGCACAGCATCTATCCATCCGTGGGGGAACAACGTGATAAAGGCTATCGGATCGCCGATCGCGAAACTCACTTTACCTGGCTTTGTGAATCTCCAGTTCATTGTAAATGGGAATTGGAGCCATTCCGTTTCGACGATGCCTTCCAAAGCGGCAATCTTATGCCGATGCTTATTAGGCAGGCCCTTTGCCCATATCGCCCATCCCGGATTTGTCCGGAAAAGCCATCCGAGGTGAAAGGTCAATATTCCTTTCCCAAAATGCGATGACGCAATGTTGAATGGAACACCTTCACGAGCAACGGGGGATATGGTGATAGCTCGTTGTCCAGGGCCACCGTTCCACTCAGCCGTGAAATCAAAGGTGTTCAGGACCTCCCAGCCCGAAGTGTTGGCAATGTTGAGGGGCGTGCACCGGTACGCATAGTGCCCTGGTGTCGCATCCATCCAGGGCCGAGCGAGTTGCCCGGCTCTTATCGGCATTGCAAAATCGTGAAGTTTGTAGCACGATAAACGGGGAAACGGGATGGCCTGATCCACAACTCGATCCTCGGTTAGATAATGGAAATCGATATCCCAGTCGGCGTAATGCCTGATATACGCCAATTTATCCGCACCTATGATCACCTACTCACTGAAATGGAGGTCGATCTTCAGGTATGTCGGGATTCATTGGCCCTCCAGCATGACCTTATCTCGTGCAGCGGCTGCGCCATCAGCAATAATAACCCAATTTCAGCACTTCGATGCAGGCTATCCGATCACCATCTGCGCGCGAACCGGGATTCCGTGGCGCAGCTTTATCGAACAGAAATGGAGCGGCAGATCTGCTGCCGCCTCCACGCCGAAGTGACGGCAGAAGCAGCCGCGACGTCTTTATTGACGCCGGGCTGGGTGGAACACGTATCCGGCCTCGCGAAGGGAGAGCCGCTTCGGGAAGACGCCGCAACAACCCTGCCGGACGCTTACGGTGCGATTGCGATTTACCCCGACGCATCAAACATCCTCCCTGTCTTGGCTCAGCTGAGCCAGTTCGTTCGCCAGTTCGGAGAGGGTGACCCCCTGGCGGCGGCGATCGTCGCTTCGTCCCTGTTTTTGAACCTCCACCCGCTCGTCGATGGAAATGGC
Organism: Allosphingosinicella sp.; assembly: GCA_036273615.1. Classification (GTDB taxonomy): domain Bacteria; phylum Pseudomonadota; class Alphaproteobacteria; order Sphingomonadales; family Sphingomonadaceae; genus Allosphingosinicella. The sequence goes on along the minus strand of DASUHH010000053.1, from coordinate 29,992 downwards.
AGGGTGACCAGGGTCGCATTTAATTTCATCGTTCAACGCGCGCTCAATATCGACTTTTTCCTTCCCCTATACGAGATTCAGGCCGCCTCGGCTGGCGGTTGGACCTATGCGCATCGCGTTGCCTGGTTTAGAGGCGACTGGAGCGTGTTAGTTACGTTCTTTCGATCTGCGATTCACTTGTTTTCAGATAAGTCGCAATCCACTCTTCAGTGATGCTGTCTCGTTGCCGGATGGGCATAGGAATATCTAAGCCCTCGCTACCTTCCTCTGTTCCCACGAATTCCAGGATTTCCCGAACCACGCTCCCCGGATCATCCTCGAGATCCTCATAATATATTCTTAGCGGCTTGCAGCGCTTTCTATCGAAAAGCTTCTCCCATCCCTCCTCCAGCTCATAAACCCACCGAAGGCTTTGCCGAACGCTCGCCTCGCTATAAGCGCAGTCTCGCAGTTCATTCATGTCGGCAAACCATTTTCCGCTTTGGTGAGCCCGACTGTACGAAACTGCTTGGGCCATTTTATCCCGTCGACGAAGATATATAACCTTGTCTGCCTTGATATAAGGAAGTATATCCGGTGTCCATTCTGACGCGTCTCTAAAGTCCTGGAGAAATGCCTTAAACGAAAACGTCCCATTTTCGGATGTACGTACCTCCTTTACATGTCTCCAGTAAGAAACAAGATCACCTCCTAAGCGACGAATCATATCGTCCTTGCGGTTCCTTAGATTCAGATATTCCATCGGTGCACCCATCACGCCGGTACGCCATAGCGCAGTGCAGAGAAACGTGCTGCCAGTCCTTGGAATGGCCGCAACCATTACAGTCAGTTTAGGAGGTTCCACGCGAAATGGGAAATCGTACCTAGCACCATAAAGCGTACTCATAAGCGTTACCACGGGAAAGAGACCTTCCTTAATCGTATTGACGCCGTAACAAATCAGTCACGATGCTAGCTTCCTTGACTGCGGGTCGTCCATAGCTGTTGCTACCATTTTGGCTATAATTCCATCTTGCGAATCGGCCGCGCGGGCTTACGCTTGCTGATCCGAGTCGAACGGGGTGAGCGTAGGAGGTGGCGTATGTCTTCCGACGAGCCAGGGAATAGCGGCATTTCCGGATTGACCCCGGAGGATATGGAGTTGATCGGCGGAGCGGCCCCTACATCGACAAGGACGCCGCGAACGCCGCCCCCATTTCTCCCGCCTCCCACGATGGGACCCGGGCCCGGTCCTGCAATTCCGGTCACGGGGCATCTCCCCCCGCCGCCCGTGTCGCCGCCGCCGCAGACGGGTGGGAGCGTTCCCCCGCCCCCGCCCCCGCCGCCGGCTCCCCCCTCGCGGAAAGTGGCAAATTATACTAAGCACTGCACGAGTGCGAGTGGCACGGCGGTCGACATCGCGCATGTGATAATGGGCTTACCGCCGGTCGGGGTTTCAGGTCCGCCGGGCGCACCGCTTACTGATCCAGAAGGTTCGAATTGGAGTTCGGTCGAGTTTGGCGCTCTCATCTATGGGAGCGGGACTTCTTTCGGCGCATACGACGACGGTATCTACTCGAACAACGAGCCAGGCTTTGCTACCGTTCCCGCACCTCCGAGCACTGCACAAGGAATTCTGCATAATCATCCAAAGAGAGGTGGCCCAGTGCAGCAAAATATTGATAAATATCCGTCAGACGGCGATTGGCTGGGGCTGGAGCAGTTGGCAACCGAGTCAGGGAACCCGAATCCGTCCTTTTGGATTTTGGGACCGGATGGGATCGTGAGAGAGTTCAAGCTGTCGGACGAGAGTTTTTGGAAGGGTATTGGAGACGGAATGCAAACGGGACAGGGCTTGTCTGGTACCGAGCGTAGTCAGTCTTGTTAGCCAGGCGGTTGATGGTCATGCGCGACCGCATTGTTGGTTTTAAACGATGGCTCGCTTAGCGATATCCGAGTCCTATTCCGGTGCTGGTCGCGCTTCTCAATGGCCGTACGTCGCCCTAGGCACCGTCTCCGCTTGCCTTCATTCGCCTAATCGTGATCGGTTGTGTCCGGGGGTTGGAAAGCGGCGGTTAAGGCGCTAAGATGTTATGATGATGGTATTATTTTTCACGGTTCCGGTTGCGACGATCCCTGCGGAGCTTGGTCGGCCTTGGGCGGAGTTCTCACGGGAACCGGCAGGCCATCTGATCACGATCAAGGTTGAGGTCGGTACGCTTGGCTATGATCACACCCACAAGCAACTTGATTTCTGGCTTCGCCGCTCAGTTGTGAAGGGGTTCCAGAAACACGCGCAAGTCACTTGGGCCGACACTCGCACATGCATTGCCGCGCGTCCGGTCCTCGCCAGCATGCGCAACATAACGGTGCCTAAATTCGCACCCGTTGGATCGTCGCCAGGCTCTCAGATTGTGCTCGATGGGGTAAGTTATTCTTTGAGCACTTATTCCGATGAGGGAAAACTCACGGCAGAAACGAACGTGAACACTCCTGTGGCCGCTTGGATCGAATTGGCGCTGAAGGATCTCGATTCGTGCTGGACCAGTGTGGTCCCGGAACGAACCCGTTAGTGTCAGCAATAGGATAGGTGAGAAGTGGCTGTCACCGTTACGCACTGAACGGGCTTTTTTGAGTTCCTCAGAGGGTCGCGCGGCGATTGAGATCGTGGCCGAGCGCGAGGATGCAGACGCCGAGGATCGTGTAGATGGTGCCGGAGCCGCCCTCGGGCAGGGTGAGCGAGCCCGCCATCACGCCGAGGCCGAGGCCGCCGATCGACGCCGGCATCATGAAGCCATGGTCGACGATTCCGCGTCCGAGCGCGACCATGCCGATGCCGATGGCGAGCGTCAGGCCGACCTCGTGGATCATCGGGTTGAGCAGGAAGCCGCCGGCGGTCGCGAGCAGGGCGACGAAGATCGCGCTTGCGACGCAATGGACGAGACAAAGCCCCGACAGGCCGATGGCCAGCCGGTCGAACAGCCCCCTTCGGGCCGCGTCCATGAACATGCTCTCACCCATGACTCGCCGGTTCCCATAGCCCAAGCCCGGTTAAGATACAACATTACACATGCTGCCCATGAAGAAAAAGTTGCATTGAGAAGCGCGGCGCGGGGCGGCATAGGCGCGGCATGGCCATCATTGCCGCTGTTCCCGCGCCTCCGCGCACCCGTCCGCTCGCCATCTCTAACTGGCTCCTGCTCATCGCCGCGCTCGTGCTTGCGATGGTCGTGGTCGGCGGAATCACCCGCCTGACCGAATCGGGCCTCTCGATCGTCAAATGGGAGCCGATCTCCGGCGCGCTGCCGCCGCTCGGCGATACGGCCTGGCAGGCCGAGTTCGCCGCTTATCGGCACAGCCCGCAATATGAATTGGTCAACAGCGGCATGAGCCTCGCCGACTTCAAGACCATCTTCTTCTGGGAATATGTCCATCGGCTGCTCGGGCGGTTGATCGGCCTCGTCTTCGCTCTGCCCCTGATCTGGTTCGCCTGGAAGCGGGCGATCCCCAAGACCTATGGCTGGAAGCTCGTCGCCATATTCGGGCTCGGCTGCCTGCAGGGCGCGATCGGCTGGTGGATGGTCGCATCGGGCCTGGTCGACCGGCCGGAGGTCAGCCATGTCCGCCTCGCCATCCATCTCTTGACCGCGCTCACCATCTTCTCGGCGAGCCTGTGGGTGGCGCTCGACCTGCGCGCGCTCGCCCGCAACCCCGAAGCGCGGCCGGCACGGATGCCGACGGCCGGGATCTGGACGCTCTGCCTGCTCGCTTTGCAGCTCATGTACGGCGCCTATGTCGCCGGCCTCGATGCCGGCTTCGCCTACAATAGCTGGCCGAAAATGGGCGACGAATGGTTCCCGGCCGGCACGCCGATGATGCATCCGTGGATCCTCAACCTCGTCGACAACCCGATCGTCGTCCAGTTCATCCATCGCTGGCTGGCCTTCTGCGTCGCGGCGATGGTCGTGCTGCTCGCCGCCACCGCCTGGCGCCGCGGCCGCCGCCCTTATGCGGTCGCCGTGCTGTTCGCCGTCGCCCTCCAGATCTCGCTCGGAATCTCGACCCTGCTGAGCGGCGTCAGGCTCCCCCTCGCCGTGTCGCACCAGGGCATGGCGGTGCTGCTGCTGGCGACGATCCTGGCGACGGCGCATGCGCTCGGAGAGCGGAACGCATGAGCCGAATCGCCACCGTCTACGCCACCTTCGGCAACGCGGACGAAGCCGCGTCGATCGCCCGCACCCTGGTCGAGGAGAGGCTTGCCGCCTGCGCCAACATCCTCGGCCCCTGCCGGTCCATCTATTGGTGGCAGGGCAAGGTCGAGGAGGCGGAGGAGATCGCGGCCCTGTTCAAGACGACGGCCGGGAGCGCCGACGCGCTGATCGCCCGCCTCGCCGAGATGCACAGCTACGAGGTTCCGGCGGCGGTCGCCTGGCCGATCGAGGCGGCGCTGCCGGCTTATGCTTCATGGGTCGAGGACGAGACGAACACTTCAAGGTAACGTGTTACCTCTCGCGAAACGCCTGCTTTTCCTTGACTTGCGCGCCCTCCTTTGCCAATTGCCCGCCGTCGGCGCCGCCTCCCGAGGCGGCGCTCTCCTTTTGAGCACGAGGTCTCGCCATGAAGGCGCTGATGAAGACCACCAAATCGGCCAAGCCCGCCGAGGTGGAGAAGAAATGGCATCTGATCGATGCCGACGGGCTGGTGGTCGGGCGGCTCGCCACGATCGTCGCCAACATCCTGCGCGGCAAGCACAAGCCGAGCTACACGCCGCACGTCGATTGCGGCGACCATGTCGTCATCATCAATGCCGGCAAGGTCCGCTTCACCGGCAAGAAGCTGCAGGACAAGATCTATTATCGCCACACCGGCTATGCCGGCGGCATCAAGAGCGTCACCGCCGGCAAGCTGCTCGAGGGCAAGTTCCCCGAGCGGGTGCTCGAGAAAGCGGTCGAGCGCATGATCCCGCGCGGGCCGCTCGGCCGCGACCAGATGCGCGCCCTTCACCTCTATGCCGGCACCGAGCATCCGCACGGCGGCCAGAATCCCGAGCTCCTCGATGTCGCGGGCATGAACCGCAAGAACAAGGTGGGTGCCTGATGTCAGACAATCGCCAATCCCTTTCCGACCTCGCCGAGCTGACCGGCGCCGCTCCGCCGGCCCCGGCCGCCGCGCCCGAGGGCGCCGAGGCGCCCGCCGCCCCCGCCGCTCCGGCCGAGCCCGCCGCGCCGTCCGCCCCGCTTCGCGAGCAGCAGCTCGACAAGCAGGGCCGCGCCTACGCGACCGGCCGCCGCAAGGACGCCGTCGCCCGCGTCTGGCTGAAGCCGGGCAGCGGCTCGATCATCGTCAACGGCCGCGACCAGAATGTCTATTTCGCCCGTCCGACGCTTCGGCTGGTCATCAACCAGCCGTTCGACATCGTCGAGCGGCGCGGCCAGTATGACGTGGTCTGCACCGTCACCGGCGGCGGCCTTTCGGGCCAGGCCGGCGCGGTCAAGCACGGCATCGCCCAGGCGCTGACCCGCTACGAGCCGGCGCTTCGAACGACCGTCAAGCAGGCCGGCTTCCTCACCCGCGATCCGCGCGTGGTCGAGCGCAAGAAATACGGCCGCGCCAAGGCCCGCCGGAGCTTCCAGTTCTCGAAGCGCTAAGGGTTCAAACGCCAGTCGATCAAGGGCGGTCCGGCGACGGGCCGCCCTTTTTCATGGCGAGCACCGCCCAGAAGGCGAGGCCGCCGGAGAGGCCGAGAAGGCCGCCGATCATTGGTGGATCGATCGAAAGCGGCGACGAGGCGAGGCTCATCAGGCCGATCGGAATCGCTCCGACGACGAAGCCGCCGAGCGACGCGGCCCACCAGCTCAGCGGCCAATAATGGCGAAGGACCGCATAAGCGGGAAGCGCCAGGACCAGCAGGTGCAGCAGCGCGATCGGCAGGCCGAAGATCAGGAACAGGAAGACGATGCCGGCAGTGATTCCCGACCCGCTCAGGCCGAACAGCGCGGCACCCGCCAGGACCGGGACGAGAAGCGAGGCCGCACAGGCTGCGGCGAAACGGCGGGCGGATGGCTCGGTCGTCATGACGATTCTCCCGTCGAACCCGCCGCTCCGTCCCCAACCAGCCAGCCGGAATAGCGAACCACTTCTCCGATGAGCGGCAAGGCGACGGCGACGTCGAAGCGGAACCGCCGCGCCTCGTCCTGCCATTCGCGCGCCGAGATGGACGGCGCGAGGACGCGCGGCATCGGCAGCCGAAAGGCGCTCCAGCGGCGGAGGTGCATCTCCAGCCCTTCCGGGCCCGCGGGAAGGGCGAAGGCGAAGCGCAAGGGGCCGAAACGCTCCTCGATCAGGCCGCCGCGCACCGCGCGGAGCGCGCTCGCGAAACGATGGCCGCCGAAGTCGCGCGTCCAGGTCTCGACGCCGTTCCGCTCGCGAAAGGCGACGTAGAGCGGCCATGTCCCGGCGGGCGGGAAGCCCATGAGGTGCCCGATCGCGCGGGCGAGCCAGCCTCGGCCGCGCGCGACCGTCCCTTCCCCCGCCGCACCGCCGTCGCCATTGAGATCGTGGAGCGCGCGGACCGCCGGCGGCAGACGATCGAAGTCCGCGCCGAGCAGCCGCGCGTAAAGCGGCGGCGGCAGCGGCCGCTCGTCCATCTCGTGCCGCAGGGCGAGGCCGGCGAAAGCCGGCTCGAACCGGTCCAGGCTCAGCAGGCCGGACGCCGGGCGCGCGCCGGCGGCGAGGCGGCCGGCAAGCGCATCCTCGGCGAGCAAGGCGGCCGCCAGCACGGGAATGTCCAGCCCCTCGCCTTTCTCGGCGACCAGGGTCCAGCGCCGCTCGACCGGCCGGCCGGCGGCCCGGCCGCGCAGCACGATTCTCATCGCCGAACGCCCGCCATGCCCGGCGGTGAGGCGATAGAGGCGCAGCAGCACGGGCGCGGCGCCCGAAAGCGACTTCGGCCAGCCCCAGCGCACCGGCCAGCTCGCCAGCCACAGGCCCCGCATCTGCGGCGCCGAATCGGTGCCGGCGCGGAAGGTCGCGCTCGGCCGCCCCGGAAGCATCGCCGGCAGCAGGTCGAGATCGGGGACGTCGGCGATCGCGACCAGCCGGCTTCCGAGGCCGCTGCCGTCGCGGAAACGGAAGCATGTCCGCTCCATCTCCTGCCAGCCGGCGGCCGCGGTCCAGCGCCCGCTCCGCCACAGAAGCACCGGCCGCCCGACATAGGAGAGGACCGCGCGCACGACCGATTCGCCGCCGCTCCCTCGGCCGGCCGTGCTGAGCGCGATGTCGACCGTCTCCACCCGTTCCAGCCCTTCGGCCAGCCGTCGGGCGACCGCGCCCGACAGGGCCGGAAGGCTGGAGGCGCCGGCGACGACCGCCACCCCCGCCGCGCGCGCGGCTTCGTCCAGCGCCGCGATCCCGCGGACGAAATCGCGCGCGTCGGCGAGATCGAGATAGGGGATGCCGGCGGCGATGCAGGCCTCGGGGACGGCATGAGAGCTGCCCTGGAAAGGCCCGGCCGCGTCGATCGCCAGATCCGCCTCCAGCGCCGGCAGGCGCGCGGCGATGGCCGCGCGATCGAGCGCGAGCGGCTGGGCGCGCGGGAGGGTGGCGGCGAAGGCGGCGGCCCTGTCGAGGCTTCGGCCGGCGACGAGCAGCTCGTGCCCCGCCGCCGCCAGCCGGCGGCAGAGCCGCGCGCCGAAGCCGCCATAGCCGCCGATGACGAGGATCCGGCTCAAAGCGCCTCCTCCGCCGCGACCCGCTCGCGGAACAAGGCGGTCTGGCGGACGAGCGCGCCGAGCCATGGGTGATCGAGCCGAAGCACGAAGGCGAACCAGCCATGGCCGCAATCGACATGGCTGACCTTCATCCGCCCGGGCGTCAGCAAGGCGGGAAGCCGCAGCCGCAGCCGCCCGATCCGGACGAAATAATGATCGCTGAGGAAATGGAGCGCGCCGTCCTCGACCGCGACCCGGAGCGCGATTCCGATGCCGCAGCCGATATATTCCTCGAGCCCGGTCGGTCCGCGGAAGCGCTTGGCGCTTCGGATCACCTGGGGAAAGCTTGTCCTGAGCGAAGTCGAAGGGGGACGCCCGTAGATGCGGGTCCAGAACTGGCCGCCCGACGCCGGATCCTCGGTGACGCTGACCGACGCCGGAACGAAAGCCTCGCGCGACAGCGGCAGCGGCGCGCCGATCGGGCGCAGCGCCTCAGCCAGCAGCCGGCCGCAGCGGCTCATCCGGCATTCGACCACCTCGCCAGCATAGAGGATCGATCGGCCCTCGCCGATATGGCGGCCGAACCGCGCCCGGACGGCGACGGGGAGGCGCGCCCAATCGGCCTCGCCGACCAGGGTGCGGAAGCGGAGGTCGGCGACGTCCGCGGGCGCGGGGCGCGGAACCGGGCGCGGCGGGAAGGGAATGACCTTCGCTTCGAACCTCTGCACCGTCTGTCCCCTTCATTCTGGCATTTCCGTCAGGAGAGAAATACCAGCGCAAATAAAATCATCCTCGATCGCGCGGCTTGCCTCCCCGGCCCCAGCCGACGAGGCTCGCCACCTTCGATCCCATGCGGATCAGCGCCATCAATTTGGGCGCCGGCACCGAGAGCATCTGGTCGTACCAGCCGCTGAGGGTCGAGACGAACGACTCCATCTCGGCGAGGCGCTTCCGGGCGACGGGGCTGACCCGCCGGTCGCCTTCCGCATCGGCGAGGCAGGCGCGCAGGGCCGCGGCGGCGGGATCGATCTCGCGCTCCTTGCGGCCCTGGGCGATGCGGGTGACCATCTCCCAGAGATCGGTCTCCGCCTCATAATGGTCGCGCCGGTCGCCGAAGACGGGAACGCGGCGGATCAGCTTCCAGCCGGTCAGCTCCTTCAGGCTGTTCGAGACGTTCGACCGGGCCATGCCGAGCGTCTCGGCAATCTCCTCGGCGGTCAGCGGCCGCTCCGAGAGATAGAGAAGAGCATGGATCTGCGCGACCGACCGGTTGACGCCCCATTGCCCGCCCATGTCGCCCCAATGGAGGATGAAGCGCTCGACCGCGGGCGGCAGGCTCTGATCTACAGTTATTTCTGTCATGACAGAAATATAGGACGGGGTGGCAGGATGAGTCAAGCGGAAAGAGCGCCCCCCGTCACCCCAGCGAAGGCTGGGGTCCCAGCGGGATTAGCCGCCGCATGACGGCCGTGTACTGCAAAATGCCGGTGCGTACTCGCGCCGGGATCGCCGTCAGGCCGCCTGATATTCGTCGCGGCGTTTCCACCAGGGGCCGTTCTCGTTGCGGCCGAGCGGCGCTCGGTCGAGCCACGGATACAGGCCCCAGAGGGCGTCGAGGCCGCGCGCATAGGTGGAATAGCTGTGGTAGATCGCGCCGCCCTCCTCGACGAACGCGCTCATCCCCGGCAGCTCGCGCAGGTAGGTGCGACCGTCGACCCCGCACATCGCGGCGTGGGCGCCGCCCGAAAAATCGCGCGGGAGGGGCGGCTTCTCCTCGAAATTATAGTCGTAGCCCCGGTCCTGCTGCGCCTCGGTGAAGCCGACGCTGTAATCGAAGTTGAAGTCGCTCCCGAAGGAGGAAGCCCAGGGAAAGGTCCAGCCGAGCCGCTGCCTATACGCCAGCAGCTTGGGCAGCGGCGCGCGCGACACCGCCCACAGCATCACGTCATGCTGGGCGAGATGCTCCCGGAAGCCGTCGAAGCCGTCGGCGATCATCGAGCAGGAGGGGCAGCCGGCGGCATAATCGGGCCCGAACATGAAATGATAGACGAGGAGCTGCGAGCGGCCCCGGAACAGGCCGGCGAGCGACTCGCTCCCCGCCTCGGTCGCGAACCGATACGCCTTGTCGACCCGAATCCAGGGCAGGGCCTGGCGGCACCGTGCCAGGGCGTCGCTCTCGCGGGTCAATGCCTTCTCCGCCTCGAGCAGGTCGAGCCGCTCCTTCAGCCATTGCTCGCGAGTCGCGATCCGGTGCGTCGTCATCTCTTTTCGTCCTTTGGGAGATCAGCCGGGAATCCGGCTTTCATATTCGGACCGCAGCCGGCGTACCTCGTCCCAGAAGGGCGCCGGCTCCTCGCCCCGCGCGCGGGCGGCGAGCACGTCGAGATGCGCGTGCCAGCCGGACGAGACTCCGAGCATCATGCCGCGGTTCGGCAGGCGGCGATGGATGAGGGTGAGCAGCACCTCATCGCCCCGCGGCTCCAGTTCGAAGGTGACGTCGCCGCTCCCTTCGAAGGCGAAGCTGAGCCGGCGCGGCGGCTCGATCTCGAGGATGCGGCTCTGCATCCGATGCTCGGCGCCGAAGCCCTCCGGCCGTTCGCCGGGCGGATCGGTCAGCCTGTCGTTGCGCCAGACCAGTTCGAACGGCGCGCCGACCTTCGGCTCCATCGCGCCGGCGGCGAGCCACTGGGCGCGAAGGTCGCTGTCGGTCAGATAGGCCCAGACCCGCTCGATCGGGCCCGGCAGAAGTCGCTGGATCCTGAGCGTGGTCGGCTCCATCAGCTCGCCAAACGGGGTGGGCGCAAGCCTGGTCATCTTTTTTCTCCCTGGGATGTGTCGGAACCCTCGCCGCGCAGCAGCCGCTCGAGGATATCGAGCCGGCCGCTCCAGAAGCGTTCGTAGAAGCCGAGCCATTCGTGCGCCGAGGCGAGCGGCGCCGGCGCGAGGCTGCAGACATGGGTGCGCCCGCGCACCTCGCGCCGGATCAGCCGCGCCTGCTCGAGCGCCTTGACATGCTTGGAGGCCGCGGCGAGCGACATTGCGAAAGGCTCGGCGAGCTGGCCCACCGTCCTTTCCCCGCCCGCGAGCGCGCGCAGCATCCGGCGGCGCGTCGGATCGGCGAGCGCGTGGAAGACGGTGTCGAGCGGGTCGGGTCGTTGTTCAACCATATGGTTTAATATTCTCATTCCGCCAGGAATGTCAACCGCCAGGTTGAATGTTGACGATTCGGCATTTGCCGGAGAGCAACTTCTTATGCCTCGCCCCTATGACCGGCCCGAAACCCGCCGCATCCTCTCCTTTCTTCGCGAGATCGGGGTCACGGTCGCGATCGGGCCGGTGCCGGAGAGCTTCCTGCCCGGCCTGACGATCCGCGACGGCGGGCTGGTCGTGGATCCCGAGCGGCTGAAATGGCCGAGCGACCTGCTCCACGAGGCTGGCCATATCGCCGTCACCGCGCCGGAGCTGCGCCCGACCCTCTCGTCCGTCGCCGGCGATCCGGGCGAGGAGATGGCCGCCATCGCCTGGTCCTGGGCGGCCGCCGCGGCGATCGGCCTGCCGCCCGATCTCATCTTCCACGACGATTATCGCGCCGGCGGCCAAAGCCTGATCGAGAATTTCTCCAACGGCCGCGACGTCGGCGTCCCGATGCTCATATGGTTCGGAATGACCGGCGGCTGGAAGCCGAAGGAAGAGGGCCGCTCCGCCTTCCCGCTCATGGACCGCTGGCTTCGCCAAGCCGGGGATTATCCCTCTGACGCAAATAGTTAATGACATTGGCTGGAACATATTCTATCATTGCGGCAGCGGACGTGGTACACTTCCCCCACGAAGCTGCCGTGGCCGTTACCCCTTGGGGGGAGGGTCCATCGTCTCTGGTCTGATGGGCCCTTTTTGGTGCCCCGATCGGGCCCCGCGCCGGGGATGGGCGCCAACCCGCCCCGAGCGGGCGCGAAACGATCCCGCTCAGCGGTTGACGGTCGCCATGCCCCGTTCGTGGTAGCGCGGGCCCGAGGCGGCGCCTGGCGGGAGGATCTCGTCGAGCCGCGCCAATTCCCCGTCGGTCAGGCGGACGTCGAGCGCGGCGATATTCTGGTCGAGATGGTCGACATGCCTGGTGCCGGGGATCGGGACGATGTCGTCGCCCTGCGCCAGCACCCAGGCCAGAGCGAGCTGGGCGGCGGTGACGCCCTTTGCCCGCGCCATCGCCTCGATCTCGTGGACCAGGGCGATGTTCTTCTGGAAATTCTCGCCGGTGAAGCGCGGATGGAAGCGGCGGAAATCGTCCTCGGGGAAATCCTCCGGCTTCGTGATCCGGCCGGTGAGGAAGCCGCGGCCGAGCGGGCTGTAGGCGACATAGCCGATGCCGAGCGCGCGCACCGTCGGCAATATGGGCAGGTCCGCAGTGCCCCGCGCCGCGGAGCCATGTCCGGGGGACATGGCGGCCTGCCCATCCTCCTCCGGATCGCGGCTCCACAAGGAATATTCGGTCTGGAGCGCGGCGATCGGATGCGTCGCATGGGCGCGGCGGATCGTCGCCGGCGCCGCCTCGCTCAAACCGAGGAAGCGCACCTTCCCCTCATGGACCAGATCGGCCATTGCGCCGACCGTCTCCTCGATCGGCACTTCGGGATCGACGCGATGCTGGTAATAAAGGTCGATCGTCTCGACGTTCAGCCGCCTCAGGCTCGCCGTGCAGGCCGAGCGGACATAATCGGGCCGTCCGCACACGCCGCGGAAGCTTCCGTCCTCGCCGCGCACATTGCCGAACTTGGTGGCAAGGAACACCTCGTGCCGCCGCCCGGCGATGGCGCGGCCGACCAGCTCCTCGTTGCGGCCGACGCCGTACATGTCGGCAGTGTCGAGAAAGTCGATGCCGCGGTCGAGCGCGCGATGGATGGTCGCGATCGATTCCGAATCGTCGGCGGGGCCATAGAATTCGGACATGCCCATGCAGCCGAGCCCGATCGCCGAGACTTCGGGTCCGTCCCGCCCGAGCCGCCTCTTTTCCATGCTCATTCTCCTCGCTGCCGGCTCCAACGAGCGGGCCGCCTTCGGGCCGCATCGCTCCGTCGCATCGCTGGCGCCATAGGCCGCGGCGGCCGCGGCCTCAATCCGCGCATGATCCTGGGGCCAGCGCTCGGCATGGCCCTGATCGTCCTTGCCGCCTGCGGTTTCGCGGCAAGCCGGCGGCGGCCCTGAACCCGGCACCCTTCCCTTCCGCCCGCCGCTGCGGCACGAAGCGCCGATGCTCTATTTCGCGATCAAGGCCGCTTTGTCCGGGATCATCGTCGCCATCGTCTCGGAGGTGGCGCGGCGCTGGCCGGGCTGGGGCGGGCTGATCGCGTCGCTGCCGCTCATCTCGGTGCTCGCCATGATCTGGCTCTGGCGCGGCACGCAGGATCCGATGCGGATCGCCGCGCAGGCCGAAGCCACTTTCTGGTTCGTGATCCCCTCGCAGCCGATGTTTCTCCTCATCCCCTGGATGCTGCGCAACGGCTGGTCCTTCTGGACAGCGCTCGCCGTCGGCTGCGTCCTCACCATCTGCCTTTATTCGCTGACCCTCTGGATCGGGCCGAAGCTGGGCCTGCGCCTCTAGACCACCGCCGGCGAGGCGAGCCGGCAATCCTCTTCCCCGTCCGTCTCGACCTGGATCGTCGCATGGGCGATCCGGAAGCGGTGGTGGAGCATGTCCGACGCATCGTGGAGGAAGGCATCGCCCGGCGCGCCGGCGGGGATGACGAGATGGCAGGTGAGCGCCACCTCGGTCGTGCTCATCGGCCAGATGTGGAGATCGTGGACGCGGCTCACGCCCTCCAGCCCCGCAAGGGCCGAATGGACATCGACCGGATCGATTCCGGCCGGCACCGCGTCGAGCGACATCGACACCGCGTCGCGCAGCAGGGCCCAGGTGCCGGCGAGGATGACGACCGAGATAGCGAGGCTGATCGCCGGATCGAGCCAGAGCCAGCCAGTCTCCAGCATGACCAGCCCCGCGACCACCACCGTCGCCGAGACCGCGGCGTCCGCCGCCATGTGGACGAAGACGCTCCTGATGTTGAGATCGTTCTTGCGGCCGCTCGCGAACATCAGGGCGGTTGCCGCGTTGACCGCGATTCCGGCCGCGGCGACGATCATCATGATCGTGCCCGACACGGATTCGGGACGGCTGAAGCGATGGATCGATTCGAGGGCGATGGCGCCGACCGCGACGAGCAGGAAGACGGCGTTGAGCAGGGCCGCGAGGACCGAGGATTTGCGAAGCCCGTAGGTGAAGCGCTCGGTCGGCGCCCGGCGCGACAGCGCCGCCGCGCCCCAGGCGATGACGAGGCCGAGCACGTCCGACAGATTGTGGCCGGCATCGGCAAGCAGCGCCATCGAGCCGGCGAGCAGGCCCGCCACCGCCTCGATCGCGACGAAGCCGACGTTGAGCACCGTCCCGACCAGGAAGGCGCGGCCGAAATCGGCGGGCGCATGGACATGGCCGTGGCCGTGGCCATGGCCGTGCCCGTGGCCATGGCCGTGCCCGTGGCCGTGATGGTGGTGCGGCGACATCGCGGCTGCTTTAGACGTTGCCGTCCGTCGCGGCGAGCGCCTTGTCGTTCCAGGGTCCGGACCCTAATGTCGAGTCGCAGACAGACAAGGCCCTTCCTGCTCTGCTAAAACTCGACCTTCCGGGGAGCGTCCAGGGGGACGCTGGAGTGGCGGGAACGATGATTGGGATGTTCTCTGTAGCGTTGGCTTGCGGACGCGGACCGGCCTGATGCCTTTCTCGAACAACCGCCTTCTCTCGACCCTCACCCTCGCCGACCGGGCTTTGATCGAGCCTTATGCGACCGTGGTCGAGCTTCGCGCCGGCGAAATCCTGTTCGAGCCGGGCATGGAGGTGCCCGCAAGCCATTTCCCCTGCGCCGGCACCGTCGTCGCGATGGTGATCGGAGTCGCCGACGGCCGCACGGTCGAGGTGGCGACGATCGGCAAGGAGGGCGCGGTCGGCGGCATCGTCAGCGGCGGCAAGGCGCCGGCCTATGCCCGCGCGGTCGTCCAGGTGCCGGGCTTCGCACTGCGCGTCGACCTGAAGGCGCTGGAGGCGGCCAAGGCCCGCTCGGCCTCCATCCGCGACCTCTTCGCCCGTTATGCCGACGCCCTGCTCGCCCAGGTGATGCAGTCGGTCGCCTGCAACGCCTTCCACCCGCTCGAGGCGCGCTGCTGCCGCTGGCTGCTGACCGCGCAGGACCGTGCGGGCGGCAACCAGATCCCGCTCACCCAGGAATATCTCGCCGAGATGCTCGGCGTCCAGCGCACCACGGTCAGCGCGGTCGCGCGGATGCTTCAGGATCAGGGCCTCATCCGCTACCGCCGCGGCACCATCCAGATCCTCGACCGGCCGGCCGTCGAGAAGAGGTCGTGCGAATGCTATGGCAGCGTCGACCGGCATTTCCGCGAGGTGCTGCCCGAAATCCGTCCCCAGAAGATCGCCGACGCCGCCGACGGAGCGAGCTGATGGTCGCCGCCGTCGAGGAAGACGGCGGGCCCGACGAGGATCTCGATTCGATCCGCCTGCTCGAGCTTCGTCACCGGATGAAGAATCTGCTCGGAATCGTCCAGGCGGTCGCCAACCAGACGTTGCGCTCGGGCCGCTCGATCGACGAGGCGCGCAAGGCGCTTGACGGGCGGCTCGCCGCGATGGGCGTCGCGGTCGACATGCTGCTCGACACCGGCTGGACGGCCGCCTCCTTGCCCGATCTGATCGGCCGCGGCCTCGTCCATGCCGGCGCGCGTATCGAGGCCGAGGGGCCGCACCTCGTCTTCAACGCCGACGCGGTGATGGCGCTCACCCTCGTCTTCCACGAGCTGGAGAGCAATTCGATCAAATATGGCGCGCTGTCGCGCGATGGAGGCAGGGTCGCGATAGGCTGGTCGATCGCGGCCGCCGACGGACGCGACCGGCTGGAGCTCTCATGGACGGAGCGCGACGGGCCGCCCTGCACGCCGCCCGTGCGCCAGGGCTTCGGATCGCGGATGATCGCCAAGCTGATCGGCGGCCGGTTCCGCGGAACCGCGGAAAGCGACTATCGGCCCGACGGCCTGCGCTGGAGACTCTCGGCGCCTCTGGCCCGACTGTTGCCGTAAAGGCACGGTTCCCGACTTTCATCACGGCTGCGCAACTTTTTTCGATTGCGGGTGTTGCGGGTCCATGTGCGTTCCCAATCGCGCACATGACCGGTCAGGGGCGCCCGGTCCCCCCACGAGCGGGCGCCCCTTTCCAACCCCCTGACGCAACGGGATCCCGCTTTCGCGCGCGGCGGCACGAGTCTACGGACGTGACGCGCCGGGACGAATCGCGACGGCGCGGGACGGGCTGAGGGGAGCGGAATGGGCAAAGCGAGACGCGCGGCAACTCTGGTTCTCCTCCTCGGTTTCGGGTGGCTCGCCGCCGCGCCGGCCGATGCGCAGAGGCTCGGCACGGTCGACCGCCACGGCAGCATCGTCGCGGTCGAGGCCTATGCGCCCAACATCGTCCACGTCACCCTCGCGCTCGAGCCGGCGCTCGCCGACGCGCCGGCCGGCTACGGCATCAGCGCCGCGCCCGATCCCGCCGGCTGGACGCACCGCACCGACGCCTCGGGCGACGTTTTCGCCTCCTCATCCTTGTCGCTGACCGTCGCCGCCCAGCCCTGGCCGAAGCCGCCGAGCCAGATGGAGCGCTATTTCGCGCCGTCGCTGCCGCCAGTCTCGCTCGTCCTGCGCACCGCCGACGGGCGCGCGCTGGTGCGGATGGACGGCTGGGAGATGGCGCCGCATGTCGTCAACACGGAAAAGACCTTTCGCGTCGGCGCGACCTTCTCCGACACGCCCGACACCCATTATTACGGGCTCGGCCAGAATCAGGAGGGAATCCTCGACCTTCGCGGCCGCACCATCGACTGCCGCCACAATTATGACGCGCCGGCGGGCGAGACGGTCTGCGTCCCGGTCCTCGTCACCGACAAGGGCTATGCGATCGTCTGGGACAATCCTTCGGCGACGATCGTGTCACCCGGCCTGAACGATCAGACCCATTTCCAGTCGAACGTCGGCGAGCGGGTCTCCTTCTTCATCATCGCCGGCGCGAGCGCCGACGATCTCTATGCCGGCTACAAGAAGCTGACCGGCGCGACTCCGCTGCCGCCCAAGGCCGCCTTCGGCCTCATCCAGAGCAAGGCGCGCTACGAGAGCCGGCAGGAATTGATGAGCATCGCCGAGGGCTATCGGCAGCGTTCCTATCCGCTCGACATCATGGTGCTCGACTGGTTCTACTGGACGCGGATGGGCCAGCTCGACATCGACCGGACCGCCTTTCCCGACCCCAAGGGCATGAACGACCAGCTCCACCAATGGGGCATGCGCTCCATCATCAGCGTCTGGCCGCGCTTCGAGCGGGAATCGCGTTATTACGACATGCTCGCCGCCAAGGGCTGGTTCCTCCACGACAAGGACGGCCATGTCGTCGATGGCCTGCCGGTGCGCTCCGACCGCGCGGGCGCCCTCATCGACAGCACCAATCCGGACGCGCGCGCCTGGTATTGGGGCAAGATCCGCGACAATATCGCGAGCCAGGGCTTCGACTTTTTCTGGCTGGACGAGACCGAGCCGGACCTGGTGCCGGATGGCTTCTTCTATTCGATCGGCTCGGGCGACCGCTATCACAACCTCTTCCCGCTCGTGCATACCGAGGGGGTGGCGGAAGGCTCGGCTCGCGACCGTCCCGATTTCCGCAATCTGATCCTCGCCCGCGCCGCCTATCTCGGATCGCAGCGGACGGGCGCGATCTTCTGGTCGTCGGACGTGCAGGCGACGTGGGAGGCGCTGAGACGCCAGGTGCCGACCGGGCTCGACTTCACCGCGAGCGGCATCGCTTATTGGGGCAGCGATACCGGCGGCTGGCAATGGCCGCACGGGCCGAAGGCACAGCATCCGCCGCTCGTCGATCCCGCGGGCGCGACGGCGATGGCACCCGATTACACAGACTATCCGGAGCTGTTCGTCCGCTGGTTCGAGTATAACACGTTCACCCCCACCCTGCGCATCCATGGCCAGAGGCCGGCGACCGCGATCTGGCAATATGGCACGGCGGCCGAGCCGATTTTGGCCAAGTTCCTGCGCCTGCGCTACGCGCTCATCCCCTATCTCTATTCGCTGGGACGGCACACCTACGAGACCGGCGCGCCGTTCATGCGCGCGCTCTTCATGGATTTTCCGGACGATCCCAAGGTCGTGAATCTGGGCGACGAATATATGCTCGGTCCCGATTTTCTGGTCGCGCCGGTGACCGAACAGGGCGCCACCCACCGCTCCGTCTATCTGCCCGCCGGCGCCGACTGGTACGATTACTGGACCAACCATCGGTATACCGGCGGCCAGACGATCGAGTCCGCGGCCCCGATCGATCAAATCCCGCTCTTCGTCCGCGCCGGCTCGATCCTTCCGGTCGGGGCGCAGGTGCCGAGCACGGCGACGCCGCAAAAGCTGGAAGCGATCCGAATCTATCCCGGCCGCGACGCCGATTTCACCCTTTACGACGATGACGGCACCACCAACGCCTATCGCAAGGGCGGCGGCGCCAAAGCAATGCTGCATTGGGACCAGGCGACGGGCCGGCTGACCGCCTCGGGCCGGCTGCCCTCGGGCCAGGCGGCGGAGGGTCTGGTCCAGATCGTGCAGCCGCAATGAGACGCGCCCGTTTCGCCCTGGCGCTTGCGTTCCTTGCGCCCGTGGCGGGAAGCGCCGCGCCGGCCGGGCATTGGGTCGCGAGCTGGGCGAGCGCCCAGCAGGTTCCGGAGCCGCAGAACAGCCTCGCCGAGGCGGATTGGACCGACGCGACCTTGCGCGAGCATGTCCGCCTCAGCCTCGGCGGGACGCGGCTTCGCGTCCGCCTCTCCAATTTGTTCGGCACCCAGCCGCTCGTCATCGACGCCGCGACGATCGCCCGCACCGCCGATCCGGCCGGGGACGCGATCGAGCCCGGCTCGATGCGGCCGCTGACCTTCGCGGGTGCGACCGAAGTGACGATCCCGGCCGGCGCCGATTATCTGTCCGATCCGGTCGCGGTCGACACGCCGCCGCTGACGACATTGGCGATCAGCCTCCATTTCCCGCATGCGCCGGCGCGCCAGACCGGCCATCCCGGCTCGCGGGCAACGACCTGGGTCGCGCCAGGGAACCAGAGCATGGCCCCGAGCCTCCAACGGGCGAAGGGGGTCGAGCATTGGTATCAGCTCGCATCGGTCGAGGTGGACGCGCCCGGCGCGGCTTCGGTGGTCGCGTTCGGCGATTCGATCACCGACGGCCATGGCGTCGGCACCGACCGCGACACGCGCTGGCCGGACGTGCTCGCCTGGCGGCTGCAGGTTTCGTCCGCGATCCGGGCCGTCGGCGTGCTCAATTTCGGCATCGGCGGCAACCGGCTGCTGCTCGACGGGCTCGGCCCGAACGCGCTCGCCCGTTTCGACCGCGACATGCTCGGCCCGCCTGGCGTGCGCTGGGCGATCGTGCTGGAGGGGGTCAACGATCTCGGAACCTTCACCCGCGACGCGCCGCAAAGCCCGGCCGCGCACCAGGCGCATGTCCAGCGCATGCTCGCGGCTTTTGCACAGATGGAAGCGCGCGCCCGGGCGCACGGCATCTTTCTGATCGGTGGAACGATCATGCCGTTCGGCGCTTCGGGTTACTATCATCCCGATGCGGCCACGGAGGCGGACCGGCAGGCGATCAATCGCTGGATCCGCGCGCCGGGCCATTTCGACGCGGTGATCGACTTCGATGCACTGATGCGCGATCCGGCGCATCCCGACCGGCTCTCCCCGAAATTCGATTCCGGCGACGGCCTCCACCCGTCCGAAGCCGGCTATCGGGCGATGGGCGAGGCGATTCCGCTTCGCCTCTTCGCGCATTAGGGCTGACGAAGACCACTTCCGCTTGTCGCGCGAAGCCTTGGGCGCGTAGGGGCTGACCATGCGGCGCGCATTTCGCATCGACACGGCACGGCCGCTGCTCGCGGGGCTCTTCCTCTTCGCGCTGATGCTGCGCCTGCTGGTGCCGGCGGGCTATATGATCGGCACGGACGCGTCCGGCGCGCCGGCTCTGATCCTCTGCTCCGGCGTCGAGGCGCCCCCCACCGTCCACCATGCGATGCGCATGCCCGGCGGATCGCCGATGCATCATCACGATCCCGCCGATCATCGCGACGCGCCCTGCCCCTTCGCCGCGCTCGCAGCGCCGGCCCTGCCGCCGTCGCCGCCGGTCATGACGGCCGCGCTCGCGCCGCCCGCCGAGCCGGCAGCGCCGCCTTTCGCCGTTGGCGCCTCGTCGCCCGCACTCGCAGCGCCGCCGCCGCCCGCCACCGGACCGCCCGCCTTCGCCTGAGCCCGTGACGCGGCGACGCCGCATTCCTTCAGGCAAGGCTTTTTCGCATGTTTCCCGTTTCGCGCGCGCCGCTGGCGGCGCGCCTCCTTTGCTGCGCATGCGCATTCCTGCCCGTGCGGGCGCCGGCGTTTGCCGACGATTCCGCGGCGCCGGCGATCGTCGTCACCGGCCAGCGCTCCGAGCCGACGCCAGCGACCAGCGAGGGCGTCGATGCCGGACGGCTCGCCGAGACCACGACCCTGCTCAACGCGGAGGATTCGGTCCGCTATCTGCCGAGCCTGCTGGTGCGCAAGCGCCATGTCGGCGACACCCAGGCGCCGCTCGCCACCCGCACCTCGGGCGTCGGATCGAGCGCGCGAAGCCTCATCTATGCCGACGGCGTGCTGCTCTCCGCCCTGATCGGCAACAACAACAATTTCGCCTCGCCGCGCTGGGGGATGGTGGCGCCGGAGGAGATCGCGCGGGTGGACGTGCTCTACGGCCCCTTCTCCGCCGCTTATCCCGGCAATTCGATCGGCGCCGTGGTCGACATCATTACCAAGCTCCCCGAGCGGGCCGAGGGATCGCTCCGCGTCGCGACCGGCGTCCAGAGCTTCGACCAATATGGGACGCACGGCACCTTCCCCGCCACCGAGCTTTCGGCGACGGCCGGAGACCGTTTCGGCCGCTTCGCGATCTTCGCCTCGGCCAACCGGCTCGACGGCCTCGGCCAGCCGCTCGCCTTCGCCACCGTCGCGCGACCGGTTGGGCCGAGCGCAGCGGGCATTCCAGCCACCGGCGCTTATCCGGACCGCAACCGGGCCGGCGCGCCGATCTTCGTGCTCGGCGCATCCGGCATCGAGCGCCAGCGCCAGGACAATCTCAAGCTGAAGCTCGCCTTCGACGCCTCGCCGACGCTTCGTTTCGTCTGGATCGGCGGGCTGTTCCTCAACGACACCGATGCGACCGCGCGGACCTGGCTCAGCGCCTCGGGCGGCGTTCCGCTCTATGCCGGCGCGCTCAACCTCGACGGCCGCCTCGTCAATGTCCCGGCAAGCGCCTTCTCGAACACTATCTACCGGCTCGACGAGCGCCACTGGATGCAGGCGCTGACGGTCGAAGGCGGGAAGAGCGGCGGCCTGCGATGGCGCGCGATCGGATCGATCTACGATTATGCCGGGGACAGGCAGCGAATCCCCTCGGGGGCGCTCCCCGGAGCGGCGGCCGGCGGGCCGGG
The DNA here is from genome assembly GCA_036273615.1 of Allosphingosinicella sp. Lineage (GTDB taxonomy): Bacteria > Pseudomonadota > Alphaproteobacteria > Sphingomonadales > Sphingomonadaceae > Allosphingosinicella. Next base: position 8,686 of record DASUHH010000053.1, on the reverse strand, counting down.
ATCGGTGGTCGACATGGGCGGCACCGGCTGGCGGACGCTCGACGTCGACGCGCGGCTCAAGGGCTTCAGCGCCGGCGGCCATCTCGACCTGTTCCGGCTCGAAAGCGATCGATACGCCGCGGCGGACTGGCGCAGCGACCCCGAAGGGGCGCTGAGCCAGGCCTCGCGCGGGCGGACGCGGACGGCAGCCTTGTGGGCGCAGGACGTCGTCCGGCTCGCGCCGTCGCTCCAGCTCATTCTCGGCGCCCGCTACGAATGGTGGCGCGCGTCCCAGGGCTTCAACTTCTCGCTCGCGCCGGCGCTTTCAGTGAACCAGCCACCGCTCACGAAGCGGGGCCTCTCGCCCAAGGCGAGCCTGCGCTGGCGGCCGGACGCGCACTGGACCCTGACCCTGTCGGGCGGCCAGGCCTTCCGCTTCCCGACCGTCTCCGAGCTCTACCAGGCGGTGGCGACCGGCCCGACCATCACCGTCCCCGATCCGAATCTCCGCCCGGAGCGGGCGCGGTCGGAGGAGCTGGCCGCCACCTGGGCGGACGACAAGGGCCATGTCCGCCTCTCCTTGTTCGACGAGGCGATCAGGGATGCGCTGATTTCGCAGACGGCGCCGCTCGTGCCGGGCTCGACGAGCCTGTTCAGCTTCGTCCAGAACATCCCGCGCACGCACACGAAGGGCGTCGAGCTGGCCTTCGAGCGGAGCGACCTGCTCGTCCGCGGCCTGACCCTGACCGGAAGCGTCACGCTCGCCGATCCGAAGACGGTGCGCGATCCGGCCTTTCCCGCCGCCGAGGGCAAGGACCTGCCCCAGGTCCCGCGCCGCCGCGCGACCCTGGTCGCGACCTGGCACGAAAGCGAGCGGACGTCCTTCACCCTCGCCGCCCGATATGCGAGCCGCTCCTTCGCGACGATCGACAATTCGGACCCGGTCGCGCACAGCTTCCAGGGTTTCGATTCCTATTTCGTGATCGACGCGCGCGCCGATTTCCGCATCGGCCGCCACTGGAACGCGGCGGTCGGAGTCGAGAATCTCGGCAACGACAAATATTATCTCTTCCACCCCTTCCTCCAGCGGACGCTGACGGCGGAGCTCAGCTATCGGTGGTAGCAGCGTCGCCCCGGCGAAGGCTGGGGCCCCAGGGAGAAAAAGGTGCAGCTCTTCTCACGCGCACCATCTCGGGCGTGCTTGGGGCGAATGTCGGCGCTCTTCACCCGCTGGGGTCCTCGCCTTCGCGAGGACGACGTTTTCTCCTGAACCGCCGGCGCCTCTTCTCGGGCGGGTCGAGGCCGAGCCATTCCTTCCAGACCAGGAACAGGGCCGCCATCAGGGCCGGGCCGACGAACAGGCCGACCAGGCCGAAGGTGGCGAGGCCGCCGAAGCTGGCGACGAAGATCCAGAGGAAGGGAAGCTCGATCGAATTGCCGACCAAGGCCGGCTGGACGAGATTGTCGCCGATCAGCATCACCGCCGCGCCGAACACGAACAGGCCGATCGCGGCCGCGACATGGCCCTGGACGAGCAGGACCGCCCCGGCGACTCCGAAGGCGGCCCAGGCGCCGAAGGGAAGCATCGCGAAGATCATCGTCGCGATGGTGAACAGGACCGGCCGCGGCACGTCGGTCACCGCATAGCCGACGCCGATCAGCGCCCCCTCGCCGATCGCGACGACGACGGTGCCGTTGACCGCCGCCCGCACCGCCTCGCCGACGCGGGTGACGAAACGCTCGCCGAACGAACCGTAGAAGCGCCGCGCCGTCCCCACCGCATTGGCCTCGAGCCGGTGGCCGTCGCGAAGGATCAGGAACAGAGCGAGCAGGGTGACGGCGAAGAACCAGGACCGGCTCGCCACCTGGGCGGCGATGGTTCCGGTCCAGCTCGCCACCGAATCGGCGTTGACCGAGCCGAGCAATTGCGACGCCCCCTGCGGGGTCGCGAGATGCGTCTGCCACCAGAAGGAAAGCCGCGCGCCGAACGGCAAATGCGAAAGCCATGGCGGCTGGGCGACGCCCGATTTCTGCGCCTCGGTCACCCATGAAACCGCCGCCTGGCTGTCGCGCGCCGCCTCGAGCGCGACGACGACCAATGGCAGCATCAGCACGAGCCCGATCGCAAGCGTGAAGCCGAGCGGGATGAACGTGCGCAGCCCGCGCGCCGGGCGGCCGCCGGTCGCCCGCGTGTAAAGCGGCCAGAGCGCGACGGCGAGCGTCACCGCCCAGGCCAGCTCGAGCAGGAAGTCGCGCGCGATCCAGAGGCCGGCAAGCGTCATCGACGCGACCAGCAGCCGCAACTGGTTGAGATGCGCCTGAGCCTCGTCTGCCGGCTGGTCCTTCAGCTCGGGCGGCGTCGCGTCACTCATCCGGGTCTCCGTCGGCCGGAATCGAGCATGCGCGAGGCGCGGCGGCGAGTCCATGCCCGGCGATCGGCGCCGGGCGCTCCGCTTTCTGTGCCAGAAAATTCACTTGCGCGGGCGCCCCGCTTGCGCCCTCCTGCCGATCCGGCCCCGCGCTCATGAGGAATGACGATGCGTCCGCTCCTGCCTTTCGCCCTGTTGCTCGCCTCGACCACGGCTCTCGCCCAGGCTCCCCAGCCTCCCGCGGCGCCGGCGGCGCCGGACGCCGGGCCGCATGAAGGGCGCTGGGGCGGCGTCCGCCGGCCGCACGGCAGCGTCTTCCTGAGCCCGATGGGCGAGCCGTTCCGATCCGACGACGTCAATGCCGACAATGTCGGCGCCTGGTTCGCCCAGGCCGACCGCAACCATGACGGCGCGATCACGATGGACGAGATGCAGGCGGACGCGGCGCGCTTCTTCGAGACGCTCGACACCGACCATGACGGCGAGATCGATCCGACCGAGATCGCCCGCTACGAAACCGAGATCGCGCCCGAGGTCCAGGTCGGCACCCAGATGGGCGAGCGCGCCCGCGCCGGTCGCGGCGGCGGCGGCGGCGGCGGCGGTTGGGGCGGCGGCCGGCGCGGCGGCGGCGGCGGCGGTGGGCGCGGCGGCTGGGGCGGCGGCGGGCGCGGCCGTGGCGGCAGCGGCGGACAGAATGGCGAGGGCGCGCAGAGCGGCCTGTTCGAGGAGGGGCTGGAAGGCGCCGGGCGCTATTCGTTCATCAACATCCCCGAGCCGGTGATCAGCGCCGACGCCGACCTCAACCGCGGCGTCTCCAAAGCCGAATTCGCCGATGCCGCGGCCAAGCGCTTCGCGATGCTCGACGCCAATCATGACGGCCGCCTGACCCGCGACGAGCTTCCGGCGCTGCCCCAGCGCCATTCCGGCAAGCACAAGCATAAGGGGCCCGACATCAAGCCCGAGCGCGAGCCGCTGCCGCTTTGATTGTCATGCCGGATCGGGAACCGGCGCCGTCTCCCAAGGTTGAATCGCCGAGCCGCATGACGCGGCGAGGAGACTGGACATGGGTGAGATCAAGGACCGCCTCAAGGGCAATGCCAATCAGGCCATCGGCGACATGAAGCAGCAGAGCAACGATCCCGACACGCGCGACGAGGGCGCCGCCCAGAAGCTCAAGGGCGTCGGCCAGGAGATGAAGGGCAAGGTCAAGGGCGTCGTCAACGACCTTTGAAGCAGCCCGTCGCCCGTCGTCATTCCGGGCTTGACCCGGAATCCACCTGACCTCTCGGCCGCAGAAAAGGTGGACACCGGCTCAAGGCCGGGGTGACGGGTGGCTTCTTACCAGATGGCCGGAAGCAGCCGGTAGCGGACGCGCTTGCGATATTCGCGATAGGCTTCGTCCTCGGCGAGCACGGCTTCCTCGGCGCGGATCCGGAGCACCATCGCCAGCCAGCAGGCGGTGTAGATGAGCACGTTCCAGCCCGAATAGCAGATGGAGAGATAGCCCGCCTGGGTCAGCAGATAGCCGAAATAGATGGGATGGCGCAGCGCCCGATAGGGGCCGTCGCGCTGGACGCCGCGATTGGCGGCGACGATCCCGAAGCTGCGGCGGAGGAAGATCTTGGCCGAGATGCTGCACATCAGGCCTCCGACCATCAATGCGGTGGCGGCATATTCGGGAAGCAATTGGAGCCCGCCCGGAACGACCAGCAAAGGCGACCAGGTCCCGACCATGGCGATGATCCAGGCATAAGGCGTGGTCGCCATCGGCCCCGGCCGGCGGATGACCATGCAGAGCGCGGTCATGCCTTCCGAAACCATGATCAGGAGATTGTAGGGACCTTCGCTGACATGCGGGATGAGCCGGCTGAGGAAGAGGATCGTCAGGACGATGACGATCAGCCGTTCGAACATGTCGAGCGCGAAGGTGAATTTGGTGCCCGGAGGCTGGATGTTGAGCGGCTCGTCTGCCCCGTTTTCTTCCACGTCTGCTTCCCCGTCCGGTTTCGCCCGCTTTAGGGAAGAAAGGTAAAAACAGTCTTTCGGTGCCTCCGCCGCGCCCGCTACAGCAAGCATGATGCAGAGACGACGCCATGCCGAGCTGCCGCTGATGACGGCGATCCGCCGCCGCTTCCGCACCAGCGAGACCTGGTTCATCCTGCTCGCCGTCGCGATCGGGGTCGCGGCCGGACTCTTCGCGAGCCTGCTCTCCGGCGCAGCCCATTGGCTGCAGCAGAGCCTGTTCGGCTTTTCGGGAAGCACGCATCTGAGCGCGATGCCGCGAATCCCGGCCTGGCGGCTGCTCGCGCTACCGGCCGGCGGCGCGGTGCTCGGCCTGTTCGGGCTCTGGATCCGGCGCGGCCGGCGCACCCCGGTCGACGTGGTCGAGGCCAATGCCCTTCATGGCGGCCGGATCCCGTTCGGCGACAGCGCCGCGGTCTCGACCGAGACCCTGCTCTCGAACGGCAGCGGCGCGTCGGTCGGGCTCGAGGCCGCTTATGCCCAGATCGGCGGCGGCTTCGCATCCGTGGTCGGCGAATGGCTCCATCTCCGCCGGAACGACCTCAGGATCCTGGTCGGCGCGGGCGCCGGCGCGGCGATCGGCGCCGCCTTCGGGGCGCCGCTGACCGGCGCCTTCTATGCCTTCGAGATCGTCATCGGCGCCTATACGCCGGCAGCGATCGCTCCGGTCGCGGCCGCCGCGCTCGCCGCCGTCGTCACCGCGCGGACGCTCGGCGCAATCCCCTATCTGATCGCGGCATCGAGCAGCGAGGACATCCACACCGTCCATTATTTCATCTATGCCGGCTTCGGCCTGCTCTGCGGGCTCGCCGGGATCGCGGTGATGCGGCTGGTGACGGTGCTGGAATCGCTGGTCCGCGCCTCGCGGCTTCCCGATCATCTCCGGCCGGTGGTCGGCGGCGCATTGCTGATGCCGATCGCCTTCGTCTCGCCGCAGGCGCTCTCCGCAGGCCATGGCGCGCTCCATCTCGACCTTGCCGGCGAGGCGACGATCGGCCTGCTCCTCTCGATCTTCGCGCTGAAGATCCTGGCCTCGGCGGTCTCGCTCGGCTTCGGCTTTCGCGGCGGCCTGTTCTTCGCCTCGCTCTTCCTCGGCACCCTGCTCGGCCGCGCCTTCGCCCTGATCCTTGCGCAGGTCCCCTGGATCCCGCCGGTGCCCGAGACCGACGCGGCCCTGGTCGGGATGGCGGCGCTCGCGGTCGCGGTGGTCGGCGGTCCGATGACCATGTCGCTGCTCGTGCTCGAGGCGACGCACGATTTCGCCCTCGCAGCGACCGTCCTCACCGCGACCCTCTGCTCGAGCGCGGTGGTTCGCGAGCGGTTCGGCTATTCCTTCTCGACCTGGCGGCTGCACCTTCGCGGCGAGACCCTGCGCAGCGCCCGCGACATCGGCTGGGTCGAGGCGCTGACCGCCGGCCGGATGATGCGCGAGAAGCCGCCGACCATCGCCTCGACCCGAACCATCGCCGATTTCCGGAGCGCCTTTCCACTGGGCTCGACCAGCCGGGTCGTCGTGATCGACGTTCCCGCCCGCTATGTCGGCATCGTTCCGACCACCGAAGCGTGGCGCGACACGCTCGATCCCGGGGCGGTGATCGGAAGCGCCGCGATCCTTCGCGACGCGACGCTGACGCCCGAGATGAACATCGCCGCGGTCATGCGCGCCTTCGACGAGCATGAAGCGGACGAGCTTGCGGTGGTCGGGCCCGACCGGCGGCTGCTCGGCATCGTCACCGAGCGCCACGTCCGCCGCCGCTATGCCGAGGAGCTGGAGAAAACGCAGCGCGAGCTGTTCGGCGAGGCCTGAGGCGGATTTCGCACCGGAATCGCGCTCCGGCTAACGCAATTTTTACCCGGAATGGGTTCTATAGGGCCGCCCGTTCTCCCGGGGGATGAGGCGCGCGCGATCGGAACCGATATGTCTGCCCCAACGGCTGTCGATTTTGAGCCTTCCGCAGCCGACGACAATCGTCGGGTGGCGCCGCGCACCTTCCTCATGCTGGCCGCGACCGCCCGCTGCGGCGCGGACGTCCTTTCCATCCGGATCCGCAACGTCTCCGAAACCGGGGCCTTGATCGAGGGCGACGGCCTGCCGCCGGTTGGCGAGCCGATCCATCTCAGCCGCGGCGATACCGAGATCGACGGAATCGTCGCCTGGGCCGGCGGCGTCCGGCGCGGGGTCCATTTCAGCGAGCCGGTCGCCGTCGACACGTGGCGGACCGGCAAGCCCGCGGCACTGCCGCCCGGACAGGGCAGGGTCGATCTGATCCAGGCCGCGGCGCGCGCCGGCCGGGGCCAGGCTCAGCGTCCGGCCGGCGCCCCCGCTCCGGCGGCCGAGGATCGCTGGGTCGACCAGCTCGACGCGCGCCTCGGCGAGGAGCTCGCCTTCGTCCAGCGGCTGATCGAGGCGCTCGGCGACGAGCTGGTCGCCGACCATGCCATCCTCCACCGCCACGCCCAGGCGTTGCAGAATATCGATCTCGCCAGCCAGATTCTCGGCCATCTGTCGCGGGTGATGCTGGCGCCGGAGCGCAAGGCGGCGGTCCGCGGCATCGGCATGGAGGATCTGCGCGCGCGCCTCACCCGCCATCGCAGCCTCGGCTGAGCGAATGAAGGGGTCGCTGGAAGCGACCGCCGCCGCTCGTGGGGGAGACATGCGACGGCCGCCGCCGCCATTGAAGCGCCGACCTGCTAACAAATCGTAATTTCGGACAAAAGGTTGCGGCCCGCCGTCGCGCGTCCGGCCATCGGTCGCGCGGGCGTGGGAATGGTGGCGACCGCCGCCCGCTCGTGGGGGATCCGGACGACGGCCGCCGCTGCCGTCCAAATCCCGCGCGGCGCTAAGAATGCGCTACCGCGTCTGGCATCTTTTCCGTTCACCATCGCCGGGTCCGCGCGCCGGGCGTGAAAAAGCCACGGCCGGCGCGCGCCGGCGGCGCCGGCGGGATCGCGTCGACCGTGCGCGCGGCGAACTCACGCCCTTCGTGCCCGCGACTCAGGGGTCGGATCGGCCCGCCTCGGGCGCCGAATCCGCTTCGTCCGCCCGCCGCAGCGGCAGCGCCCAGCGTATCTGCTCGCGAAGCGCGCGCTCGAGGTCGCGCAGGCCGGCGCGCCGCGCCGCCGCCCTCTTGTTGAGCAGATCGACGAGGATCTGCTCGCGGGTCATCCGGCGAGGCCGGCGGCCCTTCGCGAGCGCCGTCGAAAGCTTGTAGGACAACCAGCTCATCGCCGTCTCCGGTTCCCCCCGGAACCGAGGCCCTATCCGGCCGCCTGTTGCCGATTTCCTAACGGGATTGGCGCCGCCCCATGAGTCCCGAGAAGCGGGACCGAAGCGATCCTCGTGGGGGAGATTGAGCTTCGGCCCCTGGCCGCACGCCCACGGCGCACGGTTGCGCCGCCCCTTGATCCAGATCAGGCGCGCCGTCACTACCGTAGGAATACGGTCCCGGGCGCGCGGGACACCCGTTCGGCCGATTCCGCCGCGTCGTGCCCGGGAGCGGGTGGAGAGGGCCGTCGCCCCCGCAGGACGAATCGGCCCGGTCTCGAAACGGCGGGCAGGAACCCGTGCCTCCGGCGCCGCGTTCGCAAGCTGCGAACCGGAGGCGATCCATGGCGAGAAAGGCAGGAGAAGGCTCGAATCCGCGGCGTCCGCTGGCGCGGCCATTGCTGCTCCTCCTCCCCCTCCTCGCCGCTTCCTGCAACCGGTCGCCCGGCAACCAGCCGGCCTTGCCCCCGGACCAGCTCGCCAATGCGATCGAGGCGGTGCGGGTCGAGCATAAGGCGGCGCCGACTCCGCCGAAGCGGCTCGACTTCCTCAGGAAGGCCGATCTCGAGCGGGCGTCCGGCGAAATCCTCTGCACATTGTCCCGGAAGGGGCGGCCGATCCTGGTCGCCGGCCGCAGGCGCGCGCTGGCCCGCGTCGACGGACGGCCGGTCCTGCTCGCCGTGGCGGGGCCGCTCGGGCGCTCCGCAGCCTTCTTCCGCGCGCCCGGGATCACGATCAGCCTCGGCCGCCACGCGACGGTCGACCCAAAAGCCGACGCGCCGGACACCGACTGGCCGGTCGGGGTCACGGTCGGCGGCCTCGACAATGTCGAGGACGAGAAGATCGAGGCCGCCTGGCGATGCAGCGCGCGGGCGGCTCTTCCCACGCCGCCCTGAAACAGGGTCCGGACCCTAGAGCGGCCTGCGATTAACCTGAATCGCAGGCCGCTCTATAAGTCCTTGTTGTCGCGTTGCTTTTTGCGAAAATTGAGCAGGCCCGCCATGCCCCCGGCATGGCTGCCCGCTGCGGGGCAGCGGGCACCTGCTCAATG
>DASUHH010000052.1:0-31280 GCA_036273615.1 Allosphingosinicella sp. | reverse complement strand
CCGGCGGGGAGAGGGTTGGGGTGAGGGGGAGCGAGCGCAGCGAGCGTCGATCGTTGGAGCATATCTTCTACCGCCGAACCCCCTCACCCTACCCTCTCCCCGCCGGGGAGAGGGATTTCTGGCGGCAACCGTGAATGTCGATACGCCTACCATTGTGAACTGCGTTCAAGCCGGGCCGTCCTCGCCGCGCTAGGACAAGCCATGACCAAGCTGACCCGCCGCGTCTTTCTCGAACGCGCCGCCGCCCTCGGGGCCACGCTCGCCTGGGCCGGCCCGGTCCGTGCCTCGACTATCGCCCGCCACGAACGGAGGGACCTGTTCCCCGAAGGCGTCGCCTCGGGCGATCCGGAGCCGGACAGCGTCATCCTGTGGACGCGGCGGCCCTCCCCGCCCGGCACGTCCGCCCGCCTGACGGTGGAGGTGGCGGAGGATCGCGATTTCCATCGGCTGGTCGCGACGACCCACGCCGTTGCGCCGGAGGAATCGGACTGGACCTGCCGGGTGCTCGTCGCCGGCCTGCGGCCATCGACCATCTATTGGTATCGGTTCACCGACGCCGAGGGCAATGGCAGCCGGACCGGGCGGACGATCACCGCGCCGCTTGCGAACGATCCGCGGCCCGTCCGCTTCACCTTCGTCTCCTGCCAGAGCGTCAACGAGGGCAAGCAGAATGCGTGGCGGCGGATGATCTGGGAGGACCGGCACGCGCCGGCCGACGCCAGGCTCGACTTCGTGCTGCACCTCGGCGACTTCATCTACGAGGTCGTCGAATATCCCGACGAGGTGTCGCACCGCTACGACCGGATCGTCTACGACCTCGGCCGCATTCCCGACGGCCGCAAGGTCGGCAATTTCCACGTGCCGACGACCCTCGACGGCTATCGAATGGTCTATCGCGCCCATATCGCCGATCCCGACATCCAGGATGCGCGGGCCTGGTTCCCGTTCATCTGCATCGGCGACAATCACGAATTCTCGTGGCAGGGCTGGCAGAGCATGATCAAATATGGCGGCCCGCCGGAGCCGGCCCAGCCTTTGCGCGTCGCCGCCAACCAGGCCTGGTGGGAATATATCCCCTCGCGCGTCGCCAAGGCCTCCGGGCCGGGGCTGGAGCGTTTCGATCCGCCGGCGGTGAAGGTCGCGCCGATTACCCATATCGACGCCGACGGGCTCGGCGACGAGCCCAACAATCTGAAGGCGCTGGCGAGCATGACCGGCCATCGCGCGATCCGCTACGGCCGTCATGTCGAGATCATCCTCACCGACATGCACAGCTTCACGATGGAGGATCCGACCACCCGCCCGGGCGCCGACGCACTGCAATCGAAGGACTTCCCGCTCTTATTGCCGCAGGAAGCGATGGAGGTGCTCGACGGCGGCAACGCCCATGACGACGGCAAGCCGCCGGCGACGATCGCCTTCGGAAACGAGGCGGTCGCCAATTTCCGCAGGGACGAGCCGCCGATCACGATCCTCGGCCGGGTCCAGAAGGCCTGGTTCAAGCGCATGATCGCCGCATCGCGCGCGACCTGGAAGATCTGGGGCGCGTCGAACGGAACGCTCGAGGGGCGCGCCGATCCGCAGAACCTCCCCGCCGGGCTGACCGGCCCCTGGCCGGGCGCCGGCTATGCCTGTTTCGGCGGCGGCGGCGATCTCGGCAGCGCCTATCGCGAGCGCGCCGAGCTTTACGATTTCATCCGCGACAAGAAGATAGACGGCTTCGTCACCGTCTCCGGCGACCGGCACAGCTTCTGGGCGGGCTATGCCGCCAAGGCGCTGCCGCCGCGTCCGTTCGAGCCGGTCGGGATCGTCTTCATCACCGGCTCCATATCGGCGCCGGGATATGCCGAATCCATCGAGCACGGGCTCGTCAATCATCCCCTGCGCCCGCTCTTCACCGTCCAGCGCGCGGACGGGAAATATGAAACGACGATCAACATGACGCTGAAGCGCGGCGTCCGAAGCGCGCTCGAATATGCGCGATCGGGCGATCTCGAGGCGGCGCGCCGGCTCACCAATCCCGACAATGCGCCCCATCTCGAATTCATCGACATGGGCGGCCACGGTTACACCGTGATCACCGCGGGCGCGGAAAGGATCGCCGCCGAATTCGTCTGCATCCCGCGGCCGATCACCAGCGCCCCCACCCCCGACGGCGGCCCCTTGCGCTACCGCGTCGTCCACCAGGCCGAACGCTGGCGCGCCGGCGAGCGTCCGAAGCTCGAGCAGCGAATCCTCGAAGGTGACGTCAGGCTCTCTATCTAAGCCCGCGCCGCCAGGCCGCCGGCGAATGGCCGGTCATGGCGGCGATGCTCCGGCTCATATGGGCGAGGTCGGCAAAGGCGCATTCGTGCGCGATCCGGGTCAGCGAGCAGGTCTCGTCGACCACCCGCCGCCAGGCCCGCCGCGTGCGCGCCTGCAGCCGGAACCGCTGCGGGGAGACCTGATAGACGTCCCCGAACCCGCGCGAGAGAGAGCCGGGACTGAGCCCGCGACGCTCGGCCCAGTCCCGAAGCGCGAAGATCGATCCGCCCGCAAGGGCCGCCGCGAGCGCGTCGGCCCATGATTCGTGCGGCACGTCGATCGGCTCGATCATGTCCCGAAGGGCAAGCTCGGCTTCGTCCAGGTCCCGTTCCGACAGCCGCGCGAGCAGGTCCGGATCGCGGACCCGGAACGCCCCCTCGACCGCCCGGTCGCGCCACGGGAGCCTGAGGATGGTCGGCCCGCGCCGGCCGGATTCGACATTGGCGTGACAATCGAACGGGGCGTGGATCAGGGCCATGCCCGGCTCGGCGCGAAAGCGGCCGGCGAATGCCGCCTCCGTGAACCGGCCGGCGAGGACGACATTCGCATAGCCGCCCTCATGGAGGTGCCGGGGCACGTCCCCGGACGCCACTTGGTCCACACCGAACCTGATGGTCCGAAACACATTTGCCTCCGGGCCCTCTATGCAGGGTCTCTCCGGCGAATTCCATCTCCCGGCCCGAGACCCGGGCCGATGCGGTCAGCCGCGGCGGCGGAACGGGTAGAGGAACTGGGCGCGGTAGCCGTTCGGGACCGCCTCCGGCACGCCGTAAGCGTCGGGCCAGCGCCCCTTCGGGAAATGATGGGTGCCGAACAGGCGGTCGAGCAGCGGGAAATGGACTGCGAAATTGACGTCGACCGCCTCGGAGTCGCGGCCATGGTGCCAATGGTGGAAGCGCGGCGTCACCAGGAACTGGCCGAGCCGGTCGAAATCGCCGCGCAAATTCGCATGGACCAGGGAGGCGTAGACGTAGACGAGCCCGATATAGGCCTGCATCGCCGACGGCGCGAAGCCAAGGGTGAGAAGCGGCAGCGAGGTGATGCCGCGCAGCGCCACGATCTCGAAGAAATGCATGCGCGCGCCGGCCAGCCAGTCCATCGATCTGGCTGAATGGTGGACGGCGTGGAAGCCCCACAGGAACGGCACGCGGTGGAAGGCGCGGTGCAGCCAATATTGGGCGAGATCGGTCAGCATCATGATCTCGAGGAACTGGAGCGGCCACGGCTGGGCTCCGACCGCGGCCCGGAAAGCACCGAAGCCGCCGCTATGGGCGAGCACCGCTTTCGAAGGCGCCAGGGCGAGGAAGGTCAGCACCTGCACCATCATCGAGCTGACGAGATAGTAAAAGAGGTCCTCCCGCCATTCCGGCCGGAACAGGCGCTGGGCGGGGCGGTGCGGCCAGATGCGCTCGATCGGCGCGAACATCAGGCCGGTGACGGCGAGGTTCACGACGAAGAAGTCGACGCCGAAGAAGAATCCCCAATTGCGGGCTTCCTGCGGCTGGACGTCGGCGCCGCCGAGCAGGGCCGCGGCGATTCCGATCGCGAGCGCGGTGAAGCCGAGCGCCTTCGAAGGCCGCAGGAGCAGGCTGAGCAGCGACAGCGCATAGCTCGAAAGGAGGATCGCGTGGACGATCGCGCGGAAGCCTGCGAAGTCGCGCAGGCGCGCAAGCTCGGGCGTCGCGAACCATCCGGGCCAGCGCAAGGCGACGACGAAGCCGAATCCGGCAACGGCGAGCACGAGCGCGAAGAAGCCGGCGAACCAGCCGCTGCCGAAGCGGCGAAGCTCGATCGGCGCCTCCAGATCCTCGCCGAGCGCATCGAGGCCGGTCTCGATCTTCGACATATGCTCCCCCCTCAAGCCTGCCCGTTCCTATCCTGTGGTCGATTAGGGTCCGGACCCTAATCCTTTGCTGAAGCCGCGGCGAGCCCTTCGCGGACGCGCGCGACGGCGGCGCCGACCGGATCGCCTTCCCCAAGCAGAGCGAAGGTGCCGTTGGCGGCGAAGGCGCAATGGCCGTGGACGGTGGCGAGGAGCGAGCGCGCGAGGTCGGGCGCGGTCTCCCGCCGGTCTTCGGGAAGCGCGCGGGCGACCTCGGCGACGACGATTCCGGTCAGCTCCGACAAGGCGGCGACGAAGAAATCGGGCATCGCGTCGCCGGCCGGGATGCGGTGGTCGTAGATTGCGGCCCAGCTCTTCGGCTGGGCGCGGGCGAAGGCGAAATAGGCGCGGACCAGGGCCTCGATCCGGTCTTCTCCCGCCTCGGCCAGCCGCGCCTCCAGATAAAGCGACCATGAAGCGAGCGTGCGGGCGTTGATCGCGAAGATCAGCCGGTCGTAGGTGCCGAAGACGTTGTAGAGCGTGCCGATCGAATAGCCGATCTTCTTCGCCACCTCGCGCGCGGAGAAACGGGCAAAGCCCATTTCCTCCATCTGCCGACGGCCCTCGGCAACGATCATCGCCTCCAGCTCCGGCCGGCTATGATCCGATCGCCGTCCCACGAGCGCGGCTTAGGCTCCTAATTGAACGTTGTCTAATTATTTTATTGAACACTGTTCATTTACGCTGCATATCGGCTGCCGCGGGCGATTCGCGCCCGTTTCGAGATGGAGACATTGCGATGCGACCCGTCTTCCTCACCGCGACCGGCAGCCACTTGCCGGGCCCGCCGGTGCCTTCGGACGCGATCGAGGATCATATCGGCCGGCTCTCGCCCGAGGCGTCGCGGCGTGGGCGTTACATGCTGCGCAAGAACGGCATCCGCACCCGCCATTATGCGATGGATGCGCAGGGGCGGACGGAATGGACGGTCGCGCGGCTCGGCGCCGCAGCGGCCGGCGACCTCTTCCGTCGCGCCGAGATCGGGACGGAGCGTGTCTCCTTCCTCGCCACGGCGACGACGCAGAACGACATGATGGTGCCGGGGCTGGCGAGCGGCGTCCATGCGGCGCTCGGCCTGCCCCCGCTCGAGATCGCAAGCTTCCAGAGCGTCTGCGCGAGCGCGATGATGGCGCTGAAGGCTGCCTGGCTCCAGGTCGGCTCGGGCGGGCACGAAGCGGGACTGGCGGTCGGCGCGGAATTTTCGAGCCGCTATTTCCGCCCCGGCTTCTACGAGGGGACGGACGCGGTGGCGGCGGACGGGACGCTCGCGCCCGACGCCGAATTCCTGCGCTGGACCTTGTCCGACGGCGCTGGCGCGGCCCTGCTCGAGAGCCGGCCCGCGGCGCGGGGGCCGAGCCTTCGCGTCGAATGGATCAGCCTTCGTTCCTATGCCGACCGCTTCCCGCCCTGCATGACCGCCGGCGCCGCGGGCGGGGCGCCGTGGAGCCATTTCCCGTCCGCCGGCGAGGCGGCGCGAGCAGGAGCGTTCATGCTCCGCCAAGACCTTCCCACCCTCCATGCGATGCTCCCGGTCTGGATCGCCGAATTGATGCGGCTGATCGACGAAGGCCTCGTCGCCGCGGACGAGGTCGACTGGTTCCTCTGCCATTATTCGGCGCATTCGCTGCGCGAGGAGATGGTGCGGCTCGCGACCCGTGCCGGCTGCATGATCCCGGAGGAACGCTGGTTCACCAATCTCTACGAGAAGGGCAATGTCGGCGCGGCCTCGCTCTATCTGCTGCTCGACGACCTCATGCGCTCCGGACGGCTGGAGCCGGGGCAGACCGTGCTCGCCGCGGTGCCGGAGAGCGGGCAATGCCTGATCGGCTTCGCGCGCTTCACGGTGGTGGAGGCGCGCCATGACTGATCCGCGCACCGAGGCGCTGGAGGCGGCGCATCGCGGCCTCGCCCGAACCTGGATCGACTTCGAGAGCGGCCTCGCCACGGTGCCGCTGATCGGGCGGCTGCTCGGCGGGCGGCTGCGCCTGGAGGATTATCGGCGGCTGCTGCTCAACCTTCGCCAGCAGGTGGTGGAGGGGAGCCGCTGGATCGCGCGCGCCGCGTCCAGCCTGGATGCGGCCCATGCCGAGCTGCGATCGCTCTTCCTCCGCCACGCCGTCGCCGAGCATCGCGACTATCTTTTGCTCGAGCAGAATTACGTCGCCGCGGGGGGCGACCCGGCATTGACCGCAACGACTCCGAAGAATGTCGGCTCGGAGGCGCTCAGCGCCTGGATGTTCCACGCCGCGGGCCAGCCCAATCCGACCGGCCTGCTCGGCGCGATGTTCGTGATCGAGGGGCTCGGCGAGCGGCTCGCCGCGCCCTGGGCGGAGGCGGCGCAAAGGCAGCTCGGCCTGCCGGACGAGGCCTTCACCTTCCTTCGCTACCATGGCGCCAATGACGGCGACCATCTCGACATGTTCGACCGGGCCCTCGCCCTCGCCGTCGCCACGCGCGAGGCGGCGGAGGATGTGGTCCGACACGCGCGCGTCACGGCGCGGCTCTACCGGCTCCAGCTCGAGGAGATCGACCATGGCTGAGCGGCCGATCGTCCACGATCCGGCCGATCCGGACCCCTGGCTCGCGCTCGAGCTCGACCGGAGCCTGCCAATCGACGCGGAGGCGAAGGCATTGCTCGTCGCCTGCCAGCGCTCGCGCTCGCGCCAGTTCCTGCTGCCCTTCGTGCGCCCGGCGGCGCGGCTCGCCATCGTCGCCGTGCAAGTCCTGCGGACGGTGGCGCCGAGCCGGTTCACCTCGTCGAAGCTGCTCCACCGGCTGATGGCCTGGGGCATGGCGGCGTTCGTGCGGCCCGAGGCGAACCGGCTGATCCTGCGGCACTTCCATCTGGGGGCCGAGATCCTCGCCTTCATCGCCGACAATGCGACGCCCGGCTTCCGGCCCTCGCTCGCGCCGATGCGGCCGCGGCGGATCGCCGACGTCAGGGACGAATTGTTCCTGAAGCACGACCTCAACGTCTACAATTTCCTGATCGCGCTGAACGGGGAGATGGCGCGGCGGGGCACGACGATCGAGAGAGGCGGCGCGATCGATTTCTCCGCGATCAGCGACACGCCGCCCGAGATCGAGGTGCCACGCCGCCGCTGGTGGAATTTCATCGACCTTGAGACGGCGGTCGAATTCTATACGCCGCTCTACGGCCTGCTGCTCAGCGACCGCGACTTCTGGCGGGCGTCCAATTCGCTCCAGCTCGACGAGACGGTGGCGCTCCATGCGGCGCGCCTGCTCGGCTCGGAGCAGCATCTCGCCTTGGTCAATAACGGCCATCCTCTGGTGCCGCTCCCCACCTGGGGCGCGGGCCACCGGCTGATGCTCCACGGCCTCGCCACCGAGACCCTGCACGGCTTCCTCCGCGAGGAAAAGGCCCGCCGCGCCGCGCCCTCGGAACGCGGGGCGAATGATCGAAAATAGAAGCTTGCAGACTCGCCGCGCTCGATGCGCCATGGCCGCAGGCGCCGAGACTCTTTTCGCACGCCTGGAGCCGCGGACTGGGGAAGCATGGAGACGGCGAGATGCTGAAGCAGAACGACATCGACCGAATCGTGTTCGGCTGCGGCAATTTCGGCGGAATCGGCTCGTCGCCGAACCTGCGCGGGGCCGGCGACAGCGAGGAACAGGCCCTCCGGCTGCTCGACCATGCCCGACGTATCGGGCTAAGGCGGTTCGACACCGCCAACACCTATGGCGGCGGCGCGAGCGAGATCATGCTCGGCAAATGGCTCCGGGCCCAGGATGCCGGCTTCCTCCGGAGCGCCGAGATCGCGACCAAGGTCGGCAATCCTTATGGCTGCCCGTCCGGCGAGACGCCGCTCAGCCGGAGCCAGATCGCCTATCATCTCGATGTGTCCCTGCGCCGTCTCGGGGTCGAGCGGATCGATCTTTATTACATCCACGAATTCGACCGGGTGACGCCGCTCCACGAGACGCTCGGCGCCATGGCCGACGCCCTCCAAGCCGGCAAGATCGCCCGCTTCGGAATCTCCAACGCCTCATTGCCCGACGTGGAGGCCGTCAGGAGCCTCGCCGGCGACAGCCTCCTTCCCTGCTTCGAATATGTCCAGAACGAATATAATCTGCTCGCCACGGCGGACGCGGAGGCCTTGATCCCGTACTGCGCCGGGCATGGCCTGCGCTATACGGCCTTCAGCCCGCTCGCCGGCGGCTTTCTCACCGGCAAATACAGGTTCGGCCAGGCGCCACCGCCCGGCAGCCGCCTGGCCCAGGCCCCGCACGTCTGTGCCGCCTATTCGAGCGAAGATTCCTTCGCCGCGATCGAGCGGCTGAGGCGATCGGCCGCCGCACGAGGGGAGAGCATGGCGGAGGCGGCCCTGCGCTTCGTGCTCGACACGCAAGGAGTCGACGGCCTGATTATCGCGCCGCGCCGGATCGAGCATTTCGCGAGCTTCGGTTTCGAGCCGCGATGATGCCCCGACGACGGATTGCCCATTTGTCATGGATGTGACGATTTCCTAAAGCGAAGGTCCCGAATATAGGACGGATTTGCAGGCGTTTGCGATCGGCGCGACGCGATGCCTTCTTGGGGGGATTGGGGTTGCGCTTCGCTCTTGGATTGCTGTTGGCGGGGTGCGTCGCCGTGCCGGCATGGGCGACGGACACGCCCCGCTACGAGCCTGCGCCGTCCTGGATATTGGCCGCGCCGCCGATCGGGCAGGGCGCTTCGGGGCCTCTCGTCGCGTTGATGGACGAGCAGACGCGGATCGCCAACGGCACGGTGTGGACCTATCACGAGATCGGCGCCCGCGCCGTCTCGGCCGACGCGCTGGCGCGGATGGGCACGCTGACGCTGAACTGGCAGCCCTTCCACGGCGACCTCATCGTTCATCGCGTCGACATCGTCCGCGACGGCCGGCATATCGATGTCCTCAAGGCCGGCCAGAAATTCAGCGTCATCCGGCGCGAGCAGGGACTCGAGCAGCTCGAGATGAACGGGATCCTGACCGCGACGCTGCAGGTCGAAGGGCTGCGCGTCGGCGACGTCCTCGACGTCGCTTATTCGGAGACGGTCGACGATCCGGCGTTGAAAGGCGGCGTCCAGACGAGCGCGCTCGCGCTGCCAGAGCCGTTCAAGGTGGATTTCGCCCGCGCCCGTTTGATCTGGCCCGACGGCGCGCCGATCCGGTGGAAGGCCTATCCCATCGGGCTGAAGCCGGCGGAGAGCGACAAGGCCGGCTGGCACGAGCTGACCTTCGCGCTCCCCGCGCCCAAGCAGCCCGACATCCCGGCCGATGCGCCGAAGCGCTTCCAGCCGATTCCAGCGATCGAGGTCAGCAGCTTCGCCGACTGGCCGGCGGTCTCCGCGGTCTTCGCGCCCCTCTACCGGACCAGGGGGTTGATCGCGCCGGGATCGCCGCTCGCGCAGGAAGTCGCCCGAATCCGCGCCCGGGAGACCGACCCAAGGAAGCAGGCGGCGGCGGCGCTCGCCCTGGTCCAGGACCGAATCCGCTATTTCGCCGACGGCATGAACGGCGGGAATTACGTTCCGCAGGCGCCGGACAGGACCTGGGCCGCGGGCTATGGCGACTGCAAGGCCAAGACGCTCCTGCTCCTGGCGATCCTGCACGAGCTCGGGATCGAGGCCGAGCCGGTCCTGGCCAATATCGGCCTTGGGGATCTCGTCGCGATCCGCCTGCCGGCGCCGGCCGCGTTCAACCACGTCTTCGTCCATGCGAAGATCGGCGGGGAGGATCTGTGGCTGGACGGCACCGGGCGGGGCTCCCGGCTGGAGGATATGGGCGATCCTCCCCCATTCCGGTCGGTCCTTCCGGTCCGGGACGGCGGTGCCGGCCTGATCCAGCTCCCGGCCAGGGCGCCGGCCCGGCCGACCCGCATCGTCTCGATCGATATCGACGAAAGCGCTGCGATCGGCATGGTCGCGCCCTTCACCGCGACCGTCCGGATCCGCGGCGCGGCAGCGGACGCGCTTCGCGCCGTCACTGCCCAGCTCGACAATGAAAAATTGTTGTCGCTCGCGCTCTACAGCCTCGGCGGGGCGGCGGGACCGGGCGCCGCGCCGGTGACTCAGAAGTTCGATTTCGACGCCGCGGAGGGAACGGCGACGATCTCGGTCACCGGCATCACCAGGCTCCCCTGGCGGCGCCAGGATCATGCCTATCGCCTCCGGCCGGTCACCGCGATCTCGACCCTGACGCTTGGCAGCGACCGCTCGCGCCCGGCGTGGAAGGACATACCGGTCGCGACCGGCGATCCCGGCTACGATGTCGTCACGACGCGCCTTCACCTTCCGGACGGCGGCCGCGGAATCGTCCTGGAGGGCGACGCCGCTCTGGACCTCGATATTGCCGGCCGTCACTTCGTGCGCAAGGGAGCGCTGAGCGGCGGCCTTCTTACCATCGAGGAGCAGACGACGGGCAGCGGCGCGGAATTGCCGGCGGCGGCGCTGCCGTCGGAACGGGAGAGGCTCGCCACCGCGAAGGCACGGATATTGCGCCTCGCCACCGGCCCCAATTATCCCGCGCCCTACGAGCAGGTTGCAGCCGCGGCGGGAACGCACAAGCTCGACACGGTGACCGCTTTCTATGCGGCGCTCATCGCCGCCAAGCCCGACGACGCGGCCCGCTATCTCAGCCGCGCCTCCTTCTACGAAGCCACCTTCCAGAGGAATCTGGCGCTCGCCGATCTCGACAAGGCCGTGTCGCTGGACGGCAATGCGACGACGTTCCTGCGCCGCGCCGCGCTGCTGGAGGCGATGGGACAGAAAGAGAAAGCGCAGGCCGATTATCATTCCGCCTTGGGGATCGATCCCTCCTCCAAGCCTGCCCTGGCCAGCCTCGGCCTCCTGGAGGTCGATGCGGGGCAAAAGGATGCGGCCATGGCGCCGATCGAGGAGCATCTCGCCACCGCCGACGACGACAAGCCCGATTGGCTGATGATCAAGGCCGTGCTCCTGGCGAGGGCCGCCGACGCCGAAGGCGCGCTGGCGGCGATCGACGAGGCGATCACGCTCAAATCGGCCAATGGCGCGCTCTTCAACGAGCGCTGCTGGATCAAGGGGACGCTTGCCGTGCAGCTCGACAGCGCGGTCCAGGATTGCACGCGCGCGATCGAGCTCACCGAAAACAACACCGCCGAGCTCGACAGCCGCGCGATGGTCTATTTCCGCCTGAACCGCCTCGACGAGGCCCTGGCGGACCTCAACGCCGCCTTGGACCGCAACCCGGCGGCATCGGGCTCGCTCTATCTGCGCGCGGTCATCGAGAGGAAGCAGGGCAAGGCCCGCGAGGCCGACACGGACGCCGCCAACGCACGCAGGCTCGCGCCCAGAATCGACGAAGATTATGCGCGGTGGAAGATCAAGGCCTGAGGCCCGGCCTGCCAGGGTCCGGACCCCGATCCCGTCTCGCCCCGACACGAAGGAGCGGTCGTCGACCGACCGGCTGCCGGCCCGGTCGCGGGCATCCGGGCTTGACGAAAAGGGAAGCATCGCGTCCAGGCATGGATCGGCATTCGCCCGAAAGGAGAAAAGGGGAGTGCGAACCGCAATCCGCCTCGCGCTGGCATGGGCGTTCGGCGCCGCTTCCGTAACCGCAGCCGCGGCCGGCCCGATCGTTTCGGTCGAGAGCGGCAAGCTCGAGGGCGCGGTCCAGGGATCGCCGTCCATCCTCATCTTTCGCGGTATCCCTTTCGCGGCGCCGCCGACCGGCGACCTGCGCTGGGCGGAGCCCAAGCCTGTCGCGCGCCGGTCGGGAATCCGCCAGGCAATCGCGTTCGGCCCGCGCTGCATGCAGCGGCCGATCTTCGCGGACATGATGTTCCGGGCGACGAAGGTGGCCGAGGATTGCCTCTATTTGAATGTCTGGACTCCGGCGAAGCCCGGGCGATCCGCGAAAGCGAGGCTGCCGGTGCTGGTCTACATCTACGGAGGCGGCTTCCAGGCCGGCGACGGCTCCGAGAAGCGCTATGACGGGGAGGCGCTGGCACGGCGCGGCATCGTCGTCGTGACCGTCAACTACCGGCTCGGGATCTTCGGCTTTTTCGCTCATCCCGCGCTGACAGCGGCTTCGCCTTATCATTCGTCCGGGAATTACGGCCTGCTCGACCAGATCGCGGCGCTGGCCTGGGTCAAGCGCAATATCGCGGCGTTCGGGGGCGATCCCGATCATGTCACGATCGGCGGAGAATCGGCAGGCTCGTTCTCGGTGAGCGCGCTGATGGCCTCTCCGCTCTCCCGCGCCATGCTTCGCGGCGCCATCGGCGAAAGCGGCGCGCCGATGCAGAAATGGACGCCGCACGCGCTTGCCGACCAGGAACGGGAGGGGGTCAGGTTCGCCGACAGCATCGGCGCTCCGACGCTTGCCGCGTTGCGCGCCATGTCGGCCGAATCCCTGCTTGACGCACAGGCAAGGGATTCGAGCCTGCCCATCGAGATGATCGTCGACGGCCACGCTCTCGTCGAGCCGCCGGCGGCGACGTTCGCGAGCGGGCGCGCGGCCCACGTCCCGTTGCTGGTGGGCTCGAACTCGCAGGAGGCCCCGGCGTCCGCCATCCTGGGCGATGGTCCCGCGACAATTGCCGGCTATCGGTCGGGCCTGTCGCGGATGTTCGGCGACAAAGCGGATGCGGTGTTCGCGCTCTATCCGGTGCGGACCGATGCCGACGTCCTGCCGGTGGCGACCATGCTCGCGAGCGATCAATTCCTCGCGCTTCCGACCTGGAAATGGTTCGACCTGCAGCGCCGGACAGGCGCGCCGACTTATTATTACGAATTCACCCGGGTTCGCCCGCGACCGATAGCCGACACGTCGAATGCGCCGCCCCCCTATGGCGCGGTGCACAGCGCCGAAATCGAATATGCGCTCGGCAATCTCGACGCCAATCCTCTTTATGCCTGGACCGACGAGGATCGGAAGGTATCGGCGACCATGAGCGGCTATTTCGCGAATTTCATCAGGACGGGCGATCCCAACGGGAAAGGCCTCCCCCCATGGCCTCGGGCGTCGCTCGATGCGGGGCGGATCCGCCGCCAGATCATCGATGTCGATACGCATAGCGTCGCTTTTCCCGAGCAGAGCCGTTACGTCGCCGGCGAAGCGCTGCTCACCCTGCATTAGGGTCCGGACCCTGGAATGGCTTTCAGTCCGGTGGATGAGCAGGCCTCTCGATCGGCGCCCGCTCATCCCGGCGGTCGAAGGGAACCCCAAAACAAGGGCCTGGAGCCTGTCCAGGCTTGATCGGACAGGGCTCCGGATTCGGTCCCTGCTTTTCTGCCATGGGCGCGCGCCTGCACCCGGCGCGGGACGATACACTCCCGGAGCGAGGAGCGCGGATTGTGCTGCGCGCGGGATCGTGGAAGTCTAAGCGCGCCATGGCGGACAGTAGCAACATGCCAGTTTGGCCGTCGCGACCTTCAACCCGGCCCGAGAAGAGTCCCGGACTGGACGGCATCGCGGTCGAACGCCTGCTTCGCGGGGCGGTGCTGAAGGGGCACGATCCGGAGGATCTGCTTCGCCTGGCGGGCATCGATCCGTCGGTCTACGGCAATGTGGACGAGTCGATCGACGGCCGGGAGATGTTTCGGCTGGTGGAGCGGATCCGCGAGGCCCTCGACGACGCCTATATCGGCTTCCTGGCCGAAGGGTGCCGGCTCGCGCTCGAGCGCGAGCGGGCGCTCGTCTACTTCCATTGCGAGACCGTCGGCGAATCGCTGCGCGTCAGCATCCGCTTCACCCAGGCGCTGTCCGCCGACATCGGGCCCCAGCTTGTCGAGGACGACTCAACCCCGAAGCATGTCTGCATCTATCACACGATCGAGGGCGTCGATCGGGACATCTTCGTGTGGTTCCGTTTCGTCTGGATCTTCCACCAGTTCAGCTGGCTGGGCGGGCGCCCGCTGCGCCTGCGCCGCATCTGCGTGCGCGCGTCGAAGCCGGTGCAACCGAACGGGTTCGACCGCTTCGCGCTGTTCGGATGCCCGATCCAGTATGATGCGCCATTCGACGCGATCTATTACGACCGCAAGGACCTGAGCGCGCGGCTGGTCCACTCGACGCTGGCCGAATATCAGGATTATGTGGCCAGCGTGCCCGACTGGTTCGCGACGCCCAGCGGCGGCTTGACCTGGCGGGCGAAGACCGAACGCGCGCTGCTGGACTTCCAGCGCGCCGAGAAATGGTCGGCATCGGTCGAGGCGGTTGCCGAACGGCTGCGGACGAGGCCGCGTCGGCTGCGTCGCGACCTGGCGCGCGAGGGCGAGAGCTTCCAGCAGATCCGGACTCGGCTGCGCGGCGAGCTGGCGGTCGCGTTCCTCCTGGTCACCGATCTGCCGATCACGATGGTCGGCTATCGGGTCGGGTTCAGCGAGCCCGGCAGCTTCACCCGGAACTTCAGCGAATGGGCGGACATGACGCCTTCCGAATATCGCTCGCGATATAAGTCCGACAGCGCCCGGGTGGCGGCGGCGTCGATGCTGCTGGGCGAGAGGATCGGCTCCTGAACGGGGCCGAAGCTGGTCACTTCGGTTAAATTTCGCTGTCAGACCCGTCATCGCCAAGGCGCGGCTTCCTGGACGACGATGCTCCCAACACAGCAAAAAATGCGTGGGAGGATTGCATGGTCGGAGCCTCGAAGCTCAACAGGCGGCTTGCCCTGTCGGGAACGTCCGCGCTTGCGGTGATGCTCTGCGCGGCCGCGCCGGTTCGGGCGCAATCCGGGAGCGCGCAGGACAGCGCTCCGGCCGCCCGGGCGGATACCCCCCTTCCCAATTCCGCCACGCAGACACCGTCCGAGGCGCCCGACAAGGAGATCGTCGTCACCGGATCGAGCATCCGCGGCGTCCCGCCCGTCGGCTCGAACCTGATCAGCGTCACGCGCGACGACATCAAGGCCGTCGGCGCGAACACGACCGCGGATCTGCTCGCGACCGTGCCGCAGCTCAACAGCTTCAACACGGCGCCCCGGGCCGACAATGGCGGCGCCGGCGCGTTCGCGCCGGGCCTTCGCAGCCTTCCGGCCAGCGCGACGCTCGTGCTGATGGACGGCCATCGCCTGGTCGCCGGGGCCGTCAACGAAACCAATCCCGATTACCCCTTCCTTCCCGATCTCGCGATCGAGCGCGTGGAGATCGTCGCCGACGGCGCCTCGGCGATCTACGGCTCGGATGCCGTCGCCGGCGTGGTGAACTTCATCACCCGGCGCCGCGCCTCCGGCGTCGAGGCCAATGTCCGCTACGGCTTCGCCGACGATTATCACACGTTCAGCGCGAGCGGGCTGGTCGGCAAGGATTGGGGAAGCGGATCGATCCTGGCGGCCTATCAATATTCGGAGAATGGCGACATCATCGGGTCCGATCGCCGTTATCGCGTCGTCGACTTCCGGCCCTATGGCGGGGTCGACACGCGCACGACCTTCTGCCCGACGCCCAACGTGCTGGTCAACACGACCGGTTTCGCAATCTCCTATGCGGCGCCGGCTCTGGCCCCGAACACGGTCAATTCCTGCGACAACAATGCGCCGGCCGATCTCGTCCCGAGATCGCGGCTGCACAGCGGCTTCGTCACGGCCCATCAGGATCTGGGCGATCGCATCACCTTGTGGGGCGAGCTTCTCTATTCGGATCGCAAGGACGTCGTCCGAACCGCGCCGCCGGCCGGCACCGGCGCGTCGGGGGGCGTGATCCTCCTCGATATCCCCGGCTTCGCGGTGAATCCCTTCTTCCGGACTCCGCCGGGGAGCGGCGCGACCGCCGAGTTCGTCGAGTTCCGGACCGACAACCTCTTCGGCGCGGACCATATCGACAACATCTATCGGGTGAAGGCGGGCAATTCCTCCGCCGGGATCGACGCAAAGCTGTTCCACGACCTCAAGCTGAGCGTCTACGGCACCTATGACTGGGCGAGCGACGATTCCATCCTGCCGGCGATCAACCCGGCGGCGCTCGACGCGGCGGCGAACGGGACCACGCCAGCCACCGCGCTCGATCCGTTCGGCAACGGCACGTCGCCCGCCGTCGCCGCCGGGATCATCGATTATGCCGGCGATCTCCAAATCCGGCAGCGCACCTATCTGGGCGCGACCAGGATCGACGGGCCGCTCGCCAGCCTGCCCGGCGGGCAGCTCAAGGTCGCGCTCGGGGCCGAATATCGCCACGAGAGCTTCCAGCAGCGGGGCATTTACGGCGGGTCGCCGGTGCCCGAGACTCTCGACCGGAACATCCAGTCTCTCTATGGCGAGCTGTTCGTGCCGATCTTCGGCGCCGGCAACGAAGCGCCGCTGCTGCGCAGGCTCGATCTCTCGCTGTCCGGCCGCTACGACCATTATAGCGACTTCGGATCGACGGCGAACCCGAAGATCGGGGTCAATTGGGATCCGGTGCACGGCCTCACCCTCCGCGGCACCTACGGCACCTCGTTCCGGGCACCGGGCCTGCGCGACGTCGGCGCGACCGTCGGCGCCTATTTCTTCAATGCCGCCGCCATCGCGGGCAGCGCGCTGCGCGATCCCACGCGCGGCGCGGCGCAGGTCGACACGATCTTCCTGCTCGGCGGCAACCGCAATCTCCAGCCGGAAAAGGCGCGGACATGGTCCCTGGGCGCGGACCTGCGTCCGGTCCAGCTGCGCAATGTCCACGCCAGCGTCACCTTCTACGACATCCATTATACCAACGTGATCGGGACGCCCGGCGGCAGCATCGCCTTCACGGACCCCACCTTCGCCTCGGTCATCTTCCGCAATCCCACGCCGGCGCAGATCGCGAGCCTGCTGGCGATCGCGGTGCCGGTGAACTTCGCGCCCGGCACCGTGCCGGCCGTCGGCAACCTGCTCGACTTCCGGCAGGGCAATTTCGGCGTGCGCGATACCGACGGTCTCGATTTCGACATCGGCTGGCGGCAGCCGACCCGCTCCGGTTCGATCTTCGCGGACCTGGCGGGCAATTACATCCTGAAGTTCCAGACGCGGCTTTCGAAGACCGCGCCTTTGTCCAACGAGCTCGACCTCGGCGTGCCGAAACTGACGCTGCGCGGCACGCTCGGGGCCCAGGCCGGCCCGCTGACCGGCCTGGTGTTCGTCAATTATCGCGCCGGCGTCACCAGCCTCTATGCGACTCCGACGGGGACGGCCCAATACAAGGCCGGCTCCTATGTGACGGTCGACCTGCGGCTGTCGGTGAAGCTGCCGGATACGGGCCTGGCGAAGGGGATCGAGCTTGGCCTGGAGGTCAACGACCTGCTGGATCAGCGGCCTCCCTTCTTCCCGGCGACGGACGGTATCGGCGGCGCCTACAATCCGATCGGCCGCTACGTGGCGCTCAACCTGCGGAAGAGCTTTTGATCGAGAAGGCGGCGCCGGGCGCTCCCTCCGCCATGTTTTCCGAATACGCACTTGGGCACATGCAACAATTTGCGCTGACACTCGACAAGTTCATCGATCATGCGGCGAAGTGGCACGGACGCAGCACCGTCACGACCGCTTCGCGCGGCGCGGTCGTGCGGCGCACCGGCTATGCGGAGCTGCGGGAGCGCAGCAACCTTCTGTCCGGCGCGTTGCTGGCGCTTGGGCTGGGGATCGGCGATCGGGTCGGCACGCTGGCGTGGAACAGCCAGCATCATCTCGAGCTCCATTATGCGACGATGAATGCCGGGCTGGTCTGCCACACGCTGAATCCACGGCTCACCCCCGCGCAGCTCTCGGCAATGATCGACGACGCCGCCGACCGCGTCCTGGCGATCGCCGGAAACCTCGCGCCGATGCTGCCGGAACTGTTGCCCTTATGCCCGACGATCGAACGGGTCCTCGTGCTGGACGAAGCCGCCGATCCCGCGGTCGCGGCGCATTGCGCCGTCCCGGTCCAGGGCCTCGACGCACTGATCGAGGCGCGCGGCGGGGCGGTCCGATGGGGTGCGTTCGACGAGTCCAGCGCCGCCGGC
Organism: Allosphingosinicella sp.; assembly: GCA_036273615.1. Taxonomy (GTDB): domain Bacteria; phylum Pseudomonadota; class Alphaproteobacteria; order Sphingomonadales; family Sphingomonadaceae; genus Allosphingosinicella. Next base: position 13,175 of record DASUHH010000052.1, on the reverse strand, counting down.
CTCTGCTTCACCTCGGGAACCACGGGCAAGCCGAAGGGCGTCGTGTTCACCCATCGCTCCAACTATCTCCACACGATGATGTCGATCCAGCCGGACGCCTATTGCCTGTCCGCGAAGGATACGATCCTCCTCGCCATTCCGATGTTTCACGCCAATGCCTGGGGCCTGCCCTTTTCCGCGCCGGCGGTCGGGGCGAACCTGGTGCTCCCGGGGCGCGAGCTTGACGGCGCCAGCCTCGCCTCGCTGATCCGGAGCGAAGGGGTCACGATCGCGGGCGGCGTGCAGACCGTCTGGATCGGCCTGCTCGACCATCTCGACGCCACCGGTGGGGACGTGCCCGGCCTCGAACGAGTCATCATCGGCGGATCGAAATGCCCCGACGCATTGATCCGGCGCATGGAAGAGCGCCTGGGGGCCCGCGTTCAGACGACCTGGGGCATGACCGAGATGTCGCCGCTCGGCACGGTCGATTCCATCCAGCTCCCGCAAAAGGCCGTACGGTCTTCGGGGCGTCCACCGATCGGCGTCGATCTCAAGCTCACCGATGCCGACGGCGTGACGCTCGCCGAGCAGCGCGGCGCGATCGGCCATTTGAAGGTCAGGGGGCATTCGGTCATCGACCGCTATTTCAACGCGGAAGCGAGCGCTCTGGACGCGGAGGGCTATTTCGACACGGGCGACCTCGCGACGATCGACGAGGCCGGCGACCTGACGATCCGCGGACGATCGAAGGACCTGATCAAGTCCGGCGGCGAATGGATCAATCCCGCGGAAATGGAGGCGATCGTCGGCCGCGATCCGCGCGTCGGCCAGGTGGCCGTGATCGGCAAGCCGCATCCCAAATGGGGCGAGCGCCCGGTGCTCGTCGTCGAATTGCGCCAGGGGGAGAGCGGCGACGCGCGGGCATTGATCGAGGCCTTGCGGGGGAAGGTGGCCGATTGGTGGCTGCCCGACGAGATCGTCCAGCTTCCGCGGATGCCGCTGGCGGCGACCGGCAAGATCGACAAGGCGCGGCTGCGCGCGGATTACGAGGAAGGGGAGCTTGACCGCTATGTCGCCGTCCGCCGGTGAGACCAGGGTCGGAATGGTCGGCGCCGGCCCGATGGGCGCGGAGATCGCGCTCATGCTCGCGCTCGGCGGGATCGACGTGCTGCTCGACGATCGCGATCGGGAGCTGAAAGTCGAAATGTCGGAGAGGTGACGGTGGAAAGGACAGCAACGACCGGCGGCCTTCGCGCCGCGCCCGCGCCCGGCGCCGGCGCACGGATCACCCTTGCGATCCTGTGCTTCGTCTATGTGCTCAACTTCCTCGATCGCCAGCTCATCGCGATCCTGGCGAAACCGATCCAGGACAGCCTGCACATCACCGACGGGCAGCTCGGACGGCTCACCGGCTTCTATTTCGCGCTCTTCTATTGCTTCATCGCGATCCCGATCGGCTGGCTGGCCGATCGTACCAGCCGGCTCGGAATCCTCTCGGTCGCATGCGCGCTGTGGAGCGGCGCGACCGCGGCCTGCGGAATGGTCGGGAGCTACGGGCAGCTCGTCGTCGCGCGCATGACGGTCGGCATTGGGGAAGCCGGCGGCGTGCCGCCCTCCTATGCCGTCATCTCGGACTCCTTTCCGCGCGAGCGGAGGACCACGGCGATGGCGATCTTCAATCTCGGGCCGCCCATCGGGTCCGCGCTGGGCGTCGCATTCGGCGCGTCGCTCGCCGCGGCCTTCAACTGGCGCATTCCCTTTTTCGCGATCGGCGCGATCGGCGTGGCCGCCGCGCTCGCCGTCCATCTGCTCGCGCGCGAGCCGAACCGCGGAGCGACGGACAGCCCGGCGACGGCGGTGCGGGTGGACGCGGAGCGCGCCGGATTCGTCGCGACGATCGCGCAATTCTTCGGCAATCCGATCCTGCTCATGGCCTCGCTGGCGAGCGGCGCCGGCAACTTCATCACTTATGGCCTGCTCAATTTCACCACCCTCTTCCTCATGCGCGAAAAGGGGATGGCACTGGGGGAGGTCGCGATCTGGTACGCGCTGGTCGTCGCGATCGGCATGGGCGGCGGCATCTATGCCTCGGGGCGGATCGTCGACCGGTTCAGCCGCCGCAACAGGGCGGCCTATGCGACGATTCCAGCTTTGTCGCTGCTGCTTGCGCTGCCTTTCTTCCTCGGCTTCGCCTGGGCGCCGGGCTGGCGGCTTGCGCTGGCCTTTCTCGGCGTGCCGATGTTCCTGAACTCGTTCTTCCTCTCCGCGACGGTCACCTTCGTGCAGAATGAGGTGCCGCCCGAGCGCCGCGTGATTTCGGGCGCGCTGCTGCTGCTGGTCATGAACTTCATCGGTCTCGGCCTGGGGCCGACCTATGTCGGCATGGCCAGCGACCTTTTCCGGCCCGCCTACGGCGCCCACGCCCTCCAGGCCGCTTATTACGCGCTCGCGCCGATGTACCTGGTCGGGGCGGCCTTGTTCCTGGTCCTCGCGCGCATGATCCGCCGCGACGAACCCCGCTCCGAAGGAAAGCCGTGATGAAGAGCCTGTCGCGCCTGGCGATCGCCGCCGCAGCCGCATATGCGATGCTCCCGGGACCAGGCGTGGCGTCCCGGGCGGCGTCCGAGAAGGCGCCGGTGGTGAACGCGCCTGCCGGGTCCGTGAAGGGCTTGCATGAGGGCGACGCGAACGTCTTCCGGGCGATCCCCTATGCGCTTCCGCCGATCGGGGAACGCCGCTGGCGTCCCCCGGCGCCGATGCCGCGGTGGCAAGGCGTGCGCGCGGCGCAGACGAGGGGCGTCGCCTGCATCCAGCCGCCGATGGCGCCCGGTCCCTATGACCGCGGCAAGGTGCCGATGGCCGAGGATTGCCTGACGCTCGACGTGACCGCTCCCGCGCATGCGCGTCATGCACCGGTGATGATCTGGATCCACGGCGGCACCCTGATCTGGGGATCGGGCCATTCGGAGATGTATGACGGCCGGGAATTCGCCCGGCGCGGCGTGGTCCTCGTCTCGATCAACTATCGGCTCGGCGTCCTCGGCTATTTGGCGCACCCCGAGCTGAGCAAGGAATCGCCGGAGGGCATTTCCGGAAATTACGGGTTGCTCGATCAGATCCAGGCGCTGCGATGGGTGCGGCACAATATCGCGGCCTTCGGCGGCGATCCGCGCAACGTCACGATCTTCGGCGAATCCGCGGGCGCGCTGAGCGTCGAATATCTGCTCGCCTCGCCGCGCGCGCGGGGCAGCTTCGACAAGGCGATCATCGAGAGCGGCTATCTCTTCACCATGCCGGAGCTGCGCAGCAAGAGGGGCGAGGAATTCCCGGCCGAAGCGATCGGAGCCTGGCTGGCGGGCAAGCTCAACGCGCCCAGCCTCGCGGCGCTTCGGGCGATGGATGCGCGGAAGCTGGTCGAAGCCGCCGCCGCGACCGGATACGTCCCCTACGGCACGATCGACGGCAGGATCCTCCCGCGCCAGCTGGTCGACATTTTCGATCGCGGCGAGCAGGCGCCGGTGCCGCTGATCGCGGGATTCAACAGCGGCGAGATCCGCTCGCTCCGGTTCCTCGCGCCGCCGGTCCCGCCCAGCCGGGACGCCTATGTCGAGGGCATCAGGGCCCATTATCGCGATCTCGCCGACGACTATCTCCGCCTCTATCCGGCGGGCGGCGATCTCGAGCAGGACGGGCTGGACAGCACCCGCGACGCGGTCTTCGGCTGGACGGCCGAGCGGCTGGTGCGCAAGCAGACCGCGATCGGCCAACCCGCCTTCCTCTATTATTTCAGCCATTCCTATCCGAGCGCCGACGCGGCCGGCCTCGCCGGTTTCCACGCCAGCGAGGTGCCCTTCGTGTTCGGGACGATCGCCGCAACGCCGCCCGCCTGGCCCGCGATCCCGGACAATGCGGCCGAGCGCCGGCTTTCCGCCGCGATGCTGGACTATTGGACCGGCTTCGCGCGCGACGGGAAACCGGCCTCCGCGAGCGGCCCCGAATGGCGCGTCTTTGGTGCCGGAAGCGCCTTCATGAACTTCGCCGACGCCCCGCGCGCATCGGCGGGATTCATGCCGGGCATGTACAGGCTGCACGAGGAGGTGATGTGCCGGCGCCGGGCGGACGGCACCCAATCGTGGAACTGGCGCACCGGGAGCGCCGCGCCGGTGCTTCCCCCGCCGGTCCCCGGTTGCGCGCCTCGGCCGGCTTCGACCAAGCAGGGATCGTGATCATGCTCACTCCCCTCATCGCACCGTTCCGCCGCGCCGCCGGGATCGTCGCTTTGGTCCTCGCGCTCGCTTTGCCGTCGCTTGCGGCCGCGCAGGCGCCGGCGGCCGTTCCGGACGCTGCCTCGAGATGCGAATCGCTTGCGCGCCTCCGGCTGCCGGACACGGCGGTCGCGAATGCAACCTTCGTCCCGAGGGGTGCCGCCGCGGCGGCTCTGAAGCTCCCGGTCGAACCGGACCTGCCGGCCTTCTGCCGCGTCGTCGCTCATGTCCGCGCCGCCCTCGATTCCGACGTCGGAGTCGAGATCTGGCTGCCGGTCGACGGCTGGGCGGGCGTGTTCCACGGCAACGGCAATGGCGGCTTCGCGGGCACGCTGCAGGCCGGATATGGCGGGATGATGAGCGGATTGCGGCGCGGCTTCGCGACCGCGACGACCGACACCGGGACCGCGCCGGCGACCATGCTCGACGGGGATGCGCTGATCGGCCATCCGCGCAAATGGAAGGATTGGGGCCGGCTTTCGACGCATGTGATGACCGTCACCGGCAAGGCGGTGGCGAAGGCCTATTATGGCCGCGACGCCGCGCGTTCCTATTATACGGGCTGCTCCACCGGCGGGCAGCAGGGACTGATCGAGGCGCTTTACTACCCGGCCGACTATGACGGGATCCTGGTCGGTGCGCCCGTCATCAACCGGACCTGGGGCCATGCCGTCGTGGTCTGGGATTTCGCCGCGGCCAACCGGGCTCCCGGGAGCCGCCTGTCGGAGGCCAAGCTCGGCCTGCTCAACCGTACCGCGGTCGCCGAATGCAACCGTCGGGGAGCAGGCCTCTCCGGCGACCCCTTCATCACCGATCCGTTCAGCTGCACGTTCGATCCAGCAACGCTCGCCTGCAAGGGCGCGGATTCCCCCCACTGCCTCACCGCCGCGGAGATTGCTACGGCGCGAGCATTTTACGCCGGCCCGACCACGCGGGACGGGAAAGCGGCCTTCTTCGGCTGGCTGCCCGGCAGCGAGGGTCCCGGCCGGTTCGGCTGGTCGTTCCTGGAGAGCGCCGATGACGGCGAGCCGCAATTTTCCAGCCTGTTCAAATGGGTGTTCGGCGGCGCGTGGGACTGGCGCGGCTTCGATCTCGATCGCGACATGCCGATCGTCGATGCCGCGCTGGGCGGCGACGTCAACGACGCCACGCGCGGGAGCCTGCGGGCTTTCGCGGCGCGGGGCGGCAAGCTCATCCTCTATCATGGCCTGGCCGACACGCTCGTTCCGCCAGGCCAGACGGTCGGCTTCTACAACCGGCAGGCCCGCGCGCTCGGAGGCTTGTCGCGGCTCCGCAAGGTCGCGAGACTCTTCCTCGCGCCCGGCATGATGCATTGCGGCGGCGGGGCCGGCCCCGACTCGTTCAATTCGGCGTTTGCCGGCGTTCCGCAACCGCCCGAGGCGAGCCCCAAGGACGACCTGTTCCTGGCCCTGACCGCCTGGACCGAACAGGGAAAGGCGCCCGACCGCGTGATCGCCACGAAGTTCGAGAGCGCGGATCCGAAGAGGATCGCCTTCCAGCGTCCGCTTTGCGCCTACCCGCGCCAAGCGACCTATACTGGAAAGGGCTCGACGAATGCCGCCGACAATTTCGCGTGCGTGGTGAGATCCAATTCTTTGCGGTAATCTCTTCACGACACGCAGCGCCGAACACGGCCAAGCGGCGGAAATCGCACGACGAGTTCTGCCCCATAAGAAGAGACAAGAGTGTCCTACCGATCAGGAATCCAGCGGCTGGATGCGTGCCAATATCGCGCGGAAGCCCGGCTGAGCGCGCAGCTGGTGGAAATTGTCGGGATCCGCGACCTGGAGAAAGGCGCTTTCGTGCCTGTCGGCCGAGGTCTGCAATGCGGCGAGCGCGGCCGCGCCGTCGCCGGCGAGCGCATAGAGGTTGGCCAGATCGTAGGCGGCGGCGTGACCGTTGGCATAAGCCGCCCGGCGATCGGCGATGAGCTGCGCGAGCAGGGCTTTGGGGCCACCCTTTGCATAGGCCTCGGCGGCGGCGCGGACGGCCTTGCGATCCGTCTCCGCGCCCCGCAGCGCCGCCAGACCTCCGCTCGCGTCGAGATATTGGGGATAGTCGCCGCGCGCCAGGCCGAGGTCGGCGAGGTAGACGAGGGGCGATACGAATCTCGGATTGGCCGTCGATACCCGCCGAAGGATCGCGATGCCCTGCGCCGGATCGCCGCCGAGCGCGAGGATCAGGCCGCGGTCGGCGGCAATCGGCAAGGAATTCGGATCGAGCGTCTGCGCGATGTCGATCTCGCGCCGCGCCGCCTGGGCCTCGCCGAGATTGGACAGGAAGGTGGCGTACCAATGATGGGCGGTGGCGTTGGAGGAATCGAGCGCGACCGCCCGGGCGAACGCCTGCCGTGCCCGCGGCACGTTCCAGAAACCCCAATATTCGGCGAAGCCCAACGCGGCGTAGCTGCTCGATGAATCGGGATCGAGCGCGATCGCCTTGAGCGCGTTCGCCTTGGCGAGCGGATAGGCCTCGGCGTCCGGCATGCCGGCATATTCGCGAAGCAGATTATAGGTGTTCGCAAGACCCACATAAGCGTCGGCATAAGCGGGATCGCGTTCGATCGCGGTGCGATATTCGTGCTCCGCCCGCTCGAGCGACCCGGGCGTTCGTTCCCGCCAGTCGCGGGTCGCTTCCGCATAAGCCTGTTCGGCCAGGGCCGAAGGGGAATGCGGCGCGCGCGAAAGCGAGGGCGACGAAGCACCCCGGCCAAGCCATATGGCGCCGGCAAGGGCGGCCACCGCGGCGAGCGGCAAGAGCATTCGTAACCCGCGCCAACGCCGTGTCGCTCCATCGGCTTCACCTTCCGGCGCGCGGACGGATTCGTCGCGTCCGCTTGTGTCGCGCCAGGCCTCGAGCTCGGCCGGGATGGCATAGATGCGGCTGCGATTGGGGCCCGGCAGGCGATGGACCGGGAGCCGACGCTGCGCCTCCCACCTCTTGGCGGTGCGCTCGTCGCAATGAAGGAAGGCGGCGATTTCCTTCCAGGTTTCAAGGCGGATTATGCTGGCCTGCTGCACGTTTCGCCCCCAAACGCCCCGTCCTGCCCCGAGAAAGCCCCTACGTCTACCGCGTCTTGCCAGCGAAAACCACCTCTCGGCGTGGGGGACGGGGAGCATAGGGTGGACGCAAGACGATCTCCGGCAGGCGGCATGGTCCGGCGTCCTTCGCATCCGCGACATTGCGGACGCCCCTATCTCTCCCCCTCCACGGCGCGAGCGCTGACAGGCGTCGCATTGGCCGGCCTTCTGCTCGCGGGTGAAGCACGGGCGCAGGTGGTGCCCGTTCCGCTGCCACCGCCCGCCGACCTCACCCGCCCGCAGGCGCCGATCCGTGCGCCCGGTGCGATGCTGCGGGTGACTCCGGCTCCGGAGGGGGTAATGCCGCCGGGCGCGGAAACGACAATGATCGACGTCGCAGCGATCGATCTGACCGGAGTCACCGTTTACGACCGCGCCGCGCTGCAGCCCGATTATGCGGGCCTGATCGGCCGCCACGTGCCGCTCGCGGAACTGTTCCGCGCGGCGGCGCGGATCGAGGCGCATTATCGCCGCGACGGCTATGTGCTGACCCGCGCCATCGTGCCCGCGCAGGAAGCGGCGGGCGGCCATTACCGAATCGAGGTGGTCGAAGGTTATGTGAGCGACGTCGAGGTGACCGGCGCCGGCGGTTCGGAGGCGGCATTGATCCGCCGCACCCTGGCGCCGGTAACGCGGATGCGGCCGGTGACGATCGGCGCGATCGAGCGCGCCTTGCTGCTCGTCCAGCAGCTTCCCGGCGTGGCGGCGCATGCCGTGCTGACCCCGGCGGCCGGAACGCCGGGCGCGGCACGGCTGGTGGTCGACGTGCGGCTGCGGCCGGTCGATGCCTATGCGACGCTCGACAATCGCGGTTCGCGCTTCGCCGGGCCGATCACCGGCGCCGCCGGCTTCGGCATCAACGGCATCGGCGGCTTCGGGGGGCATCTCGGCGGCCTCTATTTCACCACCTTCAACCGCGAGCAGAATTATGGCGAGCTGCACGCCGACGCCCGCGTCGGCGCCAGCGGCCTCACCGTCCGCGCCTTCGCCTCCTATGCGATCTCGCATCCCGGCTCGATCCTGGCGCCGCTCGATATCTCCTCGACCGACAGCGTGTTCGGCATCGGCGCCGATTATCCTCTGCTGCTGACGCGGCGCGCGAGCGTGACGTTGCACGGCTCGTTCGAGGCGACCCGCGACCGGACCGACCTGCTCGGCCTTCCCGACAGCCTCGACCGGCAGCGCATCCTGCGCATCGGCTTCAACGCTCAGGCGGTGGATTCCTGGCAGGGGGTCAGCAGCTTCTCGATCACCGCGCATCAGGGGCTGAACATATTGGGCGCGAGCCATGACGGCGGCGCCATTCCCCAATCGCGGCTCGGCGGCCGCAGCGATTTCTTCAAGCTGACCGCGACCGCCTCGCGCTTCCAGCCGCTGGCGACAACGCCGTGGGGCGGATTGGCGCTGCAGGTCTCGGTCGCCGGCCAATATGCGGCGGACAAGCTGCTGACGCTGGAGCAATTCCACGTCGGCGGCGAATCGTTCGGCCGCGGCTTCAACCCCTCGCAATTTTCCGGCGACGACGGCGCCGCCGCCGACATGGAGCTGCAGCTCACCCACGCGCGCGCCATCGGGCCGATGACCAGCCAGCAACTCTATACCTTCTTCGACGCCGCCAGCGTCCACGATCGCGGCATTCCCGGCTGGACCCAGATCGACTCCTACGGCGGCGGCCTCCGTTTCGATCTCGGCCCCCATCTCTCCGGCCAAATCGAGGTCGCGGTGCCCTACCGGATCGGCCGGCAGGTCGGCGCCCGGCTCGATCGTGGCGCCCAGGGCTTCTTCCGCCTCACGGCGAGATTCTGAGATGCGCACCCCCGTTCGTTCAGGAGCCCTGGCATGACCCGTTCCGCTTTCCTGCGCCGTTTCTTGCTGACCGGCTCCGCCCTCGCCATGGCGACGTCCGCGCTTGCCGCGCCGACCGGCGGCGCGGTCGCGGCCGGGACCGCAACGATCAGCAGCGGTGGCAATTCGACCCTGATCAGCCAGAGCAGCGAGCGGGCGATCGTCAACTGGACCGGGTTCAACGTGGCGACCGGCGAGAGCGTCAAGTTCGCCCAGCCGGACGCCAACGCGGTCACCCTCAATCGCGTCAACTCGATCGATCCCTCCGAGATCGACGGCGCGATCACCGCCAACGGCCGCATCTTCATCGTCAATCCCAATGGCGTCTTTTTCGGCGCGGGCGCGAAGATCGACGTCGGCGGCCTCGTCGCGACCACCGCCGACATCGCCAATGCCGATTTCATGGCCGGGCGCTATCATTTCACCAAGGCCTCGCCCAATTCCGCCGCGCAGATCGTCAATGCGGGGACGATCAGGGTCGCCGACGCCGGCCTCGCCGCTCTGGTCGCGCCGAACGTCGCCAATCGCGGCATCATCACCGCCCGGCTCGGCACGGTCACGCTCGGCGGCCATTCGACCTTCACGCTCGATCTCGCCGGCGACGGCCTCATCGCCTTCGACACCGGCGCCGCCGCGCCGGCGCCGACCTCGGTGAAGAATGACGGCACCATCGTCGCCGACGGCGGCAGCGTGCGGCTCGACGCCGGCACCGCCTCGGGGCTGGTGGCCGGCGTCGTCGACATGAGCGGCGTGATCGAGGCGCGCGGCGTCGGCGTGAAGAACGGCAACGTCGTCCTCACCGGCGACGCGGTCACGGTCGGCGGCACGATCGACGCCTCGGCCACCGGATCGGGCGACGGCGGCACCATCCTCGTCGGCGGCGACCGCGGCGGCAAGGGCCCGGACGCGAATGCGCGGACCACCGACATCCTCGCCGGCGCAAGCCTCGCCGCGAACGGCGCCGGGTCCGGCGCGGGCGGCAACGTCGTGGTCTGGTCCGACCAGGCGACGACCATGAACGGCACGATCAGCGCGCGCGGCGGCGCGCAGGGCGGTGCCGGCGGGTTCGTCGAGACCTCGTCGCACGGCCTGCTCTCGCTCGCCAGCGGCCGCGTCGACGCGAGCGGTCCCGGCGGCGCCGGCACCTGGCTGCTCGATCCGACCGACATCGTTATCGGCACCACCACCACCAACGGCACCTTCTCGGGCGGCACCTTCACGCCCGATGCCGGCGCGAGCTCCGCGACCGTCGATGCCGGCGCCATCTCGGCGGCGCTGAACGGCGGCACCAGCGTCACCGTCTCGACGACGAGCACCGGCACCGGCAATGGCGACCTGACCGTCTCCTCCCCGATCAGCTATACCGGGGCCCCGATCGTGATTCTGACGCTCACGGCGGATCGCGATCTCGCGGTCAATGCGGCGATCACGGGGTCCGCTCTCGCCCTCGACCTCAATGCCGCGCGCAACATGACGATCGCGGCACCGATCGAGGTGGTCAACAACAGCCAGTTCCAGGCCGGCGGCTCGCTCACCCTCACGCCCGCGGCGGCTTTGACCTTTGACGGGACCGCGAGCACCGGTCTCAATGCCGGCCTCACCGCCGGCACCGCCTTCGTCCAGCAGAACGGCGCCACCATTTCGGTCGCGCAGGACGACAATCTGAAGATCTCCGGAGCGACGATCTCGCTTCAGGGCGCTTCGGACTCGATCCACGGCCAGGGCGCCGGCGCGCGGACCCTGAGCCTTTCAACCAGCGGGTCGGTCGGCATCGGCACCGGCACCGGCGACAGCGTGTTTTCCCAGACCGCGCTCGACACGATCGGCCAGTTCGTCGGCCAGAGCACCTTCGGCGGCGTGGTCGTCACGCCGGCGGTGTTCATCGGGGCGGCCGGCGACATCGACATCGGCGGCGCCGTCACTCTCCCCGCCCATCCGCAGATCGCGACCAACGGCAACATCACGCTCAACGCCGACGCGGCCGTGAACATTATCGAGTCGGAGCAGTTCAGCGGACAAGCCTATCTCAACTTCATAACGGGCGCGGCCGGGACTTTCACCCAGACCGCCGGTGCCACCCTGACCGCGACCTCGACAAGCGCGATCGACGTCTTCAGCGCGGTGAGGATCGGCGCTTTCGCGATCGCGCTCAACGGCGCCGCGAACTCGATCTCCGCCGACGACATCCAATTGACTCCGTTCGACGGCGAGACCGCCGGAATCGGCACTGCCCCCGGCCCGTTCCAGCTCAGCCAGAGCGAGCTTGCGACGCTGAACGGCGGCTTCGTCATCGGCAACGACAATGACGACCTCACCGTCGCCGGCGGCATATCGGTGAAAGACGGGAAATTCGTCGGCCACGATATTCTGGTCGGCGACTCGGTCGCCGCCGAGAATGTGACGTTCGACGCCACCAACAATCTTACCCTGGGCGCGACCGCCGCAGTGCAGATCGCTTCGTCGGACCCCAGCGCCTTCAACTTCGGGCTCCATCTCGACGCCGCCAACCTCCTCACCCAGACGAACGGCGCGACCGTCTCCACCACCGGCGACGCCGTGGTCGAGATGAAATTCGCCGCTATCTCGCTCGACGGCGCGGCGGGCTCGATCCACTTCGACGGGTCGGGCGACACCGCCGGCACCCTGCTCCTCGAGCCGACGGCGCCCCTCTGGATCGGCAGCGGCACACCGCCGGCCGGCACCGGCCAGATGACGCAAGCGGCGCTCGACACCTTCTCGGGCGTCTTCGACGCCTTTATCAACGATTTCGGCGCCATCCGCGTGCCGGTGACGCTGGCGGGCAATCTCAGCTTCGTCTACCCCATCACCATCGACGCGACCGACATCACGCTGAACAGCGACGCGCGGATCGACGTCAACATCCCGTTCGAGATTCGATCGATCCTGACCACGATCGATCCCCACAATAACGAACCGCTGCTGTTTCCCACGCTGACGCTTGACGCCTCCGGAACCCTGACCCAGCAAGCCGGCGCGACCATCCACGTCGACCATGGCAGCCTGTTCTTCAACGCCTTCGATTTCGATCTCAACGGCGCCGCCGGTTCGATCTCGGGCGGTCCGGATTCGGGAAGCGTCGGCATCCAGCTCGCCGCCGCCGGCGAAGACGGCGTTTTCGACCCGCGCACCCTCGCCCTCGGCACCGCGACCGGCGACGTCCAGCTCTCGCAGGCGGTGCTCAACGAGTTCACCGGCTTCATGGGCAACGACCAGCCGCCCGAATATCAGACCGGCACCTATAACGGCTTCTCCTACACTTACGACGTCCGCCATTTCGCGCCGTTCACCATCGACGCCGACGATGGAACGATCGCCATCGGCGGCGCGGTCACGCTGCCCATGGCGACGGCGATCGGCCAGGTCACCCTCAACCTGAACATCGGCGCCGACGCGGTGCTGACCGCGCCCTCGACCAGCTTCGCGGGCCCGAGCCTGAGCCTGAGCCTGATCGGAAACGTCATCAATCTGGCCGCCGGCGGGAAGGTCGTCGCGCCGAGCCTCTACATCACCCAGGACGATTTCTTCGGTTTCGGGACGCCCACCGGCACCTTCACCCTCGACGGCACGATCCAGTCGGACAATGCGACGATCCAGCTTGGCGTCGCGGACAATCCGACCGTCTCCGACCCGAATTTCAGCGCGGTCACCGTCACCGCCGCCGACATCGAGGCCGGTACGCTCACCTTGGTGGGCACGACCGGTTCGGCCACGCTGAACGGGACCGTCAACAGCACCAGCGGCGAGGCCGCGGCGCAATTTGTGAAGGTGCCGCAAGGCCTGAACGCGCACTATGTCTTCAACGGTTGCGAAGCCGCGACCGTGTGCGGCCCGCCGCCTCCGCCGCCGCCGCCGCCGCCACCTCCGCCTCCGCCTCCGCCGCCGCCACCTCCGCCTCCGCCGCCGCCGCCGCCGCCGCCGCCGCCGCCGCCGCCGCCGCCGCCACCGCCGCCTCCGCCGCCGC
>DASUHH010000051.1:0-32785 GCA_036273615.1 Allosphingosinicella sp. | reverse complement strand
CGAAGAGATGGACGAGGCCCAAGGCGACGGGTGGGCTGAACTCCAGACCGACGGCACTCTCCAAGGCCAAATCTGCTTCCATGGCGGCGACGAAGCCGACTTCACCGCCCGCCGAGATAATTCTTCAACAGCCTGCTAGAGCGTTGTGCGAAAAGGTGGATACCGGCTTTTCGCGAAAAGCAACGCGACGACAAAGACTCCCGGAGCGGGATGCGATTCAATCCGATCGCATCTCGCTCCAGGCGGTCGGCTCCCTTGCCAGAGCAAGCATAAAGGCTAGGAAAGGCGCGCCGCCTTCAGGGAGTCCGCCGATGCGCCGCCGTACCTTCCTCGCCTCCATCCCTCTCGCTGCCGCCGGGGCAGCGCTCGAAGCGCAGGGCCGGCCGCGGCGGCGGAAGGGGCCGACGGATGAAGGGGATCTTCCCGGCTTCGAGCCGCCCGGCGCCGAGACGTTCGAACGGCCCGACGTCCATGCCGGCGACCGGCCGGTCGGCGCCAGCTTCGCGTCGCGTTCCGCCGTTTACGGCCGCTCGGGGGCGGTCGGCGCGGCGCAGCCGCTCGCGGTGCTCGCCGGGATCGACATGCTTCGCAGGGGCGGATCGGCGGTCGATGCGGCGGTTGCGGTCAATTCCTGCCTCGGTTTCCTCGAACCGACCAGCAGCGGCATCGGCGGCGATGTCTTCGCGATGATCTGGGATCCGGCGGCGAAGAAGGTGGTCGGCCTCGCCGGATCGGGCCGCTCGCCGCGCGGGCTCAGCCTCGAGACGGCGCGCTCGCGGGCACGGAACGGCCACCTGCCGGCGCTCGGCGCGGTGACCGTGTCGGTGCCCGGCGCGCTCGACGGCTGGTGGACCTTGCACCAGCGCTACGGGAAATTGAAATGGGCCGATCTGTTCGAGCCGGCCATCCATTATGCCGAGCATGGCGCGCCCTTCCCCGAGATCATCGCCTACTACATTCGCGGCAACATGCGGGCCTTCCAGCGCCCCGGCATGGGGATCGAGGAGATTGCGAACGCCGTCCACACCTGGGGGAAGGGGCCCGAGACCGGCGAGATCTTCCGCAATCCCGACCTCGCCCGCACCTACAGGATGATCGCGCAGGGCGGGCGCGACGCTTTCTACGACGGGCCGATCGCCGACACGATCGAGCGCTATTTCCGGCGGATCGGCGGCTGGATGACCCGCGCCGACCTCTCCGCCCAGCATGCCGAATGGATCGAGCCTTATTCCACCGACTATCGCGGCGTCACCGTCCACGCATTGGGCGCCAACACCCAGGGCATCGCCACCTTGCAGATGCTGAACATGCTCGAGCATTTCGACATGCGCGGCGCCGGCTTCCAGTCGCCGCTCGCCTACCATCTCGGGGCCGAGGCCAAGCGGCTCGCTTACGAGGACCGCGCCCGTTACTATGCCGACCCGCATTTCTCGAAGGTGCCGGTCGCGTGGCTGATCTCGAAGGATTATGCCGCCCAGCGCGCGAAACTGATCCGGCCCGGGCGGATCAACCCCCATGTCAGCCCCGGCCAGGCGCCCTCGCACGGCGACACCACCTATTTCACGGCCGCCGACGCCGACGGGATGATGGTGTCGATGATCCAGTCCAATTTCCGCGGCATGGGATCGGGCCTGGTGCCGGACGGATTGGGCTTCATGTTCCAGGATCGCGGCCAGCTCTTCAGCCTTCGGGACGGCCACCCCAACATCTACGCGCCGGGCAAGCGGCCCTTCCAGACGATCATCCCGGGCTTCGCGACCCGCAACGGCGCGCCGTGGATGTCGTTCGGCGTGATGGGCGGCGACATGCAGCCGCAGGGCCAGAGCCAGATCATCCTCAACCGGGTCGATTACGGCCTCGACGTCCAGGCGGCCGGCGACGCGCCGCGCTGGCACCACGAGGGCTCGTCCCAGTCGATGGGCGAGGATTCGCCGGGTCTCGGCCCGCTCGGCCTCCTCCGGCTGGAGCATGGCTGCCCCGAGCGCACCCGCCGCGCGCTCGTCGACATGGGCTGGAAGATCGGCGCCTCCGACGGCGGCTTCGGCCGCTACCATTGCGTCGAGCATCGCGAGAGCCATGGCGAGCGCGTTTACGCCGCCGCCAGCGAGATGCGGGCGGACGGGCTGGCTTTGGCTTATTGAAGCGCGTCGTCATCCCGAAGGGCCAGTTGCCTGCCTTTCACCCATTGCGACTTCCGAGTTCAGGCTCCTTGAGCAGACGTGCGGCGGCTTTGATCGATCTGCCTGGCCCGGTGCTGATTGCAGTGAAAGCAAGCTGCGGCGAGGTTTGCCACGGTATCGCGGCCTCCGTCCCGTTTGGGCTTCCGGTGTTCCAAAGTCGGCCTGCGGAGACCGACATCCTCGAAAGTACGATTGCAATAGCAGCAAAGATTGTTCTGGGCGGCTACCAACCGCTGCCGAAGCCGACGAGCATATTTGCTGTCTAGACTCATCAGATGAGAATACGAAACGTCGGTTAATGCCTGCTTGCCATCCTCAACAGATATTCCGTTTACGGTCAGGCGCGACACATATCGCCGTGATTCTGGCTTCAGCCTGGAGCGGAGCCGTATCGGTTAACCAACTTATAACATCTCGGTCCTAGACCGGGCCGCCTGTCACAGCGGGGCGGCGCGTGCGCGAATATTTCGACAAGTCCATGTTGGCACTACCCGTGCTGCTGTTCGCGGCATCCTGCGTTCCGACCGCGCGCGCCGGAACCGAAGACGCGCATCCGGCATCGCTGACCGCCCGGCCGCCAGCGCAGGCCATTCAGCCGGTCCCCACCGCGACCGAGGAGCCGCCGCCGCCCGAGATTCTCGCCCAGGAGATCGCCGTCGGCGATCCCGCCAAGCCGTTCGACATCGGCCCGGCCAGCAAGGGCGACGTCCAGACCGCGCTCGAATGCCTGACCGCCGCAATCTATTACGAAGCGCGCTCGCAGAGCGACGACGGCCAGCGCGCGGTCGCCCAGGTCGTGCTCAACCGGGTGCGCCATCCCGCTTTTCCGAAGACGGTCTGCGGAGTCGTCTACCAGGGCTCGAACCGCTCGACCGGATGTCAGTTCACCTTCACCTGCGACGGCTCGCTTCGCCGGGCGCGCGAGCCTTATGCCTGGGGCAAGGCGCGGAAGATCGCAGCGGCCGCGCTTGCCGGCTACGTCTTCGCGCCGGTCGGGCTCGCCACCCATTATCACACCACCGCAATCCACCCCTGGTGGGCCGATTCCATGTCGAAGGCGGTGACGATCGGCGCCCATATCTTCTACCGGTGGAACGGCGCCTGGGGCGATCCCAAATCCTTCCAGCGGCCCTATGTCGGCGCCGAGGGCACCGCGCAGGCGTGGAATTCCTGGAACGGCACCGCCGCCGACCCGAACGTGCAGGTCGTCTCCGGAGTGACGATCCATCATGGCATGGAGGCGAGCCCCGCTTCCGTCACCGGCGACGACGGGAATATGGTCCGCATCCACCGCGCCGGCAGCGGCGCGCGTCCGGTGGTGATGGCTTCGGCCGCGCCGGCAGCGCCGCCTGTCGAAGGAGGCGCCGGCAATGAGGCGGTCGAGGGCGTGCGGATCCACCGCGCGGGCGGCGATGGCGCCACCGCCGACGCGACGGCCTCAGCCCTCGGTCACTGATCCCGGCGCGGGATTCCGGCGCCGGAGCGAGTCGAGGCTCCAGGGCCCGCCGCCGGCCGCGCTCAGATAGAGGAAGACGAAGCAATAGAGGATCGCCGCGTCGCCGCCGTTGAGCGAGGGGAAGAAGGATCTGGGCGCGTGGACGCTCCAATAGGCGACCGCCATCTCGCCGGCGAGGATGAAGGCGGCCGGGCGCGTGAGCAGGCCCAGGAACAGCAGGAGTCCGCCGGCCAGCTCCAGGAGTCCGGCGCACCAGAGCAGGCTGAAGGCGGCGGGCGGCGGCATGGAAGGCGGCGCCGGCGGAAAGCCGAGCAATTTCTGCGCGCCATGTTCGAGGAAAGTGAGCCCGGCGACGAGCCGCAACAGGCTCAGCAGCGGCCCGGTCCAGCGTTCCGGCAAGCCCCAATCGCGCATTTCCAGCCTCCTCTTGTTGCATCCATATGGCTTGGATGTCCCGGCGGACGGAAACGATCCCGCTGGCACTCGGGATTTTTCTGAGGCAGAAAGGCGGGGGAAATGGGCAGCCCGCGCAACCCTTATGCGGTCCTCAACGTCACGCTGGACGCCGAGCCGGTGGTGATCGAAGCCGCCTACCGCGCGCTGATGAAGAAATATCATCCCGACCAGGGGGCCGGGGCGAATGGAGCGAGCGCCGCCGAGATCAACGCCGCCTTCGAAACGCTTCGCGACCCGCAAAAGCGGGCGGACTATGATCATCACGAGCAGACGCGAAGCCAGGCGATCCAGCTCGCCCGATTCCAGGCGGCCTTGCCGCGGCCGGCGCCGCGTTCGTCCAGATATTTCGGCTGGGCGGGCTGGTTCGTCGCCCTGGTGCTCGCCGGCGCGCTCGGTCTCATCGCCAGCCGCGGCGACCGCGAGCCGCTGCCCAGGCTCGAAGCGGCCAAGGGGGCCACGCCGCCCGAGCCGGAGCTTCGCACCGAGCCCGCCCTCCAGCCCGTTCCGCCGGAGGAGCTCGCCCGGATCCGCGCCGACGCCTATGCGGTTCCCGATCGTCCCGATCCTGGCCCGCAGGTCCCGCTCATTCCGCTCATCCCGCCCGGAAAGGGCCAACGGCCCGCCCATCCCCGGTCGGCGCTGCACGATCCATTGGCGCCGCCCCCCGTCGCGCCCGACAAGGAATTCGTCGAGCGCCACGGCGGCATCTACTGACGCCGTCCCGATCGTCGGCGGCACGGAACCGGACAGCGCGGAGAGGCGTCTTCAGGGGATGATGCCGCCCCCGGCAAAGCATCTTCTGCTCTGCCTCGTCCTGCTGGTCGGCTGCGGGCAGCGGCCGCCCTGGGCGGACGGGCGCCTCGTCCGGGAACCGGCGCCGGCCGAGCCGGTCGTGCAGGATCTCGGCCATTTCGAACAGCATATGCTCGCCGCCCATAATCGCGAGCGGGCGGCGGCGGGCGCGGCGCCCCTGGCCTGGGACCCTGCTCTGGCGGCCGCGGCGGCGTCCTACGGACCGGCGCTCTCCAGGCTCGGCAAGCTCGCCCATTCCGAACCGTCGACGCGGCCGGGCCAGGGTGAGAATCTCTTCATGGGGACGAGAGGCGCCTATCGGCTGGACGAGATGGTCGGCGGCTGGGCTGGCGAGAAGAGGCTGTTCCGGCCCGGAATCTTCCCCGACGTGAGCATCAGCGGCCATTGGGAGGATGTCGCCCATTATACCCAGATGATCTGGCCGGCGACTCGACGGGTCGGCTGCGCCGTCTACAAGGATTCCGAATGGGATTTCCTGGTCTGCCGCTACGCGCCGGCGGGCAATGTGGTCGGCGAGCCGATCCGCTGAGGCCCTGTTCTTCCGCAGCGGTCTTGCTATCAGTTCGAGGCCGAAAAGAGGGGAGAGGGGAAATATGGATCTGTTCGCGCGCAAGGCGGTGGCGACCGATGATGAGCTTCCCGCCGAGCACAGGCTGAAACGGAGCCTCGGCTGGCCGCACCTCATCGCGCTCGGAGTCGGGGCGATCGTCGGCACCGGAATCCTGACCCTGACCGGAGTCGGCGCAGCCAAGGCCGGGCCGGCGGTGATCCTCTCCTTCGCGATCGCCGGCCTGATCTGCGCCTGCGCGGCGCTCGCTTATGCCGAGATGGCGACGATGATCCCCGCCTCCGGGAGCGCCTATACCTACACCTATGTCGTGGTCGGCGAGCTGATCGCCTGGATCGTCGGCTGGAGCCTGATCCTCGAATATTCGCTGGTGGTGAGCGCGGTGGCGGTCGGCTGGTCGGGCTATGCCGCGCCCCTGCTCCACGACGCCTTCGCCTTTCCCGCCGCGCTGGCGGCGGGGCCCGGGGCGGGCGGGATCGTGAACCTTCCCGCCATCTTCATCATCGTCGTGGTGGCGGGGATGCTGATCTACGGCACCAAGGAAAGCGCGACGGTCAACGCCGTCCTCGTGCTGGTGAAGATCGTGGCCTTGATCGTCTTCGTCGCGGTCGCCTTGCCTTATTTCAAGGAAGCCAACTTCCACCCCTTCGCGCCCTACGGTTTCCCCAAGCATGGCGGGATCGGTCCGGACGGAAAGCCGGCCGAGGTCGGCGTGATGGCGGCGGCGGCGATCATCTTCTTCGCTTTCTACGGCTTCGACGCGATCGCGACCGCGGCCGAGGAGACGAAGAATCCCGGCCGCGACCTGTCGATCGGAATCGTCGGATCGATGTTCGCCTGCGTCATCATCTACATGGCGGTCGCCGGAACCGCGGTCGGCGCGCTCGCCTACACGCATTTCGCCAACAGCCCGGAGCCGCTCGCCCTGATCCTGCGCGAGATCGGCAGGCCCTGGGTGGCGCGCTATCTGGCGCTGTCGGCGGTGATCGCGCTTCCGACGGTGATCCTCGCTTTCTTCTACGGCCAGAGCCGAATCTTCTTCGTCATGGCGCGCGACCGGCTGCTGCCGCCTGTCCTGGCGCGGGTGTCCAGCCGGGGAACGCCGGTGCGGATCACCATCTTCACGGCGATCGTGGTCGGGACGCTGGCCGGAATCATTCCCCTGTCGGAGCTTGCGGCGCTCGCCAATGCCGGCACGCTGACCGCCTTCATCGCCGTCACCGCCTGCATGCTGGTGATGCGGCGTCGCCAGCCGAATGCGCCGCGCCGGTTCAGCACGCCGGCGGCCTGGATCATCGGACCGGTCGGAATCCTCGGCTGCCTCTATCTCTTCTACAGCCTGCCGCGGACGACGCAGATCTATTTCCTCTGCGCCCACGTCGTCGGGCTCATCCTCTATTTCGCTTATGGCGCGCGGCGCAGCGTCGCCGGGAAGGAGGCCATCGCATGATCCGGAAATTCCTGCTCGCCATCCTGATGTGCCTCACCGCCCCGGCCTTCGCCCAGTCGCCGGCTCCAGCACCGGTGCGCGTAAAGCTCCATACCAGCGCGGGCGACATCGTCATCGCGCTGGAGACGCAGAAGGCGCCAATCACCTCGGCCAATTTCCTCCATTATGTCGACACGCGCCGGCTCGACGGCACCGAATTCTACCGGGCCATGCATACGGCGCCGGACAAGGGGCTGATCCAGGGCGGCGTCCGCGACGGGCGCAAGCTGTTCCCGCCGATCGCGCATGAGCCGACCAGCCAGACCGGGCTCAGCCATGTCGACGGCGCCGTCTCCGTGCCGCGCCTGGCCCCAGGCACCGCCCAGGGCGATTTCACGATCATGGTCGGCGACCAGAAATATCTCGACGCCGGCCCGGGCTCGGGCGGCGACGGGCTCGGCTATGCCGTGTTCGGCCATGTCGTCGAGGGGATGGACGTCGTCCGTTCCATCCTCGCCGCACCGACCTCGCCGACCGAAGGCGAGGGGGTGATGAAGGGCCAGATGCTCGCGCCGCGAATCACCATCATCACCGCGCGACGGGTGCCCTGAGTCTCACGCCCGGCAAAAGCCCGTCATTCCATCGGGATCGTTCGGCCCTCGACCATGACGAAGTGCACGCGCTGGACGGCTGTGGGATCGACCAGAGGATCGCCGTCGACCGCGATCAGGTCGGCGGACTTGCCCGGATCGAGCGTGCCGGTCTCGTTCGAGATGCCGAGCAGATCGGGCCCGCCCTCGGTGGCGGCGATCAGCGCGTCGCGCGGGGTCATCCCGCCCTTCGTCACCATCAGCGCCAGCTCCTTGTTCGCATCCTTGTGCGGAGCGACGGCGGAATCGGTGCCGAGCGCGATCTTCACCCCGGTCCGATAGGCGAGGTTGAGGCCGTGGCCCCAGACCGCGAAGGTCTGCCTGGCCTTGGCCTCCATCGCCGGCGTGAGCTTGCCGCTTCCCATCACGTCCTGGACGCCGCTGAACGCCATCAAGGTTGCGGAAAAATAGGTGCCGTGCGCCTTCATCGCGCGGGCGCCCGCCTCGTCGAGGAAGGTGCCGTGCTCGATCGAATCGACCCCGGCATTGGTCGCGGCGAGGATTCCGCGGGCGCCATGGGCATGGGCGGCGACCTTGAGGTGCATGGCGTGCGCCATGTCGCAGATCGCCTTCATCTCCTCGTCGGTGAAATGCTGCTCCAGCCCCATCGCGCCGGGATCGAGGACGCCGCCGGTCGCCATGAACTTGATCACGTCCACGCCGGCGGCGGCGAGCCGGCGGACCGCCTCCTGGCATTGCACGACGCCGGTGCAGACGGCGGGGCTGAGATGCGCTTCGTTGACCGCCGCCGCCAGCTCCGGCGGAAGGCCGGTCGCTGGATCGGCGTGACCGCCGATGATCGAGAGCGGATAGCCCGACACCTTGATGCGCGGCCCGGGGAATCGCCCCTCCGCGACGGCATCGCGCACCGCGATCACGGCCGCCGTATCGCCGCCGAGATCGCGGACGGTGGTGAAGCCGGCGCGGGCCATTTCGGCCGCATGGGTGAGGCCGACGGTGGCGGCATAGGGATTGGACCGGGGCAGGGTGAACTCCATATACCAGGGCTCGCCGCTATTGCCGGTGAGATGGACGTGGACGTCGGTCATCCCGGGCAGGACCGTCCGGGTGCGCTCGTCCACCACCGTCGCGCCGGGAGGCGCGGTGAAGCCGCTCTCGATCCTGCCGATGCGGCCATTCTCGACGATGATTGTGGAGGGGCCGCGCTCCGGCCTGGCAGCATCGACGATCAGATGCCCGGCCTGGATCGCATAGGTTTCGGCATTGGCTGCGGTGCCGCCGAGAAGAATGGCGGCGCAAGCGAACAGATGTCTGAGCATGAAGAGCTACCCCCTTGATGAGGCAGGGCTAAACCCGGGAAGCGACGCCTTCAAGTGCCTCGGCCCTCTCAGGCCGGCGCGAACTCGCCCGTCTTTTCATCACAGAGATAGAGGATGCCGTCGGAGATGGCGAAGACGGCGCCGTGCAGCTTCAGCCGGCCATCCTCCTCGCGCTCCCGGATCCAGGGGAAAGTGCGGAGGTTCTCGAGCGAGACTCGAACGCCCTCGCGCTCCATCGCCTGGAAGGCGGCGCGATCGAGCTCCGGATGCTCGTGGCGCACCTTGTCGCGCGCGCTGCCGAGCAGGTCGAGCCAGTAAGCGAGGAACTGGCCCTCGCCGTGGCGCGCGCCCTCGAAGCGGCCGGTCAGCGAGGCAGCGCAGCCGCCGCAGAAGCCGTGGCCCATGACCAGGATTTCTTTCACCTCGAGCTGGGTGACGGCGAATTCGAGTGCAGCCGAGGTGCCGTGATAATGGGGGTCGGGCTCGAACGGCGGGACGAGGGCGGCGATGTTGCGGATGACGAACATCTCGCCCGGCTTGGCATCGAAGATGGTGGCCGGATCGACGCGGCTGTCCGAGCAGGCGATGATCAGGATGTCCGGGCTCTGCCCCTCGGCCAGCTCCGACCAGCGTTCACGCTCATGCGCCCAGCCTTTGGCGCGGAAGCGGCGATAGCCTTCGATCATCATGGAGAGGCGGGGCATGACGGGCCGCTAGCCGGAGGAGGGGAGGGGTGGCAAGAGGCCAGACCAGTCGCTATCTGCGCGGCATGAGCGACCCAGCGCCGATTGCCGCCCCTTCTGTCCCGAGCCGCGTCGAGGGGCGCCAGCGCAAGCCCGACTGGATCCGGGTGAAGGCGCCGACCAGCGCCGGCTTTGCCGAGACGAAACGGCTGATGCGCAGCCTCAACCTCGCCACCGTGTGCGAGGAGGCGGCCTGCCCCAATATCGGCGAGTGCTGGACCAAGAAGCACGCGACGGTGATGATCCTCGGCGACACCTGCACCCGCGCCTGCGCCTTCTGCAACGTCAGGACCGGAATGCCGCGCGCCGTCGACCCGATGGAGCCGGAGCATGTCGCGACGGCGGCGGCCGAGCTTGGGCTGACCCATATCGTCGTCACCTCGGTCGACCGCGACGATCTTCCCGACGGCGGTGCGCGCCAGTTCGTTCGGGTGATCGAGGCGCTCCGGCGCAACACGCCCGAGACCACGATCGAGATATTGACGCCCGATTTCCGCAACAAGCCGGAAGCGGCGGTAGAGGCGATCGTCGCCGCGCGGCCCGACGTCTACAATCACAATCTGGAGACGGTGCCGCGCCTCTATCCGACGATCCGGCCAGGCGCGCGTTATTATGCCTCGCTGCGCCTGCTGGAGAGCGTGAAGCGGCGGGATCCCACCATCTTCACCAAGTCCGGCCTGATGGTCGGCCTCGGCGAGCAGAGGCTGGAGGTCCATCAGGTGATGGACGACATGCGCTCCGCCGACGTCGATTTCCTGACCATGGGCCAGTATCTCCAGCCGACCCCGCGCCATGCCAGGGTCGAGGAGTTCGTGACTCCGGCCTCCTTCTCCGCTTATGCCGCCATCGCTCGGGCCAAGGGCTTCCTTTTGGTCGCCGCCTCGCCGCTGACGCGGTCGAGCTACCATGCGGGCGACGATTTCGCGAAGATGAAGGCGGCCCGGGAAGCGAAGCTCGCCGCGGCGCGTTGACCTGGCATGCCGCGGCATACCGAAACACGGAGCCTTCCCTACACGCCCGAGCAATTGTTCGACCTCGTCGCCGACGTCGGCCGCTATCCCGAATTCCTGCCCTGGGTGGCGGCGACTCGAATCCGCTCGGACAGCGACACGCTGATGATCGCCGATCTGGTCGTCGGCTTCAGCTCCTTGAAGGAGACCTTCACCTCGCGCGTCGCCAAGGAGCGGCCGAGCCGCATCCATGTCGATTATGTCGACGGGCCGCTCAAATATCTCCACAACAGCTGGAAATTCCGGCCGGACGGCAAGGGCGGGACCGACGTCGATTTCTGCGTCGATTTCGCCTTCAAGTCGCGGCTTTTCGAGAGCCTGGCCGGCCGGATGTTCGACCGCGCGCTCCGGCGGATGATCCACGCCTTCGAGGCGCGGGCCCACCAGCTCTACGGTTCGCCGGCGGGGGCAGGGGGCGGCATCAGCAGCTCGAGCGCGCAGAGCGCCGCCTGAAGGCGGACGCCGCCGCGGCCGAGGTCGCCGAACTCCTTGATGTCCGCGACGATCTCCCCGGGGTCGGCGCCGCGCCGGGCGCGGGCGAAGACGACCGTCCCAACCGGCTTGCGCTCGCTTCCGCCCGCCGGGCCGGCAATGCCGGTGACCGCCACCGCGACATCGGCATGGCTGCGCGCCAGCGCCCCCTGGGCCATGCCCCAGGCGACCGCGATCGAGACGGCGCCGAACGTCTCCACCACCTCCTCGCTGACGTCGAGCAGCTCGATCTTGGCCTCGTTCGAATAAGTGACGAAGCCGCCCTCGACGACGTCGGACGAGCCGGCGATCTCGGTCAGGGCCGCGGCGACGAGGCCGCCGGTGCAGCTCTCCGCCGTCACCACCCGCAGGCCCGCCGCGCGATTGGCCTCGACGACGTTGCGCGCCGCCTCGACCAGCTCCTCCGGCAGGGTGAAGTCGCGGACGCCGCCTATCATGATTGCGGCGGGCAGACCGGGAATTTCGGATCGGCCTTTCCGCTCGTCGCGACGGTCATGAGTGCGCCCAGCAGATCCCCGAGCCGATGCGTCGGCAGCGGTGCCATTGCGCGCACCAGGTCTCCGATCGCGGCGCAGGCGCTCGGCTTGATGTCGGCGACAATGCGCCGCACGCCTTCGTCATTGAGCGTTTTCGTCATGTCGACGGCCTCACCCGACGAAAGCGGCTTGCCGGAAATCCTTTCGAACGCGGCACGCAGCTGCTCGTCTATGTCCGCCGTGTCCGCCCGCACCTTTTGCGAAAAGGCCGGCCCGGCGGTCGTCAAATAGGCTGACGCTCCAAGCGTCGGCCGGCATTTGTCAACGGCGCCGTCGATGACCATCGGGAGCATCTTCAGCGTCAGGTTCGAGAGATCCTCGTGCGAGAAGCACGGCCTGGCGGCCGCGGCATCGGCGCTCTGCGCTGTCATGAGGAGCAGCAGCGGCAGCATGGACAGGCTCTTCGTCATTCGTCCCCCTCCAGTCTCACGGTCGCAACGGCCTGGGCGGCGATGCCTTCGCCGCGCCCGGTGAAGCCGAGCCGCTCGGTCGTCGTCGCCTTAACGCTTATCCGGCCCTTCGGCACCCGCAACAATGTCGCGAGGCGCCGGCGGATCGCCTCGCGATGCGGCCCCAGCTTCGGCGCTTCGCAGATCAACGTCGCGTCGACATGGTCGATGCGGCCGCCGCGCGCCTCGATCAGGGCGCGCGCATGCTCGACGAACAGGGACGAAGCGGTGCCGCGCCATTGCGGGTCCGAGGGCGGGAAATGGACGCCGATATCGCCCTCGCCGATCGCGCCGAGCAGGGCGTCGGTGATCGCGTGGAGCAGCAGGTCGGCATCGCTGTGGCCCTTGAGGCCGCGCGCAAAGGGGATGCGGACGCCGCCCAGCCAGACGCAATCGCCGTCGCCGAAGGCATGGACGTCGAAGCCGAGGCCGGTGCGGCTGACGAGGCGGCTCGCCAGGCTTTGCTCGGCCCGCGCGAAATCATCGTCATAAGTGAGCTTTTCGAGCGCCGGATCGCCTTCGACCGTCGCGACCGAAAGACCGGCGGCGCGGGCGACCTGGGCGTCGTCCGTGGCCGGCGCGCCGCTCCAGGCACGGTGCGCGGCGAGGATCGCATCGAACCGGAAGGCCTGGGGAGTCTGCACCCGGACCAATGCCTCGCGAGGGACAACCTCCCCCAGCGAGCCTTCGTTCCTGGCCAGGGTATCGACGACCGGAAGCGTGGGCACGGCCGCCTCGTGCGCCTCGAGCGCTTCCAGCAGCCGCGCCACGACCGCCGCCGGGACGAAGGGCCGGGCGGCATCGTGGATGAGCACGATGCCCGCGCCGCCGGCGGCAGCGACGGTCTCCAGCCCGCTCCGGACCGAGTCCTGCCGCTCGGCGCCGCCGATGACGGGCGGGGGGAGGGGTCTGCCGCCGACCGCCTCGCGATAGAGATCCTCCTGCCCCGGGCCGATCACGACGCGGACCGCCTCGATGCCGGCTTTCGTGAGGCGGTCCACCGCATGGGCCAGCACGCTCTTGCAGCCGATCCGGCGATATTGCTTGGGGAGATCGCCGCCGGCGCGGTTGCCCGAGCCCGCCGCCACCACCAACGCCACGATCCTCGCCCCCTCGACCATGGCAGGGCCATTAGCCCCGCCGCGCCTTGCCCGCCAGCGCCTTTGCCCCTATCTCCGCGCCGCCCATGCCCCGCCTCGCTCCCATCCAGGTCGGACCCGTCCGCATCGACACGCCGGTGATCCTGGCGCCGATGACGGGCGTCACCGACCGGCCGTTCCGGCGGGTGGTGAAGCGCTACGGCGCGGGCCTGACCGTCACCGAGATGATCGCCAGCCAGGCGATGATCCGCGAGACCCGCCAGTCGCTGCAGAAAGCGGCCTGGGACCCGATCGAGGATCCGGTCTCGATGCAGCTCGCCGGCTGCACGCCCGGCGACATGGCCGAGGCGGCCAAGCTCAACGAGGATCGCGGCGCCGCGATCATCGACATCAACATGGGTTGCCCCGTGCGGAAGGTGGTGAACGGCGACGCGGGCTCGGCTTTGATGCGCGACGTCAAGCTTGCCGCGTCGATCATCGACGCGACGGTCAAGGCGGTGAAGGTGCCGGTGACGCTGAAGATGCGCATGGGCTGGGACCATGCGAGCCTCAACGCGCCGGAGCTGGCCCGCATCGCCGTCGATCTCGGCGTGAAGATGATCACAGTCCACGGCCGCACCCGCTGCCAGTTGTACAAGGGCGAGGCCGACTGGGCCTTCATCCGTAGCGTCAAGAATGCGGTTCAAGTCCCTGTGATCGCGAACGGCGATATCAATTCGCTCGACGATGTCGCGACCGCGCTCGACCTGTCCGGCGCCGATGGCGTCATGATCGGCCGCGGTGCCTACGGCCGGCCGTGGCTGCTGCGCCAGGCGATGCACTGGCTCCAGACCGGCGAGCGGTTGCCAGATCCGTCGATCGACGAGCAATTCGCCGTCATTACCGAGCAATATGAGGCGATGCTCGCCCATTATGGCACCGAGACGGGAGTCAATATCGCCCGCAAGCATATCGGCTGGTACACGAAGGGGCTGCACGGCTCGGCCGAGTTCCGCAACGTCTTCAACCAGGAGCCCGACGCCAAGCGGGCCAGGGCGATGTTGCGCGAATTCTACGCCCCCTGGCTGACGAGAATCGCCGCCTGAGCGCCTGTTACACCGTCGATTGCGCCGAAATGGTGACTCCTGTGTTCTTTTTGCCACATGGCTGTGCTAGCTCCGAGGCGTGAACGCCGAGGCGCCGATTCCCGTCGAGACCAATCCACGCTGGAAACGCAGGATGAACGTGCTGCTGCGCCGGCACCGGCTCGCCGCCGTCGTCGAGATCCTGACGGTGCTGCTGCTGCTGGCGGTCGGGACGGCGAGCTACTTCATCATCAGCCGGCACGGCAATCCGGAGACCCTGCTTTCGCCCCAGACCGTGGCGGCGCTCCTGGTCGCCAATCTGGTGCCGGCCATGGCCTTGATGGTCCTGATCGCGCGCCGGGTCGCGATGCGGCGCGCGGCGCGATCTCCGATCGGGGGAAGGGGGCGCCTCCACGTCAAATTGGTCGCGCTCTTCTCGGCCATCGCCAGCGTTCCGACCCTTCTGGTCGTCGTCTTCGCGTCCCTGCTGTTCCAGTCGGGCGTCGCATTCTGGTTCTCGCACCGCGCCCAGACCGTGCTCGACAATGCGCGCGCCGCCTCGAGCGTCTATGCGGACGAGCATCGGCAACGCATCCTGATCGACGTCAGGACCATGGCCGGCGACATGGTCGAGAGGATCAACCAATACGGACTGCCGAACCCCTTGTTCAGAGCGAATTTGCTCTATCAGACGGATGCCCGGCAATTGAACGAGGCGGCCATCGTCACCCTGGACCGCAAAGGCAATCTCCACCGGCCGGTCGAGTGGAATCCCGATCACCGGCCGCTCGCCGAGAGCGTCCCGAAGCGGGTCCTGATCGGCCTCGCCGCCGGGCAGGTCTATCTGTACCAATCGTCCAGGGACCGTTTCGAAGCGATCGTTCGGCTCGATCCGCAGGCGGCGATCTATTTCTACGGCGCGCGCTATGTCTCGCCCGAAGCGATGACCGCCTTTTCCAATGCCCGCCACGCGGCCAGCGACTATCGCAAGACGCTGGAGCGGGCGCGCACGCTCCAGTTCCGGTTCAACGCCATTCTCCTCGTCGTCTCCTTGCTGATCGTCGCAATCGCGATCTGGATCGCATTGACCCTGGCCGACCGCCTCGTCCGCCCGGTCGGGCAGCTCGTCGACGCGGCGCGCAAGGTCACGGCCGGCGATCTTTCGGCGCGCGTGCCGGCATCGCCCGCCCAGGACGAGGTCGGAACGCTCGGCAACGCCTTCAACCGGATGACGCGGCGGCTGGAGGAGCAGACCGGCGACCTGGTCACCGCCAATTCCCAACTCGACAGCCGCCGCGCCTTCATCGAGGCGGTGCTGTCCGGGGTCACCGCCGGCATCATCTCGGTCGACAGGGACGGCAACGTGCGGCTGATGAACAGCTCGGCGGCCGCTCTGCTCAAGACCGATCGCGACGCGCCGGTCGGGGAAAGGATCGCCGCATTCGCGCCGGAGCTGGCCGACTTCCTCGAGACCGACGAGCGCGAGGGGATCGTCCAGCTCGCCTCGGACGGCGAGCCGCGCACCCTTGCGGTCAAGAAGGTGAAGGTGGAGACCGGCTTCGTCCTCACCTTCGACGACATCACCGAGCAATTGCTCGACCAGCGCCGCGCCGCCTGGTCCGACGTCGCGCGCCGAATCGCGCATGAGATCAAGAACCCGCTGACCCCGATCCAGCTCGCCGCCGAGCGGCTCCAGCGCCGCTACGGCAAGGAGATAGAGAGCGATCCGGCAACCTTCGGCCAGCTCACCGGCACCATCGTCCGCCAGGTCGGCGACCTTCGGCGCATGGTCGACGAATTCTCCTCCTTCGCGCGCATGCCCAAGCCGGTCTTCCGCACTGAGAAGATCGCCGAGATCGCACGCCAGGCCCTGTTCCTCCACGAGGTCGCCCATCCCGGCATCGCCTTCACCCTCGAGGCGCCCGACCCGTCGCCGATCCTCGTCTGCGACCGGCGCCAGCTCGGCCAGGCGCTGACCAACATCGTCAAGAATGCGGTCGAGGCGATCGAGCAGAAAGGCGAGGAGGCCCGCGGCGGCGACACGGTGGCGATGACGATAAGCGAGGAGGGGCCGCAGCTGATCGTCGAGATCGCCGACACCGGGATCGGCCTTCCCGCCGACCGGGGGCGGCTGACCGAACCCTATATGACCACGCGCGCCAAGGGCACCGGCCTCGGCCTCGCCATCGTCAAGAAGATCGTCGAGGAGCATTTCGGAAGCATCGATTTCGGGGACCGGCCGGGCGGGGGCAGCCTGGTGCGCCTGGTCTTCGACAAGGACAATCTGAGCCGTCTCGCCATCGACGGCGCGGACGCCCTCCAGGATCAGGCGGTAAGCGGATAATGGCCCTCGACATACTCATCGTCGACGACGAGCAGGACATCAGGGATCTGGTCTCCGGAGTCCTTCAGGACGAGGGCTATTCCTGCCGTACCGCCGCCAACAGCCAGGAGGCGCTTCAGGCGCTCGCGGAGCGGCGGCCGTCGCTCGTCCTGCTCGACGTCTGGCTGCAGGGCTCGAAGCTCGACGGGCTGCAATTGCTCGAAGAGACCAAGCGGCGCGATCCGACCCTGCCGGTGCTGATGATCTCCGGCCACGGCAATCTCGACACCGCCGTCTCCGCCATTCGCCAGGGCGCGGTCGATTTCATCGAGAAGCCGTTCGAGGCGGGGCATCTGCTCCACCTCGTCGCCCGGGCGACCGAGACCGACCGGCTGCGGCGGGAAAATGCGAGCCTCAAGGCCCAGATCGGGCAGGAGACCGAGCTGACCGGCTCGAGCGTCGGAATCAATGCCGTCCGCGCGACGCTGAAGCGGGTCGCGGGCACCGGCAGCCGAGTCCTCATCACCGGCCCGGCGGGAGTCGGCAAGGAGGTGGCGGCGCGCCTGCTCCACGAATGGAGCAACCGCGCCCGCGCGCCCTTCGTCGTCGTCAGCGCCGCGCGGATGACTCCCGAACGGGTCGAGGAGGAATTGTTCGGGGTGGAGGAGGGGGGCGAGCTCGCCCGCCCGGGCCTCCTCGAACAGGCCCATGGCGGCACCCTGTTCCTCGACGAGATCGCCGACATGCCGATCCCGGCCCAGGCGAAGATATTGCGAGTCCTCACCGACCAGAGCTTCACCCGCGTCGGCGGCCAGCGGACGGTCAAGGTGGACATGCGGGTCGTCTCGTCGACCGCGCGCCAGCTCGCCGACGAGATCGCCGAAGGGCGGTTCCGCGAAGACCTCTATTACCGGCTCAACGTCGTTCCGGTGCATCTTCCGGCCCTGGCCGAGCGGCGCGAGGACATTCCGGAGCTGGTCGGCCATTTCGCCGCCCGCTACGCCGCCGAGCAGAGGCTGCCGACGCCCAATTTCACGCCCGAGGCGGTCGCCGCGCTCCAGGCCTATGACTGGCCGGGCAATGTCCGCCAATTGAGGAACGTGATCGAGCGGACGATCATCCTTGCCCCCGGCGCGCGGGTTGGAACGATCGAGATCGACATGCTTCCGCCCGAAATCCTCAGCGAGCAGGCAAGCCTCAGCCCGAGCGAGGCGGTGAAGGCGATCATGGGGACGCCGCTGAGGGAAGCGCGCGAGACGTTTGAGCGCGAATATCTGAAGGTCCAGATCCGCCGCTTCTCCGGCAACATCTCGCGCACCGCGACGTTCATCGGCATGGAACGCTCGGCGCTGCATCGCAAGCTGAAGGCCCTCGGCATCGGCGACACGCGCGGGGATGGAAACGAATAGGGCCGCGGAGGCCGCTGGCGCGTCCCGCGCCGAAATGATATGCCGCGCCAACCTGCCGGAGCCGGCGTCGTGTTGCCCGGCCAATAAGGAGAGCGGGAGATGGCCGACAAGGTCAACAACCTCCAGGATATGTTCCTCAACGCGCTGCGGCGGACCAAGACGCCGGTCACCATGTTCCTGGTCAAGGGCGTCAAGCTCCAGGGCGTCATCACCTGGTTCGACAATTTCTCGGTGCTGCTGCGCCGGGACGGCCACGCCCAGCTCATCTACAAGCATGCCATCTCGACGATCATGCCGGCCCATCCGCTCGACCTCGGCGAGATCGAGCGGACCTTCGTCGAGCAGGCCGACAGGAAGAAGCCGACCCTGCTGCAGGAGGCCTTCCTCGGCGCCGTCCGCCGCTCCGAGGCGCCGGTGACGATGTTCCTCGTCAACGGCGTCATGCTGCAGGGCGAGATCGCCGCCTTCGACCTCTTCTGCATGCTCCTCCAGCGCGACGGTCTTTCGCAGCTCGTCTACAAGCATGCGGTCTCGACCGTGCAGCCGGAGCATCCGATCAGCCTGATGGAAGCCGAGGACGAGGAGCCGAGCGCCTGAGCGTCTTCAACCGGCCTGACGACGACTTCGCCCGCGGCGCCCGCACGATCATCGCCCTGCCCGAGATGGGAGTGGCCGAAATGAGAGGGGAGGGGTCGCGCGACGCCGACGCACGCCTTGAAGAGGCGGCCGGCCTCGCCGGGGCGATCGGGCTCGCGGTCGCGGAAAGACTGAGATTCCGCATTCGTTCTCCTCGGCCGGCGACCCTGTTCGGCTCGGGGCAGGTGGAATCGATCGGCCGCGCGGTCGAGGAGGCCGAGGCCGAGTTGCTGATCGTCGACGCGCCGATCACGCCGATCCAGCAGAAGAATCTCGAGAATGCGGTGAAAGCGAAGGTGATCGACCGCACCGGCCTGATCCTCGAAATCTTCGGCGAGCGGGCGGCAACCTCGGAAGGGCGGCTCCAGGTCGAGCTGGCGCATCTCGACTACCAGGCGGGCCGGCTGGTTCGAAGCTGGACCCACCTCGAACGGCAGAGGGGCGGCTTCGGCTTCCTCGGCGGACCCGGCGAGACCCAGATCGAGGCCGACCGCCGCCTGATCCGCGACCGGATGGCGAAATTGCGCCGCGAGCTCGACCAGGTGACCCGCACCCGCGCCCTCCATCGCGCGCGCCGGCAGCGGGCACCATGGCCGGTCGTCGCTTTGGTCGGCTACACCAATGCCGGCAAGTCGACCCTGTTCAACCGGCTGACGCGCGCCGGGGTGCTGGCGGAGAACCTTCTCTTCGCGACGCTCGATCCGACGATGCGCGAGGTGCCGCTTCCAGGCTTCGACAAGGCGATCCTCTCCGACACGGTCGGCTTCATCTCCGAGCTTCCGACCCAGCTCGTCGCCGCCTTCCGGGCGACGCTGGAGGAGGTGGTCTCGGCCGACCTCATCGTCCACGTCCGCGACATCTCGCACCCCGACAGCTTTGCCCAGAAGCAGGATGTCGAGCAGGTGCTTGCCGAGATCGGCGCCGGCGGGGAGGGGGGTGCCCCGACGATCGAGGCCTGGAACAAGATCGACCTTCTCGACGGCGAGGAAGCCGGGCGCGTGCGCGCCGAAGCCGCGCGGCGGGAGGATGTGGTGCTGATCTCCGCTTTGACCGGCGAAGGGGTGGACGACCTCCTCGACCGCGCCGCCACCCGCCTGCGCAAGGGCGCGCAGGTTCGAAAGGTGACGCTCGCGGCAAGCGACGGGGAGGGGATCGCCTGGCTCCACGCCAATGGCGAGGTCGTTTCCCGCGAGGATCGCGGCCTGGAAACCGACTTCGAGGTTCGGATGACCGACACCGCCTGGGCCCGCTTCGAAGCAAGGCAAAGGGAACGCGCTTAAGGGGTCACCCTTCCCGTTTCGCCCGTTGCCAAAGGGCTTCGAGTTGATCGATATCCATCTCTTTCAACGGTTTATCAGCGATTTCTTCTACTCGGCGAAACCGCGTCTCGAACCGCCGAGCGGCTTCGCGCAGGGCGGTTTCGGGATCGATGTCGAGATGCCGCGCAACATTGACGACGCTGAACAGCAGGTCGCCGAGCTCCGCCTCACGTTCCTCGGCCGACGTCGCCGCGTCCAGTTCCTCCAGCTCCTCGAAGATCTTGGCGCGGGGACCTGAGAAATCGGGCCAATCGAATCCGACGCGGGCGGCGCGGCGCTGGAGCTTTTCGGCGCGGCGCAGCGCCGGCAGGGCCTGAGCGACGCCGGCCAGGGCGCTCTTGTCCTCATGATGATCGCGTTCGGCGGCCTTCAGCGTCTCCCAGCCGGGGCTCCGGGCTTCGTCGCCGAAAATATGCGGGTGCCGGCGGATCATCTTGGCGCAGATCGCCGCCATGACGTCATCGATTGCGAAGGCGCCGATCTCCTCGGCCATGCGCGCATGATAGACGATCTGGAGCTGGAGGTCGCCAAGCTCGTCCTGGAGGTCGGCCATGTCGCCGCGGGCGATCGCGTCGGCGACCTCATAGGCTTCCTCGATCGTGTAGGGGGCGATCGTCGCGAACGTCTGCACGCAATCCCATTCGCAGCCGGTTTCCGGGTCGCGGAGGCGGCGCATGATCTCGACGAGATCCGGGAGGGAAGACGGGGGAGGATCGGTCGCGTCGCCGGTCACATTGGCCTCTCATAAAGTGCGATAATATACATTATGTAAAATCCAGAGAGAGAAGGCGGCCTTTGCGGGCGACGCCCCTCTCGTGCCCCCCTCACGGCTTCAGCACCAGCCATTGGCCCTGGACGCTCCATCCCGACAGCGACGACAGGAAGTTCATGCCGAGCACGTTCATGTCGCCGAACGATTGCGAGACCTCGACGGCCATGCCGCGCCGCTCGATCGTGCCGACGACCAGCCGTTCGGCGGTCGCGCGCCGCGCCGTGACCGTGCCGTTCGCCGTCTCCACGAGCACCGGGAAACCGTCGTCGGATTCGATATGCGCGCGGCGGGCCGTGTCGGCCGAGATGCTCGTCACGGTCGCGCCGCTGTCGACCAGGAAATGGACCTTGGCGCCGTTCAGCCGGGCGTTGATCCAGAAATGGCCGTCGAGCGACTTGCGGATCCGCATCTCCCTGCCGACTCGGACGATCTCGCCTTCGCCCCTGGCTTCGGCCACCACGCGCTTGCCGAGCGCGATGAAATCGTCCTTCAGCGTGAATGCGACGAAGGCGGCCAAGAAGATCAGCACCCAGCCGGCGAACATCTTGAGGCCATGGCCGATCGGCACCCGCCGGACCAGCAAGGCGCTGACGACGAGGACGAGGCAGCCGATCAGATAGATGAAATCCAGGGCCTGATCGCCATTGGCGGTCAAAGCGCGATCTCCATGCCGTCATAGCCGGGCTCGACGCCGTCGGGCAGCTCGGCCCGAAGCGCCTCATAATCCATGCTGTTGTCCATATGGGTGAGCACCGCCCTGCCCGGCTTCAGCCGCCCGATCCATTCGAGCGCCTGCGCCAGATGCGGATGGGTGGGGTGCGGCCGGCGTCGGAGCGTATCGACGATCCAGAGATCCGCGCCCTGGAACGCAATCTCCATCTCCTCGGTCATCGCATTGAAATCCGTGGAATAAACCACCGTCTTTCCGCCCGCGTCGAAGCGCAGGCCGGCGGTGGTGATCGGGCCGTGCGGCTGGTCGACTGTTCGGATCGAGAGGCCGGCGAGGTTCATGTGATTGGGGAGCAGATGTGGGGTGACGACGGCGGGATAGCCGTCCTTGCCGCTGAAGGCATAAGCGAAGCGCAGCTTGAGGCTGTCGAGCGTCTCCTGCCGGGCATAGCCGGTCACCGGCCGGCCGCGGCCATGGTAGAGCTGCCTCAGATCGTCGATTCCGTGGCAATGATCGGCATGGTCGTGGGTCCAGATCACCGCCTCGACGTCGTTGACCTCCGCGTCGAGCAATTGCTCGCGAAGGTCCGGCGAGGTGTCGACGAGGATTCGCGCCCTCTCCCACTCGACGAGGATGGAGACGCGCCGGCGCCGGTTCCTGGGGTTGGTCCGATCGCACTGGCCCCAGTCGCCGCCGACGCGCGGCACACCGGACGAAGTGCCGCAGCCGAGGATCCGGACCTGCATCAGCGGGCCCTGGAAAAGAGCGTCCGGAAATTCTCCGACGTCTGCTCTGCAAGCGATTCGACGCTCACGCCGCGCAACTGCGCCAGGAAACGCGCCGTGTCCGCCACGAAGGCCGGCTCGCACGGCTTCCCGCGGTGCGGAACGGGCGCGAGGAAGGGCGAATCGGTCTCGATCAGAAGCTTCTCGCCCGGCAGCTCCTTCGCCGTCTCCTGCAGATCCTTGGCATTCTTGAAGGTCACGATCCCGGAGATGGAGATGAACAGGCCGAGACCCAGCGCCTTGCGCGCGAAATCGGCGCTCGCGGTGAAGCAGTGGATGACACCGGGATAGGCCCCCTTCCCCATCTCGTCGGCGAGAATCGCGGCCGTGTCCTCCTCCGCGTCGCGCGTGTGGACGATGATCGGAAGCCCGGTCTCGCGCGCGGCGGCGATATGGGCGCGGAAGCTCTCCCGCTGCCGCGCGCGGTCGCTATGATCGTAATAATAATCGAGCCCGCTCTCGCCGATACCGACGACGCGATCGTGCCGCGCGCGCTCGACCAGGGTCGCGGTCTGCACGTCGGGATGGGTGTCGGCCTCGTGCGGATGGATGCCGACCGAGGCCCAGACGTCGCCCTCGCGCTCGGCGACGGCAATGACGTCATCCCATTCCGACTGGCGGGTCGAGATGTTGAGCATCGCGCCGACGCCCGCCTCGCGCGCCCGCGTCAGCACGCCTTCCTGGTCCTCGGCGAGGCCCTTGTAGTTGAGGTGGCAATGGCTGTCGGTCAGCATGGCTCAGAGCCTCATCACGCCCTTGCGCGGTTCGCGCAGGCCGAGGCTTTCGGCGGTCAGCGGCGCGCCGGCCTCGAGCAGGGCCTGGCGGCGGCCGGCGGGGTTGGTGCCGCGCTGGACGTCCTCATAGCGCAGCAGCTCCGCGAAGACGGGATGATCGAGCGCGCGGGCGACGAAGGCGGCCGTGCGCGGCCAGCGGCCCGCATCCACCGTGAAGCCGGCATAGTCGCCGTTGCGGAAGAAGCTGGCGATTGCGATGTCGGCGAGGCCGAAGGCGCCGAACAGCCAGCCTTCGGCGGGGAGCCGGCCTTCGAGATAGTCGAGCGCCGCGGGCAAATCCTCGGCCAGATTCCTCTCGATCCGTTCCGCGTCGCCCGGCTCGCCCCAGACGATCGGGTGGACGATCTTGGGATAGAAAAGCCCCCAGATGAAGACGTCGCCGAGGCGGGTGTCGGCAAATTCCTCGAACCAGCGCGCCCGCGCCCGATCCTCGACGCTTTCGGGAAGAAGCGGATAGCCGGGATAGCGTTCGTCAAGATAGGCGCAGATGACCGAGGAATCGCAGAGGTTGAGATCGCCGTCGACCAGCACCGGGATCCGCCGCAGCGGGCTCAGCCGCCGGAATTCGTCGCTGCCGTAGAAAGGCGTGATCGGATCGATCTCATAGTCGATCCCCTTGAGCAGGATGCAGGCGAGCACCTTGCGCACATAGGGGCTGACATAGGAACCGATGATCCTAGGCATCCGACGGCATCTCCAGTCGTGGGAAGATGGGGGTCGGCGTGGCCAGCGTGAAGCCCGACGCAGCGAGACGGGCGTAGCGATCCTCGTCGGCCAGGGCGGCGAAATCGCGCTCCTCCGCCGGTACGCCCAATTGGTCGAGCATCCGCCTTGCCCCGCCCGGAACGATCGGCTGGATGGCGACGGCGAGGTCGATGAGCGCCCGGTAGAGCGTCTCCAGCACCGCGTTCATCCGCGCGGGATCGGTTGCGCGGAGCGCCCAGGGCGCCTGCGCGTCGATATATTGGTTGCCGGCGGAGACCGCGCGCATCCAGGCCTCGATCCCCTGGCTGAGCTCGAGCTTGCCGAAATGCGCCGGCAATTCCTGCCGCGTCGCCCGGCGGACCAGGGCCAGCAAATCCTCGTCGGCCCCCTCTCCCCTCCCCCCCGTGGGCGGAACGCCGCCGCAATTGCGGGCGATGAAGGGCAAGGTCCGCTGGGCGAGATTGCCGAAGCTGTTGGACAGATCGGCATTGACCCGGGTGACGATCGCCTCGGGGCTGTAGCTGCCATCCTGTCCGAAATTGACGTCACGAAGCAGGAAATAGCGCAGGGCATCGACCCCAAAAACCTCCACAAGCCCTTGAGGGTCAACGACATTACCCACGGTTTTCGACATCTTCTCGCCGCGGAGCAGGACGTGGCCGTGGCCGAACACCTGCTTCGGCAGCGGGAGGCCGGCCGACATCAGGAAGGCCGGCCAGTAGACGGCGTGGAATCGGACCACGTCCTTGCCGATCACGTGGATATCGGCCGGCCAGAACCGCCTGTAAGCGTCTGAATCCGTGTCGGGATAGCCGATCCCGGTCAGATAATTGGTGAGCGCGTCGAGCCAGACGTACATGACGTGCTTCCCGCTCTCCGGCACCCGCACGCCCCAATCGAAGCTGGTCCGCGAGATGGAGAGGTCGGCAAGCCCGCCCTCGACGAAGCGAAGCACCTCGTTGCGCCGCGCCTCGGGCCGGATGAAGTCGGGATGGGCGCGATAGTGTTCGAGCAGCCGATCCTGATAGGCGGAAAGGCGGAAGAACCAGCTCTCCTCGACCGTCCATTCGACCGGCGTGCCCTGGGGCGAGAGCTTCTCGCCATCCTCGCCGTCGGCCAGCTCCTTCTCGTCATAATAAGCTTCGTCGCGGACCGAATACCAGCCTTCGTAGCGGCCCAGATAAATGTCCCCCTTCTCCGCCATCGCCCGCCAGATCGCCTGGCTGGCGCGATGATGGGCCGGCTCGGTGGTGCGGATGAAGCGGTCGAACGAGACCTCAAGCTTCTCGTCCATCACACGGAAAAGAAGCGACATTTCTTCGGCAAGCTCGCCAGGCGCGATCCCCCGCTCCCGCGCCGCCTGGGCCATTTTCAGGCCATGCTCGTCGGTGCCGGTGAGGAAGAAGACGTCGCGCCCCATCAGCCGCTGGAAGCGGGCGACGGCGTCGGTTGCGATCGCTTCGTAAGCATGCCCGATATGGGGCGGGCCGTTCGGATAGCTGATCGCGGTGGTGATGTAGAAAGGCTCAGCCATCCACTGTCTTCGGGGCAAGGGTCGCAAGGATCCCCGCCAGCTCGAAGACGACGCTCTCGGGCTCGAGCGACAAGGGCTTCGCGCTGGCGGCGAGGGCCTGCGCCCTTTCCCACAAGCGCAGCGCATCGGCAAGCGCGGCGCCGCGCCGCTTCTTCGCCGCCGCCGCGACCACGCCCGGCATGCGCGCGAGGAAGGCCTCGTAGCGCGGCTGGGCGGCCTTGAGCGCCAGGCTGCGGGCGAGCGCGCTGCGGCGGGCATTGGTCGGATCGCCCTTCCTCGCAAGCTCGGCCATCGCCCGGTCGAGCCCGGCCATGTCGAGCCCGCGGCAGGCGAGCGCGCGGCCGGGCGAGCCCTGCCCAGCCGCCTTGAGCTCCTCGATTTCCTTCGAATCCGCCTCGGGAAGCGCCGCGCGAAGGGCTGACGTCATGGCCTCGTCGTCGAGCGGCGACAGGCGCAGGGGCCGAGTGCGCGAGCGGATGGTCGGAAGCAGCCGCCCGCGCGCATGGCTGACGAGCAGGAACAGGCTGAAGGGCGGCGGCTCCTCCAGATTCTTGAGCAGTGCGTTGGCGGCGGCGCGTTCGAGATCGTCGATCGAATCGATGACGACGACGCGCCAGGGCGAAAGCGACGCGGTGGTCGAGAAGAGCCGCGACAGACCCCGCACCTGCTCGACATTGATGCTTCGGGCGAGCTCTCCGCTGCTGCCATTCTCGCGCGGCAGCCGTTCGAGCCGCATCAGGTCCGGATGGCTGCCGGCCGCGACGAGATGGGCGGCGGGGTGATCGTCCGGCACGTCGAGGCCGGGCAGGTCCACTCTCCCCTGCCCTTGCGCGAGCACGCGGAGGGCTGCCTTGGCCGCGAAGCTCGCCTTGCCGATGCCTTCGGGGCCGGAGATCAGCCAGGCATGGTGCAGCTTGCCGCCGTCCAGGCCCTCGCGGAATTCGGCGACGGCCGCGTCGTGTCCGAAGAGGGGGATCATTGAAGCTCGCCCACGGAAAAGCCAATCGCATCGAGGGGGAGGGCTTCAGAGGCTGTCTCGAACCTCACAGCAGATCCTCCAACGCGGTCAGCAGCCGCCCCGTCACCTCCTCCACGCTGCCGCCGGCGTCGATACGGCGGTACCGGCCCGGTTCCGCTTCGGCGAGCGCGGCGAAGGCGGTGACGACGCGGTCGTGATAGGTCTCGCCTTTCGCCTCCATCCGGTCGGCGCCGCCGCGAAGGTCGAGGCGCTCGGCTGCCACGCCCGCCGGCAATTCCAGCAGCAAGGTGCGATCCGGCAGGAAACCATGGCTGCCGATATCGTGCAGCGTCCGGATCGCCGCCTCGCCGACGCCGCCGGCCCCGCCCTGATAGGCGATCGAGCTGTCGAGGAAGCGGTCGCAGAGCACCCAGGCCCCGCGCTCGAGCGCCGGGCGGATGGTGCGGGCGACATGGTCGGCGCGGGCGGCGGCAAAGAGCAAGGCTTCCGCTTCGGGCGTCCAGCGTTCCGCCTCGCCTTCGAGGAGGAGGGTGCGGATCGCCTCGGCGCCGGGGCTTCCGCCGGGCTCGCGCGTCTCGACGATTTCGAGGCCGCGGGCGCGCAACGCCTCGGCGAGGCGCCTGAGCTGGGTCGACTTGCCGACCCCCTCCCCGCCTTCGAGCGTGATGAACCGTCCCGCCACCTCAGAGGAGCGACGTCAGACCGGTCCAGATCCGCCCGAAGAAACCGGCCGTTCCGACGCTCTTCTCGGCGACGAGCGGCATCGTCTGCGGCGGCGTGTCGGGCGTGGTGACGACGAGGTCGGCGACGTGCTGCCCTTGGGCGATCGGCGCCTTGAGCGGGCCATTGTAGACGACCGTCACCTTGATGTTCGATGGGGAAATGCCCGCCGGCAGGGTCAGCGCGATGTTGCGCGGCGCGATCAGGCCGACCGAGCCGGCGCTGCCGAGCTGCACCTTCGCGTCGGCCACCTTCCTGCCCTGCGCGAACAAAGGCTGGCTCTTCCAGGCGTGAA
This sequence comes from Allosphingosinicella sp., assembly GCA_036273615.1. Taxonomy (GTDB): domain Bacteria; phylum Pseudomonadota; class Alphaproteobacteria; order Sphingomonadales; family Sphingomonadaceae; genus Allosphingosinicella. The sequence goes on along the minus strand of DASUHH010000051.1, from coordinate 5,618 downwards.
AGCCCCACTCCATGAAGTTGCGGGATTCCTGGACTCGCGCATTCCAGCTCGGCAGGCCCGCAAGCACCTCGATCAGCCGCCGCCCATTCTGGATCGCCGAGCCGGTGAAGCCGTAGCCGGCCTCGTCGGTATGGCCGGTCTTGAGGCCGTCGGCGCCCGGCACGACGCCGAGGATCGGGTTGCGATTCTCCTGCGTGATCGGCTGGTTGCCGCCAACGGTGCGGCCATGGGTGAAGGAGGCCTGGCTGTAATATTGCCTGTAGAGGTCCGGAGTCTCCTCGATCGTCGCCTGGGCGAGCCTCGCGAGATCGCGCGCGCTCACATAGGTGACGCCATTGTCCGGCCAGCCGTTCGCCGTCCCGAAATGCGAGTTGGTGAGGCCGAGCCGGTGCGCTTCCTGGTTCATCAGCGCGACCCAGGCCGGCTCGGTCCCGGCAAAGCATTCGGCGAGCACCACCGACGCGTCATTGCCCGACAGGGTGATGATTCCGTGCAGCAGGTCCGACACGCTCACCTGCTCGCCGGGCGAGAGGAACATGGTCGAGCCGGCGGCGGGGCCGTGCCATTTCTGCCAGGTTTCGGGGCGCACCATGCACGTCTCGCTCAATCGATGCTCGCCGCGCTTGATCATCCCGAAGGCGACATGGACGGTCATCATCTTCGCCAGCGAGGCCGGCGGCATGTGCATGTCCGCATTCTTCTCATAGAGGATCGCGCCCGAGGAGAGGTCGATCATGTAGGCGACCTTCGCCTGCGTATCGTAAGGCGGCGCGGCAGCCGTTGCGGGGATTGCAAGGGCGGCTGTCGAAACGAAGAAGATCAGGCTTTTGCGCATCATTCCCTCGAAGGAATTTCAATCATTTGCGGGGCTTGGGTCCCGCGCGTCATCGTCTTAACCCTTCGCCCCGCGCAACGCCACCGGCTTCAGCGCGCAATCGCGTCGGCGAGCAGCCCCACCGACAGAGCGTAGAAGTTCGAGCAATTGTAATCGAGGATGACTCGGAAATTGGTGGTGAGCAGGTAAGCGGCGCCGCGCGGCCCGTCCGGCTCGAGCAGGGACGCCATCTCGCTGTCGCGCGGCCAGGGCTTGCCGTTGGAGACGATACCGAGCCGCCGCCATTCGGCGATGCTGAGCCAGCGACTGTGCCGCTCGAAGACGCGCGGGCAGCGCGGCGCCATCAGCCGGCCCCTGATGGCATTGCGGTCGAGGCCCGCCGGAACGGTGACGGAAAGCCCCCAGGGCACGTTCGGGCGCCAGCCGGCATTGCCGAGATAATTGGCGATCGAGGCGAGCGCATCGGGCGCGCTGCGCCAGATGTCGGCCTGGCCGTCGCCGTCGGCATCGACTCCGAGGCGGAGCCAGACCGAGGGCAGGAATTGCGGATAGCCGGTCGCCCCGGCCCAGCTTCCCTTCAGCCGGCTGCGGGGCACGCCGCGGTCGATCATCTTCAGCGCGGCGATGAACTCGCTGCTGAACAATTGCCGGCGCCGGCCCTCGTAGGCGAGCGTGGCGAGCGAATCGAGCAGGTCGAAGCTGCCGGTGATCGCGCCATAGCTGGTCTCGTGGCCCCAGATGGCGACGAGGACCGAGGGCGTGACGCCATAATGACGGCCGATCTCCATCAGCCGCGAATAATTTTCCTGATAGCGGGCGCGGCCGGCGGCGATCAGCGCCGGGGTCACATGCTGGGCGCGATAGGGCGCGAAAGGCGGAGTCGCGCTGTTGCCGGCGGTGCCGCCCGGCTGCGCCTGGTCGAGCGCGACCACCCGCCGGTTGAGGCTGAGGGTCGGGAAGACGCTCTCCAGCGTCTCGCGGCTGACGCCGGCGGCGAAGGCCTCGGCGCGAAGCTGCGGCAGCCAGCCGGCGAACCCCTCCTCGCTGAGGCCATAGGATGGAGCGGAGGATTGGGCCGCCCGCGCCCCTCCCCCGCCGGCCACCGCCGCAGCCGCGAGGAGCGCCACCCCCGATATGCGAATCAACCCTGTACGCAAAACGCCCTCCGCACTGGCCACCTGAATGCCACAGTGCCGGGCGCATGCGAATCTCAATTCGGCGCAACGCTTGCACGGGCGGGCCTCCGCCGCCTAGACGCTCGGGGCCCGAGGACAGGTGGCCGAGTGGTTTAAGGCAGCGGTCTTGAAAACCGCCGTGGGTTCACGCCCACCGTGGGTTCGAATCCCACCCTGTCCGCCGCCGCTCAAAACCGAGCGCGTCCATTGGCGGCCAATTCCCTCTCTTACGTTCCCGACACAAAGCTTGTGGATCGATCGCCGGTGCACCGTCCGCGCGGCGTTGCGGGACGTAGCGCGGCCTGCGGTGGATCGCATCTTTTCGGCTGCGGAACTTTCCCTTTGTCGCGCGGTTCCTGAGGACCGAAACCGCAATCGCAGGGAGTCGCGATGAGCGAGGGTGATCGCGACGACCAGGCGGCGCCTGATGCCGGCACGGGGGAGCATGACGGCAGGAACGAGGCCGGCGGCGATAGCGGAAAAGGCGGCGAGGACGGGAAGGGCGGGCCGCCGCTCTACAAACGCCCGCTTTTCTGGATCGTCCTGATCATCGTCGTCGCGACCGTCGCGGTCGGGGCTCTTCTCTGGTGGCTCAATGCCCGCCATTATGAATCGACCGACGATGCGTTCGTCGATGCCCATATCGTCCGGCTGACGCCGCAGGTCTCGGGCCAGCTCGTCTGGGTCGCCCCGGCCGACAATCGCCATGTCGTGCCGGGCCAATTGCTGGCGCGGATCGAGCCTTCGGGCCCCGAGGCCGAGCTTCAGCAGTCCCAGGCCGGAGTCGCCGAAGCCCAGGCGGGGATCGAGCAGGCCGATGGCCGCGTCGCCGCCGCCGAGGCGCAGCGCCGCGAGGCGGCGGCCAATGCGGTCGCGCCGGAAGCGCAGGCGGTGCGCGCCGCGAACGATTATGCCCGCTACCGCACCCTGCTCCGCCTCGACCGCGCCGCCGTCGCGCCGACCCAGCTCGATGCGGCGAAGAGCCAGGCCGAAAGCAGCGCCGCCCAGGCCGCGGCGGCCCGCCGAGCGGTCGACACCGCCGCCGCCAACATCGCCGTCGCCCGCCGCCAGGTCGCCGCCGCGCGGGCGGAAATGCAGGCCGCACGCGCCAAGATGGCCTCGTCGCGGGTGACGATGGGCAATCTCGACATCGTCGCGCCGGTGGCCGGCGAGGTGGTGAACCGCAACGTCAATGTCGGCAGCTTCGTCTCGCCGCAGACGCAGATGATGGCGATCGTCCCCGACGAGGTCTGGATCACCGCCAATTTCAAGGAGACGCAGCTCGCCGCGATCAGGGTCGGACAGCATGTCGACATCGTCCTCGACGCCTTTCCCAAGGTCCATTTCGACGGCCATGTCGATTCGATCCAGCGCGGCGCCGGCCAGGCCTTCGCCTTGCTGCCGCCGCAGAACGCGACCGGCAATTATGTGAAGGTCGTCCAGCGCGTGCCGGTCCGCATCCTGTTCGACCGAATGCCCGATCCGCACCTCTTCCCGATCGGGCCCGGAATGTCGGTCAAGCCGAAGATCCGGGTGCGCTGAATGGCGCAATGGACCGACGCGCGATCGGCGGCCGGGCGGCACAATCCCTGGCTGATCGTCTGCATCGTCAGCCTGGCGACCTTCATGGAGGTGCTCGATACCTCGATCGCCAACGTCTCGCTCCGCCACATCGCCGGCGGCCTCTCGGCTTCCTATGACGAGGCGACCTGGGTCCTCACCTCCTATCTGATCTCGAACGCGATCATCATCCCGATCTCGGGCTGGCTGTCGGACGTGATCGGCCGCAAGCGTTATTACATGATCTCGGTCGCGCTCTTCACCGGCTCGTCCCTTCTCTGCGGCCTCTCGCCCAGCCTCTCGGTCCTGATCTTCGCGCGGATCCTGCAGGGGATAGGCGGCGGCGGCCTCGCTCCGTCCGAGCAATCGATCCTCGCCGACACCTTCTCGCCCGCCCAGCGCGGCAAGGCCTTCGCCGCCTACGGGATCGTCGTCGTGGTCGGGCCGATTCTCGGCCCGACGCTCGGCGGCACGATCACCGACCATGCGAGCTGGCACTGGATCTTCCTGATCAACGTGCCGGTCGGGATCCTGTCGCTGATCCTGGTCGGGACCTTCCTCTGCGAGCCCGAGGCTCTGGTGAAGGAGAGGCAGGAGAAATTGAAGGACGGCCTTCGTGTCGACGCGCTCGGCTTCGCTTTGGTCGCGCTCGGCCTCGGCTTCCTCGAATTCACGCTCGACCGCGGCGAGCGGGACGACTGGTTCTCGAGCCCGACGATCCTCGCGACCACCGCCGTCTCGGCCGTCGCCCTGATCGCCCTCGTCTTTCGCGAGCTGATGGCCAGGGATCCGATCGTCAACCTGCGGCTGCTCGGCAACCGCAATTTCGCGATCACCGTCTTCGTCATGGCGACCGTCGGCCTCATCGTGTTCGGATCGACCCAGATCATCCCGCAGATGCTGCAGCAGGTGATGGATTATTCGGCGACCGAGGCCGGCCTTGCCCTGACCGCGGGCGGGCTCGCGACGATCGTCGTCATGCCCGTGGTCGGGATGCTCGCCGGGCGGGTGGACACGCGCTTTCTGATCGTCCCGGCTCTGGCGGTGACGATCCTCGCCTTGTTCCATCTCGCGTCGTTCAACACCGACATCTCGTTCCGCGACGCCGCCTTCGCGCGATTGTTCCAGGCGGTCGCCCTCCCCTTCCTGTTCGTGCCGGTGAACACCGCCGCCTATGTCGGCCTCAGGCCGGAGGAGACCAACCAGGCCTCGGCCTTGCTCAACGTCTCGCGCAATCTCGGTGGATCGTTCGGAATCGCCTGGGCGCAGACCCTGCTCGTTCGCCGCGAGCAATTCCACCAGGCGCGGCTGGTCGAGGGGCTCAACCCGCTCAACCCCAATTTCGCGCAGGCGCTGCACGGGGCGCAAAGCCTGATCACCAGCGGCGTCGACCAGATGACCGGCGCGATGGGCGTGATCTACCAGCAGGTCCAGCAGCAGGCGACGACGCTCGCTTTCCTCGACGTCTTCCACGCCTTCGCGATCTTCGTCCTGTTCGTCGCGCCCTCGGCCCTGTTCCTGAAGGGCGGCAAGCCCGCCGAGGCCGCGCATTGATGCGGCGGCTCGCTTTCCTTGCCCTGCTCCTCGCGTCGAGCTGCACGGTCGGCCCGAACTACCGGCCGCCGCGGGCCGAAATGCCCCCGGCCTTCGCGGAGCCGCGGGCGCCTCCGGGCCAGGCGGTCGACCTTGCCCGCTGGTGGAATGCGTTCGGCGATGCCGAGCTCGACCGGCTGGTCACGACCGCGCTCGCCCAGAATCTCGACGTCCGGCAGGCCGCGTCGCGGGTGCGGCAGGCGCGGGCCGGAATCGCCGCCGCCCGGGCCGAATTGCTTCCCCAAGTGGATGCGACGGGCAACGTCACCAATATCCATTTCTCGAAAAATGCCGGCCTCTCCTCGCTCGAAAGCCTGTTCGGCGGCTCGGGCGGTTCGAGCGGCGCCGGATCGGGCGGATCGGGCGGCGGCGGTGCGCCGCAGGGCGGCATCGCACCGCCCGGAAGCGGCATCACGACCTATGCCGTCGGCTTCGACGCGAGCTGGGAGATCGAC
>DASUHH010000050.1:0-34848 GCA_036273615.1 Allosphingosinicella sp. | reverse complement strand
GATCAGGTAAGCGCGGCCCTCCTGTCCAGGGTCAGCCAGGCGGTCGCGCCGGAGCCGACCGCCAAAGCCGCCGCGACCAGGCCGGCGGCGTGGAAGGCGGCGAGCAGGGCCGCGCCTTTCTCGGCCATCACCGCGCCGGCGAGCGCGGTCGCGATCAGGCCGCCGGTGCGGGCGATTGCGCTGTTGAGGCCGGAAGCAGTGCCGGTATGGCGCGCATCGACCGAGGACAGGACCGCCGTCGTCAGCGGCGCGACCGCGCCCGCCATGCCGAGCGCGACAACGGCAATGCCAGGGAAGACGCCGGTCCAATAGCCGGCATGCGGGTCGGTCCAGGCCATCAGCGCGAAGCCGCCGCCGGTGACGATCGGCCCGAAGGTCAGCGGCCAGCGCGGCCCGATCCTCGCCGTCAGCCGACCGGCGAGCCGCGAGGCGGTGCCGATCACGACCGAGAAAGGCAGCAGCGCGAATCCGGCCTTGAGCGGGCTGTAGCCGCCGCCGACGATCAGCAGATAGGGGAGCAGGACGAGCAGCCCGCCGAGCGCCGCGTAGAGGAGGAAGGTCAGCAGGCTGAGGCCGACGAACGGCCGCGATCCGAACAGGCCGAGCGGCATCATCGCGCGCTCGCCGCGATGCCGCTCGGTCCACAGGAACAGGCCGAGGAGCAGGATGCCGAGACCGAGGCCGATCCAGGTCTGCGCCGACGCCTGGTGCCGGCTCGACCAGAGAGTGAGCGCCCAGGTGAGCGCGCCGAGCGCGACCGTTGCGAGAAGGCCGCCCGCCCAGTCGAGCTTCTCGCGGCCTTCCGCGCTTTCCGCGACGGCGAGCAAAGCGATGGCGATCGCCGCGGCGGCGACCGGGAGGTTGATGGTGAAGATGGCGCGCCAGCCGACCGTTCCGACCAGCCAGCCGCCGAGCGGCGGCCCGATTGCGCTCGCGATCGCTCCCGCCGCCGCCCAGGTGCCGACCGCGCGCCCGCGCGCCTCGCCCTCGAACGAGCTTCCGAGGATGCCGAGGCTGTTGGGAAGCAGCAGGGCCGCGCCGACCCCCTGGACCGCGCGGGCGGCGAACAGGATCGCAAGGCTCGGCGCGAGAGCGCAGCCGATCGAGGCCAGGGCGAAGAGGAGGATGCCGGCGACCAGCGTCCGCCGCCGCCCGATATGGTCGCCGACCGCGCCGCCGAGCAGCAGCAGGGCCGAAAGCGGCAGCAGATAGGCGTTGATCGTCCATTGCAGGTCGGCGGCGCCGCCGTGCAAATCGCGCCCGATGGCGGGCAGAGCGACATTGGTGACCGAGCCGTCGATAAAGGCGAGGCTGGAGGCCAGCATCGTCGCTGCGATCGTCCAGCGCGGATGGCGGACCGTTCCCGGCTTCGCGGCATCGGCCTGGGCGCGGTCGCAATGCGCGGTGAAAGCGGTATTCAAGCAACTCCCCTTTTTCAGCGCCGCCCTAGCAGCGATTCTCCGACCGTGACACCGCCCGGCGGTAGTGTCTCAGTTTGAATTTAGACGCTGATCCTGTCGCTATCCGGCCGCGGGGCTGGCGCTCGACTTCGCGTTCCACAACTTCTGTCGCCGCAATCACTGACCACCTGTGGTCGATGGGGATCTCGTCGCTAAGATCGATGAGATGGCCCCGGCGCCAAAGACGCGCGGGCCTTACAAGAAATGGGCGGCGTGATAGACTCTCCCCTATGAGAGCGCTCAGGATTGCCCGCCTATCACTCCTGATCAGCCTGTTGGTTTACGCCGGCTCTCTGGCGCTGGGCTTGAGCGAACCCGACGGATGGGTGGATTTCACCTTCCTCATCGCATTGGTTTCCATGGTGGCCATGGTCGCGACGGCGCTCGCGTGTGTCATCATTCAGGCGGTGCAGGCGTTCCGTAAGCGGCCAAATTCAAGCTGAGACACGACCCGCCGCCCTGGCAGCGATTGTTCGGTCGCGATGCCGCCCGGCTCGCCACAGGAGGTGCGGAGGTCTAGAGATTCCGCACACGAGGAGATTCGCTGTGGACATCACCGACCGGACCGACTGGTCAGCCGCCGGGGCGGCCGAGCTCGAGGGCGTGGTGGAATTGCGCCGCGCCATCCATGCCGATCCGGAGCTCGGGCTCGACTGCCGCCGCACCAGCGCGAAGATCAAGGCGGCGCTTGCCGGCCTGCCGCTTGAGCTTCGCGAGGGGCCCTCGACCAGCGGCATCGTCGCGATCCTGCGCGGCGCCGGCGGCGACAATGGCCGATCGGTGCTGCTTCGCGGCGACATGGACGCGCTTCCGATGGCGGAGGAGACAGGGCTCGATTTCGCCTCGCGCAATCCGGGGATGATGCATGCCTGCGGCCACGATTCGCACACCGCGATGCTGGTCGGCGCCGCCCGCGCCCTCTGCGCCCGGCGCGAGCGATTGCCGGGGACGATCGCCTTCATGTTCCAGCCGGGCGAGGAGGGCCATCACGGCGCCCGCTTCATGCTCGACGACGGGCTGCTCGACGATGTGGTGGCCGGCCGGCGGCCCGATGCCGCCTTCGCGCTCCACATCTGGCCGACGATCGACCGCGGCGCGGTGGCGGGGCGGTCGGGGGCGATGCTCGCTTCGGCCGACACGCTCCACGCCACCATCCGCGGCAAGGGCGGCCATGCCGCGATGCCGCAGGACAGCCTCGATCCGATCCCGGTCGCCTGCGAGATCGTCATGGCGCTCCAGGCCCATATCGCCCGCACGGTGCCGGTCGGCGATCCGGCAGTGCTGTCGATCACGAAGATCGAGGCCGGAAGCGCGCACAATATCATCCCCGACGATGTCGTATTGCTCGGCACCTTGCGCACCCTGTCGGAAGCGCGCCGAGCCTCGCTCCACGCCTCCTTCGTCCGGCTCGTCGAGCAGATCGCCGCCGCCCACGGCCTTTCCGCCGAGGCGCGGGTCGACCCGGGCTTCCCGGTGACGGTCAACGATCCGCGCGCGGTCGGCCTCGTCCGCCGATGCGCCGAGGCGCTCGATTGCCCCTGGGTCGAGGTCGCGCAGCCGGTCATGGGGTCGGAGGACTTCTCCTACGTGCTTCGCGAGATTCCGGGCGCCATGGCGTTTCTCGGAGTCGCGCCGGAGGGGAGCGAGCCGGGCGCCCGGCGGCCGCTCCACAACAATGCGATGATGCTCGACGAGGCGGCGATGGCCAAGGGCATCGCACTCCATTGCGCCTTCGCCGAGCGCTTCCTGGCGAACGGCTTCGACTGACCGGCCGGGAGGCTGGCGCAATTTACCAAAAGTTGGTGAAATTTCGGCCATGAGCGGAGCGTTCCGGCGCGTCCATTGAAGCCAAGTCGTTGAAATCCAATATCTTCATCTGTTTGGCACGCTTCGTGCTGAATGGCATGCGTTCAGGCGGGGATCAGGTCCGCCATGCCAAAGGAGTTGAAGATGCAAGAGACCCGTTCCGCCCTTCCGATGCGCGACCACACCGTCCTCGGCGTCTGCGAGGGGCTGGGCGAGGATTTCGGCTTCAACCCGCTCTGGCTGCGCCTGGTCTTCGCGGCCCTGCTGATCTGGCAGCCCTTCTACGACATCGGCGCCTATCTTGCGCTCGGCCTCGTCGTCATGGCCGCGCGCCTGCTCGTCCCGAGCCGCCGCCGCGCCGCGCCGGCCGCCGCCGGGGCCCCGGTCGAGGCCGAGGACGAGGCTCGCCTGCCCATCGCCGCCTGATCCTCCTTCCGCTCCGGGGCCGGGGCTGGTAACCCGGCGCCCCGGAGATTTCCAATGACCGACCGCGATTCCGAGCCGAGCGTCTATGAGAAGGGAAGCAGCGGCGCCCGCGCCGACGAGGCCGCGGCGGCCGCGCCCGCCGACATGAAGCCGGGCGACGATCCCTGCGCGCGCGCGGAGGAGCTGCTCGACGAGGCGATCGAGGAGACCTTCCCCGCTTCCGATCCGATCTCCCCCGCCGCGGGCGCCGACTGAGGCCCCGTCCGCGGCGCCGGCTTACGCGACCGGCGCCTCCGCGGCGTGACGGCGGGCGCAGGCGGCGAGGGCGTCGAGCGCGGTACCGATGCCGGCGACGTCGGCGCGGTAGCGGCCGAACGGGAAGGTCCAGTCGAGCGTGCGCGCGCGGCGGAGCCTGTCGAGCAGGGCTTTGTCGTCGACCAGCTTCATCACCAGATTGTTGAACATCTCCATCTTCAGCCGGATCGGCGGATCGCCGTCGATCGACAGCGTGACGTCGGCCTCGCCGAGCAATTCGTGCCAGTCCGCCCGGCCGGCGGCGAGGATCGGCTGGCGATCGCGGTTGAGCAGCAGCATCGTATCCGCCTCGGGGCCGTTGATCCGGGCATGGCAGACCGGTTGGGGAACGCCCGGGAGCCGCTCGACCAATCCCCATCCCCCGGCGCCGGGGATCGGCACCGGCGCGTCCCCCGGCGGCGCGGCTGCCGCGGCGAGCAAGGCGGCGAAGGGCAGCAGCCGCTTCACGCGCGCCGCGCTCCTAGAGCGGCCTGCGATTAACTTGAATCGCAGGCCGCTCTATAAGTCCTTGTTGTCGCGTTGCTTTTTGCGAAAAGCCGGTACCCACCTTTTCGCGCAACGCTCTAGAAGCGCTTGAGCAGCCTCGTCACCGTGTCGGGCGCGGTTTTCTGCTTCTCGCTTTCCTGGCCGACCTCGCGTTCGAGCGCTTTCTTGATCAGGGCGATCTGGCGGTCGGTCAGATGCTCGATGCCGATGAACTGCTCGCGCGCCTCGCCGATCGCGCGCAGCATCTCGTCGAGCTTGGCCTGGACCGCGGCGCCGTCGCGATTCTGGCTGTTCTGGATCAGGAACACCATCAGGAAGGTGACGATGGTCGTCGCCGTGTTCACGACGAGCTGCCAGGTATCGGAATAATGGAAGAGCGGGCCGGTGACCGCCCAGACGATGATCAGCAGCAAAGCCGAGGTGAAGGCGAGCGGCTGGCCGGCGGCGGAGGCGATTGCGGAGCAGCAACGGGTGAAAAAACGATCCATGGGAGAACGGCCTTTCGTATCGGCCGCGTAACGCACCGCGTGAGAAAAGTGTCCCCAAACCAGACGGTTGAAGATGCGCATGACGTTCGCTCCGGAGGGCGCCTTTTCAGGCCGCCTTCTGCCGCGCGGCCTCGAAACCCTCCGCATAGAGGCGTGCGACGAAGCGGCCGGTCGGGTGCGCCCTCAGCTCTTCGATCAGGTCGGAGACCGGCGCCGGCATCTTGTCCAGCGGCGGCATTTCGGCCCCATAGCCCGGCGGCAGCAGCAGCGGCCCAGCGGCGGCGGCAAGCGCGATGTCGCCGATGGTGAGGCGGTCGCCGCAAAGATAAGGGCGCCCGTCGGCGACCCTCTTGTCGGTCGCCTCGAAGGCGGCGCGGATATGGTCGGCCGCCGCCGTCGCCGACTGCGGCGACAAATGGAGGGCGATGCGGATCAGGCCGGCGAGCAAGGGATAGAAAGCCGGCTCCAGCCAGGCCTCGAGCGGCGGCAGCGGCGCGGCGAAGATCGGGCTCATCAGGCGGCGCTCGGGCAGCAGATGGAAATAAGCGAAGGCGGCGGTATCGGCGCCCATCCCGCCGTTGAACATGTCCCAATCCGCCTTGACCTGGGCCGCCAGCGGCCCGTCCGGCGGGACGAGGCGACAATCCGGCGGCAGGGCGTCGTCGAAATGCCGGGCGATCGCCAAGGGCCCGGTGACGCGGACGCCCCGGCCGTAGAGCAGGGGAACCTTGCCCGTGCCGCCGTGGAGGAGGGCGAGCAGCATCACCCAGGGCAGCAAATGATCGCGCTCCTCATAATCCACGCCATAATGATGGAGGAGCAGTCGCGAGGTCTCGCTGTCCACCATCGGAGCGAAGGTGAGGAAGACCGGCCTGGAGCCGGCGGGCGAATCGGCGTTTCCGGTCATGGGTCGAACAGGAGATGGAGGTGGACGGGGAATGGCGTTCCCGCATCGTCGATCTGCCCGGCGGCACCGTCGGCGCGGCGGAGGTTGGTCTTGGCGAGCAGCGGCTTCAGGATCGCCGGCAGATTGGCGCGGTTGAGATAAGCGCCGAAGCAGGCGTGGAGGCCGTAGCCCCAGAGGATATAGGTCTCCCAAGGCCGATCGGTGCGGAAGCTGTTCGGGCTCGGGATGGCGAGCGGATCGAACATTGCGGAGAGGTTGGAGGCCATGACCATCGTCCCCGCCTTGATCCGGCGCGCCCGCAGCCGCCCTTCCGCCACCGACGCGTCGCGCAGCGCCCGCCGATAGATGATTGGATTGAGCGGCCGGAAGCGCAGCGCCTCGAAGACATGAGCGGCGAACAGATCGTCGTCGCCCGCCCGCGCCGCCGCCTGCGCGCCGGCGAGCGCGTCGGGCCGGTTGAGCAGTTCGTCGAGCGCGAGCGTCGCAGCCGCCGACGTCGTCGGCAATTCGCCGATGAGGAGGCCGATCAGATTGTTGCGGATGTCGGTATCGGTCATGCCGGGAAGGCCGCCCGCCTGCATCGCGAGGCAGCGGGCCAATATGTCGTCGCCGGTCCCGCCTGCCGCCTTGCGGGCGGAGATATGGCCGTCCATCCAGGCGCGGAAGGCGGCGGCTTTCTGGACGGCCTCGGCGTCGAAGACGGGATCGGCCTGGAGGTCGAGGAAGAGATAGCGGAACAGGGTCGTCGTCCAGTCGGCGATGTCGGCCTCGGACGGGCCCGGCGTTCCGAAATAATGATCGAGCAGCCGCGCGGCGGCGGGCTGGGCGAGCTGCTGCGGAAGGTCGATCCGCCCCGGCGCCGCGGAGACCAGGGCTTCGGCGGTCGCCGCCATGAACGGCGCGACGATCGCCGGCACGTCGTCGCGGCGGACGGCGAGCCGCATGTTGGAGACGTCGCGCGTGTAGCGGGGCGTGTCCTGCATGCCGAGGAAGAAATTCTCGCCGCCGGTGATCGTCTCCATGCGCGGCCCGTAGACGACCCCGAAATCCTCGTCCCGGCTCAGCACGTCGAGCACGTCGTTGCGGCGGGCGACGAAGGCGGTGCCGCTATTCTCGTAAGCGGTGATCACCTTCGTGCTCAGCACGAGGTTGGGGACGAACAAACGCGCCGCCGCGAAGCCGCGCCTGAGGTTGGCGGGGGCGGTGAGCGCCGCCTTCAGCCGGTCGCCGACCGATCCGCCGCTTCCGAACAGGGCGCCGATCCCGACTCCGATCAGGATCAGCAGGGCGGCGATGCCCTGGCCGATCAGCAGGAGCCGGCGCCACAAGGCGACAGGCAGGTTCAGCAGCCAATGCATGGACGGCTCCTCGGGTTGAATGGGCTCAGGTCGGGTCGACGATCCCGGTTTCGATCATCCTGAGCGCGGTCATGCTCGGGACGAAGAAATAGTCGCCGCCGCGCGGCTCGACGAATTGCGGCATTCGGTCGCAGAGGAAGAGGCGGCCGTTTGAATCCTTGGGGTCGGCGGCGATCATCATCTTTCCTTCCGGCGCCGCGCCTTCCTCGGCGACATGGTTGCCGACGATCGGGCAGGTGTCGCTGCCGACGTTGAAGTCGAGCCCGTACTGGACCCATTGCTGCTGGACGAACTCGAACTGCCGGAACAGGCTCGAGCAGATGGCGATGAAGACGATGCCGCGCTCGGTGCCGCCGCCGTCCGCGCCCGGCAGATAGGGGCCGTAGGGAAGGCCGCGGCGCAGGATGCGGCGGCGGTTGACCAAAGCCGAGCCGTCCCAGTCCGCCGGCGGATCGGAAAAATGCGGATCGAGCATGTCGCGCGGATTGCCGCGGCGCAGATGCGACGAGACCGGGCAGACTCTGCCGTCCGGATCCTCGCGATAGTTGAAATTGGTGAATTGCAGCGCCATCGCCGCGAGCTTCGCCTTGTCCTTGGCCGCCTGCGCGGCCGCGAGCTCGGCGTTGAACGCCTCATGCGCTGCATAAGTGGGCGCCGCCGTCAGAGGCACGCCGTCGCTCCAGCGGCCGACCAGTTTGGCGCGGACGGTCTCGGATGCCTCCTCCACGGAGACGCCGAACTGGCGCGCGTAGCGGGCGGCCTGCTCGCCGATATAGGCGTCGAACGCGCCGACATCCTCGGCGAGCTTGCGATAGGCCATGAAGGTGCCGTTGCGGCTGAACTCGATCGGCATCGCCGCGCCGGGTATCTCCTGCGCCTCGTCGGCATGGCCGAGCAGGAACTCGCCGGTGGCGAGCGGCGCCCAGCTCTGGTCGGGAAGGATCTTGCCGCCGCCGGCGACCCGGAGCCGCTCCGCCTCGCCCGAGAATTGGCCGAGGAAGACGGGATCGCCGAAGCCGTCGGACAGGCCGAAATGCTCCTTGTTGGTCGGCGTCAGATTGCCGTCCTCGTCGCGCAGGATCGCCGACAATTGCTGGAAATCGGGATCGCCGGCGCCGTTGCCGGAGAGCAGGACGACTCCGCCCTCGGACCGGGCGCAAAGGTCGCGAAGCCGCCGTGTCTCCGTCTCCAGATCGTCGGTCGGCGTGCCGTCAGGATTCATCTCGGCGTTGAACGAGACGAGGATATGGACCTGCGTCTCGCCGCTCGAATTGCGCCAGACCGCATCGCGCCGGTCGAGCCAGAGGTCGTCGCCGAGCAGGGGCGCGCGCTTCTCCATGCCGTCGATAAACTCGTCGGGCATGCCGCGAAGCGTCCGCGTCGGCACCCCAAGCGCGGCGAGGCCCATGAAGGTGAAGGCGATGTTGATCGCGACCTTCGGCTTCATCAGCTCGACCTCGCCCGGATAATCGGGCACGCCCTCGGCCCGGACGACGTCCTTCACCCGCGGCTTCAGGGTGCGGAGCAAAGGGTCCCCGCGCTTCGGATTCTTCCAGCGCGCGGCGGTGGTGATCTTGGGCCGCAACGCCTCGACGAAGGCGCGGCCCTTCGCCGGATCGCGGATGGTCAGGAAGAAATAGCGCGCCTTTGGAAAGCCCTGGCGGCCATAGGCGCGAAGGATGCCGCCCTGGATGTCGGCGAGGTCGAGGGCGGCGCTCATGCGGCGGCTCCCGGAAAGAAGGTGCGGATCACGCCCGGTTTCTGGGTGGGCTCGGCGAGGTCGCGCGGCTGATTCTCCCTGAGGAAGGCGCGGAAGGCGGCGCCGGTCCCGGCCGGGTCGGCGCCCTGCCGGTCGGCGGCGAAGCGGGCGAAGGCCTGCTGGAGGTAGAGCGCCTTCAGCACGCGCGGCAGGGTTGCGCCGGAGGCGGGGAAGGGCTTGGCGCCGCGGCTCATGATCAGCCAGTAATCGATCAGGATTCCGACGATCAGCAGCAGGAGGATGAGCAATATGGCGAGCCACCAGTGCAGATGGCCCTTCCAGGTGACGAAACCGCCGACCGCCGCCGCGACCGCCAGGACCGCGAGGAGGAGCCCCTTCGACAGCGATTTGAGCGGCGGCGGCCCCGTCCAATAATCGTTGAACGGCATCGTCGTCTCGATCTGGCAGCCGATCAGGAAATCGGCGAAGCCGGTCGCGCCATGGACCTGCGGAAAGCCGTAGCAATAACCGAAGACGGCCTTCAATTCCTCCTCCATCACCTCCCAGAGATGCTCCAGATAGGCGCGTGGCTCGCCTGCGCCGGACCGGTCGGCGGGATCGAAATCGATCATCACCAGCAGATAGGGGCAGGCGAGGCGGTCGTGCGGCTGCGCCTTGAGCAGGTCGGTGCCCTCGATCGTCGCCAGGATCGCATCCTGATGATCGCGGCCATTGTAATAAGGCTGGTCGAGTATGACGAAGCGGGCGAAATGGGTGCGGGTCGAGCGTGCGAAGGGGCTCTGGATCCCGACCTTCTCGGACGCATGCGACTGCAGGGCGGTCGGAAGCGTCTCCAGCGCTTCGCGCACCATGTGGATGGGCGAGCTCTTCATCCCCTCATGCTCGACGATGCCGCGGTTGCAGACCGGCACCACCGCCGTGAAGAAATAATGGCCGCCGTCGAAATCAGGCATCGATCCCTCCCTCGTCCGCGGGCGGGGGCAAAGGCGGCGCCTCGTCGAGGCGCGGCGCCGTGCCCAAGGCGGCGCTCACCGCGGCGCGCACGTCCTGCTTCGCGGCGTCGCCGCCTTCATGCTCGGGTCCGCGCACCGTCGCCGCCGCGACGGCGTGCAGGACATGGGTTGCGGCCGGCGGTCCCTTGGCCTTCGGTCCCCAGCGCCGGTGGACCTCGGCGCAGCGATGGGTATCGGCGATCGCGGTGTCGCAGCTCGCCACCGGCGCATAGCCGGGCGCCCCGAGCCCGTTCTGCGCCGCGAGGAGGATCGTCCGATAGGAAGCGGCCAGCGCCGAATCGTCCGCATCCGCATCGACCGCCTGCAGAGCGGCGGCGAGGCCGAGCGCGATCTTGATGTCGCGCTGGGCGCTGCCCGGCGTCGCATTGTAATAATAGCCGGTGTCGATCTGGTTGAGCCGGATATAATTCTTGAACGGCGTGATCGGGATCGAGTTCGGATATTTGGTGCTCGAATACCAGAAGAGGTCGAGCCCGCCCGGAATGCCGTCGGCGAAGGCGTCGATATATTGGTCCCAGGTGCCGTTGAAATTGCTGCAGAAGAGCATGAGGTCGTTCTGCGTCGGGCGCTGGCGCTGGCCGCGCTCGGGCCAGGCGTCGCGGCGGATGATCACCCAGCGCGCGAAATGAATCAGAGAGAGGCCGAGCAGCCCGCCGAGCGTGCTCGGGAAGGCGCGGGCCGCCATGAAGATGAGCTTGTTGAGCCAGGTCTTCGCCGGTCGCATCGGCGTGACCACGTTCATGCCATAGGCCTTGCCAGCGACGTTCGACATCCAGCAGCCTCCCCCTTGGCGATGAGGGGAGAGTGCACCCCGCCGGCGGTCGCGGCAACCCGGTAACTGCCGGGGTATGCGGCAGGGGCAAAGAGAAGCCGCCCCTCGCCGGGCGAGGGGCGGCCCAATTCTGTTTCAGCGCGTCAGGCTGCCGCGACGATTCGGTCGAGGACCGGCAGCTTGGCCCTCAGCCCTTCCGGAAGCGGCTTCACCACGATCCGGCGCGCATCGTGCCAGAAAGCGGAGAGCAGGAGCAGGGCCGAGCCGATCACCAGAGCGGTCAGCGCGAAGCTGAGCTCGACCGCGACCGCCGCCTCGAACAGCCGGCTCAGCGCCCACAAAACGTAGAGAAGCGCCGAGACGAGCAAGGCCCGCCGGTCGATCGCCACCGCGGTCAGCGCGAACAGCAGGTAGAGGCCGATCACGATCACCGCGCCGCCTGCCGTCGCGCCGCCTTCGCTGAGCCCGAGCAGCTTGAAGACCGGATGGACGATCATCGGCGCCGCCAGCAAATGCAGCCAGAAGGCGACGTCGGAGCGCCTGGTCTCGCGCGTCGGATCGGACGCGTCCCACCACATGGCGAACAGGAAGACTCCGATCCCGAGCAGCAGCAGGAAGACGAGCAGGATGTTGCCGGCATTCGGATTGTTGTCGAGCGCGGAGGCGATCAGGGCCATCACCAGGCCGACGACCGAGGCGGCTCCGGCGGCGACGGTGATCGGAACCATGAACCTGCGCCAGTGCAGCCACGCGCCGACGACTCCCGCCGCCGCGCCGCTCGCCATGACGAGCCCGCCGACCATCTTGTTGCCGTTCATCGCGTCGACTCCGACGACCAGCGCAAGCGTCGCGCCGACCGCCTCGACCACGCCGCCGACGAAGGCGAGCAGAAGCAGGATCGAGGGCAGGGCCATCCGCCTCTTCCTGGTGAAGAATTCGGCGAGGCCCCAGGCGGCAAGCGCGATCAGCAGGCCGGAAATGGGCGACGGCCCGTCCCCGTCGACCCGCAGGCCGGCATAGGTTCCGATCCAGCCGAGCGCGGCAAGCAGGATCGCCGCCGCGATCGAGACGAAAATGTCGTTGAAGCCGGTGATCAGCCGGAACCGTTCCTCGTCGACCACCGGGCTCGCGCTCCGGGCGGCGACATAGTCGCGCAGCGCCGCGGCCGCCTCGGGGCTCAACGCCCCCGCCGCCACCGCCGCTTCGAGATCGGCATCGCTGTACATGGTGCATCCTCCCTCAATAAAAAGCGTGTAGCACGGGTGTATTGGTGATACAATACAGTATCGCGTTCCGCTGGGCGGGAGACGAAAGGCCTACGCCCCCTGCAAAGTCTTCAGGATCAGCATCGCCTGCTCGGCGCCGGATTGGGGGACGATCTCGCCCTCGCGGCTGGCGATCCGGTCCCAGTTCGCCGCCACCTCCTCGACGGTGCGGCGGCCTTCGGGGAGGACGTAGCCGGGGGTGAGCGTCACATAGGCGGCCTGGACCACTCCGCCGCCGGCGCCGACGATCATGTTCGACGGCGCCTCGTCCGAGACCAGGTAGAGCGCGGCCGGGACGACATTGTCGGGGTTGAACAAAGCGAGCAGGTCGGGCGGGAAGATGTCCTCGGTCATCCGAGTCGCCGCGGTCGGCGCGATCGCGTTGACGCGGACATCATATTTCGCGCCTTCGAGGTGGAGCGTCTTCATGAATCCGGCGAGGCCGAGCTTCGCGGCGCCGTAATTGGCCTGGCCGAAATTGCCGTAGAGGCCGGTCGAGCTCGACGTCATCAATATGCGGCCATAAGCCTGCTCGCGCATCGTCTCCCACACCGCCTTGGTGCAATAAGCCGAGCCGATCAGGTGGACGTCCAGGACGGCGCGGAAATCCGCCATCTCCATCTTCGCGAAGCTCTTGTCGCGAAGGATCCCGGCATTGTTGATGAGGATATGGACGCCGCCCCAGCGCGCCTTGGCTTCGGCGACCATCGCCTCGACCTGGGCGAGATCGGTGACGCTGGCGCCGTTGGCGACCGCAATGCCGCCTGCCGCCTCGATCTCAGCGACCACCCCGGCGGCGGCGTCGGAATGGCCGGTGCCGTCGCGGGCGCCGCCAAGATCGTTCACCACCACTTTGGCGCCGCGCCGGGCGAGCTCGAGCGCATAGGCGCGGCCAAGGCCGCCGCCTGCGCCGGTCACGATCGCGACCCGACCTTCGAAGCTGATCGTCATGTTTCGAAAAAATCCCTCTCGGCGAAAATGGACGGTGCGCGGGCGAGGCCGCGCCGCCGGGGAATTGGCACAGGGAGACCGCTCAGGCGAGCGAAAAGGCGGGGGCGCCCTCCTTGGGCGGCGCCCCCGTTTCGGCCTTATTCATGGTGATGGCGGCGGTGGTGACGACGATGGTGCACCGTCGTCTTCGTGCCGGTGTCGGCGGCGGTATCGGCGCTCATTCCGTTGCCGCCCTTGTCGCCGGCAGCCGCCATGGTACCGCCCGCATCGCCATGGTTGCGCTCATAGGTCTGGGTGCAATTGTCGGTGACCTTGCGGGTGCAGGGCGGCAGCGGGCCGGCATTGCCCTGGGTCCCGGCCGGCTGCGAGGCCGGTGCGACTCCCGCCGTACCCGGAGGCTGGTTCCAGCCCGAAGGCGCGGTCGCCGGCGCGGAGATGACCGGGACGCCGTGCGCGTCGCGCTTCGGCGCCGCGTTGCTCGGCTCGACCGTCTGGCCGCCGGCGGTCGCATTGGTGTCCTGCGTGCCGCCCGTTCCGCCGCTGTCCTGCGCATAGGCCGCGGTGCCGATCAGCAAAGCCGCGGCGACAATGACTGCTCTCATTTCTCATCCTCCTCCAGGGCCGACCGCATGCCGGCGGTGTGGCCTAAACGAGGCCGAAACGATTTTTCTCCGCGCGGGCCGGATTCGCGCGCGGCGGACGAAGAAAAGCCCCGAGTCTCGCTCCGGGACGGCGCGGATTTCGGGTCGCTCGAAATGAACGGGCTTTACCCTTATGAAAGAGGCTGCGCATAAATCCCGGGAAAGATGAGCGACGTGGACGACAAGCCGAGCGAAGAGGGCGGATTCAGGCCGAGCCGCCGGACCGTGCTCGTGCTCGGCGCGGCGGCCGCCTCGACGGTGGTGACGATCCGGCCGGCGCTCGCCCAGACCGCCGGGTCGGTCATGACCTGCGAGATCCCGATCCCCGCGCCAAGCGCGGCTGGGAGCTTCATCAGCGACGACGGATCGGTCGTCGCCGCCGGCACGCCCGGCGCCCATCCGCCGCTCGCCCGCCCGCTCAAGGGCGAGGAGGCGAAGCAATTGCTCCAGAGCGGAATCGCGCCGCCGGGCGTCGATTCCCGGTCCGCCCAGGCCTATGCCCAGTACATACGCCGTCTGCAGGCGGGGATGAGCGGCTTCACCTGCTTCGCCTCGCTGCAGATGCCGCGCTGACGAGGGCGGGGCCGTGGCCGGCCCCCGCTTCATCGCCGATCCTCCCGAAGCGGCGAAGGCCGTCGCGCTGGACGGGCTGACCGCTCTCTACCACCGCCCGTCGGGCCTCACCCACATCCTCGCGCCGCCGGCGCCGCAGATCCTCGCCGCGCTTGCCGGCAAGCCGGGCGACGCGGCCGAGATCGCGCTGCGCATCGCCGCCGAGTTCGAGCTGGAGGCCGAGGATGCGGAAGCGGCGATCGGCGCCCGCCTCGCCGAGCTCGAGGCGGCGGGGCTGGTCCGCAGGGCATGAGGCGGCGCGCATGAGGCACCGCCTCGACCTTCGCATCGGCCCGGTCACCTTCCGCATCGGCTCCGACTGGCGGGCGCCGCTCGACGCGCTTCGCCGGCTCTACGGGACCTATCCGGCGCCCGATCCGGTCGCCGATTTCACCGTGCGGCTGGAGGCGGAGCGGCCGTGGCGGCGCTTCATCCGCCCCTCCGTCGCGATCAGGGGCGATTATATCCTTCCCGACGCGGCGCCATCGTCGCTCACCCACGGCCTGCTCGCCGCCGAGATGGGGATGAATCTGCAGATGGCGCTCGGCCAGCGCCGCTTCCTGTTGCTGCATGCCTCGGCGGCGGAGCGGGATGGACGGGCGCTGCTGATGACGGGCCATTCGGGCGCGGGCAAGTCGACCCTCGCCGCCCTGCTCGGCGAGCGCGGCTGGCGCTTTCTCGGCGACGAATTCGCCCTCGTCGATCTCGAAAGCGGCGCGCTCCATCCCTTTCCGCGCGCGATCAGCCTCAAGAACGAAGCGCTCGGCCTGTTCGGCGGCGTGGCGCCGGAGCGGCTCGGCCCGATCCTCGACGGAACGCCCAAGGGCCGAATCCGCCACCTCCGCCCGAACGGAGAGGCGATCGCGCGCATGGACGAGATTGCGCGGCCCGCGCTCATCCTCTTCCCGCGCTTCGGGCGCGACCTCGTCCGCGACATCCGGCCGGTCGGCGCCGCCGAGGCTTTCGTCCGCCTGACCCAGGCCTCGACCAATTATGTCGCGCTCGCCGAACGCGGGTTCGACGCGCTGTCCGGGCTGGTGAACGGCGCGCCCGCACGGGCGATCGACTATCCCGATACGGATACCGCCATGGCGCTGGTCGACGAACTCTGGAGCGCGCCGTGACGATCGCGCTCACGCTCGTCCGCCTGCTCGCCGACCCGGCCGGTGCCGGAGCGGTCGCGGACTGGACGTCGCTGCTCGCCGCCGCGCGGGCCGAGAGCCTGCTCGGCACCTTGGCGCACCGGCTCGACGGGCAGAAGCTTCCACCCAAGGTGGACGCGATCCTTGCCGCCGCCCGCGCCGACGCCGCCCAGGCCCGGACCCAGGCGCTGTGGGAAGCGGAGATGGCGCGCCGCGCGCTGGCGCCGCTCGGCCTGCCGGCGGTCCTGCTCAAGGGGACGGCCTATGCCGCCGCCGGCCTGTCGCCCGCCGCCGGCCGCTCGATCGGCGACCTCGACATCCTCGTCCCTCGCGCCGGCCTGCCCGAGGTCGAGCGGGTCCTGCTCGCTTATGGCTGGGAATGGGTGAAGGACGATTCCTACGACGATCTCTATTATCGGCGCTGGATGCACGAGCTGCCGCCGCTCATCCACAAGGAGCGGGACCGGATGATCGACGTCCATCACACGATCCTGCCTTTGACCGCCCGTCGAACGCCCGATGCCGAGGCGCTGATCGCGGCGCGCCGGCCGCTCGGCGACGGCGCGCTCTCGATCCTCGCGCCGGCCGACATGGTGATCCACGCCGCCGCCCATCTCTTCGCCGACGGTGACCTCGCCGGGGGGCTTCGCAACCTCTGGGACATCGACCGGCTGCTTCGCGACTTCGCCGCCGAGCCCGATTTCTGGCAGCAGCTCCGCGAGCGCGCCGAGCGTCACCAGATGCTCTCGCCCGTGCTTCGCGCCGGGCGGATCGCCAACGATCTTTACGGCACGCCGGTGCCGGACGGCTGGCGCGTGTGGGACAGCGCCGATCCCTTGTTCAAGGCGCGCCTGCTCGCCCGCGATTCCTGGGGCCGGGCGACGCGGCCGGCTCTGCGCCTCGGCTTCTACGTCCGCTCGCATGCGCTTCGGATGCCGCCCTTGATGCTTGCCCGCCATCTCTGGACCAAGGCGCGCAAAGCCTCCTGACAGCGCTTGCCGAGCGCGCGTGCCGCCGCCATAGACGAAGCGCCACCGCAATCGGAGACCCGTCATGCGTCAGTTGCGCTTCGCCGCCTTGCTTGCCGCCTCTACCATGCTGCTCGTTGCCGCCGTCGATCCTCATGTCGCCATTCCCCACCGCCAGGACGGGATGAAGACGATGGGGCGGACGTTCAAGGGCGTCATCGACCAGCTCAAGACGTCGAGCCCCGATGCGCAGGCGGTGAAGCTCGGCTCGGCCCAGCTCGCCCAGCTCGCGAAGCAGGTGCCGGGCTGGTTCCCGGCCGGATCCGGCCCCGACACCGGCGTCAAGACCGCGGTCAAGCCGGCCGTCTGGACCAATCCGGGCGATTTCCACGCCAAGGCCGCGGCGCTTGCGAGCGCCGCCGACGCGCTGGCGGCCGGCGCCGCGCGGAGCAGCGATCCAGCGACGTTGATGCCGCTCGTCCGCCAGGTCGGGGGCGCCTGCAAGGCCTGCCACGACGCCTACAAGAACCCCGATCACTGAGCTTCAGGCCGTGGCGGCGGAAGCGGGCGGCGCCCGGATCCGCGTCTGGGACCTGCCGACGCGGATCGTCCACTGGGCGATCGTCCTCCTCATCCCCTATTCCTGGTGGACGGCGACGCACGACCAGCTCGATCGTCACCGGCTCTCGGGCTATACCTTGCTCGGGCTGATCCTGTTCCGGCTGATCTGGGGCTTCGCCGGCAGCGCGCCGTCGCGCTTTACGAGCTTCATCCGCGGTCCGCGCGCGGTCTTGCGCTATCTGCGCGGCACGGACGGGCCGGCGCGGCCAGGCCATAATCCGATCGGCGGGTGGAGCGTGGTCGCGATGCTGCTCGCCATCGCCGCCCAGATCGGCCTCGGCCTGTTCGCGGTCGACGAGGACGGGCTCGAATCGGGTCCGCTCTCCTATCTCGTCAGCTTCGACACATCGCGCGCGCTGGCGCTCATTCACCATAAGCTATTCTGGGTGATCGTCGGTCTCGCGGCGCTCCACGTCTGCGCGATCCTCTTCTATCTGGCCCGCGGCAGGAATCTGACCCCGGCCATGATCACCGGCAGAGCCCGGGCGGAGGGCGATGCCGAGGCGCCGGTCCTCGCCCCGCTCCGGCGCGCGGTCGTCGCCGCGATCGTGGCGGCGGCGATCGCCTGGTTCGTCGCTTCGGGACTTAAATTCTAAAATCCTCACCGTTCGGATGCGGGATTAGCTCCCCGCAAGCGCCCCGCGCAGGATCGTGGGCGAGAAGAGCGAGCGGCTTTCGTCGCCGAGCAGCAGGCGCCGTCGCTTGGGCCAAATTCCGTCCCAAGGGGCAAATCCCGCCTTGCCGAGCCGGATCGATTCGAGCGCGCCGTCGGCCGCGCGGAGGGCGGCGCGGTCGCGTTCCAGGCCGGGCAGGCGGAAGCGTTCGTCGATCGCGCCGAGCGTCGAGCGTGCGGCGGCGAGGAGCAGGCGGCGGGTCTCGCCGGTCGCGCCGCGGGCGAGCGCGACGGCGCCGTCGACCTCGTCGAGCCGCTCGCCGAGGCGGATCGGACGGTCGGTGCCCCGGCAATTTTCGGGCCGGAGCGCCCGCACATAAGCGGCGAGGCCGGCAAGCACCTCTGGCGAAGGCTCCGGCCCGTCAAACTCCTCGGTGATGAGGCCGTGGATGAAACGGGCGAGCGCCGGGTCGGCCGGATCGCGCGAGACTTTCAGCAAGGCGCGCGGGCCGCCGAGATCCGGAATCGGTTTTGGATTGTCGACATGGTCGCCGCGATGGCTGCTCATCAGCGAGGAGGTGACGTCGGCCGTGCCCGGCGCACCCGACAGGCCCGGGAAGAGGAAGAGCGGGTTTGAGCGGCCGTCGCGGTGGCAGGTCGCGCAGCTCATCCCCGCCCGCGCCGCCTGGCCGCCGAGCAGCAAGGGCGTACGAAAGGCAACCCGCCCGATCGCCGCCGAGCGCCTCTCGGCCGGATCGCGCGGCGGGACGAAGCATTCGACCGGCTCGCGGGCGAGGCCCTCGAACAGGCCCGACGGGGCGAGCCAGCGCGCCTCGCGGATCGGCACTCTCGGCGCTGCGGCGGCCCCGCCGAGCAAGGCGGCGGCGAGGATGAGGCTCAGTTGGTGGGCGCGTGCCCGGTGTCGATCCATCGGCGCAGCTCGTCGGCCTCGGCGCAGCCGAAGGTGCAGGTGGTCTCCAGGCTCGCAAGCATCTTCTCGGCGCCGGCCTTGTTGCCGCGCTCGACCATCAGCTCGCCATAATATTCGGTCGCAGCGCGATGGTGGGGCGCCGCCGCCAGAGCCGCGCGATAATAATGTTCGGCGACGTCGTAGCGGCCGAGCTTGCGGTTGGCGAAGCCGAGATAGGTGAGGATGTCCGGGTGCGGCCCGAACGCGGCCTTGGCCTTTTCGAGAGAGATGATCGCCTCGGCGTAACGATGGTCGTTGATCAGGCCGACCGCGTCGAGATAGAAACGGTCGCCGCCCGCAGCGCTCGCGAAGAGCAGGCCCGGCTGGGTCTCGAGCCGCGCCTGGGGGGCGCTCCCGATCGCCGCGGTCAGCGCCTGGATCGCCTTGCCGATGTCGGCGGCCTTGGCGCAGGCCGAATTGCATTTCCGCTGCATCTCGTTGAGCCTGTCGAGCTCGGCCTGCGCCTTCGCTTTCTCGCCGGTCTTGACGTAGGTGATGCCGAGCTCCTGATGGGCCTGGACCATGTCCTTGTCGGCGCGGACGGCGCGCTCATAATATTTGCGCGCGCTCTTGAGGTCGTTGAGCCCCGCCGAGGCCAGGCCGGCGAGGAAATTGCTGTTCGCATCCTCGGGCACGACGGTCAGCACATGCTCGAACGCCTTCTTCGCGTCGGCATAATTCTGGCTTTGCAGCGCCGCCATGCCCTTCCGGTATTCGGCCGCCGCGTCATATTGCGATCCCGACATGCTGGGCGCCATGCCGCCGCCCCCTCCGCCGCCGCCCGGCGGGCTCGCGACCAAAGCCGAAGACGCGCCAAGCGTGCTTGCGGCCAGGAACAGGCATAGAGTGCGATTGAGGCTCATGACGCGCTCCTCCCCATGGAACGGCGGACGCAATATCCTATCAGAGCGGCTGTATCGGCGAAAGTTCCCCGATGCGAGTTTCCCCTCCCCGGTCAGGGTGGGGAGAGGGAGGTCAGAGCCGCCTCCAACGCATCATAATGATCGATCACCGCATCCGCCTTCAGCTCTTCCACCGGCCGGTCCGAGAAACCGAAGCTGACCGCGACGAAGGGCAGGCCGGCGGCGCGCGCGGTGTCGGCGTCGACGATCGAATCGCCGACGAAAGCGGCCCGCCCGCCGCCCGCGCGGGCGATCGCTTCGATGAGCGGCGCCGGATCGGGCTTGCGGACCGGGAGGGTGTTGCCGCCGACCACGGCATCGAACCGGCCCTGCCAGCCGAGCGCGTCGAGCAGGGCGAAGGTCAGGGGCTCCGCCTTGTTGGTGCAGAGCGCGATACGGATGCCGCGCGCCTTCAGTCGTTCGAGCGCTGCCGCGACTCCGTCATAAGGGCGGGTGCCGACGCAGATATTGGCGCGGTAGTGGTCGATGAAGATCGGGAAGCCCTGCTCGACCAGCTCCTCCGACGCCGTGCCGGTCGCCGCGAGGCCGCGGCGGAGCAGAGCGCGGGCGCCATGGCCGACGAGATGGCGGACCGACTCGTTCGGAACCGCCGGCCGCCCGAGCGCGACGAGCGCATGGTTGAGCGCGGCGGCGAGGTCGGGACCGGTATCGGCGAGGGTGCCGTCGAGGTCGAAGGCAATGATGTCGAAGCTTATGGCCATCGCCGCCGCCTGCCGATCCCCGGTGGAAGTTTCAACATGAACGTGCGAGAGGCGCGGCCATGAGTGACGCCACGATCCAGCGCCCCGTCGCCGCCATCATCCTTGCCGCCGGCATGGGCACGCGGATGAAGTCGGACCTGCACAAGGTCCTCCATCCGATCGCCGGCCGGCCGATGCTCGCCCATCTCCTCGCTTCGGTCGAGGCGCTGTCGCCGGAGCGGGTGGTCGTGGTCGTCGGCGCCGGCCGCGAGCAGGTCGCGCCGCTCGTCGAAGGGCAAAGCGGAATCGTCGCCGTCCAGGAGCCGCAGCTCGGCACCGCCCATGCCGTGCAGCAGGCCGAGGCTGCGCTCGAGGGCTTCAATGGCGACGTCCTTATCCTCTACGGCGACGCGCCTCTGGTCGAGACCGCGACGATGCGGCGCATGCTCGACCGGCTGAACGGGCCCGACGCGCCGGTGAGCGTGGTCGTCGCCTCGCGCCCCGCCGACCCCCTATATTACGGCCGCGTCATCGCCGAAGCCGACGGCAATATCGTCCGGATGGTCGAATATAAGGACGCAAGCGAGGCGGAGCGGACGGTCGACCTCTGCAATTCCGGGCTGATGGCGGTGCGGTCCGAGGATCTCTGGCCGTTGCTCTCGGGCGTCGAGAACGAGAATGCGGCGGGCGAATATTATCTGCCCGACATCGTCATGCTCGCCGCCGCGATCGGCCGCCGTTCGGCGGTGGTCGAGACCGCGCCCGACGAGGTCGCCGGCGTCAACAGCCGCGCCGAATTGGCCGAGGTCGAATCGCTCTGGCAGCGCCGCCGCCGGGCCAGCGCCATGGCGGACGGCGTCACCCTGGTCGCGCCGGAGACGGTGTGGTTCGCCCACGACACCGAGATCGGGCGCGACAGCGTCGTCGAGCCCAATGTCGTCTTCGGCCCCGGCGTCCGCATCGGCGAGGGCGTCCGAATCCGCGCTTTCTCGCATCTCGAGGGCGCGACCGTCGAAGCGGGCGCCGAGATCGGGCCTTTTGCCCGCCTCCGCCCCGGCGCCGAGATCGGCGAGAAGGCGCGGGTCGGCAATTTCGTCGAGGTGAAGAAAGCGAGGCTGGGGAAGGGCGCCAAGGCCAACCACCTCACCTATCTCGGCGACGCGGAGGTGGGGGCGGGCGCCAATATCGGCGCAGGCACCATCACCTGCAATTATGACGGCTTCTTCAAATACAAGACGGAGATCGGCGCCGGCGCCTTCATCGGCTCGAACAGCGCCCTGGTCGCGCCGGTCCGGATCGGCGACGGCGCGATGGTCGGCGCCGGATCGGTGGTCACGCGCGACGTCGAGGCGGACGCGCTCGCGGTCGCCCGCGGCACGCAGGAGGCGAAGCCCGGCCGCGCGAAGCGCTTCCGCGAGACGATGCAGGCGAGGAAGGACCGCTCCTAGCCATGCGCCGGCGCCGATGGCTGGGAGGCGCGCTGCTCGTCGGCCTGGCCTTGCTCGTCTTCATGTTCGCCGAGGCGCGGCGGATGCCGGTGATTCGGACGACGACGATCGCCTTGCCGGGCTATCCGGCGGATGCAAAGCCGCTGCGCATCGCCCTGCTCACCGACACCCATATGGCGGGGCCCGATCAGTCGCCCGAGCGGCTGCGGCGGATCGTCGCCGCGATCGACGCGCGGCATCCCGACATCATCCTGCTCGGCGGCGACTATATGAGCGAGCCGAAGCCGATCGGCCGTGCCTATGGGCCGGATGCGGCGGTCGCTCCGCTCGCGGCCCTGCACGCGCCGCTCGGCGTCGTGGCGGTGCTCGGCAATCACGATCATTGGGATGCGGACGGAACGATCCAGCCCGCGCTCGCCCGGATCGGAATCACCCTGCTGTCGAACCAGGCGGTGCGGCGCGGCCCGCTCGTCATCGGCGGGATCGACGATGGCTATAGCGGGCATATGGACGTGCCGGCGACGCTCACCGCGGCCGCCCGTCTCGGCGGTCCGACCCTTTTCCTGAGCCACGAGCCCAACGCCCTCGCGAAGCTGCCGCGCGGCGCAACCCTCCTCACCGGCCATACCCATTGCGGCCAGATCGCCCTGCCTCTCATCGGTCCGATCTGGATCCCCGGAAAGCACCGCCTCCACTATAGCTGCGGCCGCTACGATGAGCGCGGCAAGATCGTGATCGTCTCCGGCGGCGTCGGCACCAGCGACGTCCCCCTGCGCTTCTGGGCGCCGCCCGACTGGTGGCTGATCACGATCACCGGCGTAAGGCGATCCTGAACAGTCAGTCCTGGGCTGGAGCAAACCTCTGGCCGCGGAGCGGCCTCCATCGCTGCTGATTTGTTCGCGCGAGGGCGCGAAGAAGAAAAGGAAGGAAGCGGCTTCGCCGGGAAGGGCGTTGGAACCGCGGAGAAGAAAAGGTTGCGGCTTCGCCGAAGGCGCGGGAAACACCGAATCCTTCGCGCCTTCGCGCCTTCGCGTGAACAAAATAGTGGACTTGTAAGGCCGGAGCGCCGCGCGGAAATCCGCATGCGTCCGGTCCCCGGAAGGATGAATTTCGCGTCATTTTCCGTGACAAAAAGCCCATCCTCCCCCATCTGCGCGGCGGGTTGTCGGCTGGTTCGGGAAAGAGCGGTCTATGTGCGGGATCATCGGGATTGTCGGACGCGAGGAGGTGACTCCGCGGCTGATGGACGGCCTCAGGCGGCTCGAATATCGCGGCTATGACAGCGCGGGCCTGTGCACGATCGTCGACGGGCGGCTGGAGCGGCGCCGCGCCGAGGGCAAGCTCGACAATCTCGCCCGCGTGATCGCCGAGCATCCTCTGCCCGGCACCACCGGCATCGCCCATACCCGCTGGGCCACCCACGGCGCGCCGACCAGGGACAATGCCCATCCCCACGCCACCGAGGAAGTGGCGATCGTCCATAACGGCATCATCGAGAATTTCCGGCCTCTGCGCGACGAACTGATCGCCGAGGGCCGCCGGTTCGAATCCGAGACCGACACCGAGGTCGTCGCCCATCTCGTCACCCGCGAGCTGGAGAAAGGCGCGTCGCCGGAGGAGGCGGTGTCGCGCACCCTGAAGCAGATCCACGGCGCCTTCAGCCTCGCCATCCTCTGCCGCCGCTACCCGGACATGCTGATCGGCGCCCGGCTCGGCTCGCCTCTGGTGGTCGGTTATGGCCCAAATGGTCCAGAGGGGGGCGAGACCTATCTCGGCTCCGACGCGCTCGCCCTGGCGCCGCTCACCCAGCGCATCTCCTATCTGGAGGAAGGCGACTGGGTCGTGATCCGGCACGACCGGGTCCAGGTCTATGATCGCGACGACAATCCCGTGACGCGCGAGATCGTCGCCTCGGGCGCCTCGTCGGCGCGGGTCGAGAAGGGCAATTACCGCCACTTCATGCTCAAGGAGATTTTCGAGCAGCCGATCGTCGTCGCCCAGACATTGGGCTCCTATCTCCGCCCGCTCGAGCAGAAGGTGGCGCTGCCCGACATCGACTTCAGCCTCGCCGACGTGCCGCGCGTCACCATCGTCGCCTGCGGCACCAGCTTCTATGCCGGAATGGTCGCCAAATATTGGCTGGAGCAGTTCGCGCGCGTGCCGGTCGAGCTCGATATCGCCTCGGAGTTCCGCTACCGCGCGCCGGTCCTGGAGAAAGGCGGGCTCGCCCTCTTCATCTCCCAGTCGGGCGAGACGGCGGACACGCTCGCGGCGCTCCGCCACGCCCGCAGCGAAGGGCAGAAGATCGCCGTCGTCGTCAACGTGCCGACCAGCTCGATGGCGCGCGAGGCCGACCTTTTGCTCCCCACCCATGCCGGGCCGGAGATCGGCGTCGCCTCGACCAAGGCCTTCACCTGCCAGCTCGCCGTGCTCGCCGCCTTCGCCGCCAAGATGGCGCGCGACAAGGGGAGGATGAGCGAGGAGGAGGAGCGCGCGATCGTCGACCATCTCGAGGAAGCGCCGGCGGCGATGAACGCCGCGCTCGCCCATGACGAGCAGATCGCCGCCATGGCCGGCGTGATCGCCGGCGCCCGCGACGTCCTCTATCTCGGCCGCGGCCAGGATTATCCGCTGGCGATGGAAGGCGCGCTGAAGCTGAAGGAGATCAGCTACATCCACGCCGAAGGCTATGCCGCCGGCGAGATGAAGCACGGGCCGATCGCGCTCATCGACGAGCATGTGCCGGTGATCGTTCTGGCGCCGTCAGGCCCCTTGTTCGAGAAGACCGTCTCGAACATGCAGGAGGTGCAGGCCCGCGGCGGCCGCGTCGTCCTGATCTCCGACGCCGAAGGGCTTGCGCAGGCGGCCGACGACCGCATCGCCGCGACGATCGAGATGCCGAAGGTCCATCCGTTGATCGCGCCTCTGGTCTATGCGATCCCGGTCCAGCTCCTCGCCTACCATGTCGCGGTGGCCAAGGGCACCGACGTCGACCAGCCGCGCAATCTCGCGAAGAGCGTCACGGTCGAGTGAACGAATGCAAAAGGTGAAGACCGGGCGCCCGCATGGACGCCCGGCTTCGTTCGTCACCAGCCGTTATGCGCCATCCAGTGGATGTCGTTGCCGAGATGGTCGAGCCGGTCCTGCAAATAGGTCCGGTCGGTCTCGTTCAGCGTGCCGCCGTCGCGAGCCCGCATGTTGCGCGTCATCTCGCGGATGCGGCCAAGCTCGTTCTGCGCGCGCGTGGCTTCGGTGCGGTTGAGCTTGTGGCGCGCGACGCCGGCATCGATGCGGTGCTGCATGAAACCGATCCGCTCCCACACGCCCGCAGGCGCACCGGCCCAGAAAGTCGTCGAATCCCAGCGCGATTGCGCCGCGAGCGGTGCCGCCACGAACGCCGTGGCAAGCACGATCGTCTTCAGGCTCGGAATCTTCATCGTCTCCTCCGTGACAGGGGCCGGCGAACAGAGGCCGGCAGCCTGCCCGTAACGAGCGACGCGCTTGCGGGTGCCATCGGGACGCCGGAGCGTCCCCAGGGCTTACATTCCGGATGGTCCGCCGAGCAGAGCATGCGCCCGCGGCGCGAGATGGGCGCGGGCCGGCATTGCGAGGCGCACCGGCGCGGCGTGCGGCCGCGGCGGGTCGAAGCTCGACATGCTGGCCGCGATCAGCATTTCGCGGCGCGCCTGATGGTTGATCCAGTGACGGTCGAGCCAGGGCAAAGGCTGGCTGACGTTCAGCAGTGCGACGAGCGCGATCATATCGATATCCCCCACTTCCCGGAGGATCGTGGTAAACCGGAATGGTAAAAAGAGGCTTAACCACGAAAATCCGCCGCCGGTTTGTGCGCCGTGCCCGGCTGCGATAACGGGCGGGATCCCGAAACGAATCGGCAGCAACTGGAGCTTCACGCGCGATGAGCATCACCCCGGCGGTCAAGGCGATCCTCGACAGATACGAATCCGACAATCCCGGCACCAAGGCGAACCTCGTCCGCATGCTGATGCAGGGCCGGCTCGGCGGCACCGGCAAGATGATCATCCTGCCGGTCGACCAGGGCTTCGAGCATGGCCCGGGGCGCAGCTTCGCGGTCAACCCGCCGGCCTACGATCCCCATTATCATTACCAGCTCGCGATCGATGCCGGCCTCAACGCCTATGCGGCGCCGCTCGGCGCGCTCGAGGCGGGGGCGGACACGTTCGCCGGCCAGATTCCGACCATCCTCAAGATCAACAGCTCGAACAGCTGGGCGACGCGCAAGGACCAGGCGGTGACCGGAAGCGTCGACGACGCGCTTCGGCTCGGCTGCTCGGCGATCGGCTTCACCACCTATCCCGGCTCCGAGGACAATCTGGAGCTGATCGAGGAGATACGCGAGCTTTCGGCCGAAGCGAAATCGGTGGGAATCGCGACGGTGATCTGGGCCTATCCCCGCGGCGGCAACATCTCCAAGGAGGGCGAGCTTGCGCTCGACGTCACCGCTTATGGCGCGCACATGGCGGCTTTGCTTGGCGCCCATATCATCAAGGTGAAGCTGCCGAGCGACCATATCGAGCAGGACGAGGCGAAGAAGGCCTATGAGGGGCAGGATTGGTCGAACCAGGCCGAGCGCGTCCGCCACGTCGTCCAATGCTGCTTCGCCGGGCGGCGGATGGTCGTCTTCTCGGGCGGCGCCGCCAAGGGCGACGATGCCGTCTTCCAGGACGCGCGCGACATACGCGACGGCGGCGGCAACGGATCGATCATCGGCCGCAACGCCTTCCAGCGCTCGCGCGAGGAGGCGCTCGCAATGCTCGACAAGCTGATCCGGATCTACAAGGGCGACGAGTGAGCAGGATGCCCGATTGGGCGGAGGTCGACGATTATATCGCCGGCAAGCTGCTCGGCGACGATCCCGCGCTGACGCAGGCTCTGGCCGCCAACCAGGCGGCGGGCCTGCCGGCGATCGACGTCTCTCCGCCGCAGGGCAAGATGCTCCACCTGTTCGCGCGCATGGCGGGCGCGCGGCGCATCCTCGAGATCGGCACGCTCGGCGGCTACTCGACCATCTGGCTCGCCCGCGCCTTGCCGGCGGACGGGCGGCTGGTCACGCTGGAGCTCGATCCGCATCATGCCGGGGTCGCGCGGGCCAATCTGGCGCGCGCGGGCGTCGGCGATCGCGTCGAGATCGTCGTCGGGCCTGCGCGCGAAGCGCTGGAGCACATGATCGCGGCGGGCGTCGAGCCGTTCGACCTCGTCTTCCTCGACGCCGACAAGCCGGGCAATGAAGACTATCTCCGCCTCTCGCTGGAATTGTCGCGTCCGGGCACGGTGATCGTCGTCGACAATGTCGTTCGCGAGGGACAGGTGGCCAATCCCGACAGCGGCGACGTCAACGTCCAGGGCTCGCGCCGGCTGTTCGATGCCCTGGCCGCGACGCCCCGGCTCAGCGCCACCGCGATCCAGACGGTCGGAATCAAGAAATGGGACGGCTTCGCTCTGGCGGTGGTCGGCGAAGCGTGATCGAGGACGCGCTCGATCCGGATTTTGCTTCGCGTTTCGAGTCCATCGAGCGCCCACCCCCGCTTCTCTATCTGATCTCGCCGCTCGACGTCGGCGGCGACTTTCCGGCGCGGCTGGAGGAAGCGCTGGCGGCGGGGCCGGTCGGCGCCTTCCAGTTCCGGGTGAAGGGGATCGACCGGCACGAGGCGGCCTCGCTTGCCGAGCCGCTCCAGCGCCTCTGCGCCGCGCACGACGTCGCCTTCATCGTCAACGACGACATGGCGCTCGCGAAAAGGCTCGGCGCCGACGGCGTCCATCTCGGCCAGGCCGACGGCGATCCGCGCGAGGCGCGGCGCCTGCTCGGCCCCTCCGCCCAGATCGGAATCACCTGCCACGACAGCCGCCATCTCGCCATGGAAGCGGGGGAAGCGGGCGCGGACTATGTCGCCTTCGGCGCCTTCTTCCCCACTTCGACCAAGGAGGTGCACCACCGCCCCGACCTCTCGATCCTCTCCTGGTGGTCGCGCCTGTTCGAGCTCCCCTGCGTCGCCATCGGCGGCATCACGCCGGAGAATGGGCGGGCGCTGGTCGAGGCGGGGGCGGATTTCCTGGCGGTGTGCGGGTCGGTCTGGAGCCACCCCGAAGGCCCGGCGGCGGCGGTGAAGGCGTTTGAGGGGGCATTGAAACGGCCTTGAGCCGGACAGCAGTGGGATCAAGGCCGGGATGACGAGAAAGTTCGCCGCAGCGCCTGCCCCACCATTCCGCGCAGCGTCAGCGCGTCGCGGACGGCGTGGCCGCCGATATCGTTGTTGAAATAGCACCACACGTCGCGGCCGCCGCGGGCCTGCGCGACGATCCAGTCGGCCCAGCCGAGCAGCGCCTCGTCCGGATAGCGGCCCCGATATTTGCCCTCGGCGCTGTGGAAGCGGACATAGGCGATCGGGCCCGCCGCCCAACGCGGCGTCAGCGAGCCCGGCATGTCGTGGGCGCAGAAGGAGATTCCGTTCGCGTCGAGCAAGGCGAGAATGTCCTCGGTCAGCCAGCTTTGCTCGCGAAACTCGAAGACGTGGACGAGGTCGCGCGGCAGCAAGGCGAAGAAGTCCCTCAGCCGCTCGATATTGGCACGGAAGCGCGGCGGGAGCTGGTAGAGGATCGGGCCCAATGTCTCGCCGAGATGGCGCGTCGGCGTCAGGAAGCGGCGCATCGGCTCGGCGCAGTGCTTGAGCTTCTTCGCCTGGGTGATGAAGCGGTTCGCCTTGACCGCGTAGCAAAAGCCCGGCGGCGCCTGCTCGCGCCAGGCGTCGAACGTCTCCGCCCTGGGCAGGCGGTAGAAGACGTTGTTGATCTCGACCGTGTCGAAATTCGCCGCATAATGGCCGAACCAGGCCTTTTGCGGCATCTTCCCGGGATAGAAGAGCCCGCGCCAATGGGCGTAGATCCAGCCCGAGCAGCCGATGCGGACGGTTCCCGTCATTCGCCGCGCGAAACGGAACGGGCCGGGAATAAGTTGCGTTCATCCCCCATGGACCGGCTGAAACTGATCCTCGTCATCGTCGTGACCGCCCTCGTCAGCGCGGCTTTGACCAGCGCCTTCTGGGTCATCGCCTTCAACCATGGCCCCGTCGCGGAGGCGAGGGCCGCGCCGGCACCGCCGACGTCGGCAATGGTGCCGCAGCCGCTCGTCGTCACGCCGAGCGGGCTCGCCATTCCGGTCGCCGGGGTGAGACCGGAGCAGCTCGTCGACACCTACAGCGCCGCCCGCGCCAAAGGCCGCGTCCACGACGCGACCGACATCATGGCGGCGCGCGGAACCCCGGTGGTCGCCGCGGCGGCCGGGACGGTCGAGAAATTGTTCTTCAGCCATGGCGGCGGCGGGATCACCGTCTATGTCCGCTCGCCCGACGGCCAGTGGCAATATTATTACGCCCATCTCGATTCCTACGCGCCCGGCCTCCACGAGGGCCAGGCGGTGAAGCAGGGCGATCCGATCGGCCGTGTCGGCTCGACCGGCGACGCCAGCCCCGATGCGCCGCATCTCCATTTCGCGGTCAACCGGATGGGGCCGGGCCAACATTGGTGGCAGGGGAGCCCGATCAATCCCTATCCGTTGCTGACGGGGAAGCGCTGACGGCTGCGCCGGTGGAGCGTGTCGGAACGTTTGAACAATCCGGTCGCACGCGCTAGAGGCGCCGCCGGCTCTTTTCCACTTTCTCCCGAGAGACAGACATGAAGATCAGCGGCGTGGACATCCGTCCCGGCAACATCATCGAATATGAAGGCGGCATCTGGCGCGCCGTGAAGATCCAGCACACCCAGCCGGGCAAGGGCGGCGCCTATATGCAGGTCGAGATGAAGAATCTCATCGACGGCCGCAAGAACAATGTCCGCTTCCGCTCGGCCGAGACGGTGGAGCGAGTCCGGCTCGACACCAAGGATTTCCAATATCTCTATGCGGAGGGCGACATGCTCGTCTTCATGGACAAGGACACGTACGAGCAGGTCCACCTGCCGCGCGACCTGATCGGCGAGCCCGCCGCCTTCCTCCAGGACGGCATGGACGTGGTGATGGAGCTTTATGAGGACCGGGCGATCTCGGTCCAGCTTCCCGACCAGATCGAGGCGACCATCGTCGAGGCCGACGCGGTGGTGAAGGGGCAGACCGCCTCGTCCAGCTACAAGCCGGCGATCCTCGACAATGGCGTCCGGGTCATGGTCCCGCCGCACATCACCGCCGGAACCCGGATCGTCGTCGACGTTTACGAGCAGAGCTATGTGAGGCGGGCGGATTGAGCTTTCTCCCTCTCCCGCTCGCGGGAGAGGGTCGGGGTGAGGGCCTGTCGAGTCATCGCAACAGCCCCTCACCCTCCCAGGCTTCGCTTGGGCCCCTCCCTCTCCCGCAAGCGGGAGAGGGGTACTTGGAGCAACCATGGTTTCGCATTCAGGCCTGATCACCGTGATGGAGCGCGCCGCGCGCAAGGCGGCGCCGCGCCTCAGGCGCGATTTCGGCGAGGTCGAGCAATTGCAGGTCAGCCGCAAGGGGCCGGCCGATTTCGTCTCGATGGCCGACAAGCGCGCCGAGCAGACGATCGTCGACGAACTGCGCCACGCCCGCCCCGACTGGCGGCTGACATTGGAGGAAGGCGGCGAGGTCGCCGGCGATCCCGGCAAGCCGCGCTGGATCGTCGATCCCCTGGACGGCACCAGCAACTTCCTCCACGGCATCCCCCATTTCTCCATCTCGATCGCGGTCGAGGATCCGCGCGGCGCCGGCGGGCGGCCGGAGATCACCCAGGCGCTGGTCTACCAGCCGCTCACCGACGAGAGCTTCTGGGCGGAGAAGGGAAGGGGCGCCTGGCTCAACGAACGGCGGCTTCGGGTCTCGGCCCGGCGCGATCTCGCCGACGCGCTCGTCGCCACCGGAATCCCGTTCAAGGGCCATGGCGACCTCGAAAGGTTCCGGAAGATCCTCGACAATGTCGCGCCCGAAGTGGCCGGAATCCGCCGCTTCGGCTCGGCCGCGCTCGACCTCGCCTGGGTCGCGGCCGGCCGTTTCGACGGCTTCTGGGAGGAGGATCTCAACAACTGGGACATCGCCGCCGGCATCCTCCTCGTCCGCGAGGCGGGCGGCTTCGTCACCGATTATCGCGGCTCCGACGCGGCGATCGCGAAAGGGCAGGTGCTGGCCGCGAACGACCAGCTCCATTCCAGGCTGCACAAATTGATCGCCGGGGCGCTTCGAAGCTGATCGGCGGGCGCGTTCAGCTCGTCCAGCCGATATGCTTCTCGAACCGGCTCATCACCGACGTCCAATAATCCAGATTGTCCTTGAACAGATCGTCCGACATCCCGCCGGCGTCGAGGTCGACGTCCATTTCGAGGACCGGATCCTTCTGGTCGTCGAGATAGGCGCGGCCGAAGCGCATCGTCCGGTTCCAGTCGTTCATCTTGTCGAGGCCGACCGGATTCTTGTCGAGATGATAGCCCGAATAGAATTCGACGGTCCGGCAATCCTTGTGGTCGGTGCAATTGTAGAAGAAGACGCTGAAATCGGTGCCCGACGAAGCGCTCCTGACCACCGGGTCGCCGGTCTTGTCCGTGTCGAGCCTGGCCCGATAGCCGGCCTTCTGCAGCGCTGCGACGACCGACTGCGGATCCTGGGCGCGGACCATTGCTGCCCCAGCCGGAACCGCCGACGCGCCAAGGCCTGCCGCGAGCGCGAACATAAGCATCTTCATGTTGAAAAGA
Organism: Allosphingosinicella sp.; assembly: GCA_036273615.1. Lineage (GTDB taxonomy): Bacteria > Pseudomonadota > Alphaproteobacteria > Sphingomonadales > Sphingomonadaceae > Allosphingosinicella. The sequence continues at coordinate 3,537 of DASUHH010000050.1, read as the reverse complement.
CCCCCTTTTTTCCTGGCGAGGACCCTGAAAGCATTGCCCCGCCCTGTCAACATTTGAGGGCGGTTGCGGCGGCGGGTTCGCTGGCCTAGAAGCCGCGCGAACCTCGTTTCTCCGGAGTCCTTCGATGGCGTCCGTCGCCGCCGGTTACCTGCCCATCCTGCTCTTCCTCGCGGTCGCCCTGGGCATCTCCTTCGCCTTCGTGCTGCTGCCGATGATCGTCGCGAAGCTGACCGGCGCCGCCAACCCCTATCCGGACAAGCTCGCCGAATATGAATGCGGCTTTCCCGCCTTCGAGGACAGCCGCGCGGAGTTCGACGTCCGCTTCTACCTCGTCGCCATATTGTTCATCGTCTTCGACCTCGAGGCCGCCTTCCTCTTCCCCTGGGCGGTTGCGCTGAAGCATGTCGGGCTGGTCGGCTGGGGCTCGATGATGCTGTTCCTGGTCGAGCTCGCGCTTGGCCTCGTCTATGCGTGGAAGAAGGGGGCGCTCGAATGGGAGTGATCCTCGATCCCCGCCACGAGAATGAGCGGCCGTCCGACCTCCAGCAGCCCGATCCGCATTTCTTCGAGCATGTCCAAAGCGAGGTCGGCGACAAGGGCTTCCTCGTCACCTCGACCGAGGATCTGTTCCAATGGGCGCGCACCGGCTCGCTCTGGTGGATGACCTTCGGCCTCGCCTGCTGCGCGGTCGAGATGATCCACGTCAACATGCCGCGCTACGACCTCGAGCGGTTCGGCGTCGCCCCGCGTGCCTCGCCCCGCCAGTCGGATGTGATGATCGTCGCCGGAACGCTCTGCAACAAGATGGCGCCGGCGCTGAGGCGGGTCTACGACCAGATGTCGGAGCCGCGCTACGTCATCTCGATGGGAAGCTGCGCGAACGGCGGCGGCTATTATCATTATAGCTATTCGGTGGTGCGCGGCTGCGACCGGATCGTCCCGGTCGACATCTACGTCCCCGGCTGCCCGCCGACCGCCGAGGCTTTGCTCTACGGCGTCATGCAGCTGCAGCGCAAGATCCGCCGCTCCGGCACGATCGAACGGTAGGCGATGAGCAATAGCGCGCCCCGTACCCCCGTGCGCGAGGGGATCGTCGATGAGGTCAGGGCCGCGATCGGCGAGGCCCTGATCGAGGCGAAGGACGCGGTCGGCGAGGTGTCGCTGACCGTGAGGCGCGAGAGCGTGGTCGACGTCTGTCGCACGCTTCGCGACCGTTTCGAGTACCAGCAGCTCATGGAAATTGCCGGCGTCGATTATCCGCAGCGGGCGGAGCGGTTCGAAATCGTCTATCATCTCCTGTCGGTGACGCAGAACCATCGCATCCGCGTCCGCGTCGCGACCGACGAGGACAATGCCGTTCCGTCCGTGACCGGGCTGTGGCCGGTCGCCGGCTGGCTCGAGCGCGAGGTGTTCGATCTTTATGGCGTCATCTTCGAGGGCAATGACGATCTGCGCCGAATCCTCACCGATTACGGCTTCCGCGGCCATCCCTTCCGCAAGGATTTCCCGCTCACCGGCTATGTCGAGCTTCGCTATTCGGAGGAGCAGAAGCGCGTCGTCTACGAGCCGGTGCGGCTGCCGCAGGATTTCCGCCCGTTCGATTTCCTCAGCCCCTGGGAAGGCGCCCGCTACATCCTTCCCGGCGACGAGAAAGCCTCGCCCGAAGCCCCCGGCGCCCCGACGCCGCTCAAGGCCGAGGAGATCAGGAAGTGAGGGTGCGGGTCCAAAGCCTCCGCTCGTCCCGAGCGAAGTCGAGGGGCGTGTCCCGAGCGAAGTCGAGGGGCGTGTGTGATAACTCCGTGCCGGCGCCCCTCGACTGCGCTCGGGACGAGCGATTCCGTGGGAGCGTCTGCTGATGACCCTCGCCGTCCCCGCCCTGCCGCATGACGAGGAGGTCGCCCGGTCCGGCGCGGCCGAGGCTCGGATCGCCAATTACACGATCAATTTCGGCCCCCAGCATCCGGCCGCGCACGGCGTGCTGCGCCTCGTCCTCGAGCTGGACGGCGAGATCGTCGAGCGGGTCGATCCCCATGTCGGCCTGCTTCACCGCGGCACCGAAAAGCTCTGCGAGTACAAGACCTACATGCAGGCCGGCCCCTATATGGACCGGCTCGATTACGTTTCGCCAATGTCGATGGAGCATAGCTACGTGCTCGCGATCGAGAAACTGCTCGATCTCGAAGTGCCCCTCCGCGCCCAGTATCTGCGCGTCTTCTTCGCCGAGCTGACCCGCATCTCCAACCATCTGCTCAACATCGGCAGCCACATCATGGACGTCGGCGCGATGACGCCGAACCTTTGGCTGTTCGAGCCGCGCGAAGACATCATGAACTTCTACGAGCGGGCGTCGGGCGCGCGGATGCACGCAAATTATTTCCGGCCCGGCGGCGTCCACCAGGACGTGCCCCAGGCCCTGCTCGACGATATCGGCGAATGGATGGACAGGAAGCTCCACCGCCTGTTCGAGGATTCGCTGTCGCTCGTCGTCGACAACCGCATCTTCAAGCAGCGCAACGTCGACATCAGCATCGTCTCCAGGGAGGATGCGCTCGCCTGGGGCTTTTCGGGGCCGATGATCCGTGCCGCCGGCATCCCCTGGGACATCCGCAAAGCCCAGCCATACGACGTCTACGACCGGGTCGAATTCGACGTTCCGATCGGCACGCGCGGCGATTGCTACGACCGTTTGATGGTCCGCGCCGAGGAGGTCCGCCAGTCGGTGCGGATCATGAGGCAGTGCCTGGACGCGATGCCCCAGGGGCCGATCGCGAGCCTCGACCGCAAGGTGGTCCCGCCCAAGCGGGGCGAGATGAAGCAGTCGATGGAAGCGCTCATCCACCATTTCAAGCTCTACACCGAAGGCTTCCACGTGCCGGCCGGCGAGGTTTACGTGGCGACCGAGAGCCCCAAGGGCGAGTTCGGAGTCTATCTCGTCGCCGACGGCACCAACAAACCCTATCGCGTGAAGCTGCGGCCCACCGGCTTCAGCCATCTCCAGGCGATGGACTTCATGACCAGGGGCCACATGCTGGCCGACGTCACCGCCATCCTCGGCTCGCTCGACATCGTGTTCGGGGAGATCGACCGGTGACGCCTGTTTTTGCAGCTTGGCTCGCGATCGTAGCGCCGGCGGTCTCCCCGGCCGAACGTCCGCTATCGGCCGTCGAGCAACGTTTCGTCGCTGCGGCGCGTGCACGCGACTTCGTCACCATGAGGCAATTGCTGATTTCTCCGGTCAGCCTGGGCGGTGGTCATGAGTTTTCGGCCGATGAGTTCATCCGGTACATTTCGCCGTGTCACGCGATGAACCCAGGGGGTGGGATAATGGGTTGGGCGTGCCCGGCCGGCTACGATGGCAGGTCAACCTGTTGGTCGTTTGCCGGCGGCATGCGCGCGGAAGGAGAGAAGATCAGACTGTTCCGGTTTGACGAACCGGGACCTGTTTCTTGCGGCCCGCAGACGAGCAATGAGCGGCACTGATCATGGCTGACATCTTTCCCAATGCCGCGCCGGACAAGGCTGGAGCCGACGCGCGCG
>DASUHH010000049.1:0-87002 GCA_036273615.1 Allosphingosinicella sp. | reverse complement strand
TGGTATCGATGGCACGGCCGTCGCTACGACCGCAGCTGGGACGGTCCGCGCTGGTACCGCCAGCGTGGCCCGCATTACGGCTGGTATTCCTGGAACAACAATTATTACCAGAATTGCAGCTGGCGCTGGGGCCGCCGCCATCATCGCGAATGGCGCTGCTGGTAGGGCCCTGACGGAGCCGCGCCGGCCGACGGCGCGGCTCCTTTCTTGAAGGCGCCGGGATGCCTGGAGCGATTTGGGGCGCGGCCTCGATGCCACTTCCCCCGCGCCCGGAATCGCTCTAGGCGGCGGCCATGGGCCTGAAGCAATTCTTCACCTGGTGGGAGGGGGCGACGCTCACCACCAGCCTCCACACCTGGCTGTCCGGCCGTCACGTCGGCACGGACTCGCTCGGCAACCGCTATTTCACGTCGAAGAAGGGCGGCCGGCGCTGGGTCATCTACAACGGCCCGAACGATGCCAGCCGGATCCCGCCCGAATGGCATGGCTGGATCCACCATCTGATCGACGGCCCGCCCGACGAGGCGCTGCCGCCCGCCCCCAAATTCCTGAAGGCGCCGACGCCGAACCTCACCGGCACGCCTCTCGCCTACCGTCCGTCCGGCGCGCTCGAGCGCGGCGCCCAGCGCGCGGCGGCGAGCGGCGATTACGAGGCCTGGACTCCCGACCAGGCATGAGCCGCGCTCCCGCGTCCTTCGGTCTTGCGATGCTTGCGGCGCTTGCCGCCTGCCATCCCAAGGGCGCGCCCGAGCAGCAGGGCAACGGCCAGGCCTCGGTCGAGCCGCAGACGATCGACATCCCCCAGACGGTGACGAGCGAGGCGCCTGGAACGACTCCGATGGCGCAGCGCGTCGCCGTGATCGGCCTGCTCAACAAGCGCAACGGCATCGAGCGCGACCTCACCCTGAAGCCGGGCCAGGCGGTGCGGGTCGGCGACGTCATCGTTCGCCTGCGCGCCTGCGAGACGAGTGCGCCCTGGGAGATCCAGCAATTGACCGGTGCCTTCGTCCAGCTGGACGTCGCCGACCCGAAGGGCGCCTTCCACCGCGTCTTTTCGGGCTGGCTCTACAAGGAGACGCCGTCGCTCAACGTCGTCGAGCACCCCATTTACGACGTCTGGCCCAAGAGCTGCGCGATGACCCATCCCGACGCCGGCCCGTCGACGGTGCGCGCCGGAGCGGCGGCGAGCAACCGGTCGAGCGCGGTGAACTCGGCGGCGGCCGGCGCGTCCAACAGCGCCGCTCCGGCCGCGCCCGCGCCGCCGCCGCCGCCGGCCCCTTCGGGCACGCCGGCGGACAATGCTTTGGCCAACAGCGCCAGATAATCCTCCTGCGCGACTTCGACCGCGCCGAGGCTTCGGAGATGATCGGTCATGAACTGGCAGTCGAGCAGGCGGTAGCCGCCGACCTTCAGCCGGGCGACCAGCCAGGCGAGCGCCACCTTGGAGGCGTCGCGCTCGGCCGAGAACATCGATTCGCCGAAGAAGGCGGCGCCGAGATTGACGCCGTAAAGGCCGCCGGCGAGCATTCCCTCCCGCCAGCATTCGATCGAATGGGCATGGCCGCGCAGGTGGAGGAGGCGGTAGCTCTCCTCGATCTCCCGGTTGATCCACGTCTCCTCGCGGTCGGCGCAATGGCGGACGACCTCCGCGAAGGCCTTGTCGCGGGTGACGGTGAAAATGCCGGCGCGCAGCGTCTTCCTGAGCGAGCGGGAGAGGCGGAAACCGTCGAGCGGCAGGATCGCGCGCCGTTTCGGCTCGACCCAGAAGACCTCGTCCGCATCCCGCGCGTCCGCCATCGGGAAGACGCCGATCGCATAGGCCCGCAGCAGCAGATCGGGGTCGATCATGGAGCGCGCTTTGCGCGGGCAGGGGCGGAGGTCAACGCCGTTCGTCGCCCCAGCCCTTCGACGCCGCCTGCGGCGTCGCTCAGGATAAACTTCGGCGAAGCCGAAGGCTGGGGCCCCAGCGAGATACGGGCGCCGCGTCCTTCACCCCTGGGACCCCGGCCTCCGCCGGGGGGTATAGCGACAGTCGTCGGAATTGTCGCGGCTGACTACACCGACGTACTCGCCGTCACTCGGGCGCCGGTAAGAGCCCACTTTGATCCAAGGATGTGAGCAGCCGTTGAACGAGCCTGCTCAACCGAACCGACCGGCGAGCGGCAACCTTAAGGCCCGACCGCCTCATGCGGTGCGCCGATAGGTTAGTCATCGCAGGCTTACGCAATGCTCAGAAGCTATCTCCTGACAAATACTGGCTTAGACTTTTGGATGAATATATGAACAGTGATGGAGTGTCCCTTATTAGTGCCGTTATATCCCCGAAACTGCACATAATGAACGCGTTTTCCATTGTCGTCGATAGCATTAACCTCGACTACCGGAGGAATGTAAATCTGCTTGGAATCACTTCGGGTCATTCCAGTGAAATATCCTGTGTTCTGGCCCCACTTGTTGTCCGGAATGAAAACTGAAACCTTGTACACCGACTCGTCGTCTGCCAAGCCCTCCGGTGGCTGCGAGAATCGCGTAGGCGCCCACTCGCTACCTTGGCCCCATCCTTTGTTGGCGGCATGTCCGGGGTTAAGGCTGTAGGCGACAACCCTGTAGTTTCCAGATGACAATAGCTTTTCCACCTCACCCTGAGTTCCGACCCACGGGATCACTGTCGATCTATCTACTTTGAAGTGAGGGATAGGATTCAGCCAACTTGTCGCCGGATACGTCCGTGGGTCCCACGGGTGATGTGCGTAGCATAGTCCCGTACCCTCGGGACAGGAAGGCGGCTCCGACTCATAGTCCCCACAAGCATCCCAGCCTCCGCCAACGTCGACGCAGTTTGGCTTCTGTGGCCTTTCCTGCGCGTGCGTCGGCGCAGCAAAAAAGACGGGAGTGGGCGCTACGGCGATAAGCAGGCCCGCGAATCGTGCAAAGCATAAATAAGAGCGATCCATACCTGTTCCTCCGCTTGCGGTTGCGGGGGCGGAAGGTAATCTTCTTAGCCGTTTCGAATAATCATTCAGATGGACGATTGCGCTTTGCGATTGCCGTCATCCGACGGAGATGATTCGCCTGACCAATGCTGCCTGTCCGCTCGTTTCTGTTTTTTCAAACAACCGGCGGAGATGAGTGCGCGCAGTTGCAATCGAGATGCCGAGCGACGCAGCAGCCGACTCCGCCGAGTGGCCCGCCAGGATCGCCGCTGCCATTTCGGCTTCGCGAGTCGTCAACCCAAATGCCTGACGATGAAGATCGGTTCGATAGCGACGACAGCATTGTGGATCGATTATTGTGACAAGCGCCGCCGCTTCCAAAGGGGCAACCATTCTCGACCTTCGTTGCAATGGATAGCAAACGAGGATCAGAGGCCGCTTTCCAGATGGGCGACTGATCCTTATCGATCCGGCGATGGGCTCCGCTCGCTTCAATGCACCTATTACCACAGTGTCCAACGTGGCCGCTTCGGCTACAAGCGAAGGGGCGAGACGCCGCCCAACAATATCGATGCCATCGCGTCGCTCAATTAGTGCATCGGCCGCATCCGTTTGTCGAAGTACCCGGCCATGTTCATCGAGCAAGAAGGCTATCTGGTCCGCGTGCCCAACTAAGATGCCGTCCCAAAATGCGGATTGGAGCATCTCATTGTGGCGGAAGGCAAGTTCCAACGCTCGCTCGATTTGTGGAGCTATTCGGCGGAGAGCGCGGTTCTCATCAGAGGTAACAGGCCCAAGCTGGCGGGTCTTGTGAATGCAAATCGATGCCCGATAGGGGCTATCGCCGAGTTCCATAACCGCAGTCTGGAAATAACTCATCTGCGCTATATCGTCTTGCCATTTCAGATAATCGGCAACCTCCTTCTCCTCTGCCTCCACACGGGACGAGGAGACATAAACCCCAGGCTCACTGAGCCTTGAAACGATGGGTATCTGTGGATCAAATTGAAAATACCCAGATTTGTACTCGTCGATTGAGCGCGCCGGGGCGGCCATTGATATGATACGGATCAATTCGCTATTGGTAGTGTCATGTACGCCAAACAGGCCCCCAGAGCCGCCCAGCGCGAGAAATAATTCTTCAGACCATGCTGTCCACAATTCCTCGCGCAGAGCAGCATCGTAAGCACCCGACACAATCGATGGTATGTCGATCCCTCGCATATGCTGCCCTGCCGCGAAGTTCTTGCGCAACTTGCAACGAGTCGGCGCGCTCCTCAAGCCCCCTTAGAAACGCCGTTAGGTCCGCAAGCGCCGCCGCAGATTAGGCTGTGAACCGCCCCGGTTTCGCCGGAGGCCATTTGGTTTGAGTTACGCGGCCATGCGGGTTTCGTCGAGCATGGCGTAATATTGCTCCTCGGCTTCGGCAGGAGGGATGTTTCCGATCGGCTCGAGCAGCCGCCGGTTGTTGAACCAGTCCACCCATTGAAGGGTGGCGTATTCGACCGCCTCAAAGGATTTCCACGGCCCGCGCCGATGGATCAGCTCGGCCTTGTAAAGGCCGTTTATCGTCTCGGCCAAAGCGTTGTCGTAGCTGTCGCCGACGCTGCCGACCGACGGCTCGATGCCGGCTTCGGCGAGGCGCTCGGTGTACTTGATCGACACGTATTGCGATCCGCGATCGCTATGGTGAACGAGGCCGCCGCGATGTGGCGGCCGGCGATCGTGAAGCGCCTGCTCCAGGGCATCGAGGACGAAGCTGGCATGCGCCGTCTTGCTCGCGCGCCAGCCGACGATCCGCCTGGCGTAGGTGTCGATGACGAAGGCGACATAGACGAAGCCCGCCCAGGTCGAGACATAGGTGAAGTCCGACACCCAGAGCCGGTTCGGCGCCGGCGCCTGGAACTGGCGATTGACGCGATCGAGCGGGCAAGGCGCGGCCTTGTCGCCGATCGTGGTGCGCACCGGCTTGCCGCGGATCGCTCCCTTCAAGCCAAGCTCGCGCATCAGCCGCTCCACCGTGCATCGGGCGACCCAGAAGCCTTCCCGGATCAGCTGGCGCCACACCTTGCGAACGCCGTACACCTCGAAATTGTCGGCATGCACGCGCGCGACCTCGGGCTTGAGGTCGTCATCATCACGCGCTCGGGCGGATCGTCGAGATGGATCGTGTCGCTGCGCGACACGCTCGTAGTAAGTCGATGGGGCGATCGGCAGGACCCTGCAGATCGGCTCGACCCCATGGACATCCCGGTGATCGTCGATGAACGCGATCATCGCCTGAACGGGCGGTCGAGCTCCGCCTGGGCAAAATATGCGGAGGCCTTGCGCAGAATCTCGTTGGCTTGGCGAAGCTCGCGATTCTCGCGCTCCAGCGCTCGAATCCGCTCGCGCTCATCGCTGGTCATGCCCGGCCGCGAGCCGCTGTCCCGCTCAGCCTGCCTGACCCAGCGGCGCAGCGTCTCGGCCGTGCAGCCGATCTTCCCAGCGATCGAGGTGATCGCCTCCCATTGCGAGGCGTGCTCGCCCTGATGATCCAGAACCAGCCGGACCGCACGCTCGCGTACCTCCGCCGGATACTTCGTCGTCTGCTTTCCCATAACGGCTCCCACTTCTCACAAGTTGGAGCCTCCAGGAAACCCGGGGCGGTTCATCCCGCGGGGCGCGGTAGGGCGTTCCCCAATAGGGGCTGCGCCAAGTCTCCTCGTCCACATCGATGTATGTCAGATCGGGTCCGACCCTTGGATCGTGGGCACGTGAGTACGCCTCGATCCTCGCCCGGTTTCGTAGGATGGCATCCATCGCGGCATTTTTTGCACTGATCAGGAATGCATTGCCTCCGGCGTGATCAAGTAGAAGCTCTATCAAGATCCCCACGACGACGCCGGAAACCCAGTGCTGCCGACGGTGCCCTAACCCATGCCAGCGCCGAGCGACCCATGATTTGGCGAGCTTGCTCCGCGCCGTGGCAGCTCCGACTGAGCGTTTCGACCAAAGCCACGCCTTCTTGCTGACGGTCGAGGAGGATCGCCAAAGCCGGACGAGCCCGTTGGGCTCGGGTGGTTGTGCTTCTTTTTCCGCCGCCGCTCGCTCAGGTGCCACAGAGCTGGGCACCTCCCCACCGGGCCAGCCATTCACTTACGGCCGAAGTTCGGCAGTCCAGGGCCGCGACCATTTGGAGAGCCTCAAAATTCCATCGCCCTCCGTCGATCGAGGATAGCCAGGTCGCATAATAGATTTGCCGGTCGATTTCCGGCAGAGGCGCGTCACGCAATTGCTCGGGCATGGCCGGTGGCGTGTCGCCGACGACCAGATTGCTTTCCTCCATCGTTGCCCCCTCTGCGTCCTTCACCGCAATGCGATATCGTCCAGGCTTAAGATCGACCTCCGGAAGGCGTGCAGCGCAACGGCCAGAAATGCCAACCAGCCTCGCGACCTCGGTACCGGATCGAGCATCGCTGAGCCTGATTTCAAAGGGGACCGCACCCCCGCTCCAAGGGACTAGCAAAGCGCGCCGCCCCCCTAAGACAGAGGATTGCTCCGCTCGAAAGACTGGCATCGCGAACGGCGTCGGAACGTCGGTCGACCTCTCATTGTAACAGGTCCTGGTGAGTTCTCCGCCGCGAGTGCCGAGCGTCGCGAGCGCGTCGGGCGACATACGGCTTTGATCGGCTCCGCTTAGCTGTTCCTCAAACCAGCCGAGCACTCCCCCGAGCAAACCCCTGAGCGCTTGCGGCTTGGCCTCCCAATCGGCCTCGCGACGATTCATCGGGCGGACCAATTTGAAGGAATTATCGGTCAGGATATGGACCAGCACGATCGCATTCGATTGGTCCACAAAAAGCTTATCGCCCGGTTCGAAGTCAAACCGCCGCCCCGAAACCGCCAATCTGCGGCCATTTCGTTCAACGTGTGCGACCTGCGTCCAAGGCACATCGTTACCTGCTCGGACAGCCCGGGCAACAAACGCGACGGTCTGGGCCGTGGCCGTTGAGGAAGCCGCGAGAGCGATCGACAATGCGCCCAGATGGCAGGCAAAGAACTTCGTCTGTCGAATCGGCATGATCGTTCCCCAATCCCGCCTCGCAATTAACATTAACTGGATTTGGCAAATGATAGAAGGCCTAGAGGGCAACTCAGGCACCTTGACCGCGATGCGGCTCTCCCTTGTTGCGCTCGCTTTCCTTTTCACCAGTCCGGCCTCAGCCGGAGCGTCGGGTTGCGTTCCCACTCTTCCCGCTTGGGTTACCTCACGGTGGCAGCGGAAGAAGGTTGAGATGCTGTTCGCCCACCTCAAGCGGATCCTCCGGCTCGACCGGCTCCGATTACGAGGCCCGAACGGCGCCTGCGACGAGTTCCACCTCGCAGCCGCCGCCCAGAACCTCCGCAAGCTCGCCAAGCTGATCCCGATGCCGATGCAACCGGTCCCCGCCTGATCGGCAACACCGCCGCGCCTACAGCTGGGCCAACCGTCCGTTCCTTTAAGAAGCGGACTTTTTCAACAGCATCGGCCATAAGCGGCTGCGCCTGGTTGTGCCGATTCCCACTCGGCTCAAGGAAGGCTCAGTTCATCCCATATCGCTCGCTACCTAGAGCGCTACTTTTCAATTCTCGCGAGCGAGGAGAGGGTAGCTAAGTGCTTGAAAAGATGGTGGACGCACCAGGGCTCGAACCTGGGACCCGCTGATTAAGAGTCAGCTGCTCTACCAACTGAGCTATGCGTCCATCCCGCTTGGGCATCCCGCTCGGGAAGGCCGGCATCTAGTGGCGGCGCGGGGAGATTGCAATGCCGCGGCGAGGGGGTTCGCGCCCTTGCCGGCGCCTCCTCAAGGGTCGGCCTGGACGGCGGCCGATTCGGTGTCCGCGGGGCGCAAGGAGGCGGCGGCCAACCTCTCTGGGATCCCGGCCTTCGCTGGGATGACTGAAGGGGCCTGGTCGACGGAGCGCTGCTTCAGTAGCGCCGCAGCAATCCTGCCAGCTTGCCCTGGATGCGGACCTGCTCGGGGCGGTAGCGTTGGGGGTCGTAGCGGCGGTTGGCGGGGTCGAGGCGGATCATCTGCCCTTCGCGGCGGAAGGTCTTGAGGGTCGCTTCCTCGTCGTTGATGAGCGCGACCACGATCTCGCCGTCGCGGGCGACCTCGGTCTTGCGGACAAGGGCATAATCGCCGTCGAGGATTCCGACCTCCACCATCGAATCGCCGGCCACCTCCAGCGCATAATGCTCGCCCGGGCCCAGCAAGGCGGCGGGGACGGGGAGGCTGCTCTGCCCCTCCAGCGCCTCGATCGGCATGCCGGCGGCGATGCGGCCGTGGAGCGGCAGCTCGATCACGTCATTGGCGGCCCGGGGCACCGTCACCGACGCGCTCGGCCGCGCCTGGGCGGCGCCGGCCTGCGTTTCCGGCATGCGCAGGATTTCGAGGGCGCGGGCACGGTTGGGAAGGCGGCGGATGAACCCGCGCTCCTCCAGCGCCGAGATCAGGCGGTGGACCCCCGACTTGGACTTCAGCGCCAGCGCGTCCTTCATCTCCTCGAACGAGGGGGAGACTCCGCTCTCCTTCAGCCGCTCCTGGATGTAGGTGAGAAGCTCGCTCTGCTTGCGCGTCAGCATTGGCCTGGTCCCCTTGTTCCCCTTCAGGGAACGGATGCGGAACGTGTAGGCAACATAAGGGAGGCTGTCAAGCGCGGGCTTCGGCGTCCGCGCGGGCGAGGGCGAGGAAATTGCCGAGCATGGCGTGGCCGTGCTCGCTCGCGACGCTCTCGGGGTGGAACTGGACGCCGTGGATCGGCAGCTCGCGGTGCCTGATCCCCTGCACCGTCCCATCGTCCGCGGTGGCGTTGACGAGGAGCGAGGAGGGGAGCGTCTCCGGCGCCACGACCAGCGAATGATAGCGTGCGCCGGTGAGCGGCGAGGGCAGGCCTGCGAAGAGGCCGCTGCCGTCATGGACGACCGGGCAGGTCTTGCCGTGCACCGCCCGTTTCGCGCGCACCACCCGCGCGCCGAACCAGGCGGCGATCGTCTGGTGGCCGAGGCAGACTCCGAGCAGGGGCTTGCGGGCGGCCGCGCAGGCGGCGACGAGGCCGGACGACATGCCGGCGTCGTCCGGAGTCCCCGGCCCGGGCGAGATCAGGAAGCCGTCGGCGCCGCTCGCAAGCGCCTCGGCCGGGGTCAGGGCGTCGTTGCGCTCGACCCTGATCTCGGCGCCGAGCGTTCCGAGATAGTCGACCAGGTTCCAGGTGAAGCTGTCGTAATTGTCGACGATGAGGATCCGGAGGGGCGGGGCGAGACGGGTCAATGCGCGCCCGCCGGACGATGCGACATCATGAGGGAGGATTCTCCGCCGGTACCGAGCTTCACGTCCAACCGCACCCCCCACCCGGCCTCCCCCGTCGAGGGGGAGGGGTCAAGCCGCGCCGCCCCTCGGGAAGGCGTTCAGTCGAACGCCGCCTCGCCCGGCCTCATTGCGCGGTGCCGTTCAGCAGGTCGGTGCGGAGCTTGGCGAGGGCCTTGTCGTTGCGCTTCACCTTGACGCCGACGCGGATCGCGTTGGTGAATTGCTGCTGATATTCGTCGCTGATGAGCTGCCCGAACTGGCTTCGCACCTGCTGGACCATCGCCGATTCCTTGCCGACGTCGCCGGGCGTCATGCTGTCGAGCGTGACGATGAACCAGCCGCGCGCCTCGCCGGCGTCGATCAGCCGCGCCTTGCCGCGCGACAAGGCGAACAGGGCCTGCAGCTCCGGCTGCACGTCCGGGGCCGCCTTGCCGAGGTCGCGCCGGACCGCGGTCAGCGGCTTCAGCGGCGGCAGCGCGACTCCGGCCTGGGCGAAGGCCTGGGACGCCGGCATTCCGCCGTTGATCTTCGCGACGATCGCCTGGGCCGTCGCCCGGGCCCGGAGCGACGCGCGCCAGGCCATGAGGTCGGTCTTCACCTGGTCGTGGATCCGGGCGAGCGGCGGCGCGGCGGCGGCGACCACCTGGCCGATGCTGACCAAGGCGTAGCGCTGGTTCGGAACGATCGGCGCGACCACCGGCTGGTCGTTCGCGTCCATCTGGAAGGCACCGTGCAGCAGGGGCGCGAGGTCGCTCGGCGCGGTCCAGCCGGCGGGCCCGCCGGGCGCCTGGCCGTTGGCGGTGATTGGCGGGGTCTCGACGGCCTTCAGATTCTCCTTCCCGACGATGTCGGCGAAGGTCGCGCCGCTGCTCGCTTCATTGTCGACGCGGCCGGCGAGGGCGTTGAGCGCCGCCGCGATCTTCTGCTTCTCGAGCGCCGATTCGATCTCGCCGCGCACCGCGGCGAGCGGCTTGGCGGGAACGGTCTTCACATTCTCGACCTTGACGACGTGCCAGCCGAGGCCGGAGCGGAGCGGGCCGACGGTCGCGCCCCTGGCGGCCTTGAACACGGCGGCCGCGACCTCGGGCGAGCTGAGCCTGGCAAAATCGGCCTGGTTCTTGTCGCCGATCGCGATGTCGGAGGCCGCATAGCCGGCCTGCTGCGCCGCCTGGGCGAAGGGGGTGCCGGAGGCGACCTTCCGGGCGAAGGCGCGCGCCGCCGTCTCGCTCGGAAGCACGACCTGCGACAAGGTGCGGGTCTCGCTCGCGGCATAGGCCGGGTTGCGGGCATAAGCGGCCTGGATCTCGGCATCGCTCGGCTTCGTCTGGGCGGCGACGGTCTCGGCCCCGATCACGGCGTAGCGGATCACCCGCCGCTCGGGCACGGTATAGCGGGCGATGTTCTGCCGGTACCAGCCGGCGATATCGCCCTCGCTCGGCGCCGGGCCGGGGCCCATCGCCTTGGTCGGCACCGCGCCGACCGTGCCGGCGCGGGTTTCGAGCAGAAGGGCGGAATATTGGTTGGCGAAGGCCTGCGGCACGAAGGGCGAGCCCACCGCCGGCAGCATGAGCTGGCGCTGGAGCAGGGCGGTGCGGAACGAGTCGCGAAGCTCCGCCTCGGTCATATGCTGCTGCATCAGGGCGGCGCGGAAGACATTCTGGTCGAACTGGCCGGAGACGCCCTGGAATTGCGGGATCTTGACGATCTCCGCGTCGATCATCCGCTTGGTCGCGACGATCCCCAATTTCTCGGCAAAGGCATTGCCGGCGGTGATCCCGATGAGCTGGTCGGTGACGTCCTCGAGCTCGCCGCGCCGGATCAGGGCGGCCATGTCGATGTCGGGCCGCTGCTGCTGGATGCGCTCGAGCTGGCGCTTCATCACGTCGGTCACATGGTCGGTGGTGATCGGCTCGCCATCGACCGAGGCGACGGCGTCGGCGCCGAGCCGGCCGCCGGCAAGGCCGCCGAGGCCGCCCATGCCGCCGGTGCCGAAGCCGGTGATGACGATGGCGACGAGGGCCAGGAAAAGGATTCCGAGCATGATCTTGGCCATGGCCCCGCGGCGGAAGAAGGAAAGCATCTGGTCGTCCCGATGAAGGAAGGTCGAGCCGGGTCATAAAAGCGCGAGGGCAGGGGGGCAAGCGCGGGGGCGACATCGTCATCGCGGACTTGATCCGCAATCCATGAACGCGGCCGAGGAACAGGGCGCGCCTCGGTGTTCATGGGTCCTGACTTTCGTCAGGATGACGGGCCGCGTTGCGGAAATGACGGGCAGCCCCTATTCGGCCCGGCGCACCACAAGGGACCGACACATGCACCTCCGCCGCAAGCTCGTCGCGGGCAATTGGAAGATGAACGGCAGCCGTGCGGCGCTCGCCGAGCTTGGGCCGATCGCCGAGGCGGCGCGGGAGGCGCCGGGGGTCGACGTCGCCATCTGCCCGCCAGCGACGCTCATCACCCTGGCGGCGGCGCGGGCCGGCGGCCTGATCATCGGCGCGCAGGATGTGCACGAGGCGGAGAGCGGCGCCCATACCGGCGCGCTCTCGGCGGCGATGCTGAAGGAGGCGGGGGCGAAATTGGTCATTGTCGGCCACAGCGAATGCCGCGCCCGCTGCGGCGAGAGCGACTTGCTGGTCCGCGCCAAGGCCGAGGCCGCGCTCGCCGCCGGACTCGGCGCGATCGTCTGCGTCGGCGAGAGCGAGGCGGAAAGGGCGGCCGGCGGCCATGTCGCCCGCGTCGTCGGCCAGACGCTCGGCTCGCTCCCCGAATTGCCGCGGGAGGCGGAACTGGTCCTCGCCTACGAGCCGATCTGGGCGATCGGCACCGGCCGCACCGCGACCCCGGACGATGCCGGCGAGATGCACGAAGCGATCCGCAAGGCATTGAGCGATCGCTTCGGCGACGCCGGCGCGCGGGTGCGCATCCTCTATGGCGGGTCGGTCAATGCCGGCAATGCGGCGTCCCTGTTCGCGGTGCCCGACGTCGACGGCGCCCTCGTCGGCGGCGCAAGCCTCACCGCCGCGCAATTCGTCCCCATCGTGGAGGCGGCGGCCGCCCGCTAAAATCCTCCCCGGGACGGGGAGGGGGACCAGAAGGCTGGTGGAGGGGGGCGGGGCCGGCGAACAAGCCGGACGGCGGCATCGGCCACCAACCCCCCTCCACCACATTTATGTGGTCCCCCTCCCCGCGAGCGGGGAGGATTGAATCGGTTCCCCTCTTCCCCTAAGTCGCCCGGCACATGCCGTTGCGCCGCAGCGTTGCCATCCGAAATCCGAGGCCCGAATGTTCACCTTCCTCCTGATTCTTCAGACGCTCGTCGCGGTCGCGATGGTGGCGTTCATCCTGATGCAGCGTTCGGAGGGCGGCGGGCTCGGCGTCGGCGGGAGCCCGTCGGGACTGATGTCGGCGCGCGGCGCGGCCGATTTCCTGACCCGGGCGACGGCGATCCTCGCCACCATCTTCGTATTGCTCTCGATCGTGCTTGCCGGCCTCGCCACGGTCGAGCGGCCGTCCGTCTCGGTCGATTCCTCGGTGCTGAAGCAGCAGAAGCAGGCGCCCGCCGGAGCCCCGGCGCCGCCGCTCGCCCCGACCGGTCCGGTCGGCCGCGCGCCCGCCGCGAACCCGCTCGCGCCTGCGCCGGCGACCCCGGCGCCCTCCAACGGCTCGGTGCCGCTCGCGCAATAAGCGCGCATTTTCCTCCCCGCGAGCGGGGAGGGGGACCAGCCGGAGCCGCAGGCCTAGGCTGGTGGAGGGGGTTGGCCATCTGGCAAGGAATTGGCTGGAGAGCTCTGCGCGGGTCTCCGGACCCCCTCCACCGCGCTTCACGCGGTCCCCCTCCCCGTCCCGGGGAGGATTTAGAAAGCCGAAACCGCCCGTGCGACGTCGCGGATCTGGCGGCGGATGTCGGGCACGGCGACGATCTCCCAGAAGGCGCCCCTGGTGAGCGGGCCGATCGCGTAGAGGCCCTCGGCGGGCCCGACCACCCGCGACTGCGCGTCGACGGCGAGGCCGAGGCCGAGCGCGTCGGGGCTGGCGAGGCCGTTTGCAAGGAGCTGGCGGACCAGAGGATCCTCGACGCGGCCGATTCCGGCCGGGCCGGTGCAGTTGATCGCCGCCTCCACCCGCCGCTCGGCGAGGCCGTCGCCGCGGCGGGCGATCTCCAGCCGCCCATCCTCGGCCGAGAGGATCCGGCCGGCCATCACCTCCAGCTTCCCCTCCGCCTTCAGCGCCTCGATGCGCGCCGCCGCTTCGGGGGCGATGCGGTGGCGATGGACGTCCCACCAGGGGCGGGCGTGGCGGAGGAAGCGGCTCCTCTCCGCCTCGGCGAAGCCGCGCCACAAGGCGATGCTGTGGGGCCTCAGGCCATCGACCGCCGAGCGCCAACCCGATTCGGCCGAACGGCGCCGGAGCTCGCGGAACAGGTCCCCGAGGCGCGCCGGCGGCTGCCATGCGAGCGCCACCGCGCCGATCTGCCGCGAGGCCCGGGGCACCAGCCCGCGGCGCGACAAAGCGAGGATCCGGCCGCCGAAGCCCGCATCCTCAAGCGTCAGGCTCATGTCGACCATGGTGAGGCCGGTGCCGAGCAGCAGCAATTCGCCCTCCACCTCGGATGCGATCCGCTTGACCGCCTTGACGCCGTCCGGGCCCCAGGGATCGTGGACCAGCCGCTCCTCCGGCAGGCCGAGCGCGGCGGGGAGGCGGCCGGGATAATTGCCGCCGGCGAGCACCGCCTGGTCGGCGCCGATCCGCGCGCCCGATTCGAGCGCGATGACGATCCCGTCGGCATCGGCGGCGAGGCCGACAGCATTGCCCCGCATCACCTTCAGCCGCCCGCTCCGCTCCGCCTGGGCGAGCAGCTCCTCCAGATAGCGGCGATAGTCGCGGCGGCGGATGAAGCCGTCCGGCCGCCCGCCCCGCGCAATCGCCCAGCGGGCGAAATGGTCGGGCGCGTCGGCGAAGGCGCTCATATTGTCGGCGCGGACGTTGAGGAAATGCGATCCTTCCTCGGTCGAATAGGCCATGCCCGCGGCCGGCCGGTCGCGCCGCTCGACGAGGACGACGTCGGTCCGCCCGAGCCGGACCAGCTCGACCGCCATCATCGTCCCCGAATAACCGCCGCCGACGACCGCGACCCGCAATTCAATCCTCCATCCCGCCGGGCGCCTAGCAGCCGGGGAGGGGCGCGTCACTATGGGGTGATGGAGGGAATCCTCCCCGCTCGCGGGGAGGGGGACCATGCGCAGCATATTGGAGGGGGTTCCGAACTTGGCACGAAGGCCGTAGGCTCGGCGTCTGGCCCGAACCCCCCTCCACCGCGTTGCACGCGGTCCCCCTCCCCGTCCCGGGGAGGATCTGCTTCCGTCAAAATAATTGTGATTCTCGCCCTTGCCCCTTTGGCCCTCCGCCGCCTATCGCTCGACTCCCATGGCGCGGTTCATTTTTATCACCGGCGGCGTGGTCTCATCGCTTGGCAAGGGCCTGATGGCGGCGTCGCTCGCCGCCTTGCTGCAGGCGCGCGGCTACAGGGTCCGAATCCGCAAGCTCGATCCCTATCTCAACGTCGATCCGGGGACGATGTCGCCCTATCAGCATGGCGAGGTCTACGTCACCGACGACGGCGCCGAGACCGACCTCGACCTCGGCCATTATGAGCGATTCACCGGCGTTCCGGCCCGCCAGTCGGACAATGTCACCTCGGGCCGCATCTACCAGGGGATCATCGCCAGGGAGCGGCGCGGCGACTATCTCGGCGCCACCGTCCAGGTCGTCCCCCACGTCACCAACGCGATCAAGGAGTTCATCGCCGCCGACCTCGATCCCGGTCTCGACTTCGTCATCTGCGAGATCGGCGGGACGGTCGGCGACATCGAATCGCTTCCCTTCATCGAGGCGATCCGCCAGTTCCGGAACGAGCTCGGCCGCGGCGAGGCGGTCAGCGTCCACACCACCCTGGTCCCCTATATCGCCGCCGCCGGCGAGCTGAAGACCAAGCCCACCCAGCATAGCGTGCGCGAGCTGACCAGCCTCGGCATCCAGCCCGAGATCATCGTCTGCCGCTGCGAGCATCCTTTGCCGGAGGGGGAGAGGGCCAAGATCGCCCTCTTCTGCAATGTCCGCAAGGAAGCGGTCATCCCCGCGCTCGACGCCAGGAGCATCTATAGCGTCCCCGCCCAATATCATGAGGCGGGGCTGGACGCGGAGGTGCTTCGCGCCTTCGGGATCGAGAATGCGCCCGAGCCGGCCATGCGCCGCTGGGACGACGTCATCGACCGGCTGTTCAACTGGGAAAGCGAGGTGACGATCGGCGTCGTCGGCAAATATGTCGGCCTTCCCGACGCCTACAAGTCGCTGACCGAGGCGCTCGTCCATGGCGGCATCGCCAACCGGGTGAAGGTCAAGATCTCCTGGCTCGACGCGGAATTGTTCGAGCATCCGGAGGCGGACATTCCGGCGCAATTGGAGCCGCTCCACGGAATCCTCGTCCCCGGCGGCTTCGGCGAGCGCGGGACCGAGGGCAAGATCGCCTCCGTCCAGTTCGCGCGCGAGCGGCGCGTGCCCTTCTTCGGCATCTGCCTCGGAATGCAGATGGCCTGCGTCGAGGCGGCGCGGAACCTCGCCGGCCTCAAAGGCGCGCGAAGCACCGAGTTCGGCGCGGCCGAGGAGCCGGTCGTCGGCCTCATCACCGAATGGATGGACGCGGAAGGGCTCAGCCAAAGGCGCGAGGCGGACGGCGACATGGGCGGCACGATGCGCCTCGGCGCCTATGAGGCGGTGCTGGCGGGCAACAGCGTCGTCCATTCGATCTATGGCGAGGACCGGATCAGCGAACGCCACCGCCACCGCTACGAGGTCAACATCCACTACCGGAACGCGCTGGAGGGCGGCGGCCTCATGTTCACCGGCATGAGCCCGGATGGGGCGCTGCCGGAGATCGTGGAGCGGCCGGACCATCCGTGGTTCGTGGGGGTGCAGTTCCACCCGGAGCTGAAGAGCAAGCCGTTTGAACCTCACCCCCTCTTTGCCTCGTTCATCGAGGCTGCCGTGAAGCAGTCACGGCTCGTTTGAGGGGGTGAGGTTCAAACTCCGCCGATGTCCGATCGAGCGAAGACGAGAGCGGACCCCCCGCTCATCCTGAGCCCGTCCCGACCGAAGGGAGTGGCGGAGTCGAAGGAAGCCGCTGTTCGCGAGCTTTACTGAGGTGGCGGTAAAGCAGAGCCGGCTCGTGTGATCTGAGGGTTTGCGTCAGCGAGCATCCCGTCCGAAGGTTCATTTCAGCCAAGAGGCTTGACCAGCTCCTCCTTGCACCGAGCCACGCCGCTCGCCCACAGTGCAAACTGTCCTTTCACTGTTGTTTATGGACAGCCATCCGCGGAAGAGTACGTTGAGAGGATGGAACACCATGAGCTGATAAGACTGATCGCCGCCGACCCAGCCCACTTCGCTTGGTTTCTTGGTGCGGGCGCATCTCAAAGCGCCAACCTGCCTACAGCTTGGGACATAATTTGGGATTTGAAACGCAGAGAATACAATCTTCGTGAGAACCAGCAAATTCCGAAATCAGATATCCGGAACCCCGCTGTGCAGGAGAAGATTCAAGACTACTTTGAAGGCCGGGATTTTCCTCGTTCGGGTGATCCGGATGAGTACCCTCGCTATTTCGAACTGATATTTGGGACCGATCTAGCACGGCAGCGCAGGTACATTCACGGAATGCTTGACGAGACCAAGGTGGCGTTAGCCGTTGGCCATCGCGTGCTTGCGGCACTCCTTTGCTCGGAACGCGCCAAGGTCGTCTTCACGACGAACTTCGACACCGTTGTCGAGAAAGCACTTGCCGAAGTCGGCGGTCAATCATTGGCTGCGTTCCATCTCGAAGGCAGTTACGCCGTCAACGACGCCCTCAATGCCGGTGAATATCCTGTTTATTGTAAGCTGCACGGCGACTTCCGCTACCAGAGCATCAAGAACCTTTCCGAGGACCTTCGCACGCAAGACGCTCAGCTCGGAAACGGACTTATCACGGCCTGCAATCAGTTCGGTCTAATAGTCGGGGGATACAGCGGGCGAGATTTGAGTGTCATAGAACTGCTTCGACGGGTTCTGGAGTCGCACAACCCCTTTCCGCATGGCTTCTTCTGGACAAAAATGAAGGGCACTACACCGCTTGGGCAGGTTTCGCAGCTCATCGAGTCTGCAAAGGCAAAGGGGGTCCACGCGGATTTCGTCGAGATCGAAACTTTCGACGCTCTTATGTCACGGATTTGGAGGCAGCTTGAACCGTCAGGCTCCAAGTTAGATATGAAGGTCAGGCGCGCATTCCAGCAGAAAGTTGCGATCGAGTTGCCGCGTCCTGGCACCGGAAGACCCCTGTTGCGATCCAATGCTCTCCGTATTGAGCGATTGCCGCAGAATTGCCTCCAGCTCTTTTTCAAGAGCGAACAAGAGTGGAGCGATCTAAAGGAAGCCCAAAATAAGGCAGGGCGGGAAGTGCTTTGCACTATGAGCGAAGGCATTTTTGCCTGGGGCAGACGAAGCAAAATCGCAACTGCGTTCGGTTCCGAGCTGGCGAGCGTCGAAACCTTCGATCTTGATCCGCTACTCGCGCAAATCGACGCGCTGACTCACGTCAAAGCGTTCGTAGAAGAAGCGGTGTGCCGCGCGTTGATCCGGGACAAGCCACTTCTGCTGCGTCGATGGCGAACCGGATGGGCTGTCATCGTGGACCGAACAGCGGCCAGCACCTCAGCGCTGGAGGGTCTCAGGCGCTCTGTGTTAGGAAAGCTCGGCGGTGAGCTTCATGGCGAGTTCTCGACAACAAGCGAAGAACATCCGAAGCCCGAGCAGCTTGCATGGGCCGAGGCCGTGCAGATCGATCTTGAGGTCCGCAATGGAGCTAACTTCCTTCTGCTAAGGCCTGATGTGTGGATTTGGCCTCGGCATGGACGGGAGGACGCGACCTCGCTCCTCGATGAGAGACGAGGTAACCGGTACAATGCCAAGGCCGATGAAATTCTGACCGAGTGGATCAAGATACTGCTCCCCCAGGATGATACGGGCCATGCAGCAGTGAACCTTCTTGAGGGTATCGAGAACGAAGAGAATCCGACTTTTGTAATAGCGAGCGCCACCGCAGGAGCGGGAAAGGCGGCAGCATGATCGCTTCGTCCGACAGCCTTCCTGCATATTCCAGTGTACCCGAACCATCTCTCGTCTTTGCACGAGGGAAGCTGGACAAGCATCCATTGCGGGGACTGGTGAGGCACGGCCCTTACTCCGCAGGTGTTGGAGTTCCGGCACGTGTTCGTATCGCCGCGATGTATCCCTCAGGTTTCGCGCCAAAGATCGGTGGAATCATTCAGGAGCTGAGGTCTCCGGCAGACCCCAAAGAGGCTACGAACTATTATGTGCGATATCCCGGGTTCGAGGACACCTTCAGGGTAACACTGGAGCCGGTGCCGCAGAACCTCAAACACGTCCTGCCCTCCGATCTCGATCGGTTGGCGGCACAGCGAAATGCCAGTGGACTTGCACAGAAATTGTTCGAGGAAATCGGCCGCGCCGGTTCACGGCGAGCCGAGTTCGACGTTCTGTTGCTATTCCTTCCAGACAGCTGGGAAGCCTGTTTCCAGCAGCCCGATTTCGACCTGCACGATTACCTCAAAGCCTACTGTGCCCCGATGAATATTCCCATTCAGATCATCACGGAGGCAGCTTTTCGAAGAAAATGCCGCGCCAATGTCATGTGGGGCTTGGGCCTTGCCGTCTTCACCAAAGCTAACGGCATTCCGTGGAAGCTCGCAGGCCTCCGCAAAGAGGAGGCATTCGTCGGGATAAGCTATGCAATGAAATCCGGCCCTTTGGGCACCGAGTACCAAACCTGTTGCAGCCAGGTCTTCGATCCTGACGGCACGGGTTTTCAGTTCGTGGCTTATGACGTTCGGGACTTTGAGAAAGATAGGCGCGAAAATCCTTACCTTTCTTACACGGAAATGCACAGTGTGATGTCGCGAAGCTTGGAAATCTACCAGCGCGGGCACGGAGGGCGTTCGCCAAAGAAGGTGACCGTTCACAAGAACACACCCTTCCGAGAGCAGGAGGCGCTTGGCGCGATAGATGCCTTCAATCAGAATACGGAAGTCGAGTTGGTGCAGATCGTGCGTGGCGTGAGCTGGACCTTCATAAAATACGCTATGGGCTCGACTTCCGCGGACGCCTATCCTGTCGATCGCGGCACGATTTTACCCTTATCGCCAAATGAAGCATTGTTTTGGACCCAAGGCAGCGTGAGAGGAGTCCACACGGGCGGGGATCACAAGAATGTTTACAAAGAGGGAGCCCTCAAGCCTGTTCCCTCTCCCGTCTTGCTGCGTCGATTCAGTGGCGAAGGAGGTTGGTTTGAGACATGTTCGGGCATCATGGGTCTGACCAAAATGGATTGGAACAACAACACGCTCTATAAGAAATTGCCGGTTACGATGGAGTACTCACACCGCTTCGCGAAGATCAATCACTGGAATCAAGATCTGGTTGATGAGCTGTATGATTTTAGAAATTTCATGTAAGATCGAAAGATTTTGGCTCGAGTGGCAACAATTCCGGCGACAAGACTCAATTCAGAACCCGCTGATCAGCATGTCGAGCGCGTTGGCGATGTCCCACTGCCGGTCGGCGAGCGACGTGATAAGCGGGCCGAGCTCCCGGGCCGGGATCGCGGCGGCATATTGGGTGGCCATCAGGTAATGGCCTTCGCCGATCTCGAAGACGGGATTGAGCCGCGCCGCCGGCCGCGGGGCCTCCGTTTCGGCGAGCAGGGGCACGACGAAGCGCGTGTTGAGGTCGCTCAGCAAGTCGGCCTGGCAGTCCAGCACGAGCCCGCCTCCGCCGCCGAGAGCATGGACGTCGTATCGCGCCATCAGAAGCGGCGAAGCGCGCCGAGCGGCAGCCCGTTCTTCTCCACGAAGCGATTGGACGCGGCGAGCGCCTCCGCATTGTCCGCGCGCCACCGCCGCGCCTGCTCCTCGGCGATCCGCGCCGCAAGACCCTGCTCGCAGGCGCGGGAAAGGTTGATGCCGAGCTGCCGCGCCTGATCGACCAGATGCGCGTCCAGCGACAGGTTCGTCGGCTTTCGCGCCGCCTTCTCCGAATCCTTTCGTGCAGCGCGTGTCATTGGCGACCTCATAAACAATGCGCATAATCTATGGGCACAAGATGCCCGACGCAAGACAACCAAAGATCCGGTTGGGCGTATCAACCGGCTCTAAGAGCCTTCTCCCCAAAGGGCGATTGGCTGGTGGTTGGTGGAGGGAGGCTTTCGCGGGTCTCCGGACCCCCTCCACCGCGCTGCGCGCGGTCCCCCTCCCCACGGGTGGGGAGGAGAAGGGGCGTTACGCGACTTCGCCTATGCCGAGCTCGCCGAGCTTGCGGTAGAGGGTGGAGCGGCCGATGCCGAGGCGGCGGGCGACCTCGGTCATGCGGCCGCGATAATGGCCGATGGCGAGGCGGATGACGTCGGCCTCTATCTCCTCGAGCGAGCGCATGTTGCCGTCATGGTCGTAGAGGGTGATTCCGGGCCCCTGGGTCAAGGCCGAGGTGCCGGCGGCGCCGTTCAGCGCCTTGCCGTGATAGTCGCTGGCGCGGCGGCTCATCGTCGATTCCTGCGCGATCTGCGGGAAATCGGCGGCGGTCAGCGCATTGCCGTCGCACAGCACGGCGGCGCGGAACAAGGCGTTCTGGAGCTGGCGGACATTGCCCGGCCAGCCGTAGCGCATCAGCACCGCAAGCCCGTCGTCGGTGATCGAGAGGTAGCGCATGCCCGGCTGCTCGGCGATCCTGGCGAGGAGGTGGCGGGCGAGCGGCGGGATGTCGCTGGCCCGGTCGCGCAGCGGCGGAATGTCGACATGGACGACGTTCAGCCGATAATAGAGATCTTCGCGGAAACGGCCGGCGGCGACCTCCTCGATCAGCCGGCGGTTGGTCGCGGCGATGATCCGGACGTCGACGATCTGGATCGAGCGGCCGCCGATCCGCTGGATCTCGCCGGTCTCGATCGCGCGCAGCAGCTTGACCTGGGTGTCGAGCGGAAGCTCGCCCACCTCGTCGAGGAACAGGGTCGAACCGTCGGCATCCTCGAAGCGGCCGATATGGCGGTCGAAGGCGCCGGTGAAGGCGCCTTTCTCATGACCGAACAGGACCGATTCGACGAGGTTGGAGGGAATGGCGCCGCAATTGACGGTGACCATCGCCTTCTTGCCGCGCGGGGAGGAGGCGTGGATCGCCTGGGCGATCACTTCCTTGCCCGACCCGCTCTCGCCCTCGATCAGCACCGAGACGCGGGCGCGGGCGGCCTTGGCGGCGACCGCCATTGCGGCGCGGAAGCGCGGCGCCGAGCCGACGATCTCGTCGAAGGCGAGCGTCTTGGAGATCTTCTCGGAGAGCGGGCGAAGCTCGCCGTTGCGCTGGCGCCGGTCGGTCGCCGCGTTCAGGGCGGCGAGCAGCCGGTCGGGGGCGATCGGCTTCACCAGGAAATCGGCGGCGCCGGCGCGCATCGCCTCGACCGCGACCGCGACCGAGGTCTGGGACGTCATGATCAGCAGGGGAAGCTCGGGCGCGAGGGCGCGGATCTGCGCGATCAATTCGGCGCCCGCCGGGCCGGGAAGCCAATGGTCGAGCAGGATGGCGTCGAACCTGGGCTGCTCGGGGTCGGCGAGCATCGCCTGCGCCGCCTCGACGTCCGAGGCTCCGCGCACCCACCAGCCCGCGCGCGCGCCGATCGCCGTCACCAGCCGCCTTTGCGCCGGCTCGTCGTCGATCAGCAGCAGGCAGCGGGTCGGGTCCGGCCGCGTCATCATTTCCCTTGGCTCCACGGGAACCTCTGTAGCTTCAGGGTGTAAAGTTCACCTTAATTGGGGCTTCAGCAGGACGGCGCAGCTTGTTAGAAGCGGCGCGCAACAGACGGATGAGGAAGCAAGATGGCGGCCGAAGGCGAGATGGAGAAAGAGCTGATCGTCCACCAAAGGGGCTATGAAAGCTTCATCCGGATGTTCCGCAATTGCGCGATCGCCTGCCTGATCATCGCCTTCATCATCATCCTGATCATCAGCTGACGTGAAGCTCGCGATCCTGCGCGAAACGGAGGCGGGCGAGAGCCGCGTCGCCGCCACGCCGGAGACGGCGAAGAAATATGTCGCGCTCGGCGCCGAGGTCGCGGTCGAGGAGGGGGCGGGGCTCTCCGCCTCGATTGCCGACGAGGATTATCGCGCGGCGGGGGCGGAGGTCGGCCCGCGCGCTTCGGTGCTGAAGGGGGCCGACGCATTGCTCGGCGTCCAGGGGCCGGATGCCGATGGGCTGAAGGGCGCGAAGCCGGGCGCGCTCGTCGTCGCGATGCTCGATCCGTTCCGGCGGCGCGACCGGGTCGACGCCTATGCGGCGGCGGGGCTGGAGGCGCTGGCGATGGAGCTGATGCCGCGCATCACCCGCGCCCAGTCGATGGACGTCCTCTCCAGCCAGTCCAACCTTTCGGGCTACAAGGCGGTGCTCGACGCCGCGGCCGAATATGGGCGCGCGCTGCCGATGATGATGACCGCGGCCGGCACCATCCCCGCCGCGCGCGTCTTCGTGATGGGGGTCGGCGTCGCCGGCCTGCAGGCGATCGCCACCGCGCGGCGGCTTGGCGCGATCGTCTCGGCGACCGACGTTCGCGCCGCCACGAAGGAGCAGATCGAGAGCCTCGGCGCCAAGGCGATCTTCGTCGAGAGCGTCAAGGGGATCGAGGGCGAGGGGACGGGCGGCTACGCGACCGAGATGTCGGACGACTATAAGGCGGCGCAGGCGGAGCTGGTCTCCGGCCATATCGCGAAGCAGGACATCGTCATCACCACCGCGCTCATCCCCGGCCGGCCGGCGCCGCGGCTGATCAGCGACGCGCAGGTGGCGAGCATGCGGCCGGGCAGCGTCATCGTCGATCTCGCGGTCGAGCAGGGCGGCAATGTCGAGGGCGCGGTCGCCGGCGAGGTGGCCGAGCGGCACAAGGTGAAGATCGTCGGCCACCGCAACGTGCCGAGCCGCCTCGCCGCCGATTCCTCGGCCTTGTACGCGCGCAACCTCTACAATTTCCTCAGCGCCTTCTGGGACAAGGAGGCGGGGAAGGTGGTTCTGCCCGACGACGATGAGATCGTGAAGGGCGTGCGGCTGACCCGGAGCGGCAAGGTGGTGAACGAGCGGCTTTTGGGGTGAGGGGCTTGGTGCGGGCCTCGGAACCCCCTCCACCAGCCTTCGGCCGGTCCCCCTCCCCATCCTGGGGAGGATAGATGGGAACGGCGCCGCCAAATCCTCCCCGGAACGGGGAGGGGGACCGCGCGAAGCGCGGTGGAGGGGGGTCCAAGCGGCTTCGGCGGCCGGCGGTTTATACCGCGCGCAGGTTAAGGCGCGAGATGACGCCGCCCGAGGCGTTGCTCTGGCAGCAGCTCAAGCAACGGCCGCATGGGATCAAGTTCCGGCGGCAGCATCCGCTTGACCCTTATGTCGTGGATTTCTTCTGCCCTTCGGCGCGGTTGGTGATCGAGGTGGATGGATGGGCGCATGACACGGCGGAACGGGCCGAGGGGGACAAGAAGAGGGATCGGGCGTTGGTTTCGCGGGGATTCTCGATCCTGCGGATTCCGGCCGATTATGTGATGCGGGATTTGGAGGGTGCGGTTTCGGGGATTCTGGAGCGGGTGGGAAACCCCCTCCACCGCCGTTCCGGCGGTCCCCCTCCCCGTTCCGGGGAGGATGTGTAACGCGATATTTCCTTCCTTCCCCGTTGCGTCCCGCACGCTTGTGCGCAAATGTACGGTTCGCGGGGAGGAACAGGGGTGGAGCAGGAGCAGCAATCCTTCGTCCGGCAGGTGCGCGAGGCGCTGGCGCGGCGGCGGCTGACTCGGCAATGGCTCGCCTATGAGGCGCGGATCAGCCTCTCGACCCTCGAAAAGGCGCTGTCGGGCGAACGGCCGCTGACGCTTGCGACGCGGCTTCGGGTCGAGGCGGCGCTCGGCATCGGAAGCGCCGCCGGGGCCCCGCCGCCCCCCGCGCCCGCGGCCGCGGCCGACGTGGCGCCGCCGGAGCTCGGCGCTTATTCGCGGCGGGCGGTCGCCTGGATGGAGGGGGATTATCTGACCCTGCGCCCGTCCTTCGCGACCGAAGGCGCGGTCTTTGCCTATCGGACGATGGTCGAGTGGAGCGACGCGGCCTCCGGCCTGGTCTTCGCCGAGAGCGAGCGGGTCGATGCCGCCTACGCCCAGCACGGCCTCGTCTCGATGCCGCACCAGTCGGGCCACGTCTATCTCGTCACCAACGAGACCGGCCAGTATCGGATCGCCATCCTCGACCGGCCGGGCATAGACGGGGTGTTGAACGGGGTTCTGCTCACCCTCCAGTCGCGGCGCGGGGCGCAGCTCGTGCCGGTCGCGACGCCGCTCGCCCTGGTGCCGCTGCGCCGGTGGCCGGATCCGGTCTTCGGCCTGATCGAGCAGGGCCATCCACAGCACGAATCCTGCCGGCGCCGGCTCGACGCGATCGTGAGCGAGGAGTTCGCCCGCTTCGTCCTTTGATGCGCGTCCGCAAGCGGCCCGTCGCCAAAGATTTTTCCGCCTCGACAGGCCCCCTTTCGCCCGCCAATGTGCGCCCCGCCGCGGCTGAGGAGAGGCGGGCTTATGGACTTCATCTCGATCCTGTCGATCTTCGTCCTGGCCTGCTTCGTCGGCTATTATGTCGTCTGGTCGGTGACCCCGGCCCTGCACACGCCGCTCATGTCGGTGACCAACGCGGTGTCCTCGGTGATCGTGGTCGGGGCGCTGATCGCCGCCGCCGCCCAGGGGGCCCATGCGGCGAAATGGCTCGGCCTGCTCGCGGTCGTGCTTGCGAGCGTCAATATCTTCGGCGGCTTCGCGGTGACGGCGCGAATGCTCGCAATGTACAAGAAGAAGGAGCGGAAGGGATGAGCATGGCCTTTCCTCCGTCATTGCGAGGAGCGCGGCGACGCGGCAATCCGGTCCCGTGCAGCCTGGATTGCTTCCCCCGGCTTTCGCCGGGGTTCGCAATGACGGGGAGCGACGTTCATGCATGAAGGCACCGCTTTGCCGGCCTGGGTCGCGCTTGCCTATCTGATCGCCGGCGTCTGCTTCATCCTCGCCCTGCGCGGGCTTTCCAATCCGGAGACGAGCCGGCGCGGCAACCGGATCGGGATGATCGGCATGGCGGTCGCCGTGCTGACCACGCTCGCTCATTATACGCCGATCTCGGGCAGCGAGGATCCGTTCCCGCTCGTCAGCCTCGGGACGCTCGGCGAGATATTGGGGGCGATCGCGATCGGCGCGGCGATCGGGATCGTCACCGCGCGGCGGATCGCGATGACGGCAATGCCGCAGCTCGTCGCCGCCTTCCATTCGCTCGTCGGCCTCGCCGCGGTCCTGGTCGCCTCCGCCGCTTATCTCAACCCCGATGCGTTCGGGATCGCGACCGCGGGCCAGATCCACCAGGTCAGCCGGGTCGAGATGGGGCTGGGCGCGGCGATCGGCGCGATCACCTTCTCGGGGTCGGTCATCGCCTTCCTGAAATTGAACGGCAACATGTCGGGGAAGCCGATCCTGCTGCCCGGCCGCCACGTCATCAATTTGGGCACGCTCGCGGTGATCGTCGGGCTCATCGCCTATTTCGTCACCGACCAGAGCGCCTGGGTCTTCTTCACCGGGGCCGGGCTCGCTTTCGCGATCGGATTCCTTCTGATCATCCCGATCGGCGGCGCCGACATGCCGGTCGTGGTCTCGATGCTCAATTCCTATTCGGGCTGGGCGGCGGCGGCGATGGGCTTCACGCTGCAGAACACGGCGATGATCATCACCGGCGCCCTGGTCGGAAGCTCGGGCGCGATCCTCTCCTACATCATGTGCCGGGCGATGAACCGCAGCTTCATTTCCGTCATTGCCGGCGGCTTCGGCGGCGAGGCGGTGGCGACGGGCGGCGGCGCGGCGATCGACCGGCCGTGGAAGCGCGGCTCGGCCGAGGATGCGGCCTTCCTGATGAAGCAGGCCGAGCAGGTGATCATCGTCCCCGGCTATGGAATGGCGGTCGCCCAGGCCCAGCATGCGCTTCGCGAGATGGCGGACCAGCTCAAGAAGGAAGGCGTGACGGTCAAATATGCGATCCATCCGGTCGCCGGCCGAATGCCCGGCCATATGAACGTGCTGCTCGCCGAGGCGAACGTGCCCTATGACGAGGTGTTCGAGCTGGAGGACATCAACAGCGAGTTCGCGCGCACCGACGTCGCCTTCGTGATCGGCGCCAACGACGTCACCAACCCGGCGGCGAAGACCGACAAATCGTCGCCCATCTACGGAATGCCGGTGCTCGACGTGGAGAAAGCGAAGACCGTCCTGTTCGTGAAAAGGTCGATGGGCGGGGTCGGCTATGCCGGCGTCGACAACGAGCTTTTCTACCGCGACAATACGATGATGCTGCTGTCCGACGCCAAGAAGATGGTCGAGGAGATCGTGAAAGCGCTGGGCTAGGTTCCGGGGAGCCGGGCCTTCAACGATTGAAGGCATTGGGCCGTCGGCGAAAGGGAGGGGCCATGGACATCGGAGTGGTGATCGGGGGCGGGTTTCGGATCATCCGTGACAAGCCGCTCGCGGTGCTCGCCTGGGCGATCGTCTTCCTGCTGATGCTGTTCCCGACCCTCTATCTCATGCGCCCGATGATGGAGGCGCAGGCGCAGATGCAGGCCCAGGTCGCCGCCAACGATCCCCAGGCCCAGCTTGCCGCCATGGGCGTGATGATGGGGCGCCTCCTGCTCCTCTTCCTGATGTCGCTGGTCGTCTATGTCATCCTGTTCGCCGCCGCCCAGCGCGCGGTGCTGAAGCCGGAGCAAAGGGGCTTCTTCTACATCCGCCTCGGCATGGACGAGCTGCGGCTGCTGGCGCTGAGCATCATCTTCCTCGTCGCTTATTATGTCGCGACCCTGGTCTTGACGGTGGTGCTGAGCATATTGATGGCCATCGTCATTGGCGCGACCGGATCGGCCGGCGCGGCCGCGATCCTGAGCGTCGCGATGATCGTGGCGCTGATCGCCTTCACCGCTTTTTACTATATCCGCTTCGGGCTTGCCTTTCCGCTCACCATGCTGCGCGAGAAGATCGTCATCGGCGAGGCGTGGCGGATCAGCCGCGGCCGGTTCTGGGCGCTGTTCGCCGCGTCGCTCGTGGTGGTCACCATCATCGCGATATTGTGGATCGCCGTTACCAGCGTCACCAGCGGCGCCTATTTCGCGGACGTCGCGCGCAATGCCGGCGATCCGGCCGCGGTGCAGCGGCTGGAGCGGGCGCAGGTGGCGCGCGAGCTCGGATTCAGCGTCACCTCGGTCGTCATGTGGGTCGGCGCGGCGCTCGCCGGGGCGCTCACGGTTACGCTGTGGGGCGGCTCCGCGGCGACGGCGGTGAAGCAGCTGACCTTCAATCCCAGGGACATCGCCGAGACCTTCGCCTGAGGGGACGACGGCGTGCGATCCGGGCCGGATCTCGTGCCCTGGAGCGGGCTGTGATTGGATTGAATCACAGCCCGCTCCAGAACCCTTTGTTGTCGCGTTGCTTATTGCGAAAAGCCGGTACCCACCTTTTCGCGCAACGCTCCAGGGTCCGGACCCTAGCCCCCGCCACGCGAACGCGTTAGGCTGCGGGAGAAAGGGGAGGGGCCATGGACATTGGGGAAGTGATCGGCGGCGGTTTCCGCATCTTGCGGGACAAGCCGCTCGCGGTCGTCGTCTGGGCGATCGTCTATCTGGCGATGTTCGTCGTCATGGGCTTCCTCATGCGCTCGATGATGGCGGCGCAGATCCAGGCCATGTCCGATCCGCAGGCGATCGGCAGCGCCATGGCGGCGCTGGCCGGTCCTTTCATCCTCTTCTTCCTGCTGTCGCTCATCGTCTACGTCGTCCTGTTCGCGGCGGTGCAGCGCGCCGTGCTCAAGCCGGAGCAGCAGGGCTTCTTCTACCTTCGGCTCGGCATGGACGAGGCGCGGCTGCTGGCGCTGACCATCCTCTTCCTGGTCGTCTATTATGCCGCCATGGTGGCCATGTTCGTGCTGGTTGCAATGGCGGGGGCGAGCGGGTCGGGCGCCGCGGTCGCGGCCATGATCCTCCTCCTTTTCCCGGCGATCATCGCCTTCACCGCCTGGTATTTCGTCCGCTTCGGCCTCGCTTTCCCGCTCACCATGATGCGCGAGAAGATCGTCATCGGCGAGGCGTGGCGGATCACCCGCGGCCGCTTCTGGCCGCTTTTCGCCGCGTCCTTGGTCGTCTTCATCATCATGATCGTGCTCTGGATGGTCGTCTCGAGCTTCACCAATGCCGGCTATTTCCAGGATCTCGCCGCGGCCAACGGCAATCCGGCGGCGGTGCAGCGGGCGATCCAGGCGCAGATGGAGCGCCAGTTCGGCCTGAACGCCGCCTCCATCGTCATCTGGGCCACCGGCGCGGTGGTCGGCGCCATCTCGATCACGCTCTGGGGCGGCGCCGCGGCGACCGCGGTCCGGCTGCTGACCTTCGACCCGAAGAAGATGGCCGACACCTTCGCCTGACCGGGCCCAGGCCCCTTCACGTCTCCCCCTCGACGGGGAGGGGGATTCCCCGGCCCTCCGCGGTGATGCGTCCCCTGCGCCACGGCTTGGCGCGATAAACGGCCGGACCGGCCCGGAACCCGCGACGCGACAGCTTGAAGAATCCCGGACGATGGGGTTGCAGGGGACGGGGCATGGATTTTCAGGGGCAATCGTCTTGCGCAAGCTGGGGATGATCGGCGGGACGAGCTGGTTTTCGACCGCCCTTTATTACGAGCAGATCAACAAGGGGGTCGCGAAAAGGCTCGGCGGGCTCAATTCGGCGCCCCTGCTGATCGAGAGCCTGAACCTGGCGCCGATCGCCGCGCTCGAGCTTGCCGGCGAATGGGACGAGGTGGCGACGATCGTCGCCGATTCCGCGCGGCGGCTGGAGGCGGCGGGGGCGGAGGGCCTGCTGCTGTGCAGCAACACGATGTACAAGCTTGCCGGCGCGATCGAGGCGGCGGTCTCGATCCCGCTCCTCCATATCGGCGACGCCGCGGCCGAGCGGCTCGCCGCCGACGGGGTGCGGAAAGCCGGGCTGATCGGCACGCGCTTCACCGTCGCCGAGCCCTTCATCCGCGAGCGGATCGAGGCGAAGGGGATCGCGGTGGCGCTTCCCGATCCGGCGACCGCGGCGGAGATCGACCGGATCATCTTCGAAGAGCTTGCCAAGGGGCAGGTCACCCGCAATTCGCAGCGGCGGCTCAAGACCTTCCTCACCGAAATGGCCCAGGCGCGGCAGCAGGCGGTGGTGCTCGGCTGCACGGAATTGGTGCTGCTCGTCGATCCCGGCGCCGCGGTGCTGCCGGTCTACGACACGACGGCGATCCACGCCCGGGCGGCGGTGGAATGGATCACAGGCAAGGGGTGAAATCCTCCCCGCTCGTGGGGAGGGGGGCCGCCGGAACGGTGGCGGAGGGGGGTCGGCGACCTGCACGGCGCCTCCCCATCCTGCGACAGGCGGCCCCGTTTTGATTGCGAATTTGACGGCGCCCGCGTGGCAGGCGCGCCGCTATTTGTTCACGCGAAGGCGCGAAGGGACTGCGGCCTTCAGGACCGGCGGAGCCAAATTGGCCGGGGCTGGGGCTGGATTGCCTTGTCGCTTACACGCTTCGCGATGACATAAGGGCCGGGACCCTTCGCGCCTTTGTGCCCTTGCGCGAACCGAATGGGGCCTTCGGCCGGGGTTAGGGGGCTGGGATGATCGGCCGGGCGTTGATGGACCGGGCTTCGTGCGGGCCCCGGAACCCCCTCCACCGCCGTTCCGGCGGTCCCCCTCCCCGTCCCGGGGAGGACAGGGCGGTTGCGGGGTGGGCGCGCGAGTGGCAGGGGAAGGGGAGGGCGCTTAGCTCAGTTGGTAGAGCATCTCGCTTACACGGTTGCGCTCTATGCGGCGTCATTGGCGGATTTCCTCACTTTTTCAGCCGTCGCGGTTTCGGCTTCGGGAATAGTTCGGGATTCGGAAGCCTCCAAGCCCCGCCGAAGGTCATCGTCGAGGACATGGGCATAGCGCAGCGTCGTCTTGATGTTGCGATGCTCCCCGGCGCGCTTGGCAAGCGCCAGGTTCTGGGTCGAGCGGAGAACGCGCGTGAGGCGCGTGTGGCGCAGATCGTGGAACCGGAAGCCCTCGACGCCTGCCGCTTTCTTCGCCGCCGCCCATGGCTTTCTCAGCACGGTCGGCGTCATCGGGTAGCGTTCGCCCTTCTTTCGTGCCGGCTGCAATCGGCCGCGTCGATCGGTGTAGCGGCTCTTGCTCTTCTGGCAGATGTAGGTGAAGACGAACGGGCCGACGCGCGGCTGGTTGGCGATGATCACCACCATGGCTTGGGTAAGCGGCCGGCGCACATAATTTCCGCCCTTGATCCGTGTCGTCGCCGTCGCGCCATTGAGGTCGCAGTCGATCCAGCGCAGCCCCATCACTTCCGATTTTCGCCAGCCGGTGCGAAGGGCGAAGTCGCAGAAGTCGTAGAGGTCTTGCCTGATCTCGGGGAGAAGCGCGGCTTCCTCGGTGTGCGTCAGTTCGCGCGGGGGCCGATCCGGAACGGCATAAGAAAGCTGCCCCCATTCCGGCATTTCGCCGATGTCATGGCTCTTGCGGAGGCGGCGCCAGATCGGGCGCGCAACGTCGATTTCGCGATTGACCGTGGAGGCCGATACCTTCGCCGCCCGCCGCGCGAAATGGTCGGACAAATCCTGCTGGCTGATTTCGGACAGATAGCGGTCGCCTCCCAGCGACTCGATCAGTCCGGCAATGATGTAGTCCGCAGTCGGCGACCAGCGGCCACGGCCGCGCAGATGGTCCTCATAGAGACCAGCCGCTTCGTCCAGGGTGATTGTCGGTTTCTTCCTCGAGCCCGTATCAAGCGCGATCTCGGCACGGACCTTTGCCTCGACGCGCTCCGCATCGCGCTTGATCTTACACCCGGTCGGGCCGCTGTACCGCTGTCCCCGCATCACGAAATCGTATAGGAAGAGGCTGCTGCGCTTGGGCTTGTAGACCGTCATAGTGAGCCTCCCAGCCGCGCCTTTCGGCGCTCCGTGAAGCTCACGACGTTACCAGCCTTCCGCCCCGAAGGTCTACGGCGCGGGCGGGGAGGGGCGTGGATCGCGGGCTCTTCGACCCTGCAACTCGCGGCAGTGAAGGCGGCGCAGTCCTCGGGGCGATAGAGAATCTTTCGGCCGAGCGCGACATAGCGAATGAGGCCCCGGCGCCGAAACCCGCGCAAGGTCTTCGTGCAGACGCGAAGATTCGCAGCCGCCTCGGCCTCGGTCCACAAGATCGGCTCCACCCCCATTGTTCAGCTATCCTGGATGAGGGTGCGGGCGCGCTCAAGACGTTCACGCTGGCTCTTCCCCATTCCGGAAGAGAGCACGACGGCATCACAATATCGGATCAGCCCCTTAAGCCCCTCGACAAGCTCTTCTTCACGAGAGGAGGAGCGGGTGTTCCATCTCTCAATTGCCCGAGCGGGCGTCGGGTGGCCGCTAGTTGTTGCCCGGCAGTAAGGCCGCTCGCATCTGATTGCGAAACCATGATCGTCACGGAAGCCAACCATCTCCCGCGCGCCACCTCCGCAAAACGGACACGGCTTCAGCATCGCTTCCTCGCTCGTCTTGGATGGATCAGGCATGGGGGGAGTCCATCGGGCTGGTCAGCGGCACTGTGGACAAGTGGTAGGTGGGCTCTTCAGGGCTGAACCATTCGCTAACCGGTGCGGCTTTTGGGTCGCAGGTCAACATGCGCCTGAATTTGCCCCACGCGCGCGTTCTCCGGCGCGCCCATTTCGACCATTCATGGTCGGAAGCGTCAATTCCAGGACATTCCAGGTTGTCAGGAACGGCCTTGAACGCGGCATCCCATTCTTGCGCGGCCAAGCTGGAAAAGGCTTCTGCGTCCGCATTGTCGATGAAG
The DNA here is from genome assembly GCA_036273615.1 of Allosphingosinicella sp. Classification (GTDB taxonomy): domain Bacteria; phylum Pseudomonadota; class Alphaproteobacteria; order Sphingomonadales; family Sphingomonadaceae; genus Allosphingosinicella. Next base: position 54,699 of record DASUHH010000049.1, on the reverse strand, counting down.
GCGCGGATCGGGATTTGCGTGATCTCGTAATCCCCTGTTTGCCGGAAAACGATTGTGATATTCGCGCTCATCTCACCTCCTTGCGGGGATCGGCGGGAAGGGGGTGGGGGAGTCTAGGAGGCATCGAAAATACTCCCCAGGCTGACTTCGCCCGGCGCGGGATAGTCGATGATACCAAGGGCCCGCAGGCGGCTGATGTCGTTCGCGAAGCTCGACGATGACGCGGAAACGCCAGCTTTGAGAGCCAAATCGTCGCGGCTCAGCCGTGCTAGCCGTCCATGACTCCAGAGGACGTTCAGGAAATTGACTTGGCGCGGCGCGAGCTGAGCGGAAACGGCATCCCGTAGGGCCTCTCGCGTCGGCGGCGCATCCGGCCATGCCGCTATGCCAGCGCCCTGGGTCGTAAGGGCGAGATCGCCAGCGTTTGGATAGTCGATCAGTCCGCGCGTCCGGAGCGCGCTAATGTCGTTGGCATAGCTCGACGACTTCGATGACACATCGGCGATCCACGCCACGATCCCACGCGGAACTCCGGTGCGACCGAGAAACGTAGCGCACCACGCGATTGCGTCGAGAATGCGCCTGTGTCGCGGGGGCAGGCCCTCCGCCCGTGGAGCGACGCTCCCCTCTGGCCTCGTGGGGGAAGCCTTGGGCGGCGTCGCTCGTTCCCGGCGGGGCTTTGCCGGGGCTCCTCCGCCCGGCGCGGGGATGGTGATCGGAATTTCTGTCAGCGCGCGATGGACGGCCTGAATGGCGGCGTCGGCGTCGGCGACAAGGCGCCCGGCACGCCGCAAAGCGCCTTCGAGGGAGGCGTTCGCCGCCTTCAGCGCCTCGACCTCCTTTCGCTGATCCGGCCATGACGGCACGACGCCTTGAGGTATCGTCGCCGGTCCCTTCGAATCCGAAGGCACCTCAACGCTCGCCAACCCGGCAAGGATCGTCCGCAGAGCCTCCGGGGCCGGCGGCGTCGGCACCTTCGCGTCGCCGGGCCGAACCGGCGTCGTCTCCACTTCGGCCACCCGGAACAGCGCTGGAATTGGCGTCAGCGCCGGTCCAAAGCCCCAGAAATGGCGCGGCTCCAGCGATTGCAGCCCCTTCGCCTCCGCAGAGCTCGGCGCGAAGCCGAGCTGCTGGGCCATCGTCTTGCGATCGAGCGATTGCCCGACGCGGCCGAGCATCCAGTTGTTGACGAGGCCGCGGACGCGCGGGTTGATCTCGGAAAGCGCGAGGCTGGCGAAGATCCCGGTGAAGCCGCGCTTGCGGCCGCGTTGGACGAGCGCCTTCACGCCGTCTGTCGCGTCCGTGCCGCCCGTCACCGGCGCAAAGCGCTGGGTCTCGTCGATCACGACCAGGAGCGGCCGCCAAAGTTCGCGCGGGGCCGACATGAGGCTGTCGAGGAAGCGGCCGACGAAGGCCGGCGCGTCGTCGCCGAGGTCGTTGATCTGGGCGATCAGCGAAAAGCCATGCTCCAGCGACGCGCGCGCCAGACCATGCGCGTTCTCGACCGTCGCCGGAGCGTCGGGATCGTCGCCGCCGGCGATCACATATTCGAAGCGCTCGCGGAGGGTATAGAACTCGTCCTCGACGTCCAGGACGATGTGCTGGACGTGGCCGTGCGTCACCTCGAGCAGTCGCCGGATCAGCCCCGATTTGCCGCCGCCGCTGTTCGCCACGATGCAGGCGTGGGAGCCGATTAGACGATCCAGGTCGAGCGCCATGGGGCCGCCGTCGGCGACCTCGCCTAGAATGCCGATGTGGCTGTTCAGCGCTTCGTCCGGGATTGGGCGCGCAATCACGGCCGGTTCGCCAACTCGAGCAGCACGTCGGCGTGGCACGGCGCGTCGAGCCTGCACCAGCAAGCCAAGTTCTTGCCGCGCAGTTCGGGCATCAGAACGGCACGCAATCGCAATAACCGAACTCGCCGCCACACTCCGCGCAGCGTGCCCCAACCGCGGTGTTTAGGAACTCCGGGCGCTCATCGGGGGCCGGCAGCAGCGCAGGGGGCAGTGCAGCCGCCACCGACGCCGGCAGCGAATATTCGCTCTTCGGCTGCCGCTCGCGAGCGACCTCCCGCGAGCATGGGGTGAGCTGGTAGATGGACGCGCCGGTTGTCAGAACCGTCGGCAAGAGCTGGTCCCGGAAAAGCGGTTCGATCGCGAGCATTTTCGTCCCGAAGCGCTCGACCTCGGAGATGCGGCCAACATAGGTCCGATGGCCCATCATTTCGATGATCGCATATTCGCCGTCGGGGAGGTCGGGCGCGGGTTCGGCGGCAATCTGTGGATCAGCTTCGGACATCGTTTCCTCCCTCGAAAATGATCACCGCCGCGCGGCGCTCGATTGCATCCACGGCCATCTCGACGGCCTCGCCGACGCTCCGCGCCGCCACCCGAGCGCCGCACGGGCCAAAGCTGAAGCTCGCGCCGCCGGCGCCCGGCCAGAGATGAATCCTTGGCCTGCGGTCAGACCCTGGTGCCGCGGCGCGGCTCATGGCAGCGGCCCTCATTTGCGGGTCTTCAGGCGCTTCTCGGCATCGGCGTAAGCCGCCTCGACGTCGGCCGCCATGTCGTCTGGCATCGCGGCCACATCGGCGGAGCGCGCGGCCTTGAGATTGGCGAGGTCGATGATGGTCCCCTGAGTGCCGGCGGCGCGGATGATGTCGTCGGCGACGCGGCGGGCGGGATGCTCGTCCTTGGCGCCCGAGAAGCCGTCGCCCATCTGGCTCTCGGCCCGGCCCTCCTCGGCATTCGGGCTTTCGCCGGTAATCGTCTCCTGCCGCTGCCCCTTCCCCGCGACGCGCCGGGCGGCTGCGGTCGCTTCCTCGACCCCGACGCGCGGAAATTCCTCGTCGGCCGAAACCTCGCCGCGCTTTACCGACCGGAGCGAGACGTGGAGGTTGGCGGCGTCGATCTGGGTCAGGCCGCCGGCCGGCCCCAACTTCGCTTCGATCCGGGCGCGACTGATCCCCATTTTCTCCGCCGCCTCGAACAATTCGGCGAGGCGCACAGTCAGCGGCTTGTCGCTTTCGCCCTTCTCGAGCGTCGCGATGCAGGTTGCCTTGCCCAGCTCGATCACATGGGCCGGCAGGACGCGAAAGATGCACTCGCGCAGCCGCCTGGCGCCCATATTCGCATTGTTTTCATATATATCGCGCATGTCGGTCAGCGCCTTGACCCCGTTCCGGGTGTCGCGGCGGTGCGGGACGATGAAGCCCATCTGCGACTTGGTATTGGTCTCCAGATCCCACGCATAGGCGAGCATTTCACTCTCGCCGGCGCGGTCGCTGCGGCTCAACTCCGCGATCCCGTAGGCGATGTTGCCCCAGCACCGCGCCATTTCGACCGCCAGGTGTATGCTCTCGCCCGAAACCGTCTCGCCTCCGCGCGGGAACTTGAAGAAGGCGCGCTCGGCGAGCGGAAGCTGCGCCGCCGCGGTCCTGATCCGCGCCAGCGCCGCCGTTTCCTCGCGCGGGCAGCGCTGGGCGACGAGGAGTGCGCCCTGCACCTCCGCGATGGCCCTGGATTGCTCGACGATGGTCGCCTGACTGGCGGCCTCGCCGCGCGCCTGGCGCATGATGTCTTCGGGCTTAACGACGTCGTTCATCTTCAAATCCTTCACATTTCCCAGGAAAGCTCGCCGGCTTCGACCCGGCGTTCGATCTGCTTGCGGGCCCAGCCGGTCATCAGAAGTGGCAGGATCGGGCGCTCCGGCGACGAATAAGCAGGCCATTCGCCGGTCCGGAGGCAGCGGTCGAACAGGTCGAGCGCGCGGCGGTTCAGCATCCTGCCGTTCTGGATATCGCCATCGTCGAGGTGGTAGATCGTGACCGGGTAGGTCTTGCCTGGATAGTGCTTCTCGTTCGCCGGGCCCTTCTCGATCACGATGCAGACGAATTGCCGCTTCGCCTCGCCGAACAGGATGTCGAGGACGTCGAGATAATGCGCGGCGGACTGGAAATAGCCGAGGCTCGTCGCCTGCCTCTCGAAATCGTCGGGGTGGCCGCTGACCGCCGATTTGACGTCGGGAATGATCTCCATCGCGGTCGGCAGGATGTCGGGCCGCGCCCTGGTCCAGCGCCCGGTCTTCGGGTCCTGGCAGGCCAGCGTGATTTCCGGCTCGCCGGCGGTCAGGAGCGCGGTCGCGAGTTCGTGGCGGTCGCAGGACTCGGCCATGGCCCTGACCATGTCGAACTCGTTTTGGTGGAGGATATTCTTTCCCTCGGCGACCGCGGCGTCATAGGCCTCAAGCTCGTCGGCCCATTTGTTGGAGTGGGCGCGCACGAAGCCGTCTGGGACGACATGATAGTCGGACGGGATGGCGCCGCCGTAGAGCAGCACGTCGTGGAGCAGGTGGCCGATCGCGAAGGCAGGCCTGCTCTCGCGCGGCCGTCGGTTCGGGTTGAGCGGCGACTGCTGCCAGTAATGGAACGCACTTCTATCCTCGATCAGCTTCAGGCCCGACGAACTGATCGACGGTTCGGGGCAGATTTCGGCGCCATGATAGGCGTCGCCCGGGATGTCTGGATAGGCGCCCGGAGCCTTGATGAGCGGGTTTTCGGTGGGAGGAATGAAAAGATCGGTCACGCCGCGATCCTTTCCTCGGCCGGCGCGGAGAAGTTCGCCCGCACCAGCGCTTCCGCCACCGGGGGGCAGACGCTGTTGCCGCATTTCTCGATCTGCTGGGTCTTGGTGAGCGGCTTGCCGCCATTGTCGTTGGCGGCTTCGATGTCGTAATCTGGCGGGAAGCCCTGAGCATTAAACAGCTCGTGCGGCCCCAGCATCCGCATGCCGATATCGACCAGCACATAGGTCTCGGCGTCGATCGTCACGGTGACGACGGCGAAGCGGGCCTTGGCGGTGGTCGAATGGAGCGGATCGGCGACGGTCTGGCCGTCGTCGGCCGAGCCGTAATATTTGACGAGGAAGGCGGCCGTCCTGACAGCCTTTTGCATCAGCTCCGGCGGCAGGCTGTCGGCCACCACCATCGTCGTCTGGATGACGCGCTGGGTGCAGCCCTTGCCGACGATCGTCGAGAGCGGCTTTTGCGGCCTGTGGCCCACCATGCCGGTATTGGCCTGCTCGATATGGGCGCAAACGACGCCGTGGTGCTGGCCGCCCGCCGTGACCGCTCGGCTTGGCTCGCGCGGATCGCCGGCGGCTGCGCGCTTGTCGCTGCCGTAGAAGTGGGTGAGGAAAGCCGAGACGGCCGCGCCCTGGCTGCCCTTCGCCGTCGCAGTGAAATAGGGCTGCTCGAGCGGCTCGCCAGCGTCATGACCGATTGAGCCGGTGCGGAACTTGGTGATATGGGGCGCGACCAGCGCCTGCTCGCCGCGATTGGCGGTCGTGATCGTCCGCACCTGATCGTCGATGCCATGCCCCCTGGGCGGCCCGCTGTGCGTGATCGGCACGATGAACGGCCGGGGATTGTTCACCACGAAGCGCATCACGCCATGGGCGATCCGCCGCAGCGTCGCCTCCGCCAGTGGCTTGCGCCGCTCGAAGATCGACGGGCACGTGATCGACCAGTCGATGCACTCGGCCGCCGTGCGATAGGGCTGGAGGATGCCGGCGGCGACGTCGAGGCTGCCCGGCGCGCCGTGGGTCGGCTGCGGCCAGACGATCGGCCTGCCGTCGCGGCGCGCGATGATGAATATCCGCTTGCGGATGGTCGGCGCGCCATAGTCGCATGCGCGCAGCTGCCGCCATTCGACCTCGTAGCCCGCCTGGCGCAGCTTCGCGATCCAGAAGCGGAAGGTCTCGCCCTTGCGGGCCTTGATCGGCCTGCCCTTGCGGAGCGGCCCCCAATCCTCGAACTCCTCGACATTCTCGACGATGATGCAATCGGGCTGGACAGCGAAGGCCCAGCGCACGACCACCCAGGCGAGATCGCGGATATCCTTGTCGCGGGGCTTGCCGCCCTTCGCCTTGCTGTGGTGCTTGCAGTCCGGCGAGAACCATGCGAGCCCGATCCTGCGCCCGGCGGCGGTCGCCACAGGATCGACCCGCTTGATGTTGTTGCTGATGTGGAGCGTCGACGGATGGTTGGCCCGGTGCATGGCGAGCGCCTTGTCGTCATGGTTGATGGCGACGTCGATCGGGCGGCCGATGGCGGCCTCAATCCCGGTCGACGCGCCGCCGCCGCCCGCGAAATTGTCGATGACAAGCCCTTCGATCGTGGCCGCGCCGAGGGCGGCGGCGAGGAGCGTGTCCTTCCAGCCCGGGAAGAAGGCCATCAGAGCAACACCCCGGCCGGCAGCACGCAAATCAGCTCGGCATAAAGATCGCGAACCGCGACTTGGCGATGGTCTTTATATTCGTACCGGGGCCGCGACTTCTGCTTGATCGCGAACAGGTGGAATTCGACGGCCGTTGAAAGCTCGTCGGTCTCGCGGATGACCAGCTTGTCCTTGTGGAAGCAGCGCACCTTGGTCTGGTTCAGCGCATCTTCGAGATCGCGCGGGCGGCCATCGAAGGCGAGCCGGTATGAACGGCCCGGCATGTCGTCGGCGATCCGGAACGCTGCGAACGTCTTTGTCGCGAACCGGCCGGCGCGTGGCTCTGAGGTGATAACCGATGCCATCAAAACTCTCCCACCGCATGGCCGGCGAAAATCAGGATCAGGATGCAGGCGATCGCCGCCAGGACATCGCTGTTCCTGATCCACCACGGCTCGCGCACCGGCTCCGGGTCGATCTCGCGCGCGAGGGCGGGTAGGTCTGGGGATTGGGGTCCGTTCACGACGGCGCTTTCTCGCCGGCCTCGGCGAGAACCTTGTGGAGCGCAGAGCGGGCCTCGTCGTTGTTCAGGTAGAATAATGCCGAGGCCTCGGCGCCGAGCAGGATGTTTCCGGCCGCTGGTTGACTGACTTCCGCCTCCAGCGCGTAGCCTTCCTCGCGCGCCAAATGAACGGCCCATCCGGCGATGCAATGCGCGGTGCCACAGCCGTTCGATTTGTTGTGCCAGCCCTCCATGTAGAGGGCGCCAGGAACAAGGGCGTGCTTGGCGACCTCGATCAGGCGCTGGCGCGCAGTTTCGGCGTCGGGGAGGTCGTGGCCTTTGACTTTCTGGAGCACCGGAAGCTGGGCGCCCTCGGCGCGGATGTCGAGCCCGCCGCCGACGCTGGTCAGCACCGGAAGCTGGGCGCCCTCGGCGCTGATGTCGAGCCAGCCGCCGACGCTGGTCAGCACCGGAAGCTGGGCGCCCTCGGCGCTGATGTCGAGCCAGCCGCCGACGCTGGTCAGCTTCGATACGTCGTCGCCCTTGCGGACGATCACGTCGCCCTTCACGTCTCCTTTGTAGGTCGTCATCATTCGCTTGCTCCTGTGCTTCCAAACATGATCGACCGCAGCCGCAGCGCATTGAAGCGCGCGAGCTTGGCGCCGTCTCCGATGGTCCCGGCCAACTCGGCGTCGAGCCGGCGATATTCGGCCTCGTCGGCCGTGCTGAGCGGGGCGGCCTCGGTCAGTTCTGAGACCGGCACGATGCGCCGATCGCCGCCGACGATCTGAATCGGAACGGCGCGACGGCGATGGGCGCCGATCTCGGCCAGCCTGGGCGAGCCGGTCGCGATGACACGATGCGCCACCGCGGCGCCGTCGCCATTCTCGATCCAGAGGCGTTCGCCGATGATGGTCACGCCGCCTCCCCCACGACAAAACCCTCCGCCACCGGCTCGACGAACGGCTCGCGCTGGCGGCGGCTTTCGCGGATCAGGGCGCCGATTTCCGGAGCCTTGCCGTTCTCGCCCCAGAAGCCGGCGGTGCCATAGGGACCTTCGATGACGGGGCGCGAGAGGTCGCGGTTCACGGCGGCCAGGAATTTCCGCATCCGGGCGGTAAGGCGAGCGAGGATGAGGCTGCTTACGTGGTCGCCGCGGTGAGCGACGTTCGCCGCGATGGCAGCCTCCAGCTCGCGCTTGTGGCCGAGGAGGAGATCGCGCGCGGCGGCTTCGGATGCGTCGGCCGGCGCTGGGCGGTCGAGGGGGCGCAGCATCAGCCCATCCTCCCCGGCTCCGCGACCTTGCCCTCGGGCCAGATGGAGTTGCGAGGCGCCGCGGTGCGCTTCTTGCCGCCGGGGTGGCGACTGGCGTTCGGTGGTACCTTTGCGCCTTGGGCAATCTGTCGCGCAAAAAAGCCGACCGCTTCGCGATGCCATGTCTCGCGCCGCGCGGCCTTCCGGGCCATCTTGCGGCGATGCTGCTCGGCGCTGGCGCGCTTCGGCTTCACGCTCGCAGCGATGCGCGGGGTGTTCGACGACCAGATGCCGCGCTTCCGTGGATTTGCGAGGCGCTGAGCCTTCAGGCGCTCGGCGCGGGCGACGACATGCGGATTGCGAGTGCGTGACAAGATGCTCTCCCTTGGACGGGGGAGAGCACTTATGCTACGAAACGTAGCGCGTCAATATGTTTTGTAGCGGCAGGTTCGCTACATCGGCTGCGCCTATCTTTTGGGCCAGCGGGTGGGATTGCAGTTTTCGGGCAACGCGCCGCCCCAATCGGCACCAATGAGTTCGACCGCGCATGACGCGGCGGAGTCGCCGTATCTTTCGGGTTGAGGCGCCAGGGGCGTTACGTGGCAGCCGGCGCCCCGCGCGGCCTCAAGGCTCATCCGAGCGCGAGCCATCGCATTGCTCTCGCGCGCCTGGGCGGCGCTCTGCTGAGAACCGGGAAGGTGTTCGGCAGCCTCGGCATTGAAGGCAGCATAGCGACTGACCGCATCAACATCGCTGCGGTAGCGCTCGGCGAGGGCGCCGCATTGGCCGCCGACCACATGATGCTTGACGCCAGGCGCGGCCATCGCGCCCGACGAGAGGATAGCCAACATGGCCGCGAGCACCTTCATCGTTTCCTCCTAATCGTCCGGCGGGATATAATCGGGCCAGAAGCCCTGTCGTCACCGGCATCGGTGCCCGGCTCAGCCTTGCGCTCCGGCGGCAGCGTCGGCTTCTCGCCGTCGAAGGCGAGCCGAATCACCGCTCCGAACGTCGCCTTGCGCTGGAAGATGACGGAGATCGGCCTACCTTCGGACATCATCGACCCGATCCAGCCGCAGCGCTCCGCCGTGAGATAGCCGATCTGGATGCCGCGGCAACTCAGCACTGCGATCGCACGGGGATCGGCGGGGTTGCGAGGCTCGGGCGCCAGCTCGACGGTCTCGCCGGGTGTGCATATCTCAATTTCGAATCGTCGGCCAGGGCCGCGGCGGTTGGGATAATCGGCCCCCACTACGGCGAGGCTCATTTGCGAAGGCATCAGGCGCCATCCCATGGGACGACGCGAGACATCCTTTCCTCGCGATCTTCTTCGGTCAGCGGACCGGACGTCTCCGACTCGCCCGCGATCTTGGCGAGCAGCACGAGTGCGCGATCCGCCGCACCGCACATCGCGCCGAAGAACAGGCAGCTTACAATAGCCCCGATGGAAGCGATCATCGTCCACGCGCTGTTCGTGACGATGCCGAGGAACAGCGCTGCGCCGGCACAGATAGCGCCGATGTAGAAGATGACGCTCACGATCCCGAGCATCGTCAGACCTCCCGTCCGATCCAGACCACCCGGCCCAGGATGCGAAGATCCTCGGCATCGACGACACGGTTGTCCCGAAGAGGGTTGTCGGAAATCACCTCGACGCGGTTCTGAGCTATGGGCTGCAGCCGCTTGATACCGCCGGCACCGAAGAGGCTGATCGCCCAGATTCGGTGCTGAAGGTTGAGCCGCCGCTGGAGCGTGTCGACTACCACCATGTCGCCGTTGACGAGCGTCGGGAACATGGAATCGCCAGAGCCGCGGGCGACGAATATGCGCTCTGGCGGGGAGTAGGTGATCTTGCGGAGCAGGCTCGCGTCGAAGTCGATCGTGCCCTCCTCAACGAAATCATCGATGTTCGTTCCATCGCCCATGGAGAGGTCGAGGTCGAGCAGACGAAGCGGGATCGAGCCCTCACCCTCCTGGACCGGCCGAGTCGGCAGGATGTCGGGCACAAGGTTCGTCGGCAGGTCGGCGCCGGGAAGGGGGCCCCCGCGTAGGAGCCAATCGGTTGGCACGTCGAGCCGCTCCGCGAAGTCGGCAGCGTGCTTTGAGAAGCCATTCTGTCCGTTCTCGTAGGCGCGGTAAGTGACCTCCGGCACCCGCGCCGCCCGCGCGAAATCCGCCGCGTTGTCGTAACGACGCCGCCGCGCCCATTTCAGCCGGCCGGGCGCCGAGGTGAGGTCGATATCTTCGTCTGCCATGTCCATAGCGTTGCATATTGCAGCGCTACAAATCATGTTGCGCGATGACGCTACGAATGATAGCGAGCGGGAATGGAAAGCTTGACGGATCACGCCAGCCTTATCTCCGCGCTCGGCGGAGGTGCAAAGGTCGCCGAACTGCTCAGCCATCTTGAGGAGCCGCCGGCACCGAAGGATGTGACCGTTCGCGCCTGGGCGGCTCGCAACCGCATACCCCCCGAATATTGGCCTGAGCTGATTCGGCTGGGGCGCGAAGCGGGCCGCGAGGTGACGGCCGAGTGGCTGATGAACACGATGCAGCACCGGCAGCGGCCTACCGCTGAAGCCGAGGCCGAGGCCGCATGAATCTCGCCCGCACCCCCCATGAGCCGGCGAGAGCGCCGCAGGGTCTTTCCCCCTGCTTCACCCTGCGGCGCACCCTTTTGGATCGCTTCCATGCCCGGGCTCATAGCCGATGAGCGCGCCGAACGTCCTTGGGATATCCGCCGGGCCGACCCGCGCAGCTTACCGCCAGCGCGTCGCACAGATCATCCGGTGCGTGAAGCTGACCAACGGCCTCACCAACGTCGGGCTCGGCGACCGGATCGACTGCTCCGACGAGACTGTCTCCAATGCCGAGAATGAACGGACCAGCCTCGATCCGGTCCTCCTCCTGAAAATCGAGCACGAGTTCGGCGAGGGGACGATCGACCTCGTTCTCGACCTCGCGCGCCAGCACGACCTCGGCACCGACGAGCATGAAGACCTTCTACCGCTGCTCGCCGCGCTCCTGATGGCGGTCGCCACCGCGCGTTCGCCGAGCAGCCCCGGCGGCATCGCGGAGACGCACGGCGAGTTGCTGGCGATGGAGACGATGCTCCTCGATGCCCGGCGCGGCATCAATCGCCGACTCGCGCGCATTCAGCGGCTCCGGTGGTGCTGAGCGCATGTCCGGGGGCCACGTCGAGATCATCGTCGGCGACGCGCTCGAAGAGCTTCGGAAGCTCCCGAGCGATAGCGCGCTCGATCAGTATGAGCGACGCCTTTCGATCCCGTGGGCCTGGCAGGTCTTTGAGAACGTGGTCCGCAACGACATGCCGGCCGGGAAGTCGGCGACGCATCTCGCCGCCAATTCGGCCCAGCAACAGGCCCATGCCAAGTCGTGCGTCGCCTTCGTCGCGACGCTGATCGCGCAGTGGAACGGATATTCGACGGTCGCGCTGGCCGCGCCGTCGCCGCGGCCCTGGCCTGGAGGCTCGGCGTGGTCCGGGGGGGGGGGTACGCGCGCCGCGATCGAGGCCGAGGTCGATCGGCTCATCGCGATTCTGGATTGGCTCGACGGCGACCGCGACCTCGAACCCGAGGACTGCCGCGGCGAGTGCCCGGACGATGTTGGCGAGAGGGAGGGCGAGACATGGCTGAGCGCGGCCTGATGAACCTTTACGACAAGGTGGCCGACGCGCTCGGCCACGGCGGCTTTCCAATCACGTCGGCCGGCGTGCGCGAGGTCGAACACGCGCTCAAGATCGAGCGGCGCGTCGCCGCCTATGACCGTTCCGGACTTCCGATCCTGCGCGCGGTGCGGCCATGAGTCGCCAGCAAGACAGCTATCTGTGCGCCCGCGCCGCCGGCGCGACGATGATGACCGCGGCCGTCGAGGCCGGAATAGGCATCGCCGAGGCGCGCCTGATCGAAAACGACCTGGCGCGCGGCACCCTTTCGTTGCCGGACCCCGGCACATCAGTTCCACCACCGAAGAAGGAGAAAACGATGCCGAGAGGCAAGAAGGCGCAGGCGCCCCAGAACGAGGAGGTGCAACAGCCCGATTTCGAGAAGGCGGTTCGCATCTATCGCCAGGACATCAAGCCGGCCGTCGAAGCCGCGGGCGAGCGCGCCCAGGAGGCCTCGACCGGCTACAAGGCGATCAAGAAGGACTGCCGGGTCAACACCCGCGCGGCCCGCTTCGTGTTCGGCCTGGAGCGCGAGGGCGAGGAGAAACGGAACGACGTCCTGCGCTCGCTGCGCGGGATGCTGAACGCGATGAACATCGGCATCACCGACGACCTCGTCTCCCGGGCCGAGGGCGAGGACAGCGGCGCCCCCGTCATTCCGAACGCGCCGGCGGAGCAACGCGAGCTGGTCACGCTCAACTGATGACCTTCCTCGCGCTGGATCTGTCGAAAAAATCCACGGGCTGGGCGCTCTGGCACGACGGCCAGGAGCGCCCAGCCTGCGGGACATGGGAGTTGGGATCGGAGCTGACCGGCCCCGGTCTCGTCTTCCTGCGCCTCCACAAGCGCATCAACGATATCCACATCGTGACGCCCATCGACAGCGTCACCTACGAAAAACCGCTGGATCCTGCGACGCTCGGCCGCAACACCAGCTTCGACGTCCCGTTCCTGCTGATCGGCCTTGCCGCGCACGTCGAAAGCTATTGCGAGGCGAAGCGCATCCGCCATTGCGCCCATGTGCATCAGGCGACGTGGCGCCGGCATTTCCTCGGCTCGATGCGGCGCGGCGTCAGGACGCCCGACCTCAAGGCCTATGCGATCGAGCAGTGCAGGCAGCTCGGCATCATGCCCGGCAGGCACGACGCCGCCGAAGCAGTCGGGATTTTAGATTTCTCTCTTCACCTAGCGGGAATAGTTCCGCCCTGGCGCCTTGACACTCCTCTTACGGCGCAAATTGGGCGGGCAAGATGAAGGCTCTCCCACTGCCTCCGTCGGCATATCTGCGCGACGCCCTTCAATACGATCCTGAGAGCGGAAAGCTGTTCTGGAAAGAGCGTCCGATCTCCCACTTCGGGGGCGCAAAACGATCGGCTGAAGAATGCGCAAAGGCGTGGAACAGCCTGTATGCTCATCGCGAGGCGATGACCGCGCTCTCCACCGATGGCTATCGCAAAGGGCGCCTCAGCGGTCGCGAACTCCTAGCTCACCGGGTAATCTGGAAGCTCGTCCACGGTCTGGATCCGGATCACATTGACCATATCGACGGCGATCGCTCCAATAACAAGCTCGCCAATCTCCGCAGCGTCACGCCATCCGAGAACAACCGAAACCGCCGACAGCCGAAGACGAATACGTCGGGCGCAATCGGCGTATGCTGGGTGGAGAGCGAGGGCGCATGGGTCGCTTACGTGCGCGTTCACCTCGGCTATTTCGACCGTTTTGAGGACGCAGTGGCCGCGCGCGAGGAGGCGGCGCGTCGGTTTGCATATCACCCCTATCACGGGAAGCGCGGCCTCATTCCGCAAGAGGAAGCGGCGCTGGCCGCGAGCGGAGGCGCCCGGTGAAGATCGGCGACACCTTCCCTTTCCCCAGCCCGGATCGCGAAGCTGTCCGGATCGCGAAGATGCGGCGCGGGCAGCTCGAAGCTGCCGCCGCATCGCCGTCCGTCAACGGCTACACGTCGCAGGCGAGGGTGATCGTCGCGGGGCTGGCTGCGAACGCCGAACGCGCGGCCGATCCCGTCGAGCAAGCGAAACTGCATCTCAGGCGTCGAGGCTGGAACGTCTTTTCCGGGACCGTCCTCGGCTATCGCGACGGGACCTACGTGGTCGGCACGCGCCTCTACACGAAGGCCGAATTGCTCGCGCTCGCGGAGCGGCAGGGATGGAAGCGAACATGAGGCCGCGTCCCGCCATCGTCACGATCCAGGCGCGAGTCGCCGAGCGCTATGGGATGACGCGCGCCCAGCTTCTCCATGAAAGCCGAGTTCCCGAGGTGTCCCATCCTCGCCAGTTGGCGATGTACCTCTCGCGGCGCCTGACCCCTCTGTCGCTGCCCGAGATTGGACGGCGCTTCGGCGGGAAGCACCACACGACCGTCATGCACGCGGTCGCGAAGGTCAGAGTCAGGATCGTAGCCGAACGAGCGACCCGCAGGCCCATCAGCCGCGTCGTCGGGAGGCTGGAACAGTGAACGGCTCGGAACATCGCGAATGGCAGCGCGAGACCGCGCTCCGCAAGATCGATGAGGCGCGCCAGCAATCGCCCGCGCCCCCTTTCGCCAGGTTGTTCGCCGATGCTGCGGCCTATGTCGGAACGGAGCCAGGCGTGGTCGAGGATTGGTGGAAGAGGAGGGGCCGTTGAATCAGCCTTTCGCTCCCGACCACGCCGAGACGCAGATCGCCAACGCCGAGTCCGAGATGGGCCTCGTTGCTGCGATGCTTTTCGAGCCCAGGATCGTCGACGCCGTGGCCGACATGCTCACGCCGTCGGACTTTTGGGACCCGCTGCTGGGCCGAATGTTCGATACGATCGTGCGTGAACATTCCCTGGGGCGCGCGCTCAACCCAATCACGCTGCGCCCATTCTTCAAGGACGACCCCGCGTTCGAGGAGCTGGGCGGCATAGGCTGGATGATCGACCCGGCGAACAGCGTCTCGGTCATCGGCGCGCGCGATTTCGCGTGGCACATCGCCGAGCTGGCATCGAGGCGCAGGTTCGTCGACGGACTGCGCGTCGCATCCTCATCCGCGACCGATCTCAACAAGTCGCTAGCGGCCATTGCCGGTGAGGCAGAGGAGGCCATTGCCGCCGCGACGGGCGAGCGATCGGACGCGCACGAGAAATCTGCGGCGCAGTGCCTCGATATGGTGATCGAGGGGTTCGATGAGCCTCTCGGCGGCGTCCTCTGCGGCGTCATCCCCGCCATCGATAGCCTCCTGGGGCCGATCAGACCCTCCCACCTCATCATCGGTGCCGGGCGCCCAAGTATGGGGAAGACCGCAACGGCCATCTCCTATGCCCTTGGGGCGGCCGAGCGTGGTCACGGCGTCGTCTTCGTCAGCCTTGAAATGAGCGCGGAGCAGCTTGCCGAGCGAATGGCGGCCGACCTCTGTCTCGACAAGCGCATTCCCTACGAATCCATCCGCGACCGCAAGCTCGACACGCTCCAGCGCCGCGAGGTCTGCCGCGCCCGCGACCGCATCGCCGAAATGCCGCTGGAGGTGATCGACCGCAGCGCCATGACGATCGGGCAGCTCCGCACCGTCGTCCGCCGTTGGCGGCGGCGCTTCGCGGCGCGCGGCGTCAAGCTCGAGCTTCTGATCCTCGACTATCTCCAGTTGATGAGCGGCGACCGGAAGATGGACCGCATCCAGGTCGTGTCCGAGGTCAGCCGCGGCCTCAAGGAAATCGCGAAGGAGAACGGGATCGGCGTGCTGGCCCTGTCGCAGCTCAGCCGCAAGGTCGAGGAGCGGTCCGACAAGCGCCCGATGATGAGCGACCTTCGCGAGAGTGGTCAAATCGAGCAGGATGCCGATGCGGTCCTCTTCTTCCTGCGCGACGAATATTACCTCCGCCAGACCGGAGAACCGACGTTCGGCGACCCAGGCTACGAGGACTGGCAGAAGAAGCTCGACGCCTGCCGGGGCCGCATAGAGTTCATCGTCGCCAAGAAGCGGCACGGCACGACCGGCAGCAAGATCGGCGACTTTCTCGGGCATTTCCAGGCGGTGAGGGGATGAGTAAGCTCTCACCTACCCTCGACGACCTTCGTCTCAGCTACTGGATGCTCAGCGACACGCGAGTCCAGGTGCTCGACGAGCAAAGCCTTCGCGCCTTGATGATGCTGGTCCGGTTCTCCGCAGCGGGCCTTGTCTGGACATATTCCGCTCCTTCCGACGGGTCGCTTCCGGACGATGACGCTCTTCTCGCAAGGATCGTCGGCATACAGAAACGGCGCTGGCGAGCATGTCGGCCTCACCTAGAGCAGTTCTTCCTCATCAGAGGTGGCAAATGGCACCTCAAGGAGCCCTGGATCGAGGTCGACACTGGACCGATCAGGGTCGCGATCCCCGCGGCGATTCAGGAGGTGGTGAGGCGGCGGCAGGGATTGGTTTGTACCTACTGCGGAGACACCGACGGCCCGTTCGAGTTCGACCACATCCTTCCGGTCTCGAAAGGCGGATCAAACGACCCGTCGAACCTCACCCTGGCTTGTAAGCCCTGCAACCTCTCGAAGGCCGCGCAGACGCTTCGCGAATGGAAGGGGCCGAGCAGGTGAAGGCTGCGAAGCCATACATGCAATTTTACCCGCAGGACTGGCGGGCCGACGAGAAGCTGCGACTATGCAGCCTCGCCGCCCGCGGTCTGTGGATCGAAATCCTCGCCCTGATGCACAGGAGCGAGCGATACGGCCATCTGCTCATCAGCGGACACGTCCCGACCGACGTGCAACTCGCCGTGCAAGTAGGAGCGCCCCCGCAGGAGGTTTCGGCGATGCTCGCCGAACTGCAATCCGCGGGCGTTTTCTCACGCGCGGCCAGCGGCGCCATCTACTCGAGACGAATGACCCGCGATGAAAAGAAGGCGCTGATTGCCCGCCAGAACGGCAAGTCCGGCGGCAACCCAAGTCTGCGTAAAACAAAGGAAAAACCCGCGTCGGATAAGGGGCAGGATAAGGGCGAGGTTAAGCCCCAGAGACCAGAGACCAGAGACCAGAGTAGGAGAGAGGATAAACCTCTCTCCGGCGATGGCCTGCCCGATTGGCTTCCTCGTGATGAATGGGCGGGGTTCAAGGCGATGCGGACGAGGATCAAGAAACCGCTCACTCATCGCGCCGAGCAGATGGCGCTAGCCGAGTTGGAGAGGCTGAGGGAAGGCGGTCAGAATCCGGCTGCGGTGCTCAAGCAATCCGAATTCCACTGCTGGAAGGGCCTGTTCCCGGTGAAGTCGTCTGAGGCGCCCGCGTCGCCTGGCGTCGACCTGTTCGAGAGGAAGTATGCGAACGCCCCGCCGCGGACGATCGAGGTGCGGCAATGAGCGCCCTCCAGTCCCCTCTCGGCCGCTACGCGCACCTCAACCACGAACCGGATCCGCGCGACGGCTTCGAAGCGGCGCGGCGCGCGTGGTGGAACGAGGGAATCGCGCTGCTTCGCCCGGAATGGCTGACCGAGTGGGACCGGGCGCAACTGGAAATCCTGGCGAACAAATATCTCGGCGAGCGCCGGACGGAGGGTTGACGTGGCACGGGGCGGCGCGAGCAGGGGTGAGCCGAAGAAGCTGGAGCCACGTGTGCTGGCAATTCGGGAAAGCGCCGAGTCGAGACTGCGCGCCCTCCCCGCTCCGGAGGAGCGCGAACGCATCAAGGCTGCTCGCAGGACCGAGCAGCGCGAGGCGGACGAGCGCGCGCAAGGCGAGCGGCTGCGGATCGCAGCGCGCTGGTCGCACAAGAACGAGGGCACGGCGCAGACCCACGACTACGCCTCGAAAACCAGGCAAGGCGCGCTCGCCAGGCTATTTCTCGCCGGCGACATCTCCCGTGACGAATGGGCCTGGGCGGGTGAGATCGCGATGGCGGCGGAGGCGATCGAGCGCGATGTCGCAGTCAGGATCGTCGGCTATGAGATGCGGATCGACTGCTCGGCCTCGGGCCGCAACGAAGTCCGGGAGGGGCCTCTCGCGATCCGGATGCAGGTCGCTTACTCGCACTGGCGCCGCTGGCTTCCGGACCCGAAACGGATGATCCTCGACATGATCGTTGGCGAGCCTAAGCCATATAGCGCCGCGGCCAAGGAATATGGCGTCCACAAACGCAAGTCGAAGCGACTTCTCCTGGGCGCATTGCAGATGTGGCCGGATGCCTTGGAGGCAGCCGAGGTCGAGATCGAAGCCGCGCGCGCCGGCATTCTCTGAAAAAAGTTCTTGCAAAGTGGCCCTTAATCGGTCCATTTTGGCGCGGAACAACTACGCCCGCGAGACGGCGAGGCGAGAAAACACGCAGATTTCTGCGGTTTTTTTATGCCTGCGCAGCAGGCGCCGCTGCGAATCACGACATCTCGAAAATAAATTTTCCGCGCCCACCGGAGATCATTGATGCCCCGCCTGCCCGCCGATCCCGTCGGGAGGCTGGCGAAGCTGGAGGCGCTTCGGACTGAACTGAAGCGCGGCACGGTTCTCAATGCGGCCGAGCTCGGGCAAGTGCTGGGAATATCCTGGCGCTTCCTCAAGCAGATGATCGACGACGACCAGGATTTCCCGGTCATGGTCCGCGGCGACATGGGGGTGCCGTGGGAGTTCGATGCCCGCAAGGTCGTCGATCACCTCATCAAACAGGCTCGGTCCGCCCAGGCGGAACGCGAGCGGCGGATGGCGGAGACGGCCCGCCTTGCCGGGCTCGTACCAGCGGGCGACGTTTCCTCCCTTGGCGATCGGTCGCGAGGAGGGCCCGGCTCCGCTGCCCAAACCCTGGAAGAGGCGCGGGCGCTCGATGCGCTGCTCAATGTCCAGGCGAAGGTCAGGGCCGAGAAGGAGCGGCAGAACGCATTGCTCGACCGAGCCGGCGTGCAGGCGTTTCTGTGGCGCTGGCTTTCCGGCCTGCAGTCCGAGGTGCTGGCGATCCAACAACGGCTGGAGCGACGGGCCGACCTATCGGTCGATGTGAAGCAGATCGTTCCGGACGAACTCGCCTCCATCCTCGTCGCGATGCGGGCCGCGCTGGAACGCGAGATCGTGCGGCAAAATGCTCCTCGACCCTGACGCGCTGCGCGCCGAGGTCGAGCGGCTGGCGCAGGGCGCGTTCCTCTGCCCCGTCGAAACGGTCGCCACCGGTGCGCCGGACCTGCTGACGCCGCCGACGCGGATATCGACGACGGAATGTGCATCGAAATACCGGCTGATCGCGAGGAAGGAAGGAGAAGGCGGCGACCTCTGGGACCCGGAGCTGACGCCGTTCATCAATCCGATCCAGGACGCGCTCGACGACCCGGACGTGAAGCTGGTGATCGTGCCCAAGCCGGCGCGGACCGGCGGCACCGTGGCGGCCGAGAACCACCTCCACAAGCGCCTCAAGTTCGGGCCGCTGACCGACGTCCTCTGGTATCTGGGCAGCGATAGCGAGGTCGACGCCTATTGCCGGCGCCACGTCCGGCCGCTGTTCAACCTGCACCCGGACATCAAGGCGAAGATCGGGCCGGCGCGGTCGGACGACACGATGCATTTCAAGGTCGTTGGGGGGCGCAACCTCGAATGGTTGCAGCTTAATGCCAGAACGATCACGGGGCGCGACGCCGGCCTCATCGTCGGAGATGAGATCGACGCCGCGAATCGGAAGCTGCGCGATACCTTCGTGGAGCAGGCGCTGATCCGCGGCACGACGGCGGGGTCGAATTTCAAGGGCTACCTGTGCAGCCACATGGACGCTGGCTGGGTCTCCGGCATCGCGGCGGCGTGGAAGGAGTCGAGCCGGGGCATCTGGTATTGGCCGTGCCCCCATTGCGGAGGTCATTCGAGCCCGTGCCCTACGGCGCCGAAAGGATGGCGCATGAAGCTGGATTATGTACGGCTATCCGGCGTCGGCGACGATGAGATGCTCGAGCACGTCGAGGCCACGGCAGGGCTGGTTTGCCCGCACTGCGGCGCGATGGCCAGGGAAGAGCACAAGAGGGCGATGCTCCTGGCCGGCAAATGGGTCCACGAGGGCCAGACGATCGATGTCGACGGCAATGTGATCGGCGAACCAAGGTCGCGCCGCGTGCTCGGCTTCTGGATCCACGGCACGATGTCGCCATGGGTTCCATGGGCGGATCTGGCGCGCCGGTTTGTCGCGGCGCTCGTCCTTTTTGAAAGGACGAAAAAGCCGGAGCGCCTGCGCGAAGTGACGGCGAAGGTGCTGGGCGAAGTTTACGAGGGCGGCGCAGCCGGCGGGGGCGTCGATCCGATCGCCTTGGCGCGGCGCGCGGCGCCCTGGGATGCCGGGACCGTTCCGGACGAGGTCCGCTTCGTCACGGCGGCGGTGGACGTCGGCCACCGCAAGTTCGACGTGATGATCGTCGGCTGGGACCTTGAGGGTCGATCCTGGATCATTGATCGCTTCACGATCACGACGCGCCGTATCGGCGGCCGCGATGTCGATATCCGGCCGGCGGAGCGGCAAGAGGACTGGCTCGTCCTCAAGGAGCAGGTGCTGGACCGGGCGCTCCCGCTGGCGAGCGATCCGGAGAGGCGAATGCCGATCGCGGGCATCGCGATCGACACCGGCGACGGCCATGTGACGTGGAAGGCCCGCGAGTTCGCCCGGCGCATGGCGCGCGCCGGCGAGGCTTGGGGCGGATGGCAGCGCGTCCGGCTCATCAAAGGCGCGAAATCCCCGAAGGCGCCGGAACTGCCGGTCGCGGGCCGCGAGATCAACAAGGACGAAGGCGGAAAGCCGGTCTCTCCGACGGTGCTGGAATGGGACCTCGGCGTCTCCAAGCTCAAGGAATTGACGCTCGAGCGGTTGGCGGAGGCCGAGGGAGGCCCCGGCCAGGTGACATTCGCCGACGGCCTGCCGCGCTCGACCTTCGACGAGTTCGCCGGCGAGGCGCTGATCGACGGCAAGTGGGAGCGGCGGGGGCCGAACGAAAGCCTAGACCTCTTCGCCTATGCCGAGGCGGTGCGGCTGATGCTGCGGCCGGAGCGCGCGGACATTCGGTGGGATGTGCGACCGCCAGTTTGGGCGCGGCCGGTGGCGATTGAGCAGGGGTTTCTTGGAAATCCAAGCGACCCGAGTCCAGCTCCGGCGCCGGAGCCGAAGAAGACGATTTTCGAGCGCATCGATGCGCTCAACCGCAACGAAGAGGAACAATAGACCCTTGGCCGACCTCGCGACGCTCCAGACCTATCTCGCCAACGCGGAAGCGGCGCGCGACACGATCGCGACGTCAGGAAGGGTGGAGCTTGTCGAGCGCAATGGTCGGAGGATGAGCCTGACGAAGGCGAATCTGCCCTGGCTCGACGGCTATATCCTTCAACTCCAGCGGGACATTGAGACGGCCGAGAATTGCGCAGCGGGACGGCCGCGGCGGCGCCACGCGATCGGAACGATTTGGTGAACGCGAAGCCCCGCATCCGCGTGCGCGCGGATGGCTCGATCCCGAAAGGCCAGGCATATTTCGGGCCGGCCGGCGGCAACTATGGCCTCGGCGGCCGCGCCTATGACGCCGGGCGCTACGACGTGCGCGGCCTCCACGATTGGTGGCCGACGATCAATCACCCGGACGGCGAGGTTCTCCTAAGCCGCGACAAGATCACGGCGCGCGCCCGCGACCTCGACCGCAACCATCCGATCATTTCCGGTGCGATCGACCGCCGCGAGGAAATGGTGGTCGGGCCGAACATCCGGCTTGAAGCGCAGCCCGATTTCGAGGCGCTGGGCAAAACGGCCGATTGGGCCGATGAATGGGCAACCGGCGTCGAGGCCCGCTTCCGTGTCTGGGGCCGCGATCACCGGCACCTGAATGACGTCGAGCGCCATTCGACTTTCGGAATGCAGGTCGCGACGGCCTATCGCCATTGGTGGGTCGACGGCGAAGCCTGCGCCGCGATTTATGACCTGAAGCGCGGCAGTTCCTATTCGACGTCGGTCAAGCTGATCGACCCCGATCGCCTGTCCAATCCGAATGGCCTCGGCAACGGAATGCGGCTCGCCGGGAACGGCAACCGCTGCATCGGCGGCGTCGAGATCGACGAGAATGGCGCGCCGGTCGCCTATTGGATCAGGGTGCGGCATCCGGCGGACGTCACGCCCGACGGCGACAATTTCCGTTGGGAACGCATCCTCGCCGAGAATCCGACGACCGGGCGCCCGCGCTTCGTCCACGCCTACAAGCGCAACCGCGCGGAGCAGCGTCGGAACGTCTCGCGCATGGTCGCCTCTCTCCGCAAGACGCGGATGTTCGACCAATATGACGACGCCGAACTCGAGGCCGCGATGTTCAACGCGGTCAATGCGGGATGGGTCGAAAGCCCCTATCCGACCAAGGATGTCGGCGAGGCGATGGCACCTCCGGGCGATGGCGACCATCATCGCTGGTCGCTGGAAGGCCAGATCGAATATCGCCGCGAGCGGCCGGTTCACCTCAAGGGCCTGCGCGTCTTCCACGGGCTGCCGGGCGAGAAGTTCAACATCGTCAATGCGGCGCGGCCTTCGCCGCATTATCCAGATTTCCAGGCATCGGGCCTGCGCTCGATCGCTTCGCAGTTCGGTCTCTCCTATCCGCAGCTCGCCAACAAATGGGACGCGATCAACTATTCGTCGGGCCGGCTCCTGATGAACGAAATCTGGCGCGGGCTGCTGCATGACCGCTGGATTTTCACGCAGCTCTACTGCACGCCGATCTATGCGGCATGGTTGGAGGAAGACGTCGCGCTCGGGAACACGAAGGTCCCCGGCGGTCCGCGCGCCTTCTACCGCCTCGCCTCGGCGCTGTGCATGTGCGAGTGGAAGGGGCCGGGCCGCGGCAAGGTCGACCCACTGAAGGAGGCGAGCGCCGCCGACCTCGACCAGGCGAGCGGCCGCACGAACCTCTCCGTCCTCGCCGACGAGCAGGGTCAGGACAGCCGCCAGATCCTGCTCGGCATGGTCCGCGACAAGAAGCGGCGCGAGAAGCTCGGCCTGCCAGATCCGATCTACGACCGCGCCAATGCGCTTGACGTGCTGGATTCGACACTGCGCCGCGAGGACGCCGCCGAGCACCAGCGGGAACAGGATAGCGGGGAGGCGCAGAAGTGAGGAAGTTCGGGCGTCTTGCGCAGCGGCTCTTCAACACGCCGCTCATGCTCCGGCCTGAAAAGGCCGAGATGCTGTGCGCGGCGCTGGTCGATCGCCTCGGCATCGCGAAGCTCGACAGGCTCGATGGAACGAGCATCGATGCCGCGCAGCTCCGGCTCAAGGCCGACGATTGGGGCGCGGAATATACGCCCAAGACCGCGCGGGACATGTACACGATCGACCGGGGCGTCGCGACATTGTCTATCGATGGCACGCTGGTCCATAAGCTCGGCGGCGTCGAGCCGTCATCCGGCATGGTCGGCTACGACTGCATCGACAAGATTCTGACCGACATCCGCGCCAATGACGACGCCAAGGTGGTCGCGGTGGACAACGACTCGCCCGGCGGTGAGACGGCGGGATGCTTCGAGCTGGCGAAGAAAATCTATGCCAACTCGGCGCGGTTCGGGGGCAAGCCGATCTACGCCATCGTCAACGAAATGTCGTGCTCGGCGGATTATGCTCTGGCCTGCGCCTGCGACCGGATCGCCGGTCCGGAGACGCTCGTCGCCGGCTCGATCGGCGTCTGGACCATGATCGTCGATTTCACGAAGGCGCTGGATAAAGACGGTATCGCACCGTTCATCATCCGCGCAGGCGACCGCAAGGCCCGTGGCGGTCCCTATGAGGCGCCGGATCAGGCGACTGTCGACAAGCTTCAGGCATGGGTCGACGAGACTTGGCGCATGTTCGCGAACCTCGTTTCGAAGTGTCGCAACATCCCTGTCGAGAAGATTCTGGATCAGCAGGGAGACTGGTATCCGGGCGACGAGGCCGTGAAGCTCGGACTCGTCGACGTCATCGCCTCTCCAGACGAGATTTTCGAGGTGCTTCGCGCGGAAGCGGCGCGCCGGTAACACAGGAGACCATCAATGACCCAGAAGATTGACCGGCTGCGCCTCGGCGCGTCGGGCGATGTGATCGCGCTCGCCGATGTCAAGACCGAAGACCTGATCGCCGGCATGTCCGACGAGCAGAAGACGGCTCTCTCGGCCGCGCTCGCACCGCCCGCGCCTGGCGCCTCCGCAAAGGGCGGCAAGAATGGCAACGGCGCCCAGCCGGGCAACGATCCGGAAGATCCCGACGCCGAAGGCGGCGGTGACGGCGACGAGGACGACAAGAAAATGAAGAAGGCCAAGGCCGCCGGTGTCGCCGAGGGCCAGAAGGCCGCGGCCGCGCGCGTCGCGGCCGTCGCCGCATCCGAGCATTTCGATGGCCGCGAGAAGGCCGCGATGAAGCTGCTCGGCAGCGAGAAGTTCGTCAACGCCTCCGCCGAGGACGTGATCGGGCTGCTGGCCGAGCTTCCCAAGGGCGCCGAGGGCGACGCCGGGATGCTCGACGCGCTCCGGGCGCGTCACAATCCGAACCTCGGAACCGAGACCGACCAAGCAAGCGCTGAGGCCGCCAAGGCCAACAATCACGGCTGGGCCGACATCCACGCCGAGGTCCGCGCGCGCCGCGGCCTCTGATCCCCTTCGACAAGGAGCAAATCCATGACCACGCTCACCGAATCCATTCATGCAAACGAGTCCTTCGTCAGCGAAGCGCGCGGCGAGCGCTCGCGCGCTGCCGTGACGGTCCTCTCGGGCCAGAACCTCGGCGCCTGCTCGGTGCTCGGCACCGTCGTCTCCGGCACCGTCGCTTCGGCGGTGAAGGCTAGCGGCGCAAACACCGGCAACGGCACCTTCGTCCTCGACGGCACGACCCCGCTGCTGCTGGGCACCAAACTCGGCATCTACACGGTGCGCTTTCTCACCACGACCGATGTGCGGATCGAGGATCCCGACGGCTACGTCGTCGGCGATCTCGTCATCGGGACGACGAACGGCAACACCGCCTCCGTCGCCGAGCAGATCAAGGGTGTCGTTACCCAGGGCTCGGCGGCTTTCGCGGCCGGCGACGGTTTCGACATCTCCGTCACCGTGATCGTCGAGAAGGTGGCGCAGTACGATCCGGCGGCCACCAATGGCGCGCAGATCGCGACGGGCATTCTCATGCGCGCCGTCGACGCCACGGCGGCCGACACGCCCGGCACCGCCTATGTTCGCGACTGCGAGCACAATGCCGATATCGTCGTCTGGAAGACGGGCCTGACCTCGAACCAGATCGCGAAGGGCACGTCCGACCTCAAGCGGCGCGACATCATCCTGCGCTGATCCGCATCAATCCTCGTCCCCACTGAGGGCGCCCAGGCTTCGGCTCGGGCGCCCTTTTTCGTGGGGTCTCTCTCGAAAAGGAATCCCCCCATGCTCACCATGGACGTTTTCTCTGGCGACGCTTTCTCGGCGATCTCGCTGACCGAAGCAGTTCGCAAGTCGCAGACCGTTCCCGGCCTCATCGGCTCGCTCGGCCTCTTCACGCCGGTTCCGGTGCGCACGCGCAAGGTGGCGGTCGAGGTGAAGGGCAAGACCCTCCGCATCGTCAAGACGAGCAACCCGGGCGACCCGCGCACGCGCCGCAGCCTCGACAAGGCCGACATCCGCGACCTCAGGACGCGCCGGATCGAGGAGGCCAGCACAATCACGGCCGAGGAGTTGCAGGGCATCCGCGCCTTCGGCTCCGAGACCGAGCTGAAATCGCTCCAGACCGAGATCGCGGAGCGGCAGCAGAATGTGATCGACGATCTCTCGACCACCGTCGAGCGCCTGCGCCTGTCGTGTGTCAATGGCGTGCTCCTCGATGCCGACGACAGCGTGATCTACGATTACAATTCGATCTTCGGCGTCAGCGCGGCGACGGAAATCGGCTTCAATTGGGCCAGCCGGACCGGCGTCCGCAAGTTCGTCGCGACGAACGTCAAGCTGCCGATCGTTCGCGCGCTCGGCGGCGTCGCTCCTCCCGGCATGCGGATCACCGCCCTCTGCGGCGACGATTTCTATTTCGACATGCAGGAGAATGCCGAATATCGGGCGACCTACCTCAACACGGCGAACGCCTCGAAGCTGCTGCAGGACACGGTTTTCGATGCGATCGACGCCTGGGGCGTCACCTGGGTCCACTATCGCGGCACCGACGACAATTCGGCCGTCGCGATCGATCCGGCCAAGGCGCGCTTCTTCCCCGTCGGCGTTCGCGGCCTTTTCCAGGAGGCGTTCGCGCCGGCTCCGACCTTCAGCCTCGTCAACACGCTGGGGCAGGAATGGTACAGCCGCATCGTGGTCGACAAGGACCGCGAGGAATGGGCCGACATCGAGATGGAGTCCCATCGCCTCCCCATCTGCACCCGACCGGACTCGCTCCTGTCGGGACGCACCGGCTCGTAAGCGGAGGGCTGAGCGATGGAGACCATCCGCTGCAAGGCGCTGATGCCGTTCACCGAGCATGTGCCCGGCCACGGCCAGGTTCACGGCGATCCCGACAGCAGCCTCGAAAAGGCGCGCTTCCCGGAGGTGCCGGCGCATGTCGTCGACAAGCTCGCGGATAGGCGCCGGGTCGAGAGGATCGGCGATGGCGAGGCGGCCGCCGAGGCTCCCGCCAAGCCGAAGGGCAAGAAGGCGGCCGCCGAGGCTCCCGCCGACGCGCCTCCGGCCGAGTAAGCCGAAATGGGTGTCTCCCTTGAGGATATGGACGCGACGCTGAACGCGACGACGCTCGACCTCTTGGGAGACACCATCACCTATACCCCGTTCGGGCAGCCGACGCTGACCTTCAAGGCCATCGCCGACTATCAGGAAAAGAAGACCGTCGCCGGCGTCACGTCGACGATCGAGAGCGAGGCCGCGGTCGAAGTTCCGATCGCGGCCGTCGCCGCCGTCTCCGGCAAGGACGTCGTGACGCTGCCGAGGCTTCCGGGCCTCTCCTTCAACCCAAAGCAATACACGCTCGATGAGGGCGGCCTGAATTGGCTGATCCTCCTCAAAAAGGTCCCGGCGTGAGCGGCACCCCGGCGATCCGCAAGGTGCTGGCGGCGCTGAAGGCCGCGCTGGAAGCGACCGCCGTCTTCACGACCGTCGAGATCGACCGCAGCCCCGAAGAGCCCTACGGCAACGCGGAGTTTCCGGCCGCGAACATCGTCGTCACCGCCGTTCAGATCACAGCCCCATGGCAATATAAGGCCAACGGGACGCTGCACGAGCCTCGGTTCGAGATCGGCCTTGTGGTCGAGAACTCGGCCGCGGCGACGGTCAACGCACAACTCGACGACCTCGAATGCACCGTCATCGCAGCGCTGACCGGCGACCCCGCGATCAACGACTATTTCCAAAAATTCTCGCCTGAAGAAAGCGAGGGCGCGGCCGACGTCCCGACGGACGATGGAACGCGCCGTCTCCTCTTCGCCGGCCAATTCCTCACGCCGTTTGGCGATCACCGCACGCTGATCGCGCAGAGCGGCCCCATCACCTGACCGCAGGAGACCCCAAATGCCCGCACCTTCACACACTCCGGTCGCCCCGGAGCTTCCGGCCGATTCGATCGACTTCAACGCGCTCCACAACGCCTGCCTGAAGGGCCTTTCGCCGGAAGAGGCGTTGGCCGCCTGCTGGCCCGGCGCTCCCGCCAACGCGGCCGCTCCGGCGAGCCCAGCGCCGCCTCCAGCAGCCCCGGCGCCTTCCGGCGGCGACGCCTGATCCCTTCAGAATAGGAGCATCCTTCGATGACCGATATCGTCAACGACTCAGCACTCGCCATCGCGAAGCAGTCGGCGCCCGGCAGCTATAACGCGCCGAGCTCGTCCACCGACACGCTTCCCGTCGCGAACCTCTCGGCCAAGCCGAACAGCATCAAGGCGACGAGCCCTGAATATACCGGCACGATCCACAAGGCCGGCGACATCGTGCTCGGCGCGACCTGGGATGTGACCTTCGACCTCCTCATCCGCGGTCCGGGCGGCGCGTCGCCGCCAGCCGCGAACGCCTTCATCATCGGCCGCGTCCTCCAGGCGCTCGGCTTTACCGAACAGGTCATCTCGTCCGCGATCCCGGCGTCGCCGGAAGCCCTCGGCGTCGGCTCGACCACGACCATGGCCGTCCTCGGATCCTCCGCCGCAGGCACCGCCGCCCTCTATCAGGCGCTCGGCCTCAACCTCGCGTCCGACGGCGGCACCTACCCGATGCAGATGACGATGATCCGCGCCTACAATGCGTCGAAGAATGCGACGCTGCCGGAGACGCGGGTCGCGGCGCCGACGGGCAATTACCAGATCCCGAAGCAGCTCGCCTACACCTACTCGGCGAGCACGACCCCGCCGCTGCTCAGCATCTCGCTCTGGCAGGGCAATCGCCAGTATAATTTCCAGGACATGGTGCCGTCCTCGGCGAAGCTCAGCTTCCCGACCTCGAGCCAGAGTCAGACGTCGTTCGCGACGCTCAGCGTCACCATGTCGGGCAATCTCAACAGCTATTCCGATACGGCGTCGCCCGTCGTCACCCCGGGCTCGGCGATTCCGCCGGTGCGCGGCGGCAAGCTCTATGTCGGCGGCCTCACCATGGGCGGCTCGTCGCTCGACCTCAATTTCGGCGTCAAGGTCGGCTTCCCGCCGAACCCGAACCAGGCGGCGGGCAACGACCCGGCGCAGCTCGTCGAGACGATGCGCACCCTCACGATGACGCTCAATCAGGTCGCCAAATCCTACAACGACCTGATCGCGCTGGCGACGGCGCAGACCTATCTCCCGATCGAGCTGACCTACGGCAGCGTCGCCGGCAATGCGGTCGGCTTCATCGTCACCGACGCTCGGCTCGATTTCCCGGCGGTCAGCGCGAGCGGCGACTTCTTCGCGGCGCAGGTCGACGCGCTGATCGACAATCCGGCCAGCACCATCGGGCTCGTCTTCCCATACTGAGCCGCCAACAAGGGAGAATTTCATGATACCGGCCGAAGGCTCCGAGTTGGAGCTGTTCACGCCGCCATGCCTTGCCAACGTCGCCGAGGCGCCAGTGTTCAAGCTGCGCCCGGCGACGAAGCGGGCGATGCGCGACTATCGCTACGCCATGCAGGTCGAGGGGCTGCAATACCACTCGAAGGAGGCCATCCGGGCGGAAGCCTTGCGGGCCTTGGAAGCGCTCTATTCGCCGGAGCAGTTCGCGGCCGTGCGCGGCGTGCTGCTCGATGCGTGGCTGCGCACCGACCAGAACATCCCGCTCGCCGCCGCGGAACAGGCCGAGATCGACGATCTCACCTCCCGGCTCATCAAGGCGTGGAAGCCGCTGGCGGTGATGTCGGCGGACAACCGGCAGTTCTTCGACGAGTCACTCCGCATCGCGCTTTCGCTGTTCCTCATAGGCTGGAGCGGCCTTGACCTCGCGTTCCGGTTCGAGATGAACCGCGTGCCGCTCGACCTGCTCGACGAGGTCGAAGAGGCGCTGCGCGCGATCGAGGCGAAGGCGATCGGGGACAAGGTCGCCGGCGTCGGTGCCGAAGGGCTCGCCTTCCTCCAGCTCTGCACCGCGGCGCAGGGAAAGATGGGGCTGAGCAAGGAACAGGAAAAAAACTCCGATTCGCCGCCGTCTTCGCAGCCCGTCCCGAATGGTTCGACGACTCCGTCGTCGAGCAAAACGGCGGGTGTCAGGTCGAAGGCGTCGGCGCGTTCCGGTTCGAAAAAGGGCTGATCCACGAGGTCTCGCGCGGGCCGCGCGGCGAGGAAGTCCTAACCTCGACGGGCAAGCGCAGCTTTCTCGATCTCGTCGACCACGACGTGCTCGACATCGTGCGCCTCTATCAGGAGTGCAGCGGCGGGATGGAGTTCCACTGGCCCGACGGCCGCGCGCTCCTCGATCAGCCGGTGCAGCTCGTGAGGGCGTTCATGATCGCCGGGCCGATCCTCGCCCGGTTCAAGAAGGAAGGAAGCTGAGATGGCCCAGCCGGCGCGGATCGGTCGGCCCGGCCAGTTCGACGAGTTTCGTCGCTTCTGCATCCAGCGCTTGGAGCGGTCCTCGCTCGTCGCGACGGATCGCGCCTCCGCCAATGCGCTGCGCTCTTTGCGCTACGCGATGGGGGGCGCCGGGCTCGGCAAGCTCGGCAACGCGCTGACCGCCGGGTCCGACCTCCAGAAGGGGCGCGGCGTCAAGCGGGTCGGCTCAGAGGGCTACCGATGCTCAGGCTGGGTCGTGATCCGGGGCACCGATAGCGAGCGCACCGTCGGCGCGATCGAGAGCTATACGGAGGGCTCGACCATCGTCCCGGTCAAGGGCTCCTGGCTCTGGATCGCGACGGACCGCATCCCACGCCTCGTGGGCCGGAAGCGGATCACGCCCGGGCTCTATGTCGAGGAAGGCCTCGATGCGACGATCGGGAAGCTCGAATTCGTCGAGGGCCGTCATTCCGGCGAGGGCCTGCTCGTGGTCCGCAATGTGACTGACGACAGGTTCGGCCGGCCCGGGAAACTGAAAGCGATAGGGCCGCGCGGCAGGATCGGAGCCAATCGCCAGCATGTCGCAGAGGCGGTCGTCTTCGTCGGGATTCGGCAGACCAGCCGGAACCAGCGCGTCGACGCGCAGCAGATTATCGACGCCGAGGCCGGGAACGTCCCGGTCTATCGGCAGGAGGCGATGGGAAAGCCCTAGGGCGCTCGTCGTGAGCATTCGCAGGGCCGCTCGGGCAACCGGGCGGCTCTTTCTTTGGAGACCGCTTTGCCCGCTTCGTCATCCGTCTTTCCGGCGTTCATCACCGATGAATATCAGCCGGGGAGCGGCTTTCCCGATTTCGAGCGCGCCGCCGGGGCATCGGGGACGCGCGCGGGCGCGGCGATGGCGGCGAATGCGAAGGCGCAGTTCGAAAGCGACTTCTCCGAGATCCAGAAGATCGCGCAGGACGCCCTCTCGGTCCCGCGCACCAATAGCGGCTCGCTCGACCTCGGCGTTCAGCAATATCGCGATGCCGCCGCCGCAGCTCAGGCCCAGGCGATTGCGCTCCGCGAGGTGACTGTCGCGGCCGAGCAGGCGGCCAAGGCGACCGGCGACACCTCGGAAGCGACCCGGCTCTATATCCAGGCGGCGCGCGCGGCGGCCGTAGAAGCCGAAAGCAATGCCGAGGCGGCGGCGATGCAGGCGACGTCGATGGAGCGCCTGCAGCTCGTTCTCAGCCAGAATGCGAGCGCGACGCAAAGTGTCATCCGCTCCGCCAACAGCTACGGCAACTCGCTCGGCGGCCTGCACCAAAACACCATGACCGCGATGTTCGCGCAGATGGAGCTGATGCACGTCGTGTCCATGGGGACCGACGCCTACGCCGCCGGCATCCCGATCACCCGCGTCGTGGCGATGGAGGCTGGTCGTCTCGGCGAAGCCCTGATCTTCATCTCGCAAGCGTCGGGCAACGCGACGGGCATGTTCGGCTCTTTCGCGAGGTTTGTCGGCTCGGGATTTGGGTCCGCGATCATCCTCGGCGGCTCGCTCATCGCCTCCCTCGTCGTCGGCCTCTCCAAGGCCGGCGACCAGGCCGAGAAGTCGGCGGAGCAATTCAAGAAGGTGGTCGAGGCGGCCGACGCTTTTGGCACCGCACAATCCGAGCTCGGCAAGGTGATCGACCTCACGACGGGCAAAATGAAGACCCAGAACGAGGTCCTCGTCGAGGCCGTGCGATTGCAGGCCGAATTGGCGCTGCTCGCTGCGAACCAGAAGATTGGCGACCTTTTGCCGAACAGCGCGCCGCTGGCGGCCCCGATGACCACAGTGAGTTCGCAGGGCAGCCCGGGCCTCGACCCGGCGGCGGCTGCTGCTGCGGATGCACTGCAGGCGAAGCTGGACCCGCAGATCAAGGCGATCACCGACGCCTTTATCGCCGTCGTTAACAATGACGCGCTCGCGAACCAGAACCCGCATCAATATTCGCTCGATGTCGGGAAGGCGATCGACACCGCCATCGCCGCCGTCGACCGGCTCGCCAAGAGCGGGAAGGGCGCGGCCAGCAGTCTCGCCGACGCCAAGAAGAACCTGATCGAGATCGGCGTCGCCGCCGAGCAGAAGGCGGCGGCGCTCGAAAGCATCAGCGTCCTCAATGGCGGTCCGGCGCCCGACCTCAAAAAGCCGCCGAAAGACAATAGCGACGAAATTCGCAGGCTGATCGATGAGCAGCAGGCGCTCGGACGCTCGATCGAAGCCGCCAAAGGTCCGTTCGAGGAACAGGCTGGCGCGGCGCGTCAGGCC
This sequence comes from Allosphingosinicella sp., assembly GCA_036273615.1. Taxonomy (GTDB): domain Bacteria; phylum Pseudomonadota; class Alphaproteobacteria; order Sphingomonadales; family Sphingomonadaceae; genus Allosphingosinicella. Next base: position 22,873 of record DASUHH010000049.1, on the reverse strand, counting down.
GAGGCCGCCTATCGCGCGCTCGACGCGGTGCAGCAGAAGCTCAACGACGACAACGCCAAATATCACAAGCTGAAGGGCGGCGACCTTCCCGACCTCGCACAGCTCAACCAGCAGATCGCGGCCGCGCGCCAGGCGATCACGGCCGGCGAGGTCTCGCTCCTCGAAAAGCCGTTCGAAGAGGCTCCGAAGAATTTCGAAAAGGCCCGGCAGGCGCTCGCGGCGCTGGCGCAGATCGCGAACCAGCACCCCGACAGCGATGGACTGCTAGCCAAGATCGCCAATGCGCGCGACGTGATCGAGAACGGCCTGTCAAAGCCGCTCGCCGACTACATCAAGCAGCAGCAGCAGGCCGAGGCGGTCCAGAACCTCCTCAACACCGGCCATGTCGACGAAGCGAACCTGCTCCAGGCCAAATATGCGTTGATGCGGGCTATCGGGGCCGAGACCGACGCCGAGCTTGATAGCTATTTGAAGGCCGTCGGCTATCAGGGTACGATCACCGATTACCTCCGCGCCCAGGTCGAGTTGACCCATCAGCAGACGCTCGCCCAGCAGGCGCTTCAGGACCGCATCCGGCCGTACCTGACCTATCTCCAGAGCGTCCAGCAGACGATCGAGGGGACGATCAATTCGCTAGAGCAGGGCAAGCTGCTCACCGCCGGCGGAAACCTCGTCAAGGGGCTCGAACAGTCGTTCCAGACCATGGTGAGCCAGACCCTCACCGAGAAGCTGTTCGGCAACGTCTTCCGCTCGCTTCAGGACCAGATCAACGGCCACGACCCGGTGAAGGCGGCGAGCGCGCGAATGGCGCAGGCGCTCGACGACGGCCGCGCCGAGATGGCCGGATGGACGTCGGCTCTCGACGATACCCGGCAGCGCATCGCCGACTATCAGGCCGCGCACCAGGCCGCCGTGACCGCGCTCGGCTCGTTCACGACTGCGGTCCAGACCGCGACGGGCGCGCTGGGCGGCATCGGGTCAGGCGGTGGGGGGTCACCCGTCGCCGCGACCGGCGCGCAGGTCCTGGCCTCGGCGAAATCCTATGTCGGGCTGAACGAGAACCACGACACCGCGGCGCTCGAAAGCCTGTTCAAGCAGGCGAACATCAACGTCGATCCGAGGATGACGGCATGGTGCGCGGCCTTCGTCAATGCCGTGCTGGCGACCGAGGGCATCCGTGGCACAGGAAGCCTCGCCGCCTCGTCCTTCCTCAATTTCGGAACGCCGACGACCAACCCGCAGCCCGGCGACATCGCGGTCATGGCGCACCACGTCGGGTTCTTCGACGGCTTCAACGCGGCCGGCAATCCGATCGTCACCGGCGGCAACCAGCACGGAGGCGGCGTCAACACCGAGTCCTTCCCGGCATCGGACGTCCTCTCCTACCGGACGATCAACGACCTCTCGACCGCGGCGCAGGCTGCGAACGACAACTTCGCCCAACTCACCCAGACAGTCGCGGGACTTCAGGACCCGCTGACGGATGCGGACAAGCTGTTCAACGACCTGTTCGCGGACGCGACGAGCGATTCGGCCGCGCCGGACCAGCAGGAAATCGTCGTCAGCGCCAGGCGTCTCCCGCAGCAAGCGCAAATGCTCTCGCCATTCGATATGATGACGAAGACATTGAGCGCCAACTTCACGGCCGCCCTCAAGTCCGTCGGCATCAATCCAGAGTCCGCGAACAAGATCGGCAACATCATCGGTGGCCTGGCTGCGACTGCGATCCAAGGCGCGGCCTATGGCACCGCGGCCTCCAACCTCGTCCTCGGGAGCAAGGGGAGCAATACCGGCGCGGCACTTGGCGGAGCGCTCGGCAACATCCTCGGCAAGGGCTTCGGAGACGAGATCGGCGACGCGATCGGCGGCTCTCTCGGAAGCGCGGTCGGTCAAGCCGCTGGCCCGATCGGCTCGATTGTCGGCGGCCTCGCCGGAAGCCTGATAGGCGGTCTCTTCAAGACCGTGAAGCAGGCCGGGTCGACGTTCAGCGTCGACCAATTCGGCAATGTGAAGGTGAACGCCGGTTCGGGCGACTCAGCGTCCGCCAGCAACGCCGTGGCCGAAGCGACGTCTGCCGTCGGGCAGATTCAGTCGATCGCGAAGCAGCTCGGCGCCTCCATCGTCCCCTCGGCCCTGACCGGCGTCACCCTCGGCTACCGGGCCAGCGATAAGAACCAGCCCTATCGCGTCGACACCCTAGGCGAAGGCCGCGCGACCGGCTCCGGCGTCCTCGCCTATGCGACGGAAGACGAGGCGGTCGCCGAGGCGGTTCAGCTCATGCTCCAGCGCGGCGTCATCTCGGGCATCTCGGCCGCCAGCCAGAAAATCCTTGCCTCCGGGCAGGACATCCAGACCGCGCTCGAAAAAGCGACGGCGATCGAGCAAATCCCGACCCAGCTCGAGGCGATGGTGAACCCGGCGCAATCGGCGATCGACGCGCTGAACAAGCAATTCGCGCAGCTCATCTCCTACCTCAAGGAGGGCGGCGCGACGGCGGCGCAGTTCGCCCAGGCCCAGCAACTCTACAACCTTCAGCGCGAGCAGGCGATCACTCAGGCCCAGGACTCGATGACAGGCGCCTTCCAGGGGCTGATCGACGATCTCGGCAATTTCAGCCTTCAGGACCAACTCGCCTCCGCCATGGCGAAATACAATCCGCTGGCGGCGCAGATTCAGTCGGGCGACTATTCGAACGCCTCCGGCTTCCAGTCCGCGGCCGAGGCCGTCGCGAAGATCCTGCAGCAGCTCGACGGGTCGCAGGGCGCCTATTACGATTTCGTCGACCAGGCGATGGCGCTGGCGAAGCAGGCGCTCGGCAACCAGCAGGGGCTGATCGACGCCGCCAATGCGACGGCGAGCCCGTTCGACAGCTCCAGCACCGGCACGTCGGGAAGCGGCAACGCGGCGAACGACAATACGGTCGGCGCAATCAACAATGTCGGCGGCATCCTCTCTGGCCAGATCAGCGGCCAGCTTGCCGGCATCAACGACACCCTCTCGTCGATCCAAGGCATCCTTCAGAGCCAGGGGCAAGTCCTCCCGCCGAGCCAGGGTGGCTTCGCGTCCGGCTATAATTTCTGATGCTCGTCCTCGCCGAAATCTCCCCGCTCGACACGGTGAGCGGGAACCGGGTCACGCTGCGCGCCTGCTCGTCCGACGACCGCACCATCACTGGCCTCAATGGCGTCCGCTGGTGGCCGGCGATGTCGAAGACGCCGACGCTCTCGATCCAGCTTTTCGAAGGCGACTGGTCGAGCGACGTCCAGACCGGCTCGGCGAGCTTCACGCTCCTCACCGACAAGCTGGCCCGGCTCGACGCCAACGCGCGGCGCTATCGCTGGGCCGGCGCGCCCGTCACCATCTATGCTGGCCTCAGCGGCGATGCGTGGCCGTGGACGACCTACTTCGTCGGCCGCGTCGATACGTTCCAGGCCAAGGGCAATTCGCTCGACATCACCGCCAAGGTCGACGATCAGCCGTTCCAGGCCAATGCGCTGACCCTGACCTATGCCGGGACCGGCGGCCTCGAGGGCGGCACCGACCTCACGAACAAGGTCAAGCCGTGGGTCCTCGGCGCGGCCGCCAACGTCCAGCCGGTCCTGATCGACTCCGTCAACAACGTCTTCCAGTTCAGCGCCTATGGCCCGATCCAGGCCGTCACCACGCTCTACGAGCGCGCAAGCGACTTTGGGGCGAGCGTCGGCGACTTCGCCTCTTATGCCGCCTTGGTGGCCGCCACGATCCCGAACGGCCGCTGGGGAACCTGCATCGCTTCAGGCTTGGTCAGGCTCGGCGCGCCGCCTTTCGGGGTCATTACCGGCGACGTGCAAGGCGATGCCAATGGCGGTACGTTCATCCGGAAGACGGGCGCGATCATCTCTCGGATCGCGACCCAGGCCGGGCTTTCGACCTCCTATCTCGACACCGCCTCGCTTGCCGCGCTCGACACCGCGCTCCCCTACAACGTCAACTGTGTCTTGACCGAGCAGACGACGGTCATCGACATCGCGAAGGCGCTGGCGCAGCCCTTGAACGCGCAGGCCATCGTCTCGCTGACCGGCCAACTTTTCGTCTGCCGGGTCAATATCAGCGCGAGCGGAGTCCTTACCCTCGACGCGCAGGGGCGCCAGAAGCCCAAGATCACCGGTTCGACCGAGAACAACGTCTCGCCGCCTTATTGGCGGGTCGAGTTCGGGGCGCAGCGGTCGTGGTACGTCCATTCGTTCAGCGACATCGCCTGGGTCGCGACCCTCAACCAGCGCGGCGCCTATGTCTCGTCCAACTGGTATAGGCCCGGCGATATCGTCCAGAACCAGAATGCGTCGTGGATCTATACAGGCTCGACGCCCGGCACGGGCAATGCGCCACCGACGCTGCCGACAAGCTCGAACAGCTTCTGGACCCTGATGCAGGCAGGGTCGAAGGTCATCAGCCTTGCCATCGATCGCTCGCAAATCACCTATGACGGGACAGGCGCGCTCGTTCCGTCGAGCCAGACCATCAACTTCACGATCAACGCACAGAACCTCTCGACGTCCAGCTACACGGTCTCGCTGACCGACGGCGCCGGGAACGTCCTCAACGCAAACACCTACCTCACCGCGGCCGGCGGGGGCACCTTCTCGCCCTCCGGCAGCCAGGCCGTCCTCTCCGGTTCGCCGCTGTTCCAGATGACGGCGGCCAATTTCAATTCGGCGATCGGCGTCAACTCCGCGCAGGCGGTCGTAGTGACGGTCAGTCATCCGGACGGCGTGAGCGATGCTCGCAGCGTCGTCAAAAGCCAGGCCGGCGCGACCGCGAAGACGGTCTATATCTCGAGCAACCTCCAGGCGATCAACTTCGACTCGACCGGAGCCGTCGTCGCGGGCCAGACGATCACCTTCACCGCGAACAAGCAGAACACGACCAACACGGTCACATGGACGGTCGTCGACAGCCTCGGCAATACGCTGACCGCCTCCTCCTATCTTTCGGCCACGACCGGCGACAGCGTGACGATGACCGGAACGCAGTTCGCCTCGGCTCTCGCGGTCAACGGCGCGACGGCGGTGACGGTGATCGGAACCATCTCCGCCGACAGCCTCTCCGACAAGATCAGCGTCTCGAAGGTTTCCACAGGTAACGTCCAGGTCCACATCTTCATGCGCGCGAGTGCGCCGCCATCGACGCCGACAGGAAACAGCCCGGCGGGATGGATTTCAGGCGCCGTGCCGAACGGCGCTGGCGCGATCTACGAGAGCATCGGCACGAAAGACACCTCCGGCAATCTCGTCGGCTCGTGGTCGACACCGAACTCGATCACATCGTTCAACCCGCGGGGCGATTATAATTCCGGCAACACCTATTATCTGAACGACGTCGTGACCTATTCAGGCGGGACCTACATCGCCCTCCAGAACAATTTCTCAGGGCAGGCGCCGAGCGGAACGGGGCAGGCGACTGCCTATTGGAGCGTCGTCGCGTCACCGGGCAATCCGGGAACGCCCGCGACGCCGCCAAGCGGGTTTTCGGCGACGATCAACCTGACCTCCGGCGCGGCCGTCAACCTGCGGACAGTCGCGAATGCGAACGGCTATACCGGCGCCTCGAACGCGACGATCACCTTCAATGTCCCAAGCGGCGTCACCATCCGCGGGCTCAACAGCGGCGGCATCGGGATCGACAGCGGGACCTGGCCGGCATCGAGCTATACGATCACGCTCACGCTGGTCGTCCAGTCCGGCGGCATCGTCGATGGCGGCGGCGGCAACGGCGGAAATGCCGACGGGGTGCAGCTCGGTCTCGGGTCGAGCGGAAACAATGGCGGCGATGCGATCTATTGCCGCGTCCCGATGACCGTGACCATCAACTCCGGCGGCACGGTGCGCGCGGGCGGCGGCGGCGGCGGCGGCGGAACAGCGGGCGGCAGCGGCTCGCCCAACTTCGACACGCTCGGCGGCGGCGGCGGCGGCGGGGGTGCGCCAAACGGGTCCGGCGGCGCAGCCGGGACCAGCACCGGCACCGTCACGGCGGCCACCAATGGCAGCGCAGGCACGACCGGGGGCGGCGGCTCCGGGGGCGCCGGCGCGATCGAGGGTGCGACGCATGGTGGCGCCGGCGGCGGCGGGGGCACCTTTGGAGCCGCCGGATCGGGCAACTCGACCTATGCGGGCGGCAGCGCCGGCTTCGCAGTCAGGAAGAACGGCAACACGGTCACGGTGACGAACAGCGGCACGATGACGGGGACGGCGGCATAATGGACTTCGCGACGGCTTGGAGCACTTTCGCCATCGGGGCGCAGGTCACGGTCTCCAATGGCCTTCCCCCTCCGTCCGACAAGACCGACGGCCTGCCCTACATGGCGTGGCGCTCGCACAATTTCACCGGAACGCTGACAGCGAAGCTCAACGGGGCATTCAGGCAAATGAGCTTCAACCTGGCGGCGGACGAGAACGGCAATATCATCGGCTACGTCGTCGCCGAAGCGGTGACGCACACCTTCACGGCGGCCTGACATGGCCGCGATGTTTCGGTCTCTAGCGGCAGGCGGCCGCGACCCTCCGCCGCCACTCCTCCATTCCACGCCTGTTTTCGTGGACGCCATCGACGGTGAGGACCGCTCCTTCGATCGGCGGAATGTATTGCTCGTGATGCTCCGCCGCGATCGCTTGAACCATGCGGGAAGCGTCCGGATGACGCGGAATGCCCATCATGACCAGCCTGGTCGGCCCTGCCATTGCGACCAGCTTCAATTCGCGGGCGCGCAAGTCCTCGATCGAGCTGCCCGCCGAGAGATCGTTATAACCGGCATCGAGGACGATCAGGCGTGGCCTTACCTCGGCGATCAACTTCGGCGCGGTCCGGATCAGGTCGCTCGTGGTGGCCCAGCCGACCGCAGCATTGAACATCCCGCCGCAAAGATCGGCCGTATAGACGCGCTCGACAGTCGAGTCGCCGAGCGCCAGAGCAGAGCCGTCCGGCACGAACGGCGACTGGCCGTTGATGACGAGTGCGCGATGCGCGACATAGCCCGGGAAAAGCCCGTGCCAGCGGGCATAACCAAAAGAAATACCGGAAGCGCCACCAAGCAGGAGCGCGGCCGCCGACAAGATCAAGTGCCTCATGCCCGGACTTATTGCCGACATCCTAAGGGCGATCAACATTTGTATTTGGAAAGGGCGGCGGTGGCATGAGCCATATCCTTGTTACCGCACTGGTCGGCCTCGTCTCGGCCTTCGTCGGCGGCGGCGTCTGGAGCTTCCTCTCGACCTGGCTGCGCGCGAGGTTCGACCATGACGAAAAGGAGATCGACCGCCTCCGGAAGGACGTCGCCGCGCTCGATGAGAGGCACAGGGAGTGCGAGGCCAAATTCGATGCGCTCGAGCGCAAGTTCGACGCGGCCGAGCATCACCATAGCAGCCTAATCCCGCGCTGGATCAAGAATGCCCACAAGCGCGTGCTTTGGGTGAACGGCGCCGCGATGGTGAACATCTTCGGGCAACTGGATCTCAACCGCGACCAGGTCGAGGGCCGGACGCTTGCCGAGCTGCTCGGCGCCGAGGCGGCGCGCGAGATGGACAGGATCGACCGCTCCGCGCTCGCCAACCCGGGGCGTCCGGTCAGCACGTTGCTGCAACTGCACCAGCGCCTGGCGCCGACGCATATCGTCGAGATCGCCGGGATCGGACGCGAGAGCGAGCTGATCTACGAGGTCTATGCCTATTTCCCGAACGCCCCTGAAGACGAGGCAGATCGGGGCGGCCGCCGGCAGGCTGAGCAGATCGGCCTCTCAAGCCTGCGCATCGAGGCCGACGAGCACGTTCAGCCGCCGGACTGATCGCGGCCGCCGAAAGAACCACAGGAGAGCAAAATGAACGTGCTGCAATTGCAGGCGCGGCTGGCGGCGCTTGGCCGCGATCCCGGCGCCCAGGACGACGTCCTCGGCCCGCGCACCTATGCGGCTTTGTTCGCCGCCGTCGCGGCCCGGGATCTGGGCGACGTCGGGATCCAGCTCGGCGCCGGCGCCGCGGCGCACTTCCCGGCCTATGCGATCGACACGCCGCTGCGCCTCTCTCATTTCATCGCCCAGGCGGCGCATGAAAGCGAAGGCTTCCGCTTCTTCCGCGAGATATGGGGCCCGACGCCGGCGCAGCGACGCTATGAGGGCAGCGCCGATCTCGGCAATACCAAGGCCGGCGATGGCCGTCGTTTCTGCGGGCGCGGCATCTTCCAGCTTACCGGCAGGGCGAACTATGCCACGGCCGGCGCGAAGATCGGCCTCGATCTGGTCAATCACCCCGAGCTTGCGGAAGACCCCGCGACATCGGTCCTGATCGCCTGCCTCTATTGGCAAACCCACGGCCTCAACGCCCTCGCCGACGCCGACGACGTAGTTTCGGTGACTCGCAAGATTAACGGCGGCGCCAACGGCCTCGCCGACCGCGAGGCGATGCTGGCGCGGGCCAAGGCGGTGCTGCTGTGAGCCGGTTCTGGTCTGTGCTTGGAGCGCCTTTTCGCTGGCTTCGCGGCCTCTTCCCGCTGAGCCCCGATGGGCGGCAGTCGCTGGTCTATCTCATCTTCGCCGGCGCCGGGCCGGTTCTCACCTTGCTGATCCGCTGGGCCATGGGGCGCGCTGCCGCTGCGCAGCAATGGGACATCTTCAAGATGCTGGCCGATCGCGTCTCGATCGCGTTGCTTTCGATCACGCTCGGCCTGCTCGTCTTCGTCGGCGTCCGCGCCATTCGGATCGGCCCAGAAGGGATCGACCTGAACGGCGAGCCCAGCGGCGGCGCCGATCCTTCCCGCGTCACCACAACCACAACAACCGAGGTGAAACCATGACAATCGTCCACATCCTCTGCCTGGTCGCGCTTGGCGTGGCGGCGCTCGCTGTTTTCCTCTGGGTCCGCACCAAGCCGGGCGACCTGATATGAGCATCCTCGGCTGGGCGCTCGGCGCCCTCGTCCCGGGTGGCGCGGTGATCGCGGCCGTGCTGAAATTCGGCGCCGGCGCGGTGCTCGGCAAGATTAGCGACGTCCTGACGGGCATCTGGAGCGCGCTCCAGACAGCCGCGGGATGGCTGTTCAAGAACCCCGCCGTCATGGCCGCGGTCGCCGTCGCCTGCTTCGCCCTCGCCGTGCTGCAATGGCAGGATGCGCGGCATTGGAAGAAGGCCGACGGTAACGACCTGAAGGGGCGCCAAGCGGCCGAAAAGATCGTGGCGGCCGTGAAGGTCGAGGTCGACCGCGGCGTCGGGCAAAACACCCGCGCGGACCAAGCGCCGATCTGGATCAGGCGGTTCGTCGACAACGTCAACCTGCTCTCCGGCGCGCTCGATCGCCAGAACGCCGCACTGCGGGCGGAAGGTACGGATGCCGACAAGGCCAAGGCCGATACGCATCGGCTCGCGCAGCCGACTGCGGACCAGGTCGGCCGCGACAGGGTGCGCAAGGCGCTGGAGAGCCCGACGCGCGTCGATGGGGCCGATACGGATTGGGGGAGGCTCTGATGCGAACCATTTCCATTTTGGAAATAGTTGTGGCCGCGCTCCTCCTCGCGGCCTGCGCCACCACAGGACCCGTCGCCACCCCTGGGAATAACACCGTTACCCGCGACGTCGTGATGGCGGTCCGCGCGCCCTGTCCGGATGCGAAAGACGTCCCTGTCGTCCCGAAAACGGTCCATGACGAGCATCCGACGGCGCCGACGAACGCCGTCGCGATGCCCAAGGACCAGGCCGACGTCGCGGCGTGGATCGCCTATCTCAAGGGAGAGATCGTCGCCGGCCACGCGCGGGAGCGCATCCTTGCCGACAAGGTGCTGGAGTTCGAGAATTATTCGGAGACGGCGGATCGGATCATGCGGCGCTGCGCGCAGCCAGGGCAGTCCCCGGCCGGGACCGCGCCGAAATGACCGCAACCCCGGCTCGCATCGCCTTCGTCACCCAGGAATGGCGCTCCGCCCTTCCCGCGCCGGCGACCTCGGTCAAGCTCAAATATGGCGAGCTCGCCCGCGACACTGCCGACCTTTCCGGCGGCTTGGTCGAGAGCTATTTCGATAACGTCTCGGATGCCCTGACCGTCGCGACTGCGCGGCTCACCCTGCTCAGCGGCGACCGCCGGCGGTTCAGCCAGGACATGCGCGACATCAAGACGGTGCTGTCGTCGCTCACCTACAGCCAGACGACGCCGACGGTTCAGGTGATCGACGACGATCGCCAGGCCAACCACCTCGCCGCCGTGGTCGAGCTTTCGGTCGACCTTGGTGCCGACAAGATCACTCTCACGACCTGGGGCTAATCAACCATGCCGACGATGCCTTTCGTGGTCGTTCCGACCGCGCTCGGGACAATGACGACCGGGAACGATACCACCGGACATCCCGCCACCAATCTCGGCGAGTTCGACACGATGGGCATGACGTGGCGCTCGAGCGGCCCGTCGAACCTCTGGGTCCAGGGCAATTTCGCGACCCTGCCGCCGATCGACTTCATCTCCATGATCCACGCGAACGCGGTCTCTACGACCACGATCCGGGTGCGGCTCGGCAGCAGCCAAGCGGCGGTCAGCGGAACAGCGGAATACGATTCCGGGGTTCTCCCCTTCATCTCCCCCTCGATCACCCGCAACGACGGCCTCTATAGCTCGCACTTCGAGATCGGCTCGCCCCAGCTCTACCCTTGGTGGCAAATCGACATCGGCGGCCATGTCGGCGACTTCGAGGCGGCAGCCCTCGTGATGGGGCGCAAGATTACTCCGGCCAACTGGTACGCGCCCGGCTACAAGTTCGGTGTCAAGGACCTCGCCACGGCCGCGCCAACGCCTTACGGCGTCATCGACCGGCAGCCCGGCACCAAATTCCGGACGCTCGGCTTCACGCTCGGCTGGCAGAGCGAGGTGGAGTTCGAAACGCTGTTCCGGCCGCTGCTCGGAACCGTCGGCAACACGTCCCCGGCGCTTTGGTGCTTCGATCCCTCGGCCACCTCGTATAGGCAGAACAAGACCTATTTCGGCTGGCTGCAGGGCGATATCGGCGGCCAGCAGAGCGTCGTCACGCCGACGGGGCCGCGCTTCACACAGGATTTCTCGATCCTGTGCATGCTGTCGGAGGATGTGATCGGCTCCGCCTCTCTGGCGACCGGCGTCTTCTTCGACACGACCGCGGGCGACACCTTCACCGGATCCAAGTTCAGCGCTCCGAGCGACCCGACGGTGACGGTCGGCGCCAACTCGGTAGCGTTCAATTCGTCGACCGCCCTATCGCTGAATTGCCAGGTCAAGCGCGGCGATGCCTCGATTCTCGACTTCTGCTTCGACAATTTCAAGGTCGAGGCGTGGTTCACGATCAACGGCAACTTCCCATCGAACGGCGCGGTGGGCGCCGACATCGGAACCATCAGCGACTCGCTCTCGACGATCTACGCAGGGCAGATGCAGGCGCACCCCGGCAACCTCGCGCAGTTGTTCGAGATTCTGCTGAACAACAATAGCAGCGTTGCCACCGCGGCCAGCGGCGTCTCGATCACGGCCGGCATGGCGATCAAGCATCAGTATGTGAAAGCCGGTAACGAGATCACCCACACGGTGACGTACCCGTCGCCGACCGGCGCACGATCGCTGACATGGACCCAGGTCTATTCCGCGATCGGCAACACTCAGACCCCGACGCTATTCACCAAGCCGAGTGTCCGCCTCGTCTCGGGCAACTTCACGATGACGGGGATGAGGGTATCCGCGCTCTACCCGAACGCCCGATTTGCCCTCGTCGGCGACTCTATCACCCAGGGCAAGAAAGCCTCGGTCGACACGACGAGCTTCGGCCAGATGGTCCGAGCCCACTACCCGGGCCAGGTTCTCGTTGCGGGCGCCCCGAGTTCCCAAACCTCGGACTGGCTTCCGAACATTCAAGATATCGTCACGATGAAGCCGAAGAATATCTTCCTGCTCCTCGGTACGAACGACGATTCGAACAATGTCGCGATGGCGACCCGCGAGGCCAACTATACCTCGCTCTACAATACGCTGACGGCGGCCGGAATCGTCGTGATCGCGCTGACGGTCCCCCCAAAGGGCTCGTCGAACGTGCCGATTTTCAACACATGGTTGAAGTCGCAGGGCTGGCGCTATGTCGACATCTATCCGTCCCTGCTCGGCACCGGGACGGCCATGAACGCCACCTACGACAGCGGCGACGGCATTCACCCGAACGACGCCGGGCATTCGGTGATCTACAACTTGATCGCGGCCTATATCGTGGCGCAGGGGCTGTAGCGGCGGCCGCCTTCGTGTTCGGGTTCGAGTCCGGCTTTGGCGACGATTCGACTTTGGCGACAAAGCCTAGGTCAGCGTCTCCACTAACCGGGCCACTCAGCGCTCAGCATCACGCGCTCGATTAGCGCTGACCAGCCCTCCTCGGGCTGTTCCCGTCCCCATTCATCCTTCGGAACATGAGCGATGAACTCAAGAATCCCGTGCGGATCTGGGTCGCCCTCAGAAACGATGGCGGCGACGGGGACCAAGTTCGTTGGACAGGTGTGCTCCTCTACATAATAGCGCTCGTGCCTAGCACGCTCTTCCGGAGTTTCGTCCTTCGCGTGGGCGTAAATCGGATGGTCAACCACGAAATAGACGGGCGGCTCTGAGCTGGCGAGCTTCACTATCAGCCACGCGGGAGTGTCGGGCGTTGGCTCTTGGATAAGCTCAATGCCTTCCTGCCCAATGTCGAAGGTGAAGCGAGCGCCACAGATGTCGCAGCCCCAAGGCCCGTACCGCCCCGGCGGATGACAAATGGCCCAGCCGCCGACCTGGCAGGTGGGGCAGACGGCCCGAATCACCGTTTCGATTACAGCCCTCATCTCAGCGTCTCCACCACATCCCATCCGAGCTTGGCGGCGAGCGCCTTCGCGAGCCAACTGTACGACCACAGGCCCATCGCGCGGCGCCGGCGCTCGTCCTCGGGCGCGTCGGCCGGGACGTGCTCGATCGAGCCGAAATCAATCTCCCCGTCCGCGTCGCTGCAGGCCATCGAGGCTGCGACCCACGCGCCGCTTTCCAGCTCCCATAGCTCCAGCTCGGTCCAGCGGGTTTTCCGACGCTCGGTCTGGCGCGTCTCGTCCTTGCTGCTCACGCTCGCCAGCAGCCGCCCCCGAAAGCGCACGTCCGGCGCGTCCCGGCGCGCGATCTCCACATCCTCAAATTCTTTCTCAGCCATTCCCGTCCGATCCTTCCTCGTTCAAGCGATGTGCGGAGCGATAGCAGGCCACGACCTCCTCGCAGGAGGGTGACCTGAGCTCCTTTAGCGCGCCAATGACATATTCCGCGAACAACGCTGGTGTGGGGTAGCTGTAGCGCCTCGCCAAATTGCTCCCGACCTCCCCTAGGCGCGTCCACGGCTCGCCGCGCATACCGTCCGCGTTCAGGAAGCCCAAGGGCTCGCGGATGCACTCAACGTCGATGGGAATTATATACATGACTCCCTTTGACCTCTCACACGGCCATGTCCTGCTCGGCGAGCAGGCACATGATCGAGCACTCAATCTCAGGTTCGGTCGCCATGTCGCCCCGGTCCGGCGACAGTTCGTCAAGGAAGATGCGGTTGCCCGTCTTCCCGTCCGGGATGATCGCCATGCCGAGTTTCCGCTCCAGCTTCGCCATGCGGTCGAACACCTCGGGGAAGTGGCGGCGGATGTTGTTCCAGTAGCCCATCCCGCCTTTGGGGCAGCCAATGCAATTGTTGTTCTTGAAGCCAAGCCGATACATCACCGGGATCTCGATCCCTGCGCGATCAATGATCCCCAAGCAGTCAGCGTGGCTCAACCCGGCCTCTATCAGAGGAAATTCGAATATCTCACCGGGGTTGCGCGCCCTGAGCCGAGCCGCCCGCTTCAAGTCGAGCGGGTCGCAAGTATAGCCAATCACGATAATATCGCCGGGTCGCTGCGCCATTTCGAGGGGCATCCGCTTCAGCTCTTCCGTGCATGGAGCGAAGCCGGTCTTGCCGCACACGATCATGTTGCGTCGCGTCCACACGTCCCAGGTGTCGTGATAACGCTCCGAAGCCAACCGCACGACCGGCCTGCCGAACCATTCCTCGCACTCACGCAGGAACCGCTCATTGTCGGGGTGCTCAGACCTCGGGTCGCAGTTGTGGACCTCTACCTCGTCGCCATATCTGACGACGGTTTTCTTCGTCACGACGGCCGAGGCCGCTCCGCACGAAAAGCGACAAACCCGGCGGCTCATTTCTTCGCCGCCTTCCGCGCCTTCTTCTTCCGCTTTTTCGCAGCATCGGAGACGGGCTTTGGCCGGTAGCGCAGCACCTTGTCGGCAATCGCGTCTAGGGCCGCTGGCACCTTGGGAGCGTCGGTCATGCCACCAACTCCCGGTAGGTGAGGCGGCGTCCCGACGCGGCGAGGATGAAGCTGTTGAGCCGGTCCAGCGTGTGGCGCTTAACGTCGCCCTCGTTCAGCCGGAAGGCGAACTCGTTGACGTAGCGACCAAGGTGCTTCGGGCTGGCGTGGTGATAGACGCCGATGATCCCGCGCTTCATGACGGCAAAGACGCTCTCAATGCCGTTGGTGGAGCAAGCGCCGCGCACATATTCGCCCGCGCCGTGGTTGACGGCTTCGTGCGTGTAGAACAGGCCGCCGACGCGCCGATATCCGCCCGCTTCGTCGGTGTAGACGGTCGAGCCGTATTCGATGTGGCGATGCATGAAGCGGTGGATCGTGCGAGCGCTGGCGTCGGGAGCGACAACGGCGCGGGTGCGCCCGCCGCGCTCGCGAGCGGCGAGGACCGGAGTCTTGCCGCCAGTGCCGCCGCCGATGCTCAGCCGCTTGCTCTCGTGCTTCCGGTCCTCTTTGCCGCCGACATAGGTTTCGTCGATCTCGACAATGCCGGTGAGCTTGGTGAAGTCGTTGCCGCAAGCCTCGCGGAGCCGGTGGAGGATGAACCACGCCGTCTTCTGAGTGACGCCGATTTCCTTCGCCAGTTGAAGGCTCGAAATGCCCTTCCGCGCCGTCACGAGCAGATACATCGCATAGACCCACTTGTGCAGCGGGACGTGCGACCGCTCGAAGATGGTGCCGGTGCGAACGGTGAAGTCCTCTTTGCAGGCATTGCAGCGATAATAGCCGCCCTTCCGCGTCGTGATCCGCTCGCCGCCAGCGCACACCGGGCAGCGCGGACCCTCCGGCCAAAGCCGGGTTTCGAGGTAGCGGCGGGCGGTTTCCTGATCCGGGATCATCTCGAACAACTCGAAGGTGGAAATGGTGCTCTTGCTCATGGCTTTTCCCTTGGATTTCCGGGCAAATCTAGCCGAAAACGCCGAGGGAGTAAAGTATATAATTCCCACGTCGATGAGGTCCGGCGGATATTCGTCGGTGCCATTGGTGGCGATGACCCGATGAAGGTCGGTCCCGTCGCGCGTTACGATGTCGCCGACTTGAAAGCCGGGCCGCTTAGTCTGCCCCATGGTCGCCACCTGTGGAGTCGGCCTCGATTTCAGCGAAGGGCTCCAGATAGACACGCCCTTCGATGTGGTCATCGAGGCTTCCAAGCTTCAGCGGAACGGCGTCCGCGCGCGCCTCCCGCGCCGTCGCGCGCCACTCGCCGACGGGCTTGCCGCGATAGGTGAGGCGGTAGCGGGTCAAGATGGCTGCGCCGCCTTGCGGGCTTCGTAATTCCGGCGCGCCTCCTCAAACATCGCCGAAATGCGCTCGGCCTCCGTCACCAACTCTTCGGGGTCCGTCCCGTTGAGCATGTAGGTCTGCAGCCGCGCCTCCGTCTCGATCTCGCTGAGTGAGGCGCCAATTTCCCGAACAGCGTGACGCATTCGGGCGATTTCCCGCACCGAGTATTTTCTGTCGCTCATATCCTCCTCCTTCCGCCTACCGCTGGGCGGACCATGGCGCCCGGCCGAAGCATTAAGCGCTCGTAGTCTGAAAAAGCGACGCCGAGGGAGCCGTCCTCGCCCACATAGACGATGGTGGCAGGGATCCATTTGGTTTTCGGGCGCGGCGCCGCCGAAGGTGGGGCTGGCGCATGCTCCGCGAGAGCCAGGGGCACCAGCGGAGGGATAAATACGAGACCCACCTCGACGGCATCGCCAATCGTGAAACCTCTCATATCCTCACCCTCTCACGATCCCCGCGAAGCCGCACGAACCGGGCCTGCCGCAAGCTCCCGCGCTCCGTCCGGTCCATCGCCTCTACCTCCACCCACTCCCCGAGCAACAGCCCGTCGAGCGCCTGCATCCACAAGTGCCGCCGCTCGTCATCCGAGAACCCGACGGCGACCGTTACCCGCACCCCCTCATAATCGAGAACGAGCGAGCCGAGCAGCCCCGATCCGGGCCGAAGCTCATTCCAGCCGACAATCGGGGCGTCGACCGTGATCGAGCGCCGGATTCGCTGCCAGTTGGCCGATTTCGACCGGCGATAGGTCGAATTGACGTCCTTGACGACGACGCCCTCGCCGCCGGCGGCGATCAACTCCCGCGCCCGCGCCTCGATCTCGGCCGCTTCCGTCATATAGGCCCAGGGGACGATTTGCAGCGCATCACCGACGAACGGCCGGGCATATTCGTCCAGCTTCGCCCGCCGCGCGTGGAGCGCTTCGCAGACGTCCTCCCCGCGCCAGGTGCGCTCCGGCAGGACGTCGAAGGCGAAGAAGGTCCCGGCGTCGCCGCGGTTGCCGATCGCCTTGAAGTGGCCGACGGTCGCGGTGAACGAGCCACGGACCTGGAACTCGCCGTCGATGACAACGGGGAAGCCGAACTCGCTCTGGATCGTGCGGCAGGCTTCGAGGATATGGCGGGTGCCGAGGATCGGGTTTCCCTCCCGCGTCACCAGCTCGCCGCCGATGAAGAGGGCGCGAATCCCATCCGTCTTGGGTTCGACGACGGCGCCCCCATGCGGGACCTTGCCGCTCCAATCGGTCACGAGCTGAACAAGCTCGCGCTCTGCCGGCCGGCGCTGAAGCGCGGGATGGGCGATTGTCGCGAGCGCCGTCATTGCCGCGCCTCCTGAACCGCCGGAAGCTGGAACGAGACGCGCGCCGATGGCGTGCCGACATGCGCCAGCCGAGGGAGGACCGCCGCGTCACGAAGCCGCAACGCCGCCTCCGCACGCGCCGCACGGCTCGCCAGCGTCTCGACCTCGCGGATCAGGACGGCATTGGCGCGCTCGAGCCGATCCGCGCGGTCGCTTTGCGCCTTGATCGCCGCCGCCGCCATCTCGCGTTCGTCGTGGAGTTGGGCGACCAGGGCCGGAGCCGGCTCGTTCTGATGGATCGGCTTGGGCGCCGTCTCGACCTTGATCCTGCGAACCTCGTCTTTCGCGTCCCGGACCGCCTCGCCGGCAGCGTGGAGCGCCAACCGATCCATTGCGCGGCGCTGGCGGAGCTTCACGATATGGCCGACATCGCGCTCGCGAATCCGCTGCTGGCTGTAGATGTGGTCTTCCGCCATCGTCGCGCGACGCTGCCAGCACCCCGAGACGCGCCGAAGCTCGTCTCTCGCAGCCCGAAGCTTCACGATATGGCCGACGGCGCGGCGGCGCTTGGCAACCGCACGTTCCCGCGCCTGCCATGTCAGATTCTGCGCCGCTTCGATCTCGCGCGCATTCGTCCGCGCCTCGCTATGCAGCGACCATGCGGCCGACAATTGGCGCCGGAGGGCTTCGCGCTCCGCCCGCATCGCCAGATAGCGCCGCAACAGCCGCTCCCGAGCCGGCGAGCGGCGGCGCGTTGACATAGAAGTCAACCGGCCGGCGCCGCGAAGCGCGCGGGCGCGCGGATCGGCGGGTAGCGGGGAATAATCCGGCCACGCCTCTTCCGGCTCCGGCTCGGGTGCAATCCTCGCCTGCAGCGCCGCCAACCGCGCGCGCATGTCTGCCTGTACCGCGAAAGCGCCGCTGGGAAGCGCTGCGGCGACCGTGGAGACGATTTCAGGCGCAGCACTCGGCGCGACCGCGCTGAAATAGAGGGTGCGCAGCTCGTCCACCTTATCGGCGAAGTCGGCCGACATGGAAGCGTGCGGCGTAGGCCGTTCGCAGCCATCCAGCGCCGCCGCGTACATGGCCGGGCTCAGATAGTTGGTTGCGGAGACATGCACGGCCTCCCCGCAATCGCGGAACGAGGAAGAGCCGCTCAGCACTCGCCGCGCCAGGTCCCGATCGGTGCGGAGCCGCGCGACGATCTCCGCCGCCACGGCCGCGCCGTCGCTTTCCTCAAAGCAATTATCGAAAGAGCGGCAGCCAAGCCCGCTCCGCTCGCCTGTCAGCATCGCCAACGCGCGCTCGGCGCGTCCAATCGTGCCCCTTGTCCGCGAAGCCTCTTCCGGCTCGGCTTCCTCCGTCGTGGCAGCGGGATCGGCGCCGGCGCCGAAGTCGACAAGCACGACGTTGTCCCGGGGCTCGGCCGTCGCCCGCGCGAAAGCCGCAATCGCCTCGATCGCTTCCTTGCGCTCGAGCTCGGCGACGGTTTCAGCGCTGGCCGGCGTGGAACGGCTCTGGCCCGTCTTCGGATGATCGAACGCTGGATCATAGAAGGGCGAACCCTTCGCGCGGATATAGCGACCGTCGGCGGTGCGCCGGCTGAAAACCTTGCACGGCACTCCGCCGATCGTGCGACGAAAGCC
This sequence comes from Allosphingosinicella sp., assembly GCA_036273615.1. Classification (GTDB taxonomy): domain Bacteria; phylum Pseudomonadota; class Alphaproteobacteria; order Sphingomonadales; family Sphingomonadaceae; genus Allosphingosinicella. Next base: position 4,258 of record DASUHH010000049.1, on the reverse strand, counting down.
GTCGGCGTAATAGGCGTGCGCGTCGTCTGAAAGATCGGTCATCGGTTCAATTCCTTCGCTGGGCAGGCTCGTCAGCGGCCCCATGCCCAAGGGACCGGACGGCAACGCGGGCCGGAGCTCGCGCCGCCGTTTCGCCTTCAGAACTCGTTGGCGTTCGTGACCAGGAAGCGCTCGCCGGCGATATCCGCTGCGTCGACGTCGCCGCCGATTACCAATTCGCGCCCAGCGGCCTCCCAATCGATGCAGGTGAATGGCCACAGGTTGAACCGGTCGCGCTCGTCTGCCGCCGTCATTTCCTCGAACAATTCCTGCGCATAACCGGCGGCGAGATCGCGCATATCATCGCCCCAATAGATTTGCACATCGCCTGCCCTCTCGGCGGCTTCCGCCGGCGCCATGCCGCGATCCTCGACCAGCCAGCGGAAGGCGAGCGCGTTCCCGCCCGTCAACGCTTCGGCGATGATGGCCACTTCCTCGAAAGACGAGGACTCGCCGATCATCCGGCCAAAGCCTTCGTGGTCGTGGATCGCCCATTCTTCGGCGCCGGCGATCGGCGAAGCGGCGAGCATGGCGGCAACCTCGTCCCACAGCTCGCCCGCGTCCTTGCCATCGACGTCGATCCAGCGGCCGTGCAGGATCCCGTTGTTGTAGGACGCCAGGCAGGCGGCATAGATGCGGCATTCGGCCGTCGCGGTCGTTTCCATCGTCTCGGTGGTCATCGGTCTATTCCTTGTGCCCAGCCTCGTCAGGCGCCGGATGGGCATCCCGGCGCGACGCTCAGCCGGACACGCGGCCCGGCTGGCGTTTCGGCTATTCAGAGACGAGAACCGCCGCATCATACGGAACGGAGTTGATCTCCTCGCGGTAGAACCGCACACGATATTGCGCCATCGCTCAGCCCTCCACCGAAAGCCGCAGCCTGGCGGCGCGATTGACGAAAGCCGCGCGGATGATCGAGCGTGCGCGGCTGCAATCGGACGACGTCCACACCGCTGCGCGCTCGCCATACTTGGCGGCGAGCAAGAGCTGGGCGGCTTCGGCACGGGTGAGGCCGCGGCTGCGGCGAAGCGCTGCGATCAGGCGCGGATAGGCGCTGGCGATAATGTCGAACATCATTCCGTCTCCATCGTGGTCGGCTCATCAGGGCTGCGCGACCAACTGCAGCCGACGCCAGCCTTGCGGCTGGCGTTTCGCCTTCAGCTTTCCAGAGGGTGACCGTCGCGCGCGAGCTTGCCGGCTGTCCAATCGGCAAGGCTAAGCGCCTCATCAATAGGCGAGAGGCCGGACGCGGGAGCATCGCCGACGTCGGCAGTTGCGAAGGCGGCCAACTCCTGCGCCTCAGGATCAAGCTTTGCGCTATCATACACGCACACAAGGAAGTCGTCTTCGCTCGGAAGGTCGCCATCCTCTGCGGTGGCGACAATGGTGCACCCGTTCACATGGCGGACGAGCGCGCGGCAACCGCCGCCCATATCCGTGAGAGAGAAGCCGACGTCGATCATGTTGGCTATTAAGTCGCAAGCCATGTCCAATCCTTTCCGATCCGATCCACAGCGACTCGCGTCCGCTGCAATGGCGATAACTAATCGTCTCGGTAGAGGTTGCAAGTAAAATCTCAGTTAATGCGGCAGATGGCGTTGATTTTTGCGGGTCCTGCCTAGCGATCGGCAAAGGATAAAGCGGTGATAACGCGCATTTTTAAAACCTGTGCGCTAAGTTTTACTTCGTGTTTGTTACCTGTTCGCCTACCTAGAGGCGTTCACGAAGTCGATGGGGCGGTGCATCAGGACTTGGCGGCTTCGATCATGGCGCGGTACACTTCCAAGGCGTCATCGTCCCACTGACGGGGTCCGATCCACGCCCGTTTCATGGCGTCGCTCGGCTCCCATAGCTCATCGAGAACGGCGTCCACGGCCCGATCCAGAAAGCCGACCGAATGGCAATCGGCGCGCTCGATCGCTCGCCTCAGCCGCTCGCGCATACTCACTTCTTCAGCCATTGTTGGGGCGGTGGCTGGGTCGATACCGCGTCTCGGGCAACAAGGCCCGCGGCAGGTTGCTTCAGCGCCAGGCGGACAGATGCAGCCCGCAGGAACGACTGGAGCCGATATGGGTGCTGGCGAGCGCGGCGAGCACCCATTTAGAGAGCAGCAGGGCACTTCGCATTGTGAATATGGCCATGGCCATGGCTCAACTATCGGCATTCTCAGTCTCCTTTGATCGGGTGAGGATGGCGCGGTAGCGGTATGACCCGTCGTGCGGCTCAAAGGTCTTTTCGAGGGCGATTGTATACCTTGCAAACACGCTCTGACCCTGCCGCAACCACGCGCGATCGGCCGGATCACGTCTTCGTCGGCAAATAGTTCGACCACAGGCTTGTCGTCCGGTGTGCAGTCGATCAGGGGGCGCCATCCCTCCGGAACGAGCGTCATCGCCGCGTCTATCGAGGCGGTCCACGGTTTCGCGTGGCCCGTGCGCTCGGTCGAAACTAATGCCACCCGCCTTGGGGGTTCTCTATATTCAACCTGAGTTTCCGGGTTCGGCCGCCCAAAACCTGAATATGCCTCGTTATGCGACACATATTTCACGCCGCGGATGGTGCACCATATCAGCGCATCCAGCTCCCGATCCGGCCCTTTCGCCTCTTCCACCCTATTCGCCAGAGAGAGCAGGGATTCAGGGGTGGTCATGGCTGGCCCTTTCATGCGTTTCCTTGCGCGGGCATCTGCTTAAGCATCGCGTCGCGCGCCTCTCGCTTTCCGATCTCGATTCCGTTGCGGAAATTTGTTAGAAGCATCTGGCCGGCGCGGCGCTTGTCCTGCTCGTTCAGAACCCCGAGCGCGATCATGTGTCCCGCCGTCATGCCCGCGAACAGGGCGGCGGCCGTCATTGCGTAGCTCTGGTTCATTGGAAGTTTATCAGGATCGCCATTGAACACGGGTGCCAGAGCGATCCGCATGTACATGACGAAACTCTCGATCTGCTCGCGCGACTCCGGATCCTTCATCGCGTCGGAGAACTGGATATCATCCCCGCTCATGGCTTCCGATTCCCTCTGTTCCTGAACCAGATGACGCGCGGCGGCCGGCCGAACGCGCGATTGCCGCGAGACATCATTCCTTCAAGGCCGCAGCGGGCGCAGATCACATCACCACGAAGGCGCTGGAACGTGTCGCCATGGGGTTCCGGCTCATGCTTCGGACAGCGCTTTCCGCTCATGGCTTCACGATCCGATAGGTGAGGCGGTAGGGGGACATCATGCCGCTTCTCCGAAAAGCGACCATTGCGACCAGCGCGCGGGCTCGGCATTTGGCATATCCTCGGGAGCGAGCCGCAGCGCCAACAGTCCGCCAGCGGTATGGCCTGCGGGCCTAAAGCCAGCGATTATGAAGCAGTGGCCGGGGTTGGCCTTCTCGCGCACCTTGGATGGATCGACGAACGTGATCATGCCGGGGGTCGGTGGAGCGCCATAATGAGCCCGTGTCGCCGCGACGGCTTGGCGGATCAACGTGGAAGCCTTCCCAACGCCCTCATTCCGGAAGATCGCGCACTCCCACGCGCCGGGCCATGCGTGCTTGACCCATTCGCTCCGCTGCCAGCTCGTTCCCCAGACAGCCTTTCCCGTACCCGCCTCGGCATAGAAGACCGCGCAACTCCCGGCCTTCATGAATTGTGGCGTGCCCGGCTTCTGGCGCGAGTAATGCCTGTCGGCCAAGCGGACGGCCCGGGGATCATAGCGATGGGAGCATTCCCAGATCATGGGCGAACCCCTTCAACGCGGTAGGGGTTGGGCGCGCTCATGCGAGGGGGCCTGGCGCGTTTCGGGAATAGTTCGGGACTCTGCGCTCCGCAGAGGTCCGCTCGTTTCCGCTGTGTTCCACGCGCGCCGGCTTGACTACCCGCGAAAATGGCCGGAAAGGCGCGGTTTTCCGGGCGAGGGCGCTTAGCTCAGTTGGTAGAGCATCTCGCTTACACCGAGAGGGTCGGCGGTTCGAGCCCGTCAGCGCCCACCACCGCCCCCTTTGATCCTCCCCCGCAAATGCGGGGGAGGATGATTCCGTCCAGCTCAATGCCATGCTGCGCGGCAATGCCGACACCAAGATCGGGCTGACGACCTTGCGGCAGATGCTGAAGGAGGTCGATCAGAATCTCGGCGATGCCGTCGCCGGGAAATGGCCCGATTGACGATTCACATCCTCCCCGCGAGCGGGGAGGGGGACCGGCCGCAGGCTGGTGGAGGGGGGTTTGGAGACCCGCAC
>DASUHH010000048.1:0-80682 GCA_036273615.1 Allosphingosinicella sp. | reverse complement strand
TAAGAACCGATGGGGCATCGAGGGCTTCTTCGCCAAGCTCAAACAATGGCGCCGAATCGCCACCCGATATGACAAGCTCGCCGCCAACTTCCTCGGCTTCATCAAACTCGCCAGCATCATGCTTTGGCTCAAATGATTAATCTGTCACTACAGCCTAGTGCTTCACCAAAGTCACCTGCGCGACGTCGATGCCGCCGCCGCGGAAGCCGCCTTCGCAATACATGAGGTAATAGCGCCACAGGCGGTGGAACGGCTCGTCGAAGCCGGCGGGCAGCCGCTCGTGCGTCACCGCCGCGTCGTAGCAGCGCCGCCAGCGCTTCAGCGTCTCGGCATAATGGAGGGCATAAACCTTGCGGTCCTGCCAGGAGAGACCGGCCGCGACCGCGATCCGGGCAAAGCGCGGCTCGCTGACCAGCAGGCCGCCCGGGAAGATATAGGTCTGGATGAAGTCGGCATTGGCCGCATAATTGTCGAACAAGCTCTCCTTCATCGCGATGAGCTGGAGCGCGGCGCGGCCGCCCGGCGCCAGCACGCGGGCGATGCTCTGGAGATAGGCCGGCCAATAATCCTGCCCGACCGCCTCGACCATCTCGACGCTGGCGACCGCGTCGAAGCGGCCCGCGACGTCGCGATAGTCGGTGAGCGCGATCCGGCAGCGGCCGCCGAGGCCGGCTTTCGCCAGCCGCTGCTCGGCATAGGCCTTCTGCTCCTCGGAGAGGGTGAGGCCGGTGACCGCGACGCCATGTTCGCGCGCCGCGATCTCGGCGAGCGCGCCCCAGCCGCAGCCGATGTCGAGCAGATGCTGGCCCGGCTTCAGGTCGAGTCGGTCGAGGAGCAGGCGGATCTTCCTGTGCTGCGCCGCTTCGAGCGGCTCGTCGGGAGAGATGGGATCGGCGAAGATCGCGCTCGAATAGGTCATCGAGGGATCGAGCCACGCGGCGTAGAAATCGTTGCCGAGGTCGTAATGGTAGGAGATGTTCCGCCGCGATCCTTCCTTGTCGTTGTCGCGGATGCGGTGGGCGATGCGGTTGACCAGCCGGAACAGGCCCTTGGCACGGCCGGTATTTCCGAGCCGCTCGGCATTGCGCATGAAAAGCTCGAACAGCGGCACCGGATCGGGGCTCGTCCACTCGCCTTGCTCCCAGGCCTTGTACCAGCCGACCGAGCCCGAGGTGACGAGGCGGACGAGCGCCGTCCAATTGTTGATCCGAACCACCGCATGCGCACCCGGAGCGCGGCCGCCGAAGCTGCGGACGCTGCCGTCAGGGAGCGTCGCCTCCATCCGCCCCTCGCCGATTCCGGCGTCGATCCGGTCGAGCAATTTGTGGAAGCCGCCGGCGAACAGGCGCGCGACGATGCCTCCGCCCGTCGCGAAGACCCGGTCGGCGGCGATCAGGTGACGGCCCCGCGGCTGGTCGTTCATGGTGCGGTTAGGTGCATAAAAGCGCTGTCCGGCGCAATCCCCTCTCCCATTTCGGGAGAGAGTTGCGTGGTGAACAGCGCCCCGCGCCGTTCAGGTCATGGCCGGGGGCATGACCGGGCCTCGCAACTGGGCCCGCCGCCGTCAGGCGGTGGGAGGGTGAGGGCACGTCGACTTCATTGCCTGCCCCCACCCGGGCGCTTCGCGCCTGCCCTCTCCCGCAAGGGGAGAGGGCATGAATCAGATCGCGTGCGGTTCCTTGTTGACCATCCAGCTCTGACCCTTGGCGACGAGGGCCTGGAGGTCGGCCTTCTTGCCTTGGCTCGCTTCCTCGTTCTGGCGGACGACGGCGCTTTCGAAGGTCGGCGCCGGATCCTCGTAGACGATTCCAAGCGCGGTCGGGAAGGCGCCGAACGGCATCTCGACCAGCATATGGGCGACGGCGCGGTTCCTCGGATCGTGGACGAGCACGCCGGCGGCCTGCCAGTCGCCGTCCGCGACATCGACCACCTTCAGCGCCAGCATATCGCGATCGAGCGCCAAGCCCTTGGTGCCGCCCGCGAACAGCATCGGCGTGCCCGCCGCCAGCCAGAGCTGGTTGCCGGCATTCTCCTTGGCGGTGAAGGGCGCGAAGACGTCGTCATTATAGACGATGCAATTCTGGTAGATTTCGATGAACGCGGCGCCCTTATGGGCGTGGGCCGCCTTCAGCACGTCGGGCAGATTCTTGTGGACGTCGATGCCGCGGGCGACGAAGCGGGCGCCCGAGCCGAGCGCGAAGGCGCAGGGGCTGGCCGGCCGGTCGAGCGAGCCGAAGGGGGTCGAGGGCGAACGGGTGCCGACGCGGCTGGTCGGCGAATATTGGCCCTTGGTGAGGCCGTATATCTCGTTGTTGAAGAGCAGGATCTGGCAGTCGAGGTTGCGGCGCAGCACGTGCATCGTGTGGTTGCCGCCGATCGACAAGGCATCGCCGTCGCCGGTGATGATCCAGACGTCGAGCTCGGGATTGGCGAGCTTGATCCCGGTCGCGAAGGTCGCGGCGCGGCCGTGGATCGTGTGGAAGCCGTAGGTCTCCATATAATAAGGGAAACGCGACGAGCAGCCGATGCCGGAGACGAAGACGGTGCTTTCCGGCCGCGCGCCGAGCTCGGGCAAGGTGCGCTGCACCGCCTTCAGCACCGCATAATCGCCGCAGCCGGGGCACCAGCGCACCTCCTGGTCGGTGGCGAAATCCTTGGCGGTGAGCTTGGTCATCTCGTTCATGATCGCCTCGTCATCCCGGCGAAGGCCGGGATCTCAGGGAGGAAAAGACACCGGCGCGTTTGCCGCGCCGGGATCCCGGCCCTCGCCGGGATGACGTCGAGATAAATCACTTTAGCGCCTCCTCGATCGCCGCCTCGATCTCGGCGATCTTGAAGGGCTGGCCGGCGATTTTGTTCACCGGCCGGGCGTCGATCAGATATTGGTCGCGAAGCAGGGTCTTGAGCTGGCCGTTGTTCATCTCGGGCACAATCACGCGATCGTAGGCGCGCAAGAGGTCGCCGAGATTGCGCGGCAGCGGCCAGATATGGCGCAAATGGATATGGCTGACGTCGAGCCCGCGCGCGCGGGCGCGGCGGACGGCCTGGTGGATCGGCCCGTAGGTCGAGCCCCAGCCGACCACCGCCAGCCTGCCGCCGGGCGCGCCGAGGCAGACCTCCTGTTCGGCGATTCCGTCGGCGATCCCGCGCACCTTGGCGGCACGAATATCGGTCATGCGCTGGTGGTTGGCGGGGGCGTAATCGATATGGCCGGTCTCGGCATTCTTCTCGATGCCGCCGAGCCGGTGCATCAGCCCCGGAGTCCCGGCCCTGATCCAGACGCGGGCGAGCTTCCCGTCGCGTCTATAGGGATTGACCGCCTCGCCCTCCGCCGGCGGCTCCTCGTGGAAATGGACCGGGAAGGGTTCGTAATCGCCCATGTCCGGCACCTTCCAGGGCTCGGCGGCATTGGCGATATAGCCGTCGGTCAGCAGCATGACCGGGGTCATGTACTGGACGGCGATGCGGCAGGCCTCGATCGCGCAGTCGAAGGCGTCGGCCGGCGAGCGGGCGGCGACGACCGGCATCGGCGCGTCGGAATTGCGGCCGTAGACCGCCTGATAGAGGTCCGATTGCTCGGTCTTGGTCGGAAGGCCCGTCGACGGGCCGCCGCGCTGCGAGTTGATGACGACCAAGGGAAGCTCGGTCATGATCGCAAGCCCGATCGCCTCCATCTTGAGCGCGATCCCCGGCCCCGACGAGGAGGTGACGCCGAGCGCGCCGGCATAGCTCGCGCCGATCGCGGAGCCCGCGGCGGCGATCTCATCCTCCGCCTGGAAGGTGGTGACGCCATATTCCTTGAGGCGCGAGAGATGGTGGAGGATCGCCGAGGCCGGGGTGATCGGATAGCCGCCGAAGAACATCTTGAGGCCGGCCAGCCGCGCACCCGCGACCAGGCCCAAAGAGATCGCCTCGGCACCGGTGACGGTGCGGTAGAGGCCCGGCTCGGCCGGCGCCGGCTCGACATGGTGCTGGCGGACCTGGCCGCCAATCTCCGCCGTCTCGCCATAAGCATGGCCGGCATTGAGCGCGGCGATATTGGCCTCGGCCAGCTCGGGCGCCTTGACGAACTTGGTCTTCAGCCAATCCTCGATCGGCTGGCGGTCGCGGTCGAACATCCAGAGCGCGAGGCCGAGCGTCCACATATTCTTGCAGCGCAGGGCCTCCTTGTTGCCGAGGCCGAACGGCTTCACCGCGTCGAGGGTGAGCTGCGAGATGTTGAAGGCGAGAAGCTGCCATTTGGCGAGGCTGCCATCCTCGAGCGGATTGGCCTCGTAACCGGCCTTGGCGAGGTTGCGGGCGCCGAACTCGCCCTCGTCGGCGATGATCAGGCCGCCGGGCTTCAGGTCGGCGACGTTCGTCTTCAGCGCCGCCGGGTTCATCGCGACCAGCACGTCGGGCGCATCGCCGGCGGTGTCGATCGCGGCCGAGCCGAAATTGATCTGGAAGGCGGAGACTCCGAAGGTCGTCCCCTGCGGCGCGCGGATCTCGGCCGGGAAATCGGGGAAGGTGGCGAGATCGTTGCCGGAGAGCGCGGTCGACAAGGTGAACTGGCCGCCGGTCAGCTGCATGCCGTCGCCGCTGTCGCCGGCGAAGCGGACGACGATCGATTCCGGCTCGGGATGCGCCGAAGCTTCTTCGGGGGTGAGGAAATGCCTGGCAGTCGCCATCTTCGATCCTGACGGGTTGCGAAACCGCACCCTTCTATCGCCGGAAAGCGGCGGACCCAAGTTCGATATTCGCTAGGCCGTCTTGGTCCCCGATGCAAGAATAGCGCCCGGATTCAGCAGCCTGCGCGCCGCTCAGTCCATGTGCCGGCTGCGTCCGGCGATGGCGACCCGGTTCCAGGCGTTGATCGCGGTGGCCGCGAGGGTCAGATTGGCGACCTCCTCGGGGCTGAACGAGGCGGCGAGCCGGTCGTAAATCTCGCGCGGCGCATGGCCGTCGGCGATGTGCGTCACCGCCTCCGTCCATTCGAGCGCCGCCCGCTCGCGCTCGTCATAGAGATGCGATTCGTGCCAGGCATCGAGCAAGGTGAGGCGCTGGATCGGCTCGCCGTCGGCAAGCGCCTCCTTGACGTGCATGGCGATGCAATAAGCGCAGCCGTTCATCTGCGACGCGCGCAGCTTGATGAGGTGGAACAACTTCCGGTCGACCTTGGCGGCGATCGCTTTCTCCAGCGCCATCAGCGCTTTCATCGCCTCCGGCGCGGCCGACGGCCAGTCGATCCGCGGCGCTTCGACAGTCTCGCTCATCTCTCCTCCTTCTCGTGTGCGGACGCCCGCCATGGACGGCCGGGATCATCGCCCCTATGAGGCGCGCCGACCGCGAGGAGCCGCATTTGACCGAGCCTTTCGTCCGCCCCGACGTCCGCCTGTTCCTCGATTATCTGAACAAGCTGCCCGGGCCGCAGAGCCACGAGGTCGGGCCGAACGAGGCGCGGACGATGATGCTCGCCTCGCGCCACGTCGCCGACGCGCCGGTCGGCGCGCTGGCGGCGATCCGCGACCTCTCCTGCCCCGGGCCGGACGGGAATGCCATCGGGCTGCGGCTGTACGACGCGCGCGAGGGACGGGGCGCGGGGCCGCTCATCCTCTTCTTTCACGGCAGCGGCTTCGTGCTTGGCGATCTCGACACGCACGAGCCCTTCTGCGCGGAGATGGCGCGGCAGCTCGATCTGCCGGTGCTCGCGGTCGACTATCGGCTGGCGCCCGAGCATCCCTTCCCCGCCGGACCCGAGGATTGCATCGCGGCGGCGCGCTGGGCGGCGGAGAGCCCGGACGCGCTTGGGCGCGAGGTGACCGGCCTCATCCCCTGCGGCGACAGCGCCGGCGGCAATTTCGCGATCGTCGTCAGCCTGGCGCTCCGGGACCAACCCGCCGCGGTGCCGGTGATCGCGCAATGGCCGATCTACCCGGCGGCCGATCCCGAGCAGGGCTATCCCTCCTACCAGGATTTCGGCACCGGCTATCTGCTGACCCATGACGGCATGCGCTGGTTCGACCAATGCTACCGGCCGGGCAAGCGCGACTGGCGCTATTCGCCGATGGTGAAGAGCCAGGAAGGAATGCCGCCCACCTTCGTCCTCACCGCCAGCCTCGACCCGATCCGCGACCAGGGCCGTGCCTATGCCGCCGCCTGCGCCCAGGCCGGCGTTCCGACCGTCTTCCGCGAGGCCGAAGGCAATATCCATGGCTTCATCAATCTGCGAAAGGCGATCCCGTCGTCGGAGGAGGATGTGCGCGCCGGCTTCCGCATCCTCAGGCTGATGATCGAGGAGGCGCTGGCCCGATGACCGATCCCGCTTCCCTCCCCTACCGCCCCGCCGCCGGGGTGATGCTGCTCAACGGTCGGGGCCGGGCCTGGGTCGGCCAGCGGCTCGATTCGACGCTCGAAGCCTGGCAAATGCCGCAGGGCGGGCTCGATCCCGGCGAAGACCCGCTCGACGGCGCGCTGCGCGAGCTCGAGGAGGAGACGGGGATCGTCCGGAACCTCGTCGAATTGGTCGCGCGCTGCCCGATGGAACTGACCTACGACCTGCCCGACGATCTGATCGGCACATTGTGGAAGGGCCGCTGGCGGGGCCAGAGGCAGCATTGGTTCCTGATGCGCTTCCTCGGCACCGACGCCGACGTCCATATCGACACGCCCGAACCCGAATTCCGCGCCTGGAAATGGGCCGAGCCCAAGGATCTGCCGGCGATGATCGTGCCTTTCAAGAAACGACTCTACGAGCAGGTGCTGGAGGCGTTCCGGGAGTGGCTTTGAGCCCGCAGCCCGGCTAGAGGCTCGAAGATGCGGGGGCTTTCAGCCATCGAACAGGCGGCCGTCGCGCGGGCCGCGGCCGAGCCGATGCTGGAGCAGGTCCAGGCCTGGGCGGCCGTGAACAGCGGCTCGCGCAACCTCGACGGCCTCGCGCTTATGGCCGGCATCCATGCCGATGCCTTCGCGGCCCTGCCGGGCGCGATCGCGCTCGAGGAGGCGTCGCCGGTCGATGCGATGGGCGCCGACGGTTCGCTGCGGCCGGTCGCGCACGGCCGCAACCTCCATCTGACGGTCCGGCCCGACGCGCCGGTGCAGCTCCTGCTGACCGGCCACATGGATACGGTGTTCGGCGTGGACCATCCCTTCCAGCAGGTCTCCTGGCGCGAGCCCGGCCGGGTGCTCGGCGGCCCCGGCGTCGCCGACATGAAAAGCGGAATCGCCGTGATGCTGGCGGCGCTGAAGGCGGTCGAGGCAAGCCCGGCGGCGGACCGCATCGGCTATGAGGTCGTGATCAATTCCGACGAGGAGGTCGGCTCGCCCGGCTCCGCCGCCCTGATCGCGGCGGCGGCGCGAGGGAAGAAAGCGGCGCTCACCTACGAGCCCTCGGCGCTTCCCGACGGCACCCTCGCCGGCGCGCGGCCGGGGAGCGGCAATTTCTCGATCCATGTCGAAGGGCGGAGCGCCCATGCCGGCCGCAACCCCGAGGACGGCCGCAACGCCATCGTCGCCGCGGCCGACCTCGCGCTGCGGCTCGACCGGGCCAAGAGCGCGGGCCTCAAGGTCAATCCGGCCCGGATCGACGGCGGCGGGCCGAACAATGTCGTGCCCGACCAGGCGGTGCTTCGGGTCAATCTCCGCCCGGCGACGCCCGAGGACGAGGCGCTGGCGCGCGCCCTGCTCGACGAGGCGATCGCCGCCGTCGCCGCCGCGCACGACCTGCGCATCCATCTGCATGGCGGCTTCGGTCGCCCGCCCAAGCCGTTCGACGCGCGCGCCGGGAAATTGTTCGCTTTGGTCCAGCGCTGCGGCGCCGATCTCGGCCAGGACATCGGCTGGCGCGCCACCGGCGGCGTCTGCGACGGCAACAATATCGCCGCCTGCGGGGTGCCGGTGGTCGACACGATGGGCGTTCGCGGCGGTTTTATCCATTCGGCCGACGAATATCTGATCGTGGAGAGCCTGGGGGAACGGGCGGCGCTGTCGGCGCTGACCCTGCTCCGCCTGGCGGAGGGGGAGGCCTGGCCGCTGTGAGCTTTCGCGTGCGCCCGGCCCGGAACGAGGATTTCCAGGCGATCTACGAGATGGCCAAGCTGACCGGCGGCGGCTTCACCAACCTGCCCGCCGACAAGGGCGCCCTGGTCGAGAAGCTGGCCCGCTCCGAGCAGGCTTTCGCGTCCGATCCGAGCGCGCCGGAGAACGACCTCTTCGTCATGGTGCTCGAAAATGTCGAGACGGGGCAGATCCGCGGCACCTGCCAGATGTTCAGCCGCGTCGGCAGCGAATGGCCTTTCTATTCCTACCGGATCAGCACCCTCACCCAGACCTCGAAAGAGCTCGGCAAGGTCTTCCGCAACGAGACCTTGACCCTCTGCACCGATTTCGACGGCTGCTCCGAGGTGGGCGGCCTCTTCCTCCATCCGGGCGAGCGCGCCGGCGGGCTCGGCATGCTGCTCGCGCGCAGCCGCTATCTGTTCATCCGCCTCCACCGCCGGCGCTTCGCCGCCCGGGTGCTCGCCGAATTGAGGGGCGTGATCGACGAAGCCGGCGCCTCGCCTTTCTGGGACGCGATCGCCGGCCGCTTCTTCGGAATGAGCTTCCAGGAGGCGGACCGGTTCAACGCGATGCACGGGACCCAGTTCATCGCCGACCTGATGCCCAAGACTCCGATCTACATCGCGATGCTGCCGGAAAGCGCGCGGGCGGTGATCGGAATGCCCCATCCCTCCGGTCGCGCCGCGATGCGCATGCTGGAGCGCGAGGGCTTCGCGCACGATTCCTATGTCGACATTTTCGACGGCGGCCCGACCATGGCCGCCCATACCGACGACATCCGCACCGTCCGCGAGGCGCGCGCGGCGGAGATCGCCGAGATCGCGGAGGCGCCGGCGGGCGCGGCGAGCGAATTGCTCGGCTCGGGCCGGGTGAAGGGTTTCGCCGCCTGCTACGGCCGGGTCGCGACGCGCGAGGACGGGCGGATCGTGCTCGACGCCGGCGCCGCGTCGATGCTCGGCGCGAAGGTCGGAGACACGATCCTCGCGGTCCCGCGCTGATGCTCGTCGAGATCGATTTCGACGGCATCATCGGCCCAAGCCACAATTATGCGGGGCTGAGCCTCGGCAACGTCGCGTCGGCGGCGAACAAGGGCCTCGTCTCGCACCCGCGCGCCGCGGCTTTGCAGGGGGTGGCGAAGATGAGCCACAACCTCCGGCTCGGGAGGGCCCAGGGTTTCTTCGTTCCGCAGCGGCGGCCGGACCGGGCGTGGCTCGCCGAGTTGGGCACCGATGTCGATGCGGCGCCGGCCTCGCTTCGGCCGGCCGCTTTCTCCGCCTCCTCGATGTGGGCGGCCAATGCGGCGACCGTCTCTCCAGCCCCCGATTGCCCCGACGGCCGCTGCCACCTCACCGTCGCCAACCTCCGCACGATGGCGCATCGCAGCCACGAAGCACCGGAGACCCTCGCCCAGCTCCGCCTCGCCTTCGCCGACGCGGCGCGTTTCGCCGTTCATCCGCCGGTGCCGAGCTTCGGCGACGAGGGGGCGGCGAACCATATGCGGCTCGCGCCGTCGCATGCGGCCCCGGGCATCGAAATCTTCGTCTATGGCCGGCGCGGCGGCGCCTATCCGGTCCGCCAGCATGAGGAAGCGGGCCGGGCGGTGGCCCGCCTCCACGGTCTCGACCCCGAGCGGATCCTGTTCGTCTGCCAGTCGGAGGACGCCGTCGCCGCCGGCGCCTTCCACAATGACGTCGTCGCCGTCGCCAACGAGCATGTCCTCTTCGCCCACGAGCAGGCGTTCGACGACCGGCGCGCTTTCCACGCCGCGCTTCGGCGCCTGCTGCCCGAGGTCGAGATCGTCGAGGTGCCGGCCGGCGCCGTCAGCCTCGAGGACGCGATCCGCTCCTACCTCTTCAACGCCCAGCTCGTCAGCCTTCCGGACCGCTCGATGGCGCTGATCCTCCCCGAGGAAGCCCGCGAGACGCCGCCGGTCCGGCGCTGGCTTGAGGCGATGGTGGCGGGCAACGGCCCGATCCGGAAACTGTTCTTCGTCGACGTCCGCCAGTCCATGGCCAATGGCGGCGGCCCCGCCTGCCTCCGCCTGCGCGTGGTCGCCGATCCGGAAACGATCGACCCCCGCTTCCTCGCCGACGAGGCGAAGCTGGACCGGATCGCGTCGGCGGTGGAAGCCCATTGGCCCGAACGCATCGTCCCGGAGGATTTGCTCCAACCGGCCATGTGGCGGCAGATGGAAGAGGCCCGAGCGGCCCTGCTGGAAACGCTGGATCTCGGCGAATTGATCTAGCCACCGTTCGGGCTGAGCCCGTCCTTCGATAGGCGCCCCTTCGACGCCGCCTGCGGCGCCCCTCAGTCGCTGCTCAGATGAACGGTCCTTCTCTTCCGCTCATGTAGGCATTGAGCGAAGTCGAAATGCCGTATCGAAGCACAGGCTCAGCCCGAACGGTGTTGGGTTGCTCATGCCACCTCTTCCCCGGTCCAGAAGATGTCGACCGGCGAATCGATCGTCGCCAGCAGCCGGCCGATCGGCCGCGACGACAGCGGCCCCTCCTTGATCGCCTGCTCCAGCAATGCCCGTTTCCCGCGGCCGTTGATGACGATCATCACCGTCCGCGCCGCGATCAGGGTCGGGCCGGTGAGGGTGACGAGATCGCGCATTCCGACGGCGCGGCGCTCGCGCGGCGCGTTCAGCACCCGGTCGAGGTCCGGCCCGGCGCGCAGACCCGCCGTGCCGCCTTCACCGTCCAGGCCGAGGCAGGCGAGATCGAGCGGCCAGCGCAGCAGCGACAGCCGCGCGTCGGCGAGCCGCGCCGCCTCGGCCGGGTCGCTCTGCGCCGATTCGTCGACCAGGCCGAGGATCTCCGCGCCCTTCGCGCCGAACCAGCCTTCGAGCCGATCGCGGTTGCTCTGCTCGCCCGCCGGCGGCGCCAGCCGGTCGGCGGTGGGGACCAGGCTGACCTTCGACCAGTCGAAGCCCTTCGCCCTGGCGAGCGCCGAGAAGACCGGCGCCACGCCCTCCTCGCCCGGCAGAGCGAGCCGCGCGTCGCCATGCGCCTCGATGGCGCTTTCGATGACGAAGCCGATATCGCCCGCCGCCTGCTCGGCCAGCTCCTTCGCCGAATCGAACTCCCACCATTCGATCTCGTCCATTGCGGGCCTCTCTTCTTGCTCTTGGTCAAGGAACCGCGCGATTTGCCCGCGGGTTCCGGTCGTTGACGCCACTAACGGAGACTGGACATGCCTGCCAAATCGAAAGCGCAGCAAAAGGCCGCCGGCGCCGCTTTGTCGGCCAAGCGCGGCGACACACCCAAGAGCAAGCTCAAGGGCGCCTCCAGGGGAATGGAGGAATCGATGAGCGAGAAGGAGCTCGAGAAAATGGCCTCCACCAAGCGCAAGGGAAAGCCGGAGCATAAGAGCAAGAGCTGAGGCCATGGGCGGCGACAGGCGGGAGAAGGAGCCGGCGCCGCCGCCCGACGGCCCCGAAGGCCATAACGGCCTCGAGGATGCCGCCGAGGAAGCGGCCGATGAGCTCCAGAAGCAGCGCGACGGCAAAGGCTATGCGGGGTTCGGCGACATCGGCTGAGAGACCGGCCCTGCGGGCTCTCTCCTCACCCGCGCGCCCTCATTCGAAGACGTTCGCGAGATCGCCGTCGGCCTCCGGTCCTTCTTCGTCATAGGTGTTCGCGACCCGCCGCGACATGACCAGATAAAGCGTCCAGGCGAGCGCCCAAATGACGGGGCGGGCGAGCGTGAGCGGCGACGACGCCGTGGCGATTGGGTTGCTGTTCATCAGCAACGCGATCGCCGCCAGGGTCACCACCGACCAGACGGGTCCCATGACCCAGAGCATCACGATCGCGAACTTCACGGTGCTGCGCCGGTAGTCGCGGTTCAGCCGCCAGCCGGTGAAGACCATCATTGCGACCTGGATCAGCGTCAATATCCACAAAACAGTCTTGACGATCCCCCATCCCGCCGAAGCGGCGAGGAGAGGATTGGCCTGCTCGACCTGGCTCAGGTCGCCGAAGGTGCTGGCGATGCCCACCACGGGACCGAGCGCCATCAGCGATATGACGAGAAAAGCCAGCCAGCCGCCGACGCCGCGAAGTCGATCGTCGCTATAGCTCATGGAAATCCCCCTTCCTTGCCCGGTCCGGAGATAACATGAGGAGACGGCCTGGCCAGAGGCTTTCCGTTCGGGCGAGATTCTTCTACCGCCCCGCTCCCGCCCCTGCTAGATTCGGCTAAGTCGAAGTGGGGAAAGGGGAAATCATGCGGGGTATCGTGGCCGCCATCGTCGCGGCGGGACTGGCGGGGCCGTCCATCGCCCAGGCGCCGGGCTGGGAAGCAGCGGCGCAACCCACGATCCAGCAGCAGTTCGAGGCGGCTTCGACGGCGCTTGACACCGGCCATTGGACCGATGCGCTCGCCCTCTACCAGGCGCTTGAGGCGCGACTTCCGGCGACGTGCCCGCGCGATCTCGGCGTGGTCCGCGTCCGCGAAGGGATCGCGCTCGGCGCGCTCGACCGCGACGAGGAGGCCGCCGCGGCCTTGCGGCGCGGTCTACCCGCCTTGCCCGCCAGCGATCGGAGCCTCGTCTCCGACTGCTCCACCGGCCTCCTCCTGCGCGGCAAGATCTCCGAGCGGGCGCTCGATTATGGCGAGGCCCATAAGGATTATCTGGCGGCGGAGCCGCTCTCGCCCGATTTCGAGTCGAGGACCCCGGCGATCCGCGGCCTGATCCAGCCCGAGGTTCAGCAGATAGGCGATTGGATCAAACATCAGGGGCGCATTGCTGCCGAGAAGGCAAGCGGCACGAACGTCGTTTCGATCCTCGCCTGAGCGCTACCGCTTCACCCCAGCGTGGGTCTGCGCGGCGGAAACAATCGATTTTTTGAAGGCCTCTATTGCGCGGTCCACATCGAGCGAAACAGCCTTGAAGCGCTGTAGTAGGCCACCACCAGTCACGCTGCCATATTCCTTCCAAGTCCACTTTATTTCGCTCGTGAGCTTGTTGTAGGCATCCCGCTTCGCCCACACCTCCTCCAATGCTGGCTGCACGGGGGGGAAGTATATTTCAGCCAGCATGATCATCGTCTCTGGGCCACCATGTTTAGTTGGCCTGGAGCCCCACTCGACCTGCATGTTCAACATCTGATTGAAGTCGATTTCGCCTTTCAGCAGGGGAAAATACGTCAAAGCTTGTGACGAGAATGCTTTATCGAACTCGTCAGTCGCCAAGTAGAGCTGCTCCGCCTTCTCGCGCAGAAACATCGTCTCATCCTTGCTCCTGTTCAGGCGGTACGTAACGATGGACGATGTTACCCCACTCGCCAAAACGGTCGAAACGCCGACGATCAATGCTACAGCGGCCGATTCCATATTAGCTAAACCCTTTGCCTTAGCCGCACCGGGCAGAACCAATCCGCGCTGCGACGCTTCTTTGCGAAGCCTGTATCCCGCATGAGAATGGCGAACCGCGCCTCGGTCGCCAACTCCATCTTGGACAGCACCCGGTCAGTGCGGTTCCGACCGTAGTCCTTTGCCCGTTTCAGATAGTTCTCGTAGAGCAGTTTGGCTTGATTCCAATCGCTGGGACGTTCTGCCTCCATCAAGTACCGACCGACCCAATCGCCAAACGCATCGACGCGCACCGCCACCCGCAGCGTCTCCGCCCGCTTATAACCCGCCTTGAGCTTCTCGAGATTGTTCTTCGGGATGCGCTCGCGCCGTTGCGGCTTCGGCACAGGTTAATCCTCACCTAGAGTCCCCACGTCGTCCCATTGGAAACCGTTGGACGTAAATCAAACGGAACCAGCAGCGGGGGCAGCACTCCTAGCTCTGACGCTGCCTTCAACGCCTCGGACCTCTGGGTGCGGGGCGCTGTTGCGAGGGTGATTAGGGCAGCTCCGCCAGCTTTTTCAGCCGCAAGCCCAATGCTTGGCCATTGCGAGTCATGACGCCCTCCGCCGCCGACTGATCAGACATCCACGTGACGGAAAAGTCGACGTTGAACGTGTCCTCCCCCGTTTCCCAGGCGTCGATGCTCATTCCGTCATGGTGGTGGCGCCGGACCTTTAGCGATCCGGTGATTCCACTGCCGTTCACCTCGTAATCGCCTGTATAAGCGAACCAAGTATCGCCGCCGAAGACGCGGCCCGTCTCCAAAACGACAATCCCAGCATTCACGGGCGCGAAGGCGGCGCCAGCGTGCCCAAACTCGACAGCCCAAAGCCCTTCCACGCTCATGCTCCAACCTCCCGATTCCAATGCGACTTGTGCGCCGCTGCTTTTAAGGGGCTAGTACAGCCTCCCCCATTTTGGACAAACGTAAGCTATTACTTTTGCTTGGAAAATGGCGCGCCCGGAAGGATTCGAACCTCCGGCCCCCAGATTCGTAGTCTGGTGCTCTATCCAGCTGAGCTACGGGCGCGCGGGAGACGGCGACATAGGGGCATGGCCGGCGGGGCGCAACCCTGTTGCGGGCGCGGGAGGGGGCGCATAGGAGCTTGCGCCATGATGCGGCCGCTTGTCCTCCTGCCCTGCCTGCCGGCGCTCGCGGCGCTTGCCGGCTGCGTGGGCGCGGCCGGCCCTTATCCCTCGCTCGCGCCGCGGCCGATCGAGAAGACGCTTGGCGAGCCGGGCGTGCCGCCGACGGTCGCGCCGATCCCCGACGATCCGGAGGTGGCGGCGCGACTCTCCGCCTTCCTCGGCGAGGCCCAGGCGGGCGACCGCGCCTTCCACGACGATCTTCCCGCCGCCGAGGAAGCGGCGCGCAAGGCCGGCGCACCCGGCTCCGACGGCTGGATCCGGGCCCAGCAGGCGCTCTCCCGCGCCGAGGCGGGCGAGGCGCAGACCGCCCGCGCCCTCGCCGAGCTCAACCGCTACGCGACCGACCGGGCCAATGCCGGGGCGCTGAGCGACGCCGATCTCGCCCGGCTGCAGGCGGCGACGGCCGAGGTCCAGCATCTCGCCGATGCGGAGCATGCGCAAATCGCCCGGCTGCAAGGGGCGCTCGGCAAGCCTTGAGCGCCGCGTCGGCGCGCCGGCAAGATCACCGCCGCCGCGACCGCTGTCGCCGGCATCGCCGTCGAATATGTCCACGCCGCGCCCGGCACGACCGACGCCCGGATCGTCGCCAACGCCGCGTCCGCCGCGCCCGCCTCGATCGGCCGCACCGCGACCGTCGTCGCCACCGACAGCGCCGGGCGGATGCGCCCGCTCCGCCGCGGCACCAACGGCTGGACCTGCATGCCCGACGATCCCAGGACGCCCGCCAACGATCCGATGTGCGTCGACCGCAACGGCATGATCCGGGCCCAGGCCTGGATGACCCACAAGGTCCCGCCGGCGGACAAACCGGGGCTCGCCTACATGCTTGCCGGCGCCGCCGACGCCAGCAACACCGATCCCTATGCGACGAAGCCGGCGTCCGGCGCCTCCCGGGTCCGGACCGGGCCGCACATCATGATCCTAGACCGCAACGCCGCCGCCGCTTCCGGCTATCCGGGCGGGCCCAATCCGGACACGAGCAGACCCTATGTGATGTTCGCCGGCACGCCTTACGCGCACATCATGATGCCGGTGCGTTGAGGAAAGAATCCTGAAAAAAGTTCGGCCCCGCTCCGATAGGGAGCGGGGCCGAACATCTCAGCCTTGTGCCGGCAAACCGGCGGCGCGGCTTATTTCAGATGGTTGGAAAGGTGCTTGTTCATCTCGAACATCGACACCTTGTCCTTGCCGCCGAAGATCTTCCTCAGCTTGTCGTCGGCGAGGATCTCCCGCTTGTTCTGCGGGTTCTGCAGATTGTTCCTGCGGATATAATCCCACATCTTGCTGACCACCTCGCTACGGGGCAACGGGTTCGAGCCCGTGATCGCGGCGAGATCGGCCGACGGGGTCACCGGACGCGCGAGACCGCCACGAGCACCGCCTGAACTTCCTTTAGCCATGTTTCCCTCCCTGTAGAGCCTCTCTGATAAGCCCCAAACGCACGGCGAGCGCAAGAGCGCAAGAGAGAGAAATCGTCCGATCCCGCCTTGCGGGCGGTTTAACGTGCATTTTGATGTGGATTAGTGGTCCGCGGGGAGGAATTCCGTGCGCGTGGCGGCGCAAAGCCAGACCAGCAACAGCATCAGAACGCCGATCGCCGGCGGGGACGACAGGATCGCGCCCTCCGAGTCGGGAGGAGCGAGGCGGCGAATCAGCTGGACGGCGACGGCCAACGACGCGAGAGCGGCAAGCTCGGCGACAAATTGCCTGAGCACCCTCCTTCGCGCCGATCGCAGGCTCCGCTCGGCCAGCACCAGGCGCTCGATCCGACGGGTGAAGACCTCATCCGGCTCCCGCTCCGGCGCGGCCAGCAATTCGTGCAGCAGGGCATCGGCACGCATTTCATCCTCTGGGCTCATCGTTCATGTCCTTCCAGCTGCCGCACCAGGATCGTCCGCGCCCGCGCCACGATCGATTTGAGCGTGCCGAGCGGCAAGCCCAGCACCGCCGCCGCCTCCGCATGGGAGCAGCCTTCGCCGAAGCAAAGCAGGGCCGCGGCCCGTTCGCGGTCCGGAAGCCGTGCCAGCGCGCGCGCGACGTCGATCCGGATCGTCTCGTCGGGCGGGATGGATGGCTCACTCTCGATCGGCGGTCCTGGCCGCCTTCGCCGGCGGTCGCTCAGGAATTGACGCCACGCGATCCGCAGCAGCCAGCCCCGATAGCTTCCCTCGCCGCGCCAGGCCGGCGCCATCCGCCAGGCCTTGAGGAACGTTTCCTGCGCCAGGTCGTCGGCTCCCTCTCCCGCCAGCCGCCGGAGAAAGGCGCGGACGCCGCGCTCGTGAATCCGCACCAGCTCGGAGAAAGAGGCGACGTCTCCCAGCGCCGCGCGGGCCGCCAGCACCTCGTCGGTCAGCGATCGCTCTCCCGCACCCGCACGATCATGTGACGTCCGACAAGCACCACGCCCACGAACAGCGGGAAGACCGAGGCCGATGCCATCTCCTGGCGCGCCGCGCCGCCGCCCTGAAGCAGCCCGAACGCGATCATCGCCGCGCCCAGGGCGATGAGGATGAGGCCGAGACGATCGTCGCTGCCGAAAACCGACTTGGGCTCGCGGAGCCGTTCGAGCAATTCGGGTCCCGCACCGCTGTCGCGGTTCAGCGCTTCGCGCACGGTGCGGTGAAGCATCATCGCCTGGAGCAGCCGCGCGAGATGGTTGATGACCAAGACGATGATCACGGCAACCACGACGGCACCGAGAGAAAGCCGTTCCATATGCCCTCCTCCTTGATGGAAACGACCGATAGACGCCGCGCCCGACGCTTTTGGATGAACCGGGGCCCGCTTTATTTTCAGCGGCGGCCGAACGGCACCACCTTGTTGTCCGCATCGTGGCCGATATCGGCGCGGCCGAGATAGTTCATGCCGGCGCGCGCGCACCAGAAACGGAACACCTCCTCCTCGCTCTCGCCGAAATCGGGATCGTTCTCCGGCACCTCGGTGCAGCGGCCGAGGCGGATGCCCGCGAGGCGCCGCAATGCGGGCTGGCCGGTGATGTGGAACATTGCCCGGTCGGTCCTGTACATATGCTCGGAGACGTCCTCGAGCAGCAGTTCGTGGCTCTCGAGGTCCGGCTCGAGCGCGGTGCCGAGCAGATGGCCGAAGACGGTGAGGTTGAAGGCCACCGTCGGCCCGCTGCCGAGACAGGGCTCGAGCGCCGCTTCCGATCGCTCCGTCAGCCAGGCGAGCGCGCGGCGCACCGCCGTGTCGCCGCCCGCGCGGCGGATGTCGTTCGCCATCGGCCCATGGGCGACATGAGGGAAACCGGCGCGATAGAGGCCGGCGAGCAGGAATCCGGCGTCGCTATAGCCGAGCCAGGCCTTGTCCCGCGCCGCCGGGCCGAGCCGCGCCAGCACGCCTTCCGCCATCCGGCACGATCCGTAGCCGCCGCGGGCGAACCAGACGGCGTCGAAGCCGGGATCGTTGGCCGCCTCGACCAGCGCATCGGCGCGTTGGGCGTCCGTCCCGGCGAAATGGTTGTGGACGAGGAAGCATTGCGGATGGAAGAAAAGCTCGGCTGCCGGAAAGGCCTCGGAGGCGAGCGCCGTCACACGCTCCGCGCTCTCGGGCAGGATCGGCGTGCTCGGCGCCACGATCGCAATCCGCATTCCGCCCCCGCCGTTTGAAAAGCACGTTCGATGCCATAGAGTGGTTTTCAGTCAGGTGGTATCGCCTGACGGCCGAAAAGAACGGTGAAACAAGACCTAGACTCGGCTTCGCTTCAACCGAAGCGGAAACGAGTCTAGGGCGGCGCCATGGCCGGCACCAAATCCTATTTCTTCTGCGGCATCGGCGGCAGCGGCATGCTGCCTTTGGCCTGCATCCTGCGGGCGCAGGGCGCGGAGGTGGCCGGTTCCGACCGTTCGCTCGACCAGGGCCGCGTCGGCGACAAGTTCGATTTCCTGAGGCGCCGGGGCATCGCCCTCTTCCCGCAGGACGGCAGCGGCCTGACCGGCGCCGATCAGATATTGGTCGCCTCGGCCGCGGTGGAAGAGAGCGTGCCGGACGTCCAGGCGGCGCGCCGGCTCGGCATCGAGCGGATCGCCCGCGCGGAGCTGCTCGCCCGTTTGTTCAACCGGGCGAAATTGTCGATCGGAATCGCCGGCACCAGCGGCAAGTCGACCGTCACCGGCATGATCGCCTGGATCCTCCACAAGGCCGGCCGCGACCCGGTCGTGATGAACGGCGCCGTGATGAAGAATTTCGCGACGCCCGACGCGCCCTTCGCAAGCGCGCTCGCCGGCGGCGGCGACGTCTTCGTCAGCGAGGTGGACGAGAGCGACGGCTCGATCGCGCTCTACCGGCCGACGATTGCCGTTCTCAACAATGTCAGCCTCGACCACAAGACGCTGGAGGAGTTGCGCGGCCTGTTCCGCGACTTCGCGCTGAAGGCGGAGACGGTGGTCGTCAATCTCGACGATGCGGAGACGCGCGCGCTCGCGGCCGGCATTCCCGCGGAGCGGCTGGTCGCTTTCTCCTTCGCCGGCCGCGAGGCGCGGCTGGTCGGTTCCGGGCTCGAGGAGCAGGCCGGGACGACGCATTTCGACGTGACCGATCGCGAAACCGGCGAGACGCACCCGGCGACGGTCAACCTCTGGGGGGCGCACAATGCCCGCAATGCCATGGCGGCGCTCGGCGCCGCGATCGCGGCCGGCGTAGAGCTCGGCGATGCGGTCGCCTCGCTCGCCGGCTTCGAGGGCCTCCGCCGCCGTTTCGAGCTGGTGGGGGAGCGGAGCGGAGTCGCGGTCATCGACGATTTCGGGCACAATCCCGACAAGATCGCCGCGACCCTGCGCGCGGCGCGAAGCGGCCTTCAGGGCCGGCTGCTCCTCTTCTTCCAGCCGCACGGCTTCGGGCCGCTGAAGCTGATGAAGGATGCGCTGATCGCCACCTTCGCGGAGGGAATGGCCGCCGACGACCTGCTGATCCTCTCCGACCCGGTTTATTATGGCGGGACGGTCGACCGCGCCGTCGGCAGCGACGCCATCGTCTCCGGCGTCCGCGCGGCGGGGCGGCAGGCGGAGCATGTCCCCGACCGCGCCGACGGCGGCCCGCGGCTGGCTGCGCTCGCGCGTCCCGGCGACCGAATCCTCATCATGGGCGCCCGCGACGATACGCTCAGCCGCTTCGCGGAAGAGGTGCTGGAGAGCCTTTAAGCAACCTGCCTGACTCGCTCGTCCCGAGCGGATGCTCTTATCGCTGAGGAGCCGTCAGCCCGCGATGGTGACGTCGACCTTGTCGACCCATTCGGGGAAGAAAGCCGGCTCGCGGTTCGACCAGCCGGGGGCGGTCGCTGCCGCCTCGCTGATCGACTGGAGCAGGATCCGCCGCTTCTCCGGATGGAGGTGCGGCAGAGCGGCGGCGGCGCAGAAGGCGGCCGGCAGCCAGGGCCGAACCGCGGCGCCGATCAGCCGCTCGTAGAGGAAGCGGTAGGAAGCGAAATCCGGAAGCCGGTCCTGGCCGAGATCGAAGGCGGTCATGGTGACGAGCGGGCCCATCAAAGGCTCCATCTCGTCGAGCCCGCTATCGTCGGGGACGTTGGCGCGGATATGGTCGAGGCGGCGGTAGATTCGCTCCTGGGCGCGGATCGAGGCGGCCTCGCCGGCATCGCGCGACCAGCGGCGCATCGCGTCGCGGCGGCCGAGCCCGATGTCGAGCGACCGGCG
Source organism: Allosphingosinicella sp. (assembly GCA_036273615.1). Classification (GTDB taxonomy): domain Bacteria; phylum Pseudomonadota; class Alphaproteobacteria; order Sphingomonadales; family Sphingomonadaceae; genus Allosphingosinicella. The sequence goes on along the minus strand of DASUHH010000048.1, from coordinate 60,469 downwards.
GATATAGCGCTGGGTCGCCGCCGAGAAGCCGGCGAACTCCTTCAGCTCGACCAGCGTCAGGGCCCCGTCCGCAGGCTTCGTATTCGTCGCCATGAACCCACTCCCACTCTCAAACCCCGGCGGAGATCATGCACTTCAAGGGGTTACCGCCCCGTTAACCAAATCCCCACCTCCATCATGAAATGAATCAGAGAACGAGTCGCCTTGCAATGCCGTAAAGACACGGGGGCTGTCTCGGGCGCCCGACTGTCACCGATTCGCCACAGATGCGGAGCCAATATCCAGCGGAATCAGCAACTTCCCTGTGCTCCGGCGGCTTTTCCACAGAAAAAGGGGCGCTGTTATATTTCCCGTACCCACTTGGCATGGAAGGTGTAAGGTGACCCTTTCCGGTCGAGTCGAGAGCCTGTGGGATATGCTGAAGGTGTTTGCGCCGTGGATTTCGAACTCGGCCTACAACTTGGGGATAGTTGCGGAAGGCTTTGTCTCTCAGAGCCGCGTAGCGACAGAACTAGGAAATCATAGCCTTGTGTGCTCTCACGACAAAGTGAAAGGTATATGCGCTGCCGTGGCAGCAATTGAACAGACATCCCAAGATTTAAATCTAAAGGCGACTAACGCTCAATCTAAGCGCTGCGGGGATTATATCTCGAACTTCAAACACCATGACAGCGATAATTGTTCTATTTTGATCGAGAAGGCGCAGAATTTCGGGCACATGCTTCACTCTCTGTCTACCGTGTTTAGTGATGAGCTGGCAGCGATTATCTTCGTTGCCGTGCGCCAATCTGACAAGACGTACTTGGAAGATGGCTGCCAGCCATTTGGGCCAGAAGTGGAGGATGCCTTTCCCTCCGCTGCTTTCGAGATCACCGAGGCCAGTAAATGCCGAGCTTTCGAGCGCTGGACGGCGTCTGTAATGCATTTAATGCGGGCTCTGGAAACGGGCCTCGCCTGCCTAGCTGACTTCGCGGGAGTGGATCCAAAAGAGAACTGGAACAAGCTCCTAAATGAGATGGAAGCGAAGCTGCGTCAGGTCGGCAAGAAGACGCATGGCGCGGAGGAGGAGCAGTTCGCGGCAGAGGCCATTACCCATTTCCGGGCGATCAAGAATGCTTGGCGTAACCACGCTATGCACGCTCGCGAAAAGTACGACGAAGAACGGGCTGTTGCTATCTACGATAGCGTCCGCTCGTTTATGCGTCACCTCGCGACGCGTCTCCGCGAGTAGCTTGGCGGCGCACGACCTTATCCAGCGCGGCGTCGGCCTCGATGGGATTTAGTTCTCCAGCGTCCACGAGCTTTTGAGCCTCGCGCTTGAACCGCTCGCCCTGCTCGTTCGGCGTCTCCGGTTTCAGCTTTTTCGGCATCAGGCCCTCGCACAAGTCGTTTGATAGGTGAGGCGCTTACCGATCACACCAGCCAGAATGGCGTCGGCGCGGGTGCGGTCGTCAACCCCGTTGGCCTCGCGGTTGCTGTACCGGAAATCGAACTCGGCGAGATAGCGGTGAAGATGCTTCTCGGCGCACCACTGATAGACGCCCCGCATCCCACGCTTGAAGATGCTGAAATAGCCTTCGATGGTATTGGTATGGACCATGCCACGGACATATTCGTCCTGATTGTGGTTCACGGTCTCATGCGACGAGAAGAAGCGCTTCACCGGCTGATACAGCTTCGCCTCGTCGGTAAAGATATGGCTTTCGCGGGAGACGTTGTTCAGCACGATCGGCATGATCTCGGCGGCCGAAATGGTGTCCACCACGAAAGCGCGCGAGCGGCGCGAGTCGCGATCGACCAGTGCCAGCACCTTCATCTTGTGAGCGTGGCCGGATTTGATCTCGGTTCCCTTGCGATGGCCGATGAAAGTCTCGTCCACTTCGACGATCCCGCCATTGCCGCCAAAGCCCGCAATGCCGCCCTCGCGCATGGCTTCGCGGATACGGTGCGACATGAACCAGGCGGTCTTGAGGGTGACGCCCAGGGTGCGGTGAAGCTGGTTGGAGCTGATGCCCTTCTTGCTGCCGGCGATAAGGTACATCGCCTGAAGCCATACGTTCAGCGGAACGTGCGACGCCTCAAATATGGTGCCAATCTTCACGGTGAACGGCTTGCGGCACTGGTAGCATTTGTAGGTGCCGATCCGAGTCGATTTGCCGCCCATCTTGCCGATTCGATCGAAGCCGCCGCAGTGCGGGCACACCGGACCCTGCGGCCATAGGCGCGCCTCAACGTAGCGGTAAGCCGCTTCTTCGTCGTGGAAATGAGGGGCGGAAAGAGCGGCAGCCATCGGGTTTCTCCTAATGGTCAATCCTCTATCAGGAGCCGCTGGGTACGTCAAGTATAATAACGCCGAAAAAGGATGGAGGGGCTTGATCCCCGGTCCGGCGCGGCCGGACGGATGGAGTCGGCGTGCCGCGGGTGGCTTTTCGACGAACGGCCGTCATATTTCTGCAAACGGCGCGCGGGAATCGGGAACCGAAAGCGGGAGCGGGTAAGAAGGCGCGATGGAAAACGGCCCCAGCCAGAGCGCGCATTCGCGTTTCGCGGACCTGCCGCTCGCCGCCGCGTCGATCGGCGGTTTCTGGTTCTTCTATTTCATCACGGTCGTGGTCCGCATCGGCCTGCTCGATCCGACGGGTACCCTCACCGCGATCGGCCGCCACGCCCTCGGCTGCCTGTTCGGCGCCGCCCTGACCTTCCTCGTCTGGCTCGTCGTCAACCGGTCCGCGCGCGAGAGCCTGCGAGTCCAGGTGATCGCCGCAGCCCTGGCCTGCCTTCCGGCCTCGGCGATCTTCGCGACCTTCAGCGTCGCTTTCTACATCTACCAGCCGCTCGGCGTGCAGACCACGACCGAGACGGGCAAGGACATGGTTCTCGAGCGCACCCCGGCGGGCGAGCTTCGGGTCAAGCGGCAGGGCCAGGCGCCGATCGTCATCCAGGTGCCGCCGATTCGCGAGACGCTGATGCGCGAGGCGCCGGGGATCATCGCCGGATATGCGGTCATCTGGTATTTCTTCTTCGCGGCCTGGGCGAGCTTCTACCTCGCGGTCAGCTCGGCCCGGCAGCTCCGCGCCGCCGAAGGACGCGAGGCCAAGGCGAAGCGCGAGGCGCAGACGGCGCAGCTCAGGGCGCTGCGCTACCAGGTCAATCCGCACTTCCTGTTCAACACCTTGAACTCGCTCTCCTCTTTGGTGATGGGCCGGCGCGAGGACGAAGCGGAAACGATGATCGTCAACCTTTCGACCTTCTTCCGCACCAGCCTCGCCATCGATCCGACCGAGGACATCCCGCTCGCGCAGGAGATCGAGTTCCAGCTCCTCTATCTCGACATCGAGAAGGTGCGCTTCCCGAACCGACTCCACGTCGTCACCGAGATTCCGGACGATCTCGGCAATGCACGAGTGCCGCCGCTCATCCTCCAGCCACTGGTCGAGAATGCGATCAAGCATGGCATCGCGCGGACGCCCGACCCCGTCACCGTCAGCATCCGGGCGCGCGAGGAGGATGCGCGGCTCCTGATCTCGGTCGAGAATGATCGGGGTCCCGCCGCCACCGCCGCGCCGGACGACGGCCATAAAGGCGTCGGCCTCGCCAATGTCCGCGAGCGGCTCGCCGCCCGCTTCGGGCCGGAGGGCGATTGCGGGCACGGGGCGCTGCCCGGCGGCGGATATCGCGTGACCCTGGCCATGCCGCTCGAAATCCGTGGCTGACCCGATCCGCTTCCTGATCGTGGACGACGAGCCGCTCGCGATCGAGCGGCTTCAGCTCCTGCTCGCGCGAATGGAGGGAGTGGCGCTCGCCGGCACCGCGCTGGAGGGCGAGGCGGCTTTGCGGCTGGTCGCGGCGACCGAGCCCGACGCGATCCTGCTCGACATCGCCATGCCGGGGATGGACGGGATCGACGTCGCCCGCGCGCTCGCCCGCGTGCCCAGGCCGCCGGTGGTGATCTTCGTCACCGCCTTCGACACGTTCGCGGTCGCGGCCTTCGACGTCGAGGCGGTCGACTATGTGATGAAGCCGGTCGCCGCCGACCGGCTCGCCCGCGCCGTCGAGCGGGCGCGCGAACGGCTCGCCCGCGGCGACGAGGAGCCGGCGGCGGAGGGCCGGCAATCGAAGCATCTCGAGGAATTCTGGGTGTCGGAAGCGCGCGGCCTCGTCCGCCTTCCCGCCGCCGAGGTCGACCGGATCACCGCCGAGCGCGACTATATGCGGCTCCATGTCGGCAAGAGGAGCTGGCTGATCAACCACACGATCGCGCGGCTCGAGCAGGAGCTGGATCCGGAACGCTTCGTCCGCCTCCACCGCTCGGCGATGGTGCGGCGCGATTTCGTCGCCGGCCTGCGTCGGGACGAGACCGGCCGATGGTATGCCCGGCTCGGCGACGGCGAGGAACAGAAGGTCGGCCGCCTCTATCTCCACAACGCCAAGGGGCTCGCCGGACGCTGAGCCGGACAGGTGCGAAAGGAGGGCGCTCCTTCGCAAAAGCAACGCGGAAAACAAAAGGCCTCAGGGCCCGGCGAGCAAGCGGCGAGGTGCGACGCGAGAGCCTTCCTCGGGGATGATACGGGGTCGTCTCCCGCGCCGCTGAAGCCGGAATAGGCCGTGGCCGCGGCCGGCGCGCCTGGACTTCGACACGGCGCCACAACGAGTCTGCGAAGCGCCCGGCGCGCCGACGAAGCGCCGCCCAGCGTCGACGAGCGTCCCGCCCGAAGCAGGGGCGGAAGGATTGTCGCTTTTCGGCGCATGATTTTCGCGGCGGGCCGGACTAGGGTCCAGACCCTAGTTTGTCGCCTGCCGGACATTGGGAGGGCGCGTGCAGGACCGGATTGCAGCCGATGCGGCCGCCGCCGCGCCACCCCTCGACCTGATCCAGATCGTCGAGGCGCTTGCCGTTCATCGCGGGCTTCCGGCGCTGCCGGCGGATCCGTTCCAGCTCGTCTTGTGGGACAATATGGGGGCGCTGATTCCCGACGACCGGCGCGCCGCCTTGTTCGCCGAATTCGGCCGCAAGGTCGGCTTCGAGCCGGGTGCGATCCTCGCCGCCGATCCGGCGCTTCTTCTCTCGATCGCCGAGCGCGGCGGCATGCGTCCGCACGTGCGGGTCGAGCGCTGGCAGGCAAGCGCGGCGATCGTCCTCGACCATGGCGGCGGCGATTTCGCGGCGGCGCTGCGCGCGCTCCCGGTCGCAAAGGCGCGGACGTTGCTGAAGCGCTTCCCGGTGATCGGCGATCCGGGCGCAGACAAGATCCTCCTCTTCGCCGGGATCGACGCGCGGCCGAGCCTCGACCCGAACGGGCTGCGCATGCTGGTGCGGCTCGGCTTCTTCCCCCAGCAGGCCTCTTATGCCGCGTCGTACAAAACGGGTGTCGCCCTGCTCGCCGCCTCCGGCAAGCCCGACCGGAAATGGCTGATGGACGCTTATCTAAGGCTGAGGGCGCACGGGAAGACGCTCTGCCGCCGCGGCGCGCCGCTCTGCCACCTTTGCCCGCTCGATCCGGTCTGCGCCCACGCTTATGCCGACCAGTTCTGAGCCTCAATAGAGGCCGATCGCGCCCCTCATCGCATCGAAGATCTTCTGCGTGTCGTAGCCGATCCCGGCCTTGAAGACGGTGGGCATATGGTCGAGCGCGGCGGCGTCCTTGACCGGGTCGCCGTCGACCAGGATCAGGTCGGCCCTCTTGCCGATCTCGATCGAGCCGACGTCGCGATCGCGGCCGAGATAGCGGGCGCCGTTCAGCGTCGCGATCTTCAGCGCCTCGGGAAAGGAAAAGCTTTCCTCGACCAGCAATTGCACCTGGCGCCGGCCGGACCAGCCGGGGACGACTCCGCCATAGCCGGTCGGGTCGGTGCCGGCGAGCAGGGTGCCGCCCATGGCGACGAAGCGCCGTTCCATCCGCATCTCCTTCGGCAGGAATTCGCGCCAGATCGCCGCCCGGGGCGATTGCTGGATCGCCGTCCAGATCGTCTCGTAGGAGGCGCGGAGCTGCGGCGTCAGCAGCGCGCGCGCCGCTTCGGGCGCCTCCGGCCGGCCGGGCGCGAAAGTCTCGAAGACGGTCAGGGTCGAGGTCAAAGCGACGTGGCGGTCGATCAGGGTGCGCATCAGTGCGCCGATCTCCGGCCCGTCCGGATCGAGCGCGTTGAGGGCGGCGACGGTCTCGCTCTGCGGCGGGCATTGGTCGGGCTGCTTGCCCTTCACGAAATCGGTGGCGACGGCGAAGCTGTGCTCGAGATTGTCGATGCCCATCGCCGCGGCTTCATTATAGGTGACCGAGCAGAGATGGCCGGTGAGCTTCAGGCCGTGCCGGTGCGCGGCGTCGATCGCCGCCTTGAGCTCGGCGCGGGTGATATAATTATAGGCCTTGAACGAGGTGGCGCCGGCGCCTGCCCAATAATCGACGGTGCGGGCGGCGTCGGCGGCGTCCTTCAATTGCACCATCTTGGCGCTGAGCAGGTGCGGGCCTTCGAGATAGGGTCCGGTGGCATCGATATCCGGACCCGGCTGCCGCCCCTCGGCGATGGCATGGGCGGTGTTGATATCGCCGTAGGGCGCGAGGCTGCCGCCGGTGCGCATCGTCGTCGTTCCGCCGGCGAGATAGAGGCGCGACATGCTGTAGGGATATTCCTCATATTCCCCGCCTTTGGGCGAGGGATAGAACATATGCTCGTGGACCATGACGAAGCCCGGCAGCAGCGTCTTGCCGCGCCCATCGATCGTCGTGACGCCCGCGGGTGCCGCGATATTCGCGCCGATCGCCGCGATCCGTCCGTTCCGCACGAGCACGGACACGTCCTGTCTCGGCGCCGCTCCGGTCCCGTCGACGAGCTGGACATGCTCGATGAGCAGGTCCGGCCGCGGATAAGCGACGAAGGCCGCATCCGCCGGCGCGAAATGCGGCGCGGCCGGCGGCGCCGGCTTCGGTGCCGGCGCGGCGGCGGCCGTGAGGAAGAGCGGCAGGATCAGCAGCTTGTTCATGGGACACCTCCGCTTCTGTCCTAAACACAGCCGCCATTCCCGCGAAAGCGGGAATCCGGACGGCGCCTTCGCTGCATCACGACCCGGATGGACTCGGAGTGACGGGGGCTACGGCGCCAGCGATTCGATATGCTTCAATTGGCGGTGACGGATCTGGCCGCCGAAGCCGAGCGCCAAGGCGAGCTTGTCGTCCCAGCCATAGGGGTCCGGCCGGAAGACGATTCGGCCCCCGTCGAGATAGGCGCTCAAATAGATCAGCCGCACCGGGATCGGCCTCGGCAGATTGACGTTCGTCTCCTTCCGAGTCGCCAGCGCCTGCTCGAACTGATCGCGGACGCCCTGCTCGTCGGCGATCGTGCGCGCGAAGCCCAATGCGTCGTCGACGCGCGTGCAGCCGTGGCTGTCATGGCGGTCGGGGCTTGCGAACAGGGCCTTGGCCGGCGTGTCGTGGAGATAGATGGCGTAGGGATCGTCCATGTCGAACTTGACGAGGCCGAGCGCATTGTCCGGCCCGGATTCCTGGACGAGGCGGCCATTCTTCTCGGCGATATGCTGTTTGGCCATATAAGCGGCGCCCTTGGGCCGGACCTCCTCGTCGGCGATCCTGTCGGGGATCGTCCAGTCGGGATTGGCGACGAGGCGGAAGATCTTCGCGCCGATCTCCGGCGTCTCCCAGCCGGGCTGGCCGACGACGACGCGGCGGCTGCCCGCCGCCTGGCCGTCGCGCCAGTAAGTGAGGATCGCCGCGGCGCTGTTGACGTCGATCCGCGTCGCCGGCGGATTGCGGTCGAGCCAGCGCCGCCGCTCGAGATTGACGGCGAGGATTCGCGCGCGCTCGACCGCGCCGTTGTTCAGCGCCTCGAGCGTGTCGTCGCCGATGATTCCGTCGGGCTTGATCCCGTAATCGAGCTGCACCCGCGCGATCCCGGACGCCATCCTTTTCGTGTACATGGTGGGATCGGCCGCCCTCGCCTTCCGGCCGGAGACCGTTCCGGCGGGCACGGGCGCCGTGAAGCCGTAGCGTCGCAATGCGGCCGCGATCGCCGGGATTCGCGGGTCGCGATGGCCCGGCTCGATCCTGGCACCGTTCGGGATCGGCGCCGGCTGCGGGCCGGCCGCGGCCTGCCGGTACCGAAGAAAGGCGTCGGAAAGCGCCTTATATTCGGGATCGGAGGGCGCGAGGCTCGCCAGCCAATCCTTCACATGACCCCGCGCCACCGCCTGCCGGAGACCGGCCACGAGATCGAATTGCGGTTGCGGCACGGTATAGGGATCGAAGACCTTCTTCGGATCGACCACCCCGAAGGCGAGCGCGTGGGCATAATCGAGCGCGGCCCTGGTCAAAGCGGCGTCGCGCTCGGCGGGGGTTCCGCCCTTCGTCTCGTCGAGGAAGCTCTCCGCCTTGAGCGCGTGGCGCGGGGCGTCGGCGAGCGCGGCCCGAAGATCCCTCGCGAGATCCTTCGTCCAGACGGCGCGCCAGCCCCCCGCCGCGTAGAAAAGGCGGACGTCCGGATCCCGGGCCGCCGACTGCAGCTCCCGCGGCTCGATCCGGGTGAGCTCCCGGCGCGACGCCCCGCCTTTCTGCCCGCCGCCGCCCGACATGTCACAGCCGCCGGCGAGCAGCGCCGCCAGCGAAACGCATACTAACAGCCTACGCATACAGGGAAAATTCCTTCTGAACCGGCGCTGTAACGTTCGCTGGAGGCGATCCGATCCATGCCGCCTCGCCGGGACTCGCCGCCGCCGCCAGTCCGTTGCTAAAAGGTGGTCCTTGGGAGGGCGGCGATGCTGTTCATGGTCATCGAGCGGTTCGAGGGGAACGACATGGTCCCCGTCTATCGGCTGGTGAAGGAGAAAGGACGGCAGATCCCGGACGGGCTGGACTATGTCGATTCCTGGGTCGCCGCGGATTTCAGCCGCTGCTTCCAGCTGATGCGCTGCGACGATCCGATTCTGCTCCAGTCATGGGTGCTCGCCTGGCGCGAGACCGGAGTCACCTTCGAGATCGTTCCGGTCGTCCCGAGCGCGGAGACGCGGGCCGCGGTCGATCCCCTGCTTTAGGGTCCAAACCCGGGCCCCGCAGCGACGTGACGGACCCCCGAAGGGGGTCGCCCGCCGGGACCGGGTCTGGACCCTTAACCGCTCCCCCCTCTCCGTCCCGATCCGGGACAGCGGGAATTGGGGGGCAGAAGTGCCCGGACAAATGTGACTAACCCAGGCTCGCGCCCTCTTCCAACCCGGGCGCGAGGGCGGATATCACGGTGGCAGGGCGCACGCTGAACTGGAGACGAAAGAGCCGATTCCCGCTCGCCGCGCGCGCGGGCGCGGCCCTCGCCTTGCTCGTCGCCGCGGCCTCCTGCGTGCCGGCCGAGGCTTCCTATGCGCCCTCCGCGTCCACGCTCGCCGCCATCGGGACGGCCGCCGCGCCGGCGCCCATGCCCGCCGATGCGCCGCCACCGCCGCCGCCCATTGTGCTTCAGGACGTCTCGCCGACCGATGCCGCCGCGATCAACGCCGCGATCCCGATCGCCGGCGTCGACAATCCGCGCGCGCCCTCGATCGTCTTCCGCGCCGCCGATCCCGCCGACCAGCTCCGCTCGCTCGATTGCCTCGCCAGGGCGGTCTATTACGAGGCGCGGTCGGAGAGCGAGGACGGCCAGCGGGCGGTCGCGCAGGTGGTTCTGAACCGCGTCCGCCACCCGGCTTTCCCGAACAGCGTCTGCGGAGTCGTCTATCAGGGGCCGCAGCGCGCCGGCGGCGGCTGCCAGTTCACCTTCACCTGCGACGGATCGCTTGCGGTCGCGCCGTCGGGTCCGGCCTGGGCGGAGGCGCGGCGCATCGCCGCCGCGGCGCTTGCCGGCCAGGTCTATGCCCCGGTCGGCGACGCGACCCATTATCATACCCAGCAGGTCGTCCCCGCCTGGGCCTTCCGGCTCGCCAAGGTGGCGGTGATCGGCGCGCACAGCTTCTACCGCCTGCCCGGCGCCTGGGGCGAGCCGGGCGCCTTCCGCCAGGCCTATGCCCGGCGCGAGCCCGCGCCTTCGGTCTTGATGGCGACCCGCCTCCCGGCCTCGATCGGCCGAGTCGCGCCGTCCTTGCCGGTCCTCGCCGACACGCTGACCGCGCCGCTGCCGGCCGGTGCCGCGCCGGCCCCGTCGCTCGCCGACGAAAGGCTGCCGGTGTCGCAGGTGAAGCCGGAATATCGCAATTCGGGCCGGCCGCTCAGCGACGCTCCGCCGCCGAGCGCTCCCGGATCGGCCGGAACTCCGAGCCAGGCTTCCATTCCGGCCACGCGCGACTGAAGGCCAGCTCCCGCCCGATCGCATAAGCCAAAGCGACGTCCTGCGCGGCGCCGCGCAAATCCCAGTCCGGCCGCCATTCGTCGCAGGTCTGGTGGTAGCAATAAGCGGTATAGTCGCTGACCCAGCGGTCGCCCGCGGCGCGTCCGCCATTGACGAGATCCGGCCCGGCGCCGAGCGCCATCAGCAGCAATACCGGCACGCCGCGCTTGGCCGCGGAGAAATGGTCGGCGCGGTAGAAAAGGCCGCGCTCCGGGTGCGAGTCCGGAGTGACGTACCGTCCCTGTGCCGCCGCAAGCCGCGCCATCCGGTCCTCGAGAGTGTCCTGGCCCCCGCCGATCAGGATGACGTCGCGCGACGGACCGAGCGGTTCCAGCGTGTCGAGCGTGATGTCGGCAACCATCTTCCCGGCCGGGTAGAGCGGGTTGGCGGCGAAATATTCCGAGCCGAGCAGGCCGCGTTCCTCGGCGGTCCAGAGCGCGAAGATCAGCGTCCGTTCGGGGCGTGGGCCCGCCTTGAAGGCGCGCGCGATCTCCAGCACGCCGGCGATCCCAAGCCCGTCGTCGGCCGCGCCCGGCCGGACGCGGCGTCCGCGCGCATCGGGCGCGCCGAGCCCGTACGCATCCCAATGGGCGCCGAACAGGATCGTCTCGTCGGGCCGCTTCGCGCCATTGATCTTCGCCAGCACATTGTGGCTGAGGACGCGGCGGCTGGCGACGGCGAAGTCGGCGGAGAAACGGGCGCCGAGGTCGACCGGCTTGAAGTCCGGCGAGCGCGCCCGCTTTTTCGCCGTCTCGAAATCGAGGCCGGCACGGCGGAACAGATCCACCGCGACCGGCCGCTGGATCCAGCCCTGAAGCAGGACCGGCCGCTGCGCGTCCGGGCCGAGCACGATATTGTAGCTCTCGCCGGCCGAGGCCCGGACGATGTTCCAGCCATAGCCAGCGGCGTCCGTCTCGTGGACGATCAAGGCGCCGATCGCCCCGCGCCGCGCCGCTTCCTCATATTTGTAGGTCCAGCGCCCATAATAGGTCATCGCCTTGCCGCCGAACCTGCCCGCCGCCGGCTCGCCGGGCGCGGCTTCGAAATCGGGATCGTTGACGAGGAAGAGCGCGACCTTGCCGTGGAGATCGACGCCCTTGTAGTCGTCCCAGCCCCGCTCCGGCGCGTGGACTCCGTAGCCGACGAAGACGATCGGGGCATCGTCGATCCGCGCCCGGTCGGTCTCGCGGACCGTGCCGAGAGCGATGTCGTCGGGGACGCGCAGCTTCATCGTCTGGCCGTGCAGCGCGAAGGAGGCGGTGCCGTTCCTGTCCAATTGCGTGTGCACCAGGGGCACGGCCTGGAACCATTTATGGTTCGGCCCAGCCGGCTCGAGGCCCAGAGCCCGGAATTGGGCGGCGAGCCAGGCGATCGTCTTCGCCTCGCCCGGCGTGCCGGGGCCGCGGCCCTCGAAGCGATCGGAGGCGATCGTCTTCACGATTCCCGACATGCGCGCCGGGCTGATCGGCGCCCAGGAGCGCTGGTCGGTCGGCTTGACCGGTACCGCGGCATCGGCGGCGCAAAGGCTGAACGCCGCAAGGACGAGGGAAAGCAAGGCGGCCGGTCGCTTCATCGATCAACTCCGGTTCAAAGGCCTGAACGGAAAGCCGAATCGACCAAATCGCGACCGGAATCCACCGTCTTTCCGCATCGCCCGCGGGCCGCGCGGCCCAGGGGCCTTTCGGCTCAGCGCGCCGGTGGGATCAGGGCGTCGAGGATCGGCTTCACCCATTCGTCCTTCGTCACGTCGAAGGCGACGAAATCGCTGTCGAACTGCCAATAGGCCCAGGGGAAGCCGTCTTTCTCCGCCTCGCGCGCCACTGCTTGCGTGTAGGCGGCGCGGAGTTCGATCGGAGTCCCGCTCTTGTCGTAGGCGCCGAATTCGCCGAGCAGGACCGGCCGGCCGGTCCGCTTCGACCAGGCGGCGACCTTGGCGAAGTCCGACGCAAGCCGCGCCCGGTCCGCCTCGCTGCCCCAGGTGATTCCGTGGACGGCGGTCATGTTCGTCCAGGACGCGCCCTGGTGGGTGAAGCGGAAGGGCTCGTAATAATGGAAGGTGACGAGGATGTTGCGGTCATTCTCCGGCAGCCGAAGCGTCGGAAGCTGGTCGATACTGTTCCACTGGGTCGGGCCGATCACCACCGCCCGGGTCGGATTGGTGCGGCGGACGATCGCCAGCATGTCGGCGAGCAGGGCGTTCCACTGCCCGGCGTCGAGCTTGGCGTGCGGCTCGTTCAGCAATTCGAACAGGACGCTCGGCGGCGCATTGCGGTAGCGCGGCGCGACCTGCTTCCAGAAATTGCCGAGCGCGATCCGGCACGTCTCGACATTGTTCGAGCAGAGATTGAAATCATGCTCGTCGATGATGACCGACAGGCCGGCGGCGGTGGCGTTGTCGACCACCCAGTCGAGCCGCTTCAGCCAGCCATCCTCGAGCTCGCCGCTCTGCTTCATATGGCGGAAGGCCTGGAGGTTGACGCGGATGAAGTCGAAGCCGGCGTCGCGGATCGTCTTGAAATAGGCCTGCTTGAAACGGGCGCGGGAGGGATCGATCCAGATCGGATCGTAGCCGAGCACGTTGACGCCGCGATGCAACGACGGCGGCTGGGCCAAAGCGGCGTTAGCGCTAACACCGACGAGCGCGGCGAGGACAAGCGAGAAGAGTCTCAGCAGCTTCATGGGCACCTCCGGCTGAAGCGCCCTCAGGAAGCAAGACGGTGGCGCCTGTCAAGGCGAGCGGGTCAGAAATCCACCTTGTCGTAATGGGCGGGCGGAACGATCACCTCCATCCGCTCCGAAAGCAAGGGCCGGAAGCTCGGCCGCGACTTCATCACCATATACCAGTCCGCGGTCTGCTTGTGGCCGCGCCAGTCGAGGCCGCCGAGATAATCGGCGACCGAGAGATGGGCGGCTGCGGTGAGGTCGGCGAGGCTCAGGGCGGCGCCGGCGAGCCAGCGGCGATGGTCGAGCAGATAGTCGATATAGTCGAGATGGGCGTTGGCGGTCCTCATCGCCTCCCGAAGCACGCGCGTGTCGGGCGCCTCGCGCGCGACGAGCCGCTTCGTCATCCTTTCTTCCATGAGCGGCGCGACGACCTGCGCGAACAGGCCCTCGTCGAACCAGGCGACGAGCCGGCGCACCTCGGCCCGGTTCGGCGCGGTGCCGGGGATCATCGGCGCGCGGTCGACCGTCTCCTCGAAATATTCGCAGATGGCGTTCGAATCGATGAGGACGATGCCGCGCGATTCCTCGACCAGGACCGGCGTCTTGCCGGCGGGATTGAGGTCGGCGAACTCGTCGCGTTTGTCCCAGGGCGATTCGCGCACCAGCTCGTGCGCGACCGCTTTCTCGGTCAGCATCAGCCGGACCTTGCGGGAAAAGGGGCAAAGCGGGAATTGGTAGAGCTGCCACATGGCACAGGTCTTTAGCGACGGCCGAGCCGCCGCGTCCACCTTTGCTCAACCGGTCGGCGACGAAGCTTGATTCAGGGCCGTGTGCCGTCCCCGGCGGGCGGAGGCGCATCGCCTTCGGCGCGCATGCGGGCGTCGCGGGCCGCCGCCTTGATCTGCCGCCGCGCCTGCGCGAGCGCCTGGAGCAGCACCGGCGCCGCGTCGGCCGCCTGACGCATCGCGACGTCGAGGCCGGCGGAGGCGGCCGCAATGTCTCCGTGCATCCGGGCGCGGGCATGGGGATCGCGACGGTCGGCAAGGCCGCCGAGCGAGGTCGGCGTGCCGCGGGCGCGGGCGCCCGGATCGATCGCGTCGACGACCGGGCCGATATCGACGTCCATGATCGCTTCGGCGAGGCGGTCGATCCGGCGGCCGATCTGCCCCGGCGAGTCCGGATTCACCGGTCCCGGCGGCGGGGGCGCCGCCGCGCGGGGCGGCTGGGCGAAAGCGGGGGCGGCGATCAGCAAGGCAAGGGCGGAAGCGCCCGCCGCGATGAAAGGATGACGCAAGACAGGCCTCCCTGGTGACGCAAGCCGGCCCGAGCGAAGCGGCGCCGGCCCGACTCGATCGCCCATTCTCCACGATAAGGAGCGGGCAATCAACGATCGTCAGTGCGCGGGCGCGGCGGGGTGCGGCTTGCCCGGCGGGGGCGGAATCTGCTTCTCGGCCTCGCCGATCTTCGCCACGATCTGCGGCATCGCCTGCGCCAGCGCCGGCCCCGACTTGATCAGGTTCCGGATCACGTCGGGATCGATCATGATCAGCATCGATTCGGATGCATAAGCCTGCCCGGCCGGGGTCGCGAAGAAACGGTTCATCTCGGTGAGCTGCTCGACCGTGAATCGGCGCGCATAAGCGTGCGCCAGGCCGTCGCGAAGGTCCGGCTCGATCTTGGCGAGGACGGGACCCAGCTCGGTCACGAGGACGCGGCTGCCGACCCGGATCCGCTCCTGGAAATAGGGATCGCCCTTCGACATCATCTCGCCCAAAGTGGCGTTCGCATCCTTGGGATCGACGCCTTTCGTGCCCGGCGGAACGAGGTCGGCGAGCTTCATGTCGAAGATGGGCTGCATCAGGCCGTCCAGCATCGGGCCGCTCATCATCCTCTGGTAGGTGCCGAGCGGCCAGACATAGTCGACGGTCTGGCGCGCGACGGCGAGCCGCGCCGGATCGACGAGCGTGGGCGCCGGCGGAGAAGCCGCGGGCTGAGGCGCAAGCGGAGCCGGCGGTTGCGCGAGCGCCGGCACGGCCGCGGCCGCCACGGCAAAAGCGATCAGAATCTTCATCGAAAAGCCCCTTCCCCTGGTTCGGGGGGAGCTTAGCGCCTGGCTTCGAATTTGCCTAGCGGGCGAGCAGCCAGGCGAGCGCGGCACCGCCGACGATGATCCGATACCAGGCGAAGGCGCCGAAGCCGCGGCGCGAGACGATCCCGATGAACCAGCGGATCACGACCAGGGCGACGAGAAAGGCGATGACGAAGCCGAGCGCGATTCCGGCGCCGCCGACCGGGCCGAGATCGTGGCGGTTCTTGAACAATTCGAGGCTGGTCGCGCCGAGCATGGTCGGAACCGCGAGGAAGAAGCTGAACTCCGCCGCCGTCCGCCGCTCCACCCCCAGCGCAAGCGCGCCGAGGATGGTCGCGCCCGAGCGGCTGACGCCCGGGATCATCGCCAGGCACTGGAAGCAGCCGATCGCAACCGCCTTGCCGAGCCCGATCTCGGCGACGCCTTTCTCATGGCCCGCCGGCGCCATCCGCTCGATCCCGAAGATGGCGAAGCCGCCGACGATCAAAGCCACCGCGACGATCATCGGCTGGCCGAGCATCGCCTCGACCTGCTTGTGGATGAGAAGCCCGATCACCGCCGCGGGAAGGAAGGCGACGATCACGTTGCGCACGAAGCGCCAGGATTCCGCCTCGCGCCGGACGAGGCCCTTGAGAACGGCGAGGAAGGTCCGCCAGTAGAGCACGATCACCGCCAGGATCGCGCCGAACTGGATGACGACATTGAACACCTTCCAGTGATTCTCGTCATAGCCGAGCAAGGCCCCGGCGAGGATCAGGTGGCCGGTCGAGGAGACGGGCAGGAATTCGGTGACGCCCTCGACGATGCCGAGCAGGATGATGGTGAGGATCGTGCCCATGATGCTCCGATGAGGTGCCCGCCCCGCGCGGGAGGATGAAGGTCAGTAAGGCGATTTGGCGGCGAAGCGGCCGTGGCGACGATAGCGGGTCAGCCAGCCCTCTGCCACCGCGATCAAAGGGGTCTTGGGGATTCCGAACGCTTCCAGCCCCTTCGCGCCCGGCGAGACGACGCTGTCGCGGCCGAGCATGAGCCATTGATCGTAGGTGATCGGCGCGCCCGGCGCCCAGCCGGTCAGCCGCGCCACGAGCCCGGAGAGGAAATCGGGAATGTCGACGATCGGCCGGTTGCGCTCGGTCGCCTCGCAGATGAAGGCGAGCAGTTCGCGCATGTCCATCACCTGAGGCCCGCCAAGCTCGTAAGTGCGGCCGCCATGCGTTCCGGGATCGAACGCGGCGGCGGCGATCGCGCGGGCGACGTCGAGCGCGTAGACCGGCTGCATCCGCATCTTCGGCCGAACCGCCGGAAGCACTGGCAGCAAACGGGCGAGGCCGGCGAAGCGGTTGACGAAAGCATCCTCCCGCCCGAACACCAGAGACGGCCGAACGATCGTCGCGCCCGGAAAGGCGGCGCGCACCGCTTGCTCGCCTTCGCCTTTCGTCCGCCCGTAAGCGGAGTCGCTCTCCGGATCGGCGCCGATGGCGGAGACGTGGACGAGCGCGGAGACGCCCTCGGCCGCCGCGGCTTCGGCGACGTTGCGGGCGCCGGCGACATGCACGGCCTGGAACCTGCCGCGCACGATGCCGACGAGGTTCACCACCGCATCGGCCTCCCGCACCGCCTCGCGCACCTGGGCGGGATCGCGGATGTCGGCCGCGACGAACTGGAACTGGCCGACGGCGGCGAGCGGCCGCAGATAGAAAGCGCCGCCCGGGTCGCGCTGGGCGATGCGGACGCGCGTGCCGGTGCGGAACAGGGCCTGGGCGACATAGCGGCCGAGGAAGCCGCCGCCGCCGAACAGGGTGACCAAGCGGTCCATCAAACGTCCCTCGAAGAATGGCTTGAAGCTGCGCCGCCCCATGCCCCTCCGGGCCCGCATTGACAAGCGGGGCGCGCGCAATTGCCCTTTACGTCATCCCCGCGAGAGCGGGGATGACGAGGGATGCGTTGACAGCCTCTCGCCGCTCCGCGAATTCGCCTTCATGGCGAGCCTTTCCGAAGCCGATGCAGCGCGGGTGGCGGCGGTGCAGCGCGCGCATGCGGCGGGAGACCTCGAGAGCGCGGTGCGGCTGGCCGACGCGGCGCTGCGCGACGGCATCGCGCATCCACTGCTGCTCGGCATTCTCGTCTCGCGGCGCGAGCAGGAAGGCCGGTTCGACGAGGCGCTGGCTTTGCTCCGGCAGCTCGACGACGCCGTGCCCGGCAATCTCGCGATCGTCCGCGGCATCGCCTTCCTTCTCCTCCGCCTCGACCGGCTGAACGAAGCGGCGGCGGCGTTCGGGGCGGCGCTGGCGATCGCGCCCCGCGATGCCGATCTCCTGGCCCAGCGCGGCCTGACATGGATCGCGCTGGCCCGGATCGGCGAGGCGCGCCGCGACCTGGAAGCCGCGACGGCGATCGATGCCGGCCATGCCGCCGCGCTCGATGGGCTTGCCGGGCTGGCGCTGCGGCGGGGAGAGACGGAAGAGGCGCGCCGGCTGGCCGAGGCCGTGCTCACCCGCCGCCCGGGCACGCCGACCGCCCTCCTCACCCGCGCCGGCGCCGACCTTGCCGGGGGCCGCGCGGCGGAGGCGGAAGCCGCGGCGCGAACGCTGGCCGCGAATGCCGCCGCCGACCCGCGCGACCGCGCGACCGCCTTCGGCCTGCTCGGCGATGCGCTCGACGCCCAAGGCCGCTTCGCCGAGGCCTTCGCCGCCTGGCGCGAGGCCAACGATCTGCTCCATTCTCATTATCGTCCGACCTTCGCACAGGGGCCCGGAACGCTCGGCCTCGTCCGGACGATGGCGGAGACATTGGCCGGGCGCCGCATCGCCGCCTCCGCCTCCGGACCCGCCGGCCCGGCGCGGCGGCACGTCTTCCTGCTCGGCTTTCCGCGTTCCGGCACGACCCTGATCGAGCAGGTGCTGGAGGAGCATCCGGACGTGGTCACCATGCCCGAGCGCGACTGCCTCGCCGAGGGCTCGCGCGAGTGGCTGGCGGACGCGGCGCGGCTCGAGGCCCTGCTCGCCGCGCCCGACGCCGCGCTGGAGCCCGCCCGCGCCGCTTATTGGTGGCGGGTCGAGGCGGAAGGGCTGGCGCCGGACGGGCGCGTGTTCGTCGACAAGAATCCGTTCAACAGCTTCCGCCTGCCGCTGATCGCGCGGCTCTTCCCGGACGCGGTCATCCTGCTTGCGACCCGCGATCCGCGCGACGTGCTCCTCTCCTGCTTCCGCCATCGCTTCCAGATGTCGCCCGCCGCCTGGCAGCTCCTGACCCTGGAGGGCGCCGCCGACCTCTATGCGGCGACGATGGCGCTGGTCACCGTCTGCGAAACCACGTTCGACCTTACCCACCACCCCGTCCCGCTCGAAGCGATCGTCGCCGATTTCGACGGCGAGACGAAGCGGATCTGCGAGGCGATCGGGATCGGCTGGACGCCGGCGCTGCGCGATTTCGCGGCCCATGCCGGCGCGCGCGACGTGGCGACTCCGAGCGGGCCGCAGCTCGTCCGCGGCCTCAACGCGCGCGGCATCGGCAAGTGGCGGGATTATGCCGCCGAGCTGGCGCCCGTGCTGCCCGGGATCGCGCCCTGGATCGCGCGTTTCGCCCCGAATTGACAAGCGCGGCGGGCACCCCTAACCCGCCCCGCCTACCCCGTGCCCAGGTGGCGGAATTGGTAGACGCACCAGCTTCAGGTGCTGGCGCTCGCAAGGGCGTGGAGGTTCGAGTCCTCTCCTGGGCACCATGATCATGCAAATCGCGAAGCGATTTAGCCCTGTCCGGGGGACAGGGCGGCATGATCATCCTCACCATCACGCCTGTCGCGGCTTAGCCCTGTCCGGGGGACGGGGCGGCACGATCATCGGCTCGGCCTCAAGTCTCTTCTTCCCCTATCCTCTTTCCCTGCCTCCGCCGCCCGCCGATCGAGGAGCGAGTGCAGCGCACAGGCCACCGGAAATAAATCGATTGACTCTCTTACATGCGTCAGATATTTCTGACATATGAAATCGCATGTGGACAGTCCGACCGAAGGCGACCGGCTCCTCGCGGCACTGGCCGCTTTGGCCAATCCGCACCGCATGCGGGTCATCGCGGCGCTTGTCGGCGGCGGCCGCAACTATGTCAGCCGGCTGGCGCGCGAGATCGGCATCAGCCGGCCACTGCTGCACCTGCATCTGCAGAAGCTGGAGGAAGCCGGCCTGGTGACCGGCAAGCTGGAGCTGTCCCAGGACGGCAAGGCGCTCAACTATTTCGAAGTCACCCCATTCGCCTTTGACCTCACGCCGGCGGCCGTCGCCGACGCGGCAAGGACGCTTACCGCCAAATCCGAGACCTAGGAGGATCCCAATGACCGCAATCTTCTATCTGTTGACCCTGGTGCTGCCTCTGGCGACGATCCTGATCGTCTTCGCGATGCGCTCCCACGCGACCGTCCAGCAGGCGAAGGCGCGGCTGGCCAATGACGACGCCTATCGCCAGCTCGCTGAAAGCGCCTCGGCGGCCCAGTCGCGGATCGCGGCCAGCCTGGCCGCCATGGAAACCGATTTGTCCGACGTGCGCACCCGCATGGCCGCCGTCGAGACCATCCTGAAGGCGGTGGAATGAAGGCCGCCCGGACAGAGGAGGTGAATATGCGCGATACAAAGGTGCGACTGTCCGTGCTGTGGACGTTCGCGTTGCTCAATTATCTATATGCCGACGTCGTCGCCCTGTTCGATATCGTCGGCTCGGGACAACGCTTCCAGGCTCTTCCGCAATGGGCACTGATGGCTTCGGCGGTCCTGATGGAGATCCCCATCGCCATGATCCTGGCGAGCCGGCTGCTTCCGTTCAGGGCGAACCGGCTGGCGAACATCGTCTTCGGCATCATGTTGACCGTCGTGAACGGTTTCCTGACCTACGTTCCGCCCCTGGCCGGATGGGGCAGCACGCCGGCCCTGCCCGAATATCTGTTCTTCGCGACGATCGAGACTATCTGTACCCTGGCCATCGTCCAGCAGGCGTGGACCTGGAAGACAGAGGCGGCGAGCCAAAGGGGGCGGGCATGATGGTGCAGGATGCGGCGGCAAAGGGGGACGCGGTTCCGGACGCCGATGCCGCCGGCGATACCGTGCCCTTATGGCGTCTTTACATATTGCGCGCCTGCTACGCGATCCTTGCGGCCGGGCTGGGTTCGGGCCAGGTGCCGGCCTTCCTTCACCACGCGCATTGGACGCAGCCGAGCGCGGTGGCGCACAGCTTCTTCCTTGCGCTCGCGCTCCTGTCGATCGTCGGAATCCGGTATCCGCTGCGGATGCTGCCGCTCTTGCTCTACGAATTGCTCTGGAAGATGATCTGGCTGTGCGGCGTCGCGCTGCCATTGTGGCTTGCCGGCCAGGTCGACGCCGACACGCGCAAATCATTCTTCGAAATCGCGCCGGTCGTCATCCTCGTTCCGCTGCTTCCCTGGCGGTATATCGTTTCCAATTACCTGAAGACGCCCGGAGACCGGTGGCGCTGATTTCCGGCGCCGCTCGCCTTGAACCAGACATTGCATGATCACCGACTCCGGCGTCAGGCCTCTTCTTCCCCGGCCTCCGCCTCGCCGTCCTGCCGGTCGAGAAAATAAGGCTCGACCTCGCCCGTCAGCCTGATCGTCAGCGGTCGGCCGTGGCGGTCCATCGTCCGGCCGGCCTGCACCCGGATCCAGCCTTCCGACAGGCAATATTCCTCGACGTCGCGGCGGTCGCGGCCCTTGAATCGGATGCCGATGCCGCGGCGCAGCAGATCGGCGTCGAAATGGGGGCTTCGCGGATCGAGGGACAGGCGGTCTGGAAAGGTGTCGGCCATTCTTCTCATGCTCTCGGGATCGATTGGTCGCTTCTGTCTAACGCCTTCCCGGCCAAGGTCCACTCCCGCGGAACCGGCACCGTCCATTCCCGTTCCGGCGGCGACATTCCAAGGAGGTTCATCCATGTCGAGCATTCCCAAGTCCGCAATGCCCCATGCGCAGGCCAGTGACTTGCAAGAGGGAGACGGCCGCTTCGCCGGCGGGCTGCGCGATCTCGTCCGCGACAATCCCGGAACGGCGATGGCGGCGGGCGCGGCGGTGCTTGCGGGCGCGGTTGCGGCGGCCGCGATTCCTCTGGTCAAGGGTGCGCGCGCGAAGTCGGGCGGCGCCCGGTCGGGCGGAAGCCGGTCCAAATCCACCGCCGCGAAGAAAAGCGGCTGAACCGCTAAAGCTTTCTTCAGGCTCGCATGGCAAATCCTCGCCGTTCGAGGAGGGATTTGCCGTGCACGATCTCCGATCCGCGCTCCGCGCCCGCGAAGGAGGCGCGCCCGCGCGCCCGCTCTCGCTCGAGGAGCGCCGCCGCGAGGCGCCTCCTGTCGACCCGGCGACCCTTCCGAACGGCGAGCGCCGCGCCAGCGGCGACCGCCGGGCGGAACGGCACCGCGGGCTCGTCGAGCGCGCCGTCATCCGCTGCCGCGGCAAGAAGGCGCTGGTCCCGGTGACCAACATCTCGAAAGGCGGCGCGACGATCGAGACGAAGCTGGCGCCGGAGATCGGCGAAACGCTGATCCTGGAATTGCCCGGCAAGGCGCCCGCCGAGGCGCGCGTGCGCTGGGTCAACGACGGGCGGATCGGTCTGGCGCTCGCCGGCTGAGCCTCCCCGCGAAACCCGAGACGCCTTCTTCCGTTATCCTCTCGTCACGAGAGGAGTCGCGAATGCCGGTTTCCACCACGT
Source organism: Allosphingosinicella sp. (assembly GCA_036273615.1). Classification (GTDB taxonomy): domain Bacteria; phylum Pseudomonadota; class Alphaproteobacteria; order Sphingomonadales; family Sphingomonadaceae; genus Allosphingosinicella. Next base: position 38,698 of record DASUHH010000048.1, on the reverse strand, counting down.
CGGCCGTCGAGCGGATCGCGCGGATCATCGCCGGCCGCGTCGTCAGCATCAACGCCGAAGGCGGCGATCCGTCGGCGGGAGACCGGGTCGATTCGATCTGGCGCGACTATGTCGAGGACGCCATGTCGGTCCTCCGCACCCTTCGCGAGCCCGATCCGGCGATGGCCGAGGCGGGCGATCCGGACGTCTGGGAAAGGATGGTCCGCGCCGCTTTGGAACGGGAGGGCGCCGCCGCCTAGACCTCCCCGGCTTCCTCCGCCGGCCGGTCGGCGAGAGGGTTGTCGGGGCGGAAGATCGTGTCGCTCGCCGCGTGGAGATCGCCCGAGGCGGTCTGGACGTCGAGCCGCGCCAGGTCGCGCTCGCGATAGATGCGCTCGACCCGGTCCACCTCCTCGACGTCGACGCAGAAGAGCGCCAGCGCCTCGCGCCCCATCGCCACCGCCGATTCGAACACCTCGCGGATCGTGCATTCGAGGTCGAGCGGCGCAAGCTCCATCAGATGGATTCGGTCGTAGGCGCGAACGAACACCGCCGCCTGCGGGAAGGCTTCGAGGACCGGCTCCAGCCGGCGGCGCGGCAGCGCGGTGTCGGTGCAGAAGAGCAGTGCCTTCACATCGGCGGCGCCGGCGAGGCGGAGCAGGTCGAGCCTGGTGCCGTCGCCATAATAGACCTTCTGGCCGAAGCTGCCGACCAGCTCGATCTGGGCGGGCTTGGAATCGATCAGGGTCAAGGTGATCCCCTTCGCCATCAGCATCTGCGCGACCGTCTGGCCGAAGCGGCCATAGCCGATGACGATGGCGCTCGACGGCGGCGAGGTCTCCGGCCCTTCGAGGCCGGCGCCGTCGCGGCGGCTGGTCCGGCGGTCGATCCAGTCGTTGACCATCATCAGGAAGGGCGTCGTCGCCATCGACAGGGTGACGACGGCGCCGAACAGGCTTGCCGCCGCCGGCGCCACCAGCAGGGCCCTTTGCGCCGCGGCGAAAAGGACGAAGGCGAACTCGCCGCCCTGGCTCAGCAGCAGGCCGAGCTTCAGCGCCCGGCGAGTCTCCATCCGGCTTGCCTTGCCGATGCCGAACAGGACGATCGCCTTCACGACGACGAGCGCCGCGGCCATCCCGATCACGAAGAGCGGCCGCGCCCAGACGGCGTGGAGGTCGAGCGTCATTCCGATGCCGACGAAGAAGAGGCCGAGCAGGATGGAGCGGAACGGGTCGATGTCCGCCTCCAGCTCGTGCCGATAGGGGGAATCGGCGAGCATCACGCCGGCGACGAAGGCGCCGAGCGCGGCGGAGAGATGGAGCGCCTCCATCAAGGCCGCGGCGGCGAGGACGATGAACAGGCCGGCGACGACGAACAATTCGCGCTCGCTGATCCGGCCGACGAGGCGGAAGAGCGGGTTGATCAGGAAGCGGCCGGCGAGGACGAGCCCGACGATCGCCCCGATCGTGTAGAGGGCGAGCAGCCATCCGGGGGGCGCGTCGGGGTCGGCGGGCGCGCGCGACAAAGCGGCGATGATCGTGATCAGAGGCACGATCGACAGATCCTGGAAGAGCAGGATCGAGAAAGCGCGCTCGCCGGCGCGGGTGTTGATCGAGCCGTCGGCGCGAAGGCTCGGAAGCACCTGCGCGGTCGAGGACAAAGCGAGCGGAAGGCCGATGGCGAGCGAGGCGGCGATGCTGAAGCCGGTCGCCGCGAAGATGAGGCCGGTAATGGCGAGGCCGGCGATCGTCACCTGGGCGAGGCCGAGGCCGAATATGTCGCCGCGAAGGCGCAGCAGGCGCGACGGCTGCAGCTCCAGCCCGACCAGGAAGAGAAGGAGGACGATTCCGAAATCGGCGACGTGGATCATCTCGCCGGCGCCGGTGATGAGGCCGAGCCCCTGCGGACCGATCAGGGCGCCGGCGAGCAGATAGCCGAGCACTGCGCCGAGGCCGAGCCGGCGGAAGACCATGACGAAGGCCATGGCCGCGCCGAGGATGATCGCCCCGTCGCGAAGGAAGAAGGCGGTCGCCTGGGCGGCGGCCGCGTCCATCAGGCGCAGGCCGTTTGCGGCCGCGCCAGCGCCGCGGCCTCGGCGGCGGCTTCGAAGGCGAGCAGGATCGCGGCGTGGCGGGCCGGGAAGCGGCGGGCTTCGGCGAAGATTTCCAGCCCCGGCCATTCGCCCGGATCGCCGCGGCCTCCGGCGAGATAGGCGGCAAGCGCGCCCCGCGCCTCGGCAAGGTCGGCGCCGGTCCGGCCGAGCGCGTGCGCCCCCATCAGGGCGGCCGACGCCTGGCCGAGCGCGCAGGCCTTCACCTCCTGTCCGAGCGCGGCGATCCGACCTTCCTCGTCCAGCGCCAGCTCGACGACGACCCGGCTGCCGCAGACCGGCGAATTCTTCTCCACCCGCGCCTGCGGACGGTCGAGCCGGCCGAGATGCGGAATCGACGCGGCGAGGCGAAGGATGTCGCGGCTGTAGAGAATGGTCGCCATGCGGCGGCTATAGGCGGGGGATCGGGGAAGTGCCACGGCCGAAGCTCCTCCCCGGAACGGGGAGGGGGACCATGCGAAGCATGGTGGAGGGGGCTGCGCGCAGGTCTCAGAACCCCCTCCACCGCCGTTCCGGCGGTCCCCCTCCCCGTTCCGGGGAGGAGCTAAGCCCCGTTGCCCACGGGCGCGTTGGGGGGACGCTGGGCGGGGTCGTCCACCGGATTCGGGTCGCCGCGGCGCCAGGCGACGAAGTTCAGCACCGCGCGGCCGCTCGCATAGAGCAAGGGATAGGTGCGGGAATTGGCCATCCAGTCGGGCCGGGCGGCGGCGCGGCCGTAGATCGTGTCGTAGACGAGATTGGCCGCGAGATAGAGCAGGGTCGCGACGATCAGGCCCTTGAGCGCCCCGAAGCCGGCCCCGAGCAATCGGTCGACCGGGCCGATCACCGACCGGCGGACGCCGCCGCCGACCCGCCGCGCGACGAGCTTGCCGGCGAGGAAGACGAGTCCGAAGACGAGCACGAAGGCGAGCACCGCAGCGCCGGCATGGGTGCCGACGGCACCGGTCAGCGCGTTGGTGACCGGCGTGTGGAACAGCCGCAGGAAGACGATTGCGACGATCCAGGCGGCGAGGCTCAGCACCTCGCCGACGAAGCCCTTCAGCCAGCCGGTGACGAGCCCGCCGAGGACGAGGAGCAGCACGATGATGTCGAGCGCGGTCATCGTCCCGAGGCTAGATGATCCCGGCGAAAAAAAGAAGGCGCGGCGATCGTGGAATTATTTCGCCGGCGGTCCGAATGGTCGGCGCCCGGCGGCACGAACCATGGGGCCTGGACCCCGGCTTCCGCCGGGGAACGGCCGCGTCACCGCCCCAGCAGATGGTCCACCAGCTCGCCGAGCGCGCGGAAGCCGGACAAAGCGAGCCCGCCTTTCTCGCCCTTGAGCGACGCCGGCACGAGGGCGCGGGCGAAGCCGAGCTTGCCGGCTTCCTTGAGGCGGAGCGCGCCGTGCGCGACCGGGCGCAGCTCGCCGGAAAGGGCGACCTCGCCGAAGGCGATCGTGTCGGCGGGCACGGGCCGCTCCGACAGAGCCGAGGCCAGAGCCGCCGCGACGGCGAGGTCGGCGGCGGGATCGGAGACGCGGTAGCCTCCCGCGATGTTGAGATAGACTTCGCATGTGGAGAAATTGAGCCCGCAACGCGCCTCCAGCACGGCGAGGATCATCGCCAGCCGCCCCGAATCCCAGCCGACCACCGCCCGCCGCGGGGTCGCGCCGCTGGCGAGGCGGACGGTCAGCGCCTGGATCTCGACCAGAACCGGCCGCGTCCCTTCGAGCGCCGGGAAGACGACCGACCCCGACACCGCCTCGTCGCGATGGGTGAGGAACAGGGCGCTGGGATTGCCGACCTCCGCAAGCCCCGCCTCGGCCATGGCGAAGACTCCGATCTCGTCGGTGCCGCCGAAGCGGTTCTTGGCGGCGCGCAGGATCCGGTACTGGTGGCTGCGCTCGCCCTCGAAGCTCAGCACCGTGTCGACCATATGCTCGAGAACGCGCGGGCCGGCGATCGAGCCGTCCTTGGTGACATGGCCGACAAGCACGACCGAAGCGCCGCTCTCCTTGGCGTAGCGGATCAATTCGCCGGCCGAGGCGCGGACCTGGCTCACCGTCCCGGGCGCGCCCTCGATCAGGTCCGAATGCATGGTCTGGATCGAATCGATCACCAGCAGGGCCGGCGGCGCGCCTTCGCCGAGCGTGGTCAATATGTCGCGGACCGAGGTCGCCGCGGCGAGCTGCACCGGCGCCGCGCCGAGGCAGAGCCGCCGGGCGCGAAGCCGCACCTGGTCGGTCGCCTCCTCGCCGGAAATGTAGGCGACGGGGCGCCCGGCCGCGGCGATCCGCGCCGCCGCCTGGAGCAGGAGGGTCGACTTGCCGATCCCGGGATCGCCGCCGATCAGGGTCGCCGACCCCGCGACCAACCCGCCGCCGAGCGCCCGGTCGAACTCCTTGAGGCCGGTGCTCATCCGATCCGGCAGGCTCACCTCGCGGTCGAGGCCGACCAGTTCGAACGCCCGCCCGCCGCCGCGCAGATTGTGTCGCGCCGAAAAGGGCGTCACCACCGCGCCTTTATCCTCGACCAGAGTGTTCCACTCGGCGCAATCGGGGCATTGGCCCTGCCAGCGGCTCGAGACCGAGCCACAGACCTGGCAGACGTAACGGGACCTTGGCTTTGCCATCGTCCGACGCTACCCGGCCCGGGCCGCGCACGCCAAGCGGCATTTTTCGGGGACCGGATCGGGCCCCGACGGAACAGCAGCCCTCGCTTCGGCATTCACAGGAGGGCAGTGACGGAGAGTGTTTCAGTGTTCATCCAGATCCGTGCCGACAACCAGATTCCCGCCGACAATGACCGCGACAGCCGCCTCGAAGAGCAGATCCGCCAGCGCCTCGCCCGGTTCGAGGACCGGATCACCGACGTCGAGGTCCACGTCTCCGACCTCAACGGGTCGAAGGACGGCAATGGCGACCTTCGCTGCAGCCTCGAGGCGCGGGTGAACGGTCTCCAGCCGATCGCGGTTGTCGAGGAGGGAACCGACGTCGACCGGACGGTGATCGGCGCCGCGAAGAAGGCGGTCCGGGCGCTCGACCATCATCTCGGCCGGCTCTCCGACCGGCGGGGCCACTGACCATCGCACGCCCGCGCATCGCGGCCCTGGACCTGGCGCGGTGATCCGCGTCGCGAGCTACAATATGCGCAAGGCGATCGGCACCGACCGCCGCCGCCGGCCCGAGCGGACGCTCGAGGTCCTGTGCGAGCTCGACGCCGACATCGTCGCCTTGCAGGAGGCGGACCGGCGCTTCGGCTCGCGCAGCAGCGCCATCCCGCTTGAGCTGATCGAGGAGCAGAGCGGCTACAAGCCGGTGCCGTTCGAGGCGCGCGACGGGAGCATCGGCTGGCACGGCAATGCCCTGCTGGTGCGCAAGGACGTCGAGATCGCGCATCAGGAGATGCTCCATCTGCCCTCGCTGGAGCCGCGCGGCGCCGTCCTCGCCGACCTAAGGGTGCGCGGCGAGGACGTCCGCGTGATCGGCATGCATCTCGACCTGTCAGGGCTGTGGCGGCGGCGGCAGGCGCACCGAATCCTCTCCTGCATCGGGGGCCGCGAGGCGGCGATGCCGGCCGTGCTGATGGGCGACCTCAACGAATGGAGCGCGAATGGCGGCTGCCTTCGCGATTTCGCCCTCCATCTGAATTTCGCCAATTGCGGCCGCTCCTTCCACACCCGCCGGCCGGTGGTCCAGCTCGACCGGATCATGGTGACGCCCGACCTCGCCATCGCCGAATGCGGAGTCCACCAGAGCGCAACCGCGAAACGGGCGTCGGATCATTATCCGATCTGGGCGGAATTGGAGCGGGCGTAATCAAGCCCGTCCCTTGCAACGTAGGGGCCAAAAGCTAGGGTCCCGACCCTAGTTGCCCGATCCCTCGGGCTCGGGCTGCTCGGGGGCGTCGTTCGATTCGATGCCGAGCCAGTCCTTGGGCGGCAAATGGTAGAGCATGTCCATCACCTCGAACTCGATCCCGCCCGGCCGGTTGGTGTTCGAGTTCCACAAGGCGACGACTCCGCTCTTCAGCGCCGGGTCGAACATGATCAGCGAACGATAGCCCTTGAGGCCGCCGCGATGGGCGATGACTCGGTGGCCGGCATAATCGTAGATGCGCCAGCCAAGGCCGTAGCTCGTCTCGCGCACCCGCTCGCGGAACTTGCGCATCCGGCCGAGCTCGCCGGGCGTCCGCACCCGCGCCTGCTGGACCGCGTCGAGCACTTTTTGCGGCAGCACCGACGGTGCGAGACCCATCTGCGCCTGGAGCCAGATCGCCATATCCTTGATCGACGAGTTGACGCCGCCGGCGGCGGGCACATGATAATAATCGTCGCTGACCGCGACCGGCTTCGAATGCTTGCCGCCGACATGGGGCCGCGCCCAGCTCGGCGCCGTGACCAGGGAATTGCGGTTGAGGCTCGCGGTGCGCATGCCGAGCGGCAGGAACAGGCGCTGGCGGACGACCTGCTCATAGGTCTTGCCGGTCAGCCGCTCGACGATCTCCGACGCCGAATCGTAGGCGACGTTCTGATAGGCCCAGCAGGTTCCGGGCGGGCAGATCGGGTGGAGCCGGGCGAGGGTCGTGCGAAGGATGTGCGGGTCGACTCCGTCCTCGAGCTGCGGATCGTTGGCGTGGCTGAACAGGCCGAGCCGGTGCGAGAGGATGTCGGCGACGGTCGCCACATTCTCGGTGCCGTTCGGAAGCTTCAGCGACGGCGCATATTTGCCCGCCGGATCGTCCAGCGAGAGCTTGCCCTCGCTTGCGAGCAGCGAGACGAGATCGGCGGCGACGCCCTTCGACACCGAGCCCCAGCGGAACAGGGTGTTGACGGTGACCGGATCGCCGCTCCCGGCGACCGTCTCGCCATAGCCCTTGAGGAAGCGGATCTCGCCATTCTCGACGATTCCGACGGCGAGGCCGACCACGTCCGGCCTGGCGGCAAGGTCGCGCATCCGGCGGTCGAACCGCGCATAGTCGATGGCGCTGTCGGGCTGGTTCTGCCGGTCCTGGATCGTCGCGATCTGGGCTTCGGAAATGCCGAGCTGGGGCGGGACATGCGCCGACGCGCGATGGTTGAAAAGGTGGCTGCCGACCCAGATCAGGACGATGAGAATCAGGAAGGCCCCGGCAAAGGCCGGGGCGAGATTGGACCTTTTCAGCGAACTACTCCTCGCCGGCTCGATTCACGACTGGGCCGGCGCGGCGCGCCGACCCAGATCGTTACGGCCTTACCAAATCCTGATGCGCTGATCAGGGGGGAGATACAGCTTTCCGTCGTGAACGTTGAACGCCTTGTACCAGGCATCGAAGTTCCGCACGACCAGAGGCCGCACCTGGCCCGGCGAATGGACGTCGACGGTCAGCAGCTGCTGCATGAATTCAGGGCGCGCCTTGGTCCGCCAGACCTGGGCATAACCGAGGAAGAAACGCTGGTCCCCGGTATAGCCGTCGATCACCGGCGCCGGCTTGCCGTGCAGCGACATGTGGTAGGCGTCGTAGGCGATGGCGAGGCCGGCAAGATCGGCGATATTCTCGCCCATCGTCTGGTCGCCCTTCACATGCTGGCCGGGAAGCGGCTCATAGCCCGAATATTGGGCGCCGAGCCGGTCGGTCAGCGTCTTGAAGGCGGCGATGTCGGCCGGGCTCCACCAGTCGGCGAGGTTGCCGGTCTTGTCGAACTTGCGGCCCTGGTCGTCGAAATGGTGGCTGAGCTCGTGGCCGATCACCGCGCCGATCGCGCCGTAATTGACCGCGTCGTCCGCATTGGGATCGAAGAAGGGCGGCTGCAGGATCGCCGCCGGGAACACCACCTCGTTCATCAAAGGATTGGCGTAGGCGTTGACCGTCTGCGGGGTCATGCCCCACTCGCTGCGGTCGATCGGCTGGCCGAGCTTGTGGATGTTGCGGCGATATTCGAACTGGTTGGCGCGTGCCGCATTGCCGAGCAGGTCGTCGCGGCTGATCTCCAGCGACGAATAGTCCCGCCATTTGTCCGGATAGCCGATCTTCGGCGTGAAGACGGCGAGCTTCTCGCGCGCCTTCGCCTTGGTCTCCGGGCTCATCCAGGTCAGGTTGGCGAGATGCAGGTCCATCGACCGGATGAGATTGTGGACCAGCTCGTCCGCCTTGGCCTTGGACGCGGGCGGGAAATAGCGGGCGACGTAGAGCTGCCCGATCGCCTCGCCCATGCCGCTACCGACCAGGCCCGCGCCGCGCTTCCAGCGCTCCGGAAGCTGCGGCGTGCCCGACAGCGCCTTCGAGAATTCGAAGTTCGCGTCGACGAACGCCTTGGGCAGCAAGGGCGCCGCGTCGGACAAGGTCCGCAGCGCAAGATAATCCTTCCAGGTCTCGAGCGGCTCGGACTGGATGAGCCTGGCGGCGCCCTGGAGCGCGTCCGGCTGGGTGACGATGAACCGGTCCTGCCCCTTGAGGCCGGCGGCGTCGAGATAGGTGTTCCAGTCGAAGCCGGGCAGGTTCGCCGCCAGCTCGGCCCGGGTCATCGGATTGTAGAGCTTGTCGATCTGGCGGCTCTGGATCCGGGTCCAGTGGGACTGGGCGATCTTGGTCTCGAGACCGAGGATGCCGTCGGCGCGCGCCTCCGGCTGGTCGAAGCCGGCGAGGCGGAACAGGGTCGCGACATAATCCTTATATTTGGCGCGGGCCTGGGCGAATTTCGGATTGGTGAGGTCCGTATAATAATCGCGGTCGGGAAGGCCGAGGCCGCTTTGGCTCAGATAGGCCGAATAATGGGTATTCTCCTTGAGGTCGGGGAGAACACCGATGCCGACCGGGGCGCCGATGCCATATTGGGCGAAGGTGCCGAAGGTCCGGGCGAGGTCCGACGTGTCCCGGATCGCGGCGACCTGGTCCAGCCAGGGCTTCACGGGGGCGATGCCCTTCGCCTCGATGGCCTGCTCGTCCATGAAGCTCGCATAGAAGTCGCCGACCTTGCGCTCGACGCTGCCCGCGGGCGCGTTCGATGCGGCGGCGGCCTCGATCACGTCGCGGGTGCGCTTCGTGCTGAGCTCGTCGAGCACGACGAAGCCGCCCCAGATCGGCTTGTCGGCCGGAATCTCGGTGGTCTTCGCCCAATTGCCGTTGGCGTAATCGTAGAAATTGTCGCCCGGATTGACGCTGCGGTCCATGCCCGCAATGTCGAAGCCCCAGGTGCCGAACTCCGGCTTGCCGGCCGTGGCAGCGGCGGCATGCGCTTTGGGAGCCGGGCTCTGGGCCGAAAAGGCCGGAACGGCGCCGACGGCGAGCGCGGCGATTGCCGCCCCGCAAAGAGCTATCTTCTTGATCATCTTTGTAAATCCCACCCCAGTGACGATGGCGCGCCACTAATGCCCAAGCGCCTGTTTGGAAAGCGCTGTTCGACGAACCGACAAACGGTCGGGACCGCGGTCGGTCAGGCGGCGTTGCGGAGGATTTCGAGCCGGACCATCGCCTTGCCGGTGCGGACCATGTCGATGTCGCGCGCGGCGGCAAGCGACATGTCGAGGATTCGGCTGTGCGTGAACGGCCCGCGATCGTTGACCCGGACCAGCACCGAGCGGCCGTTGGCGAGATTGGTGACGCGCAGCAGGCTGCCGAGCGGCAGCGAGCGGTGGGCGCAGGTGAAGGCGTGCGGATCGAAACGCTCGCCGCTGGCGGTGCGGTTGCCGGCAAGCTCGTTGCCGTAATAGCTCGCTTCGCCCTCGCCGACCTCCTCGAAGCTCTGCTGGGTGGGCTGGGAGGCGGTGCTGCTGTCGTCGAACACCTGCGCGACCGCATTTTCGAGGCTCTGCAGCCGCGGGCTGCCGGCAAGGTCGACGGCTTCGGCCGGCGCCGCGCTCATCAGGCCGATCAGGGACAGAGCGACGATGCGCGTCATGCCCCTGCTGCGCAGCCGTTCGATCATGGCGGGAACCCCCTGAGCCTCCGATGATCGTGGCCGTAACGGTCGATTCTTGACGAGTCCCGACAGACGCGGCGACCCGAAACGTTGCTGCGGCGAATCGAATAAGGCCGGGGAAGCGGTCGCGGGCTGCAAGAAAACCTGTTCCCCGGCCCTTCGACGCCGCCTGCGGCGTCGCTCAGGATAAACTCCGGCGAAGCCGGAAGGCGGGGCCCAGCGGCGCCCACGTCGTCGTCCGGACCCATGATGGGGATTCCCATCATTTCGCCGGGGAACAAGCATTCGTCTCGACAGGCCGCCTCGCGCCTGCCATCGCACCGGCGATGCGCGAGAAGGAATTGAGGCTGGCGCTGATCTGCTATGGCGGCATCAGCCTCGCCGTCTACATGCACGGCATCACCAAGGAGGTGTGGCGGCTCGCCCGCGCCAGCCGCGCCTTCCACGCCCGCGAGCCGGCCGGAGGCAATGGCAGCGAGGCCGTCTATCGCCGGCTTCTCCAGGCGCTGGCGGATGAATGCGGGCTCGAGCTGCGCGTGATCGTCGACATATTGTCCGGCGCCAGCGCGGGCGGGATCAACGCCATCTTCCTCGCCGACGCGGTCGCGACCGGCTGCTCGCTCGAGCCGCTGACCGACCTCTGGCTCGACGTGGCGGACGTCGACAAATTGATCGATCCCGGAGTGAGCGCGGTCTCGCGCTTCGCCAAGGCCGCCGCCGCCGTCCCTTTCGCCTGGGCGATGTCGCGGCGCGGCGACACGGTCGAGCAGACGGTCGAGGCCGGGCATCGCGACGAGGTTCGCCAGAAGCTCGCCAATTTCGTCCGCGGCCGCTGGTTCGCGCCGCCGTTCAGCGGGCCGGGCTTCACGGAATTGATCCTGGGCGCGCTCGACGCGATGGCGGCCGGGCCGGCCAGCCCGCCGCTCCTCCCCGCCTACCAGCCGCTGGATCTGTTCGTGACCGTCACCGATTTCCGCGGCCATCCCGAGCGGCTGCGGCTCCATTCGCCGCCCGAGGCGATGGAGCGCGAGCATCGAATCACCCTCTCCTTCCGCAAGGAGGCGGGCGTCGAATGCCGGCTCGCCGACCGGGCCGACCTCGCCTTCGCGGCGCGGGCGACGGCGAGCTTCCCCGGCGCCTTCCCGCCTTTCCAGGTGCGCGAGCTCGATACGGTGCTGGAGGGGAGGCGCCAGGCCTGGCCCGGGCGCGAGGCCTTCCTCGCCCGCGTCCTCCCCCGCCATGTCGCGATCGGCGACGTCGAGAGCGCGGTGCTGATCGACGGATCGGTCCTCGCCAACGCGCCCTTCCGGCCCGCCATGCGGGCGCTTCGCCACCGGCCGGCGCGGCGCGAGGTCGACCGCCGCTTCGTCTATATCGATCCCAAGCCCGGCGAGCGTTCGGTGCGGCTGACCGATTCGGGGCGGAGCGAGCCGCCGGGCTTCTTCGCGACCCTCTTCGGCGCCCTCTCCGACATTCCGCGCGAGCAGCCGATCCGCGACAATCTGGAGGCGATCGAGCGCCGCTCGTCGCGCATCCGGCGGCTGACCCGGATCGTCGATGCGATGCGGCCCGAGGTCGAGGCGGCGATCGAGCGGAGCTTCGGAGCGACCGTCTTCCTGCTCCGCCCGACCCCGAAGCGGCTCGCCGGCTGGCGCTCCAGGGCGCAGACGCTCGCCGCCCGCGGTGCCGGCTTCGCTTATGCCGGCTATGCCCAGCTCAAGCTTTCGACCGTGGTCGAGGAGATGGCCGAGGCGCTGCTTCGACTCGCCGGCGGCGGCGGCGGCGGGCGCCGGGAGAGCTTCCGCCAGGCCCTGTGGAGCGCGGTCAGGGCGCGCGGCCTCGCCGAGCCCGAGGCGGCGACCGCGGCGGGGGCGAGCGAGGAGATGATCCTGTTCCTCAGGAATTTCGACCTGCCCTTCCGGGTAAGGCGGCTTCGATTCCTCACCCGCCGGCTCGCCGAGATGGAGGAGCCGGGGGACGCGCCGCGCCAGGCGCTTCGCCGCGCCCGCGAGATCGTCTACGATTTCCTCGCCCGCTACCAGGGCGCCGCCGCGTCCGCCGGGGGCGATCCCGCCTTCGCGGCGACCGAGACCGAGCCGGAGGGGGCGATGACGGCGCTCGCCGCGGCGCTCGACCTCAAGAGCGTCGACGATGAAGCGGACGAAAGGCTGACCGAGGTGCTGGGCTTGTTCCCCAGGGCCGAGCGGCGCTCCCTGATCCTCGCCTATCTCGGCTTTCCTTTCTACGACATCGCAACCCTGCCTCTGCTCCAGGGCGAGGGCCTCGACGAATTCGATCCGGTCAAGGTCGACCGGATCTCGCCCGAGGACGCGACCGCGATCCGCGAGGGCGGGGCCGAGGCGACCTTGAAGGGCATCCAGTTCAACAGCTTCGGCGCCTTCTTCAGCCGCGCCTATCGCGAGAACGACTATCTCTGGGGCCGCCTCCACGGCGCCGACCGCCTGATCGACATCATAGTCTCGGCGCTGCCGGAGGGTATGCACCTGCCCCCGGGAACGGTGGCGGGCCTGAAACGCGAAATCTTCCGCGCTATCGTCGCCGAGGAGAAGGAAAGGCTGACGACGGTGCCGGGGCTGTTCGAGGAGCTGGAGCGGGAGGTGGGGTGAGCTGCGTCTTTAGCCGGCCGCAGGCGCTAATTGGGTATTGTGTCCCCGGAATTACCTAGCTCCACATAACGCACCGCCGCCATCAGGTGCGCCTCGTCCATCGGGTAGGAGGCGAACCGCCCCTGCCAGAGATAGCCGGTCCAGCCCCTGGCGAAGTTGACCCGGCGCGAATAGCGGCGGTGCGCGTCCGCCAGCGCCGCCCGGAGGCCGTCCGCCCTCGATGGCACGAGAATGAGGTGGACGTGGTTCGGCATCAGGCCCCAGGCGAGGCAGCGCACCTCATTCTCCGCGCACGTCTCCGCCACCAGCGCCTTATAGGCGGCATAATCCTCCTCGCCGAAGAAAACCTCCTGCCGCCGGTTGCCGCGCTGCGTCACATGATGCGGCACGTCCGGGACAACGATGCGGGCGAGGCGAGCCATGGGGCCAGCTTGCGCTGGCGTGCCAGCGGTTGCCAATCAGGTATTGTGTCCCCGCAATTTCAGTGGCTGTCAATTAGGCATTGTGCCTCGGAACGAAACGGAACTGAATAATTAACTAACGCTGCCTAGTCAATTCAATCACCTACAGAATAACCCAAGACATCTGCCGTAGCCCAGATGGCAAATATAAGCATCACTATACATGCGACAGCCAATATACCTATGGACGCCCAGTACATTGTAGGATTACCTTTTTTGCTGTAAAGATCACCGAGCAGCACACCCCCCAATGTTTTACCCGTGACGAGGGAAACGATCAAGCCAAAGACCATTACGATAGTTATTGCCATAAAGGAGACATAGCCAGAATTCATATATCGAAGCCCTATGATCTATTTCCACGAGATGATCTCGCCACGAGCCCCAATCCAAATAGCATTACAATCAAGCCAATCGACCGCACTATAAATCGGTGATCATTGGCGACCATTATAAAAATAGATCCAATTACAATAATTGACCCCGCTATCCAAGAGACCAATGATCTTTTAGCAGCCATTTTTTCGCTCGCCTTCCGCTATTTCTTCGGCTTGGTTCGTCGCTTCGCCAAGCAGCCTAGCATAATCTTCGGTAGCGCCGAACCTCTTTGCAGCCGCCTCGACAGCGGAAGAACCAAAAGTGTTAACGTCAAACCTCCAGGCAGCACCGGAGTTGCCGTTCGCGAGGCTGCGCAGACCGGCTGCCGCTTAGGCTTTGGCCCTGGCGTCTGCCGCTTCAGCGTCCGCCCCGTCTCGCCCTCCAGCCGCTCGATGAAAGCCGCATCTCCCCACGGACGGCCGGTACGCTGATGCGCTTCGATCGCAGCCTCCGCCCCGGGCGGCAGATCCCCCGCCTCGAGGCCGCGCGCAAGCATCGCGCCCCAGTTGCGATATACGCCGGCAAACGCGCCGAGATCGGTCAGCCCGTCCGCTTTGCCGCTCACATGCGCCCGCGCCGAGGACCAGCGCCAGTCCTCCGCCCGTTTCGCCAGCTTCGCCCTCACCGGATTGAGCTCCACATAACGCACCGCGGCCATCAGGTGCGCCTCGTCCATCGGATAGGAGGCGAAGCGGCCTTGCCACAGATAGCCGGTCCAGCCCCTGGCGAAGTTGATCCGGCGCGAATAGCGGCGATGCGCGTCCGCCAGCGCCGCGCGCAGCCCGTCGTCGGCGGACGGCACGAGGATGAGGTGGACGTGGTTCGGCATCAGGCACCAGGCGAGGCAGCGCACTTCTTTTCTCCGCGCACGCCTCCGCCACCAATGCCTTGTAAACGGCATAATCCTCCTCGTCGAAGAAGACCTCCCGCCGCCGGTTGCCGCGCTGCCTCACATGATGCGGCACGTCCGGGACAACGATGCGGGCGAGGCAGCCCGTGGTGCAGAGTGCGCCAAGGCATCGCGGGCGGCAATTAGGTATTGTGTCCCTGGAATTTAATGCCGTTCCTGAGAGCTGGAACGAACCCGCGCAATTCTGGCACGGCGATCCTCCCCGTTGCGCCGCCCGTCCCCGCGCCATAAGCAGGGGCTGGCTTCGGAGACGCCTTATGCAGTTCCTCAAGACCCTGTTCTGGGTGGTGCTGACGGTCATCCTCGTCCTGTGGGCGAAGGCGAACTGGTTCAACGTGCCCTTGAAGCTGTGGGGCGGGCTGATCGCCGACGTGAAGCTGCCGGTCCTGCTCTTCGTCGCCTTCTTCATCGGTTTCCTCCCGACCCTGCTCGTCCACCGCGCGCGCATCTGGTCGCTGAAGCGGCGGATCGAGCCGACGACGGTGACGTCGGCTGCCGTCGCGCCCGCCGCCGCTTCGGCGTCGCCTGGGCCGGCCAAGGCCGAAGAGAGGGTCGCGACCGACAGCAAGGCGTGGCCCACCCCATGAGCAGCCCGATCTTCGTCGCGATCGACACGCCCGATTTCGAGCGGGCGAAGGGCATCGCGACGCGGGTCAGGAACCATGTCGGCGGGATCAAGCTCGGCCTCGAATTCTTCTGCGCCAACGGCCGCAACGGCGTGCGCAGGATGGCCCAGCTCGGCCTCCCAATCTTCCTCGATCTGAAGCTCCACGACATTCCGAACACGGTCGGCAAGGCGATCCAGGCGCTGCGGCCGCTCGAGCCGGCCATCCTCACCGTCCACGCCGCCGGCGGCCGGGCGATGATGGAGGATGCCAAGGCCGCCGCGCCGAAAGGAACGAAGGTGGTCGCGGTCACCGTGCTGACCAGCCTCGACGAGACCGATCTTGCCGCCACCGGCCTGCCGGACGGCCCGCACGCCCAGGTCGAGCGCCTGACCGCGCTGGCGCGGGAGGCGGGGCTGGACGGAGTCGTCTGCTCGGGCAACGAGGTGGCGGCGGCGAAGCTCCTGTGGCCGGACGGCTTCTTCGTCGTCCCCGGCGTACGGCCTGCGGATGGCG
Source organism: Allosphingosinicella sp. (assembly GCA_036273615.1). GTDB lineage: Bacteria > Pseudomonadota > Alphaproteobacteria > Sphingomonadales > Sphingomonadaceae > Allosphingosinicella. Next base: position 23,234 of record DASUHH010000048.1, on the reverse strand, counting down.
CTCCCGGCGATCAGAAACGGGTGATGACGCCCCGCAAGGCGCTCGACGCCGGCGCCTCGATCCTGGTCGTTGGCCGCCCGATCACCCAGGCCGCCGACCCCGACGTCGCGGCACGCGCCATCGAAGCGACGCTTTAGTCGTCATTCCCGCGCATTCATCGTCATTCCCGCGAAAGCCCGAATGACGGGACGGCCTGGTGCCTCGCAAACACCCCCGCCGCACCCTACCTTCGCTGGACACCCCCATGAGCCGGGCCTATCCGCGCCGGCAAAGGAGACCCGCCCGCATGAGCTGGCTGAACCGAGTCCGCAACTCCATCCCGTTCCTGCCCAAACGCGAGACGCCGGACAATCTCTGGCACAAATGCCGCCATTGCAACGCGATGGTGTTCACCAGGGAATGGGAGGAGAATGACTTCGTCTGCCCGCGCTGCGACCATCATGGCCGGATGGGGGCGCGGCCGCGGCTCGAGCGGCTGCTCGACCCCGGCTACACGATCCTGCCGCCGCCGCAGGTGCGCGAGGATCCGCTCAGGTTCCGCGATTCGAAACGCTATACCGACCGGCTGAAGGCGGCGCGGACCGCGACCGGCGAGAGCGATGCGCTGATCAACGCCCGCGGCACGATCGAAGGGCATGGAGCGGTGGTCGGGGTGCAGGATTCCACCTTCATGCTCGGATCGATGGGGACGGCGGTCGGCGCCGCCTTCGTCGCCGGCGTGCGCGCGGCGATCGCCGATTCCTGCCCCTATGTCGTCTTCACCTCGGGCGGCGGCGCGCGGATGCAGGAGAGCATCCTCTCGCTGATGCAGATGCCGCGCACCACCGCCGCCCTCGCCGAGCTCAAGGAAGCCGGCCTGCCCTATATCGTCGTCCTCACCGATCCGACGACCGGCGGGATCACCGCCTCCTACGCCATGCTCGGCGACATCCAGATCGCCGAGCCGGGGGCGCTGATCGCCTTCGCCGGCGCGCGGGTGATCGAATCGACGATCCGCGAGAAATTGCCGGAAGGTTTCCAGCGCGCCGAATATCTGCTCGCCCACGGCATGATCGACATGGTCGTGCACCGGAAGGAGCTGCGGCAGACATTGGCGCAGATCATCGGCTATCTCGTGCCGGAGAAGAAAGCGGCGTGACCAGATTCCCCCTTCCCTTCAGGACCGGCCCGCTGGACCATGCCCCGCATGGTCCCTAGCGCGGGCCGGTGGGGTCGGGGGGTGGGGCTGAACCGGCCCAAAACCCTGATCCGACTCCCCCGCCCAAACCCGGTTCGGGGGCAGTTCTGTCCCCCGGACAGAATGAAAGGCCCCCAAACCCCTAAAGGGAAGGGGCTTTCTTGAATGGACCATGCCGTCTCCTCCGACCCTGGCGTGCAGCGCCAGCTCGACCGGCTGTCGCGCCTCTCGCCCGGCACCGACACATTGGGGCTGGAGCGGATCTCGGCCCTGCTCGACCGGCTCGGCAATCCCGAGCGGGACCTGCCCCCCGTCCTCCACGTCGCCGGCACCAACGGCAAGGGCTCGACCTGCGCCTTCCTGCGCGCCGCGATCGAGGCGGCTGGGCTCAAGGTGCATGTCTATACGAGCCCGCACCTCGTCCGCTTCAACGAGCGCATCCGGATCGCCGGCCGGCTGATCGACGACGACCGGCTTGCCGCCTTGCTCGAAGAGGCGCTGGACGCGGCCGAGGGGATCCAGCCGAGCTTCTTCGAGGCGACCACCGCCGCCGCCTTCCTCGCCTTCGCCCGTGCGCCCGCCGACGCCTGCATCGTCGAGGTCGGGCTCGGCGGCCGGCTCGACGCGACCAACGTCATCCCCGCGCCGATCGTCTGCGGAATCGCCCAGCTCGGGCTCGACCATCAGCAATTTCTCGGCAACCGGATCGAGGACGTGGCGGCGGAGAAAGCCGGAATCGCCAAGCAGGACGTGCCGCTCGTCACCCAGCATTATCCCGACCGGCTCGCCAACCGGATCGGCGAGGCGGCGCGGCGGGCGGGTGCCGCCTGGCTGCCGCGCGGCGGGAAATGGGACGCCTCGGTCCAGGGGGACAGGCTCCAGTATCGCGACGGGAAAGGCGCGCTCGACCTGCCGTTGCCGCGCCTGCCCGGCGCGCACCAGGCGATGAACGCGGCGCTCGCAATCGCAATGCTGCGCCATCAGCAGGCGATCGCGGTCGGCGAGCCGGCGCTGAGGGCGGCGATGGGCTGGGCGGAATGGCCGGCGCGATTGCAGCGGCTCGGGCCGGGGCCGCTCCACGACCTGCTGCCGGCGGGGTCGGAGCTCTGGCTCGACGGCGCCCACAATCCCGCCGCCGCGCGCGCGGTCGCCGATTTCTTCCGTGCCCATGTGCCGGCCGGGCGGCCGTTCCACATCGTCTGCGGCCTGCTCGCCAACAAGGATGCGGCAGGGGTGCTCAAGGCCTTCTCCAACCGCGCCGCCACCGTTCACACGGTTCCGGTGCCAGGCCATGTCCACCACAAGCCGGCGGAGCTTGCCGCCGCGGCGCGCGGCGCCGGGCTCGCGGCGATGCCCGCCGCGGGCGTGGCGGAGGCGCTCGGCTGGATCGCCCGCCATTCCGCGCCCGGCGAGCCGCCGATCGTGCTGATCATGGGCTCGCTCTATTTGGCGGGTGACGTGCTGGCACGGAACGGGCAGATTCCGTCCTGATTATCCGTCATGGCGGACTTGATCCGGTCCGCCTCCTTTCCCCGCGGCCGTGAAGATGGATCCGGATCAAGTCCGGGATGACGAAGGATAGGGGCCCGGGCGACGAACCGTATCAAGTCCGGGATGACGAAGAGGAGGGTCCGGGTTTACGAGAAGGATCAGCCCGCCCGAAGCTCGGTGAGGGTTCGCGCGGCCCAGTCGTACATGGCGGCGTGCTTGTTGCGCTCGAACCGGTCCAGCCGTTTCACCCGCCGCTCGACCTCGGTCAGCGGATCGAGCGCGTCGGCGCGCCGGCCCGAAGCGATGAGGAGCGCCGCGAGCCGGCATTGCGCCTCGCAGCCGGCCATGCGGCTGGCCAGCTCCTCGTAGAAAGCGAGCGCGCGGCCGGTCTCGCCACAGCCTTCGAGCGCGCGGGCGAGGAGCAAGGCGGCGCGGTCATTCTCGGAATCCGACGCCGACGGCGGCAGCGCTTCGAGCAAGGCGCGCGCCGTCCGGTCGTCGCCCGCTTCCAGCTCGGCGCGGGCGAGCTTCATCCTGGCCGCGCGATCGCCGCCGCCGGGCGCGCGGGCGAGCGCTTCGCGATAATGGGCCGCGGCCTGCTTCCACTCGCCCGCCTCGGCAAAGGTGTCGCCGAGGGCGCTATGGTTGGCGGCGGTATCGGCGATGTCCACCGCCTCGCGGGCACGGCGGAGCTCGCGGTCGGGATCGAGCTTGCGCGCGGCGGCGCTCTTCAGCGCCCGCACCTCGCGCCGGCCGGCATAAGCGGGAAAGATCTCGAAGATGGCGTAGGCGAGACAGCCCGGCAGCGACAGGAAGATGATCACCATCAGCCACAGGCCGTTGCGATTGTTGCGCACGCAATGAACCGCGCAGGCGATCTGGATGAGGATCGAGAGGAAGATGACGGGCATCTACGTCTCCCCGCCTTCCGCGGCCGCGCCTTCGACGCCCCTTTGCCGCACCGTCTCGACGACGAATCCGTGCCGCTGCATCAGCCACAGGAAGAAGAGGCCGGGGATGCCGAGAAAGGCGCACAAGATATAGAAATGTGGCCAGCCCAAGGCGGCGGCGACATAGCCCGAGGGGGTGGTCGCGAAGGTCCGCGCCATCGCGGCGACGCTCGACAGAAGCGCATATTGGGTGGCGGTGTAGGCGGTGTTGGAAAGGCCCGAGAGATAGGTCGCGAAGACGGTGAGGCTGATCGCAGCGAACAGATTCTCGGTCCCGACCGCCAAAGTCAGCATGACCACCGAATGGCCGGTCATCGCCACCCCGGCGAACATCAGGTTGGCGATCATCATGATCAATCCGGCGCCGAACAGCAGACGGCTCATGCCGAAGCGCGCGATCATCGCGCCGGCGACGAGCGAGCCGGTCACCAAAGCCCAGAAGCCGACCAATTTGTTGATCGCGATATAGTCGGTGTCGCTGAAGCCCTGGTGGACGACCATCGGCGACAGCATGTTCTGTCCGATCGCGTCCGCCAATTTGTAGGTGAGGACGAAGAGCAGGATCAGCCAGGCGCCCGGCCGGCGCAGGAAATCGGCGAAGGGCGCGACCACATTGTGCCGGAGGAAATGAAGGAAGGTCGCAAGGCCGAATTCGCGGTCGCGCACCGCCGTATGCCGTCCCCGCCCAAGCCACAGGGACGCGATGGCGCCGGGCAGGACCAGGGCCGCCGAGCAGCCGTAAGCCGCCGCCCAGCCGAGCCCCGCCCCTTCGGTCGAGGCGAGGAAGATGATGCCGGCGCCGGCGAGCAAATTGCCGGTTCGGTAGCCGACCTGGTTGGTGGCGGTGCCCTGCGCCAGCTCCTCGTCCGGCAGGGTCTCGATGCGATAGGCGTCGATGACGATGTCCTGGGTCGCGGCGAGGAAGGCCGTGATCACGCCCCAGAGCGCGAAACGGCCGATATGGTGGACCGGATCGCTGGCGCCGAGTTCGATCACGGCGATAGCGAGCAGGGCCTGGACGGTCCACAGCCAGGCCCGGCGCTGGCCGACCCAGCGGGCGAGGCCGGGAATGGCGATGCCGTCGATCAGCGGCGCCCACAGGAACTTGATCGTGTAGGGCGTGCCCAATGCGAAGGCGAAGCCGATCGTCTTCTTGTCGATCCCGACCTTCGACAGCCAATAGGACATGGTGGCGAGGAGGAGGGTGAGTGGGAAGCCGCTCGACACGCCGAGGAAGAAGGCGCCGAGCGGGCGCGGCCTCAGATAGGATGCGGCGACCCCCGCAATGCTCCGCCGCCTGACATAATCGTCCCGTTCCCCGACGCTCTCCATCCACCCTTTCTAGCGGCTCGCGGCGCGGGGCAAAGTCCTTTCGGCCGCGCTTGCCATCGCGCCGCCGGGGGCGCAGATTCGCGTCCATGGACATGCCGGCCCGCCTGCGTCCGACCGAGGGGCAGCTCGCGCTTGCCGGGCTGATCGCGCGGGGCGAGAGCGGGCATGGCGGCGGCATCACCCATGTCCCCGCGGGCGTCTATATCGATCCGGCGCGGTTCGAGGCGGAGCAGGCGCGCCTCTTCCGGCGACGGCCGACGGTGATCGCGCCCTCGGCCCTGCTGCCGCGGCCGGACATGGCGGTGGCGCATGACGGGTTCGGCCTGCCTTTGCTCCTCGCCCGCGACAAGGCGGGCAAGGCCCATCTCTTCTACAATGTCTGCCGCCATCGCGGCACGCGGCTGGTCGAGGGCGGCGCGCCGCTCTGCGCGCCGCGATTGGTCTGCCCCTATCATGCCTGGTCCTATTCGCTCGACGGCGCGCTTGCCGGACTGCCGCGGCCGGACACCTTTCCCGGGCTCGACAAGGCCGACTTTCAGCTCGCCGAGCTGCCTTCCGCCGAGGCGGGCGGCCTGATCTGGTTCGCGCGCGACAAGGACGCGGATTTCTCCGACGCGCACGGCCTCGCGCCCGAGTTCGACGCCTTCGGCCTCGCCGGCCACCATCTCTACCGGCGGCGGGTCCATGACGTGGCGGCGAACTGGAAGCTGATCATGGATGCCTTCCTCGAATCCTATCACATCCAGCGGCTGCATTCGGCGACGGTCGCGCGCTTCTTTCCCGATGGAATCACCGCAGCCGACAGGATCGGCCCGCACCAGCGTTCGGCGGTCGGCCGCACCGACCATCTCGCCGCCGTCGATCATCGCAACTGGGCGGCGCTGCGGGCGGCGATCACGTTCACCTACCAGCTCTTCCCGGCGACGATCCTGGCGATGAGCCCCGATTATGTGAATCTGATGGTGCTGATGCCGCAGGCGGCCGGCCGCACCCTGGTCGAGGATTTCATGCTGATCCCCGAACCGCCGGCGACGCCCGAGGAGGAAGAGCATTGGGCGAAGAGCTGGACCCTGCTCGACGAGGGCGTGTTCGGCGGCGAGGATTATCGCGCCGCCGCGCTCGGGCAGCAGGGGCTGGAGGCCGGGGTGCTGCGCGAGCTGACGCTCGGCACGCTGGAAACCGGCATCCGATATTTTCACGACGAGGTGGAGCGGGCGCTGGCCTGACCGCTCACGCCGCCCCGTACAGGCTCAGCCCGGGCGGCAGGCGCTTGACCGGCTCGCCTTTCAGCGTGCGTTCCAGCGCGAGAAGCGCGTTCTTCAGCGTCCGCTCCGAATAGGGCTTCATCAGGCAGCCGATGCCGAGCGTCTGCGCGTCGATCGGGCAGGCGCCCGAGACGAACAGCACCGGCACGCCCTTCGCCGCCGCCGCCCGCGCGACGTCGAGCCCGTCGCCGTCGCCGCGCAGGCTAATGTCGCTGAGGATGAGGTCGATCCGTTCCGCCCCGAGCAGGCGCATGACGTCGGCGAGCGAGTCGACGGTCGCGACCACCTCATAGCCGGCCTCGCCGAGCATATGCTCGTTGTCGAACGCCACCAAAGGCTCGTCCTCGACGATGACGATGCGCTGGATCGCCCTTTCACGCTTGCCGAACAGCATCTATGGGACTCGCCCTCCGAACCGGTTCCGACGCGTAACGAGCGAGCCGCTTTCCGGTGCCTTGGAACGGACGCCGCCCGGCGCGAATTTCCGCCTTTTCAGCCTCGCCAGAGGAGATGATTCTGCCCCCGCCCCGAGACAGGCCCCGCGAGGGCCAGCGCATCGCCAAATTGCTCGCCCGCGCCGGCGTGGCCTCGCGCCGCGAGGTCGAGCGGATAATCGCCGAAGGGCGGGTGGCGATCGGCGGGGTCAAGGTCGAGACTCCGGCGACCCTTCTTTCCTCGCTGCGCGGCGTCACGGTCGACGGCCATCCGGTCAAGGCGCCGGCTCCCGCGCGCCTGTTCCGCTACCACAAGCCGGCCGGATTGCTGACCACCGAGCGCGACCCGAAAGGCCGCGCGACCATTTACGACCGGTTGCCCAACGGACTTCCGCGGGTGATGCCGGTCGGACGGCTCGACCTCAACACCGAAGGGCTGCTGCTCCTCACCACCGACGGCGCGCTCAAGCGCCAGCTCGAGCTGCCGGCGACCGGCGTCGAGCGCACCTACCGCGCCCGGGTCTTCGGCGAGGTCGGCCAGGATCGGCTCGAGCGGCTGATCGAAGGGGTGGAGATAGACGGTATCCGCTACGGCGCCATCGACGCCAATCTCGAACGCCGCACCGGCCGCAACGCCTGGATCGAGCTGAGGCTGACCGAGGGCAAGAATCGCGAGGTTCGACGGGTGCTGGAGCATCTCGGCCTCAAGGTCTCGCGGCTGATCCGGACGGCTTATGGGCCGTTCCTGTTGGGCGATCTGCCGGCCGGGGCGGTGGACGAGGTGCGGCAGCACGATCTCGTGGCGTTTCGAAAGACGCTGCGCTCCGCTCCTCCCCGGGACGGGGAGGGGGACCATGCGAAGCATGGTGGAGGGGGGGCAGCGCCCGGCACGAAACCCCCTCCACCGCGCTCCGCGCGGTCCCCCTCCCCGCGAGCGGGGAGGAAATAGTGCGTATAATTTCCGGCCGCTGGAAAGGGCGCAAGCTCGTCAGCCCGCCCGGCCTTGCCACCCGCCCGACCTCCGACCGAACGCGCGAAGCCCTGTTCTCGATGCTCGCCAGCCGGCTCGGCAGCTTCGAGGGATTGCGCGTGGCCGATCTCTTCGCAGGGTCCGGCGCGCTCGGGCTGGAAGCCCTGTCGCGCGGGGCGGCGCATTGCGTCTTCGTCGACAGGGATCGCGACGCGGCCGAGGCGATCCGCGCCAATATCGCGGCGCTCGGCGCCCCGGGCGAAATGCTGGCCGGCGGCGTCGAGCATGTGCGGATTCCCGGCCCGCTCGATCTTGCCTTCCTCGATCCGCCCTACCGCAGCGGCCTCGCCGCGTCCGCTCTGGAGCGGCTTCCGCTCGTCCCCGGCGGTCTCGCCAGCGTGGAAACGGGGCGGGACGAGCCAGTCACTGCCGCCGGTTTCGAAGAGGAGGCCGTGCGCGCCTACGGCAAGGCACGGGTCACCCTCCTCCGCCGCCTTTGAGCATTGTGCCGCCGCGTCGCGTTCCCTAATCGTTCAGCGTGAGCGATACCGCGCCCTCCCTTGCCTCCGAGCCTCCCTATCTCGCCGGCCTCAACCCGCCGCAGCGCGAGGCGGTGCTGACGACCGAAGGGCCGTTGCTGGTGCTCGCCGGCGCGGGGACGGGCAAGACGGCGGCGCTGACGGCGCGGCTCGCCCATCTCATCGCCACGCGCCGCGCCTGGCCGTCGGAGATCCTCGCCGTCACCTTCACCAACAAGGCTGCGCGCGAGATGCGCGAGCGGGTCGGGCGGATCGTCGGCGGAGCGGTGGAGGGCATGCCCTGGCTCGGCACCTTCCATTCGGTCGCGGCGAAGATGCTGCGCCGCCATGCCGAATTGGTCGGGCTGCATTCCAATTTCACCATCCTCGACACGGACGACCAGCTTCGGCTCCTGAAGCAATTGATCGGCGCCGCCGATCTCGACGAGAAAAGATGGCCGGCGCGTTTGCTCGGCGGGCTGATCGACCGCTGGAAGAATCGCGGCTGGACCCCCGACCAGGTCGATGCCGGCGAGAGCGAGGCCTTCGCCAACGGCCGGGGCCGCGAGCTTTACGCCCGCTACCAGGAGCGGCTGAAGGCATTGAACGCCTGTGATTTCGGCGACCTCCTCCTCCACATGCTGGTGATCCTGAGGAGCCGGCGCGACGTGCTGGAGCATTATCAGCAGCGCTTCAAATATATCCTCGTCGACGAATATCAGGACACCAACCAGTGCCAGTATCTCTGGCTGCGGCTGCTCGCCCAGGAGCGCAAGAATATCTGCTGCGTCGGCGACGACGACCAGTCCATCTACTCCTGGCGCGGGGCGGAGGTGGCCAACATCCTTCGCTTCGACCGCGATTTCCCCGGCGCCAGGATGGTGCGGCTGGAGCAGAATTACCGCTCGACCCCGCACATCCTCGCCGCCGCCTCCGGCCTCATCGCCCATAATGGTGGCCGGCTCGGCAAGACCCTCTGGACCGAGGCCCGCGACGCCGACGGCGGCGAGGGCGAGAAGGTCCATGTCGTCGGCGTGTGGGACGGGCCGGAAGAAGCGCGGCGGGTCGGCGAGGAGATAGAGGCGCTGGAGCGCAAGGGCATTCGCGCAAGCCAGGTCGCCATCCTGGTCCGCGCCCAGTTCCAGACCCGCGAGCTCGAGGACCGGTTCATCGCCATCGGCCTTCCCTACCGGATCGTCGGCGGCTTCCGCTTCTACGAGCGGGCCGAGATCCGCGACGCGCTCGCCTACCTCCGGGTCATCGCCCAGCCGGCCGACGACCTCGCCTTCGAGCGGATCGTCAACACGCCCAAGCGCGGCCTCGGCGACAAGGCGGTTGCGAAGATCCACGCGCTCGCCCGCGCCGGCGGCGTTCCCCTCATGCAGGCGGCGGCGCAGATCCTGGATTCGGACGAGCTGCCGGGCCAGGCCCGCCGCTCGCTCGGCAATCTGGTCGGCGATTTCGCCCGCTGGCGCGCCCGGCTCGACCAATTGCCGCATCCGGAGCTGGCGCGGCTGGTGCTCGACGAGAGCGGCTATACCGCGATGCTCCAGGCCGACCGCTCGGCCGAGAGCGCCGGCCGGCTCGAGAATCTCACCGAGCTGACCCGGGCGATGGAGGAATATGAGACGCTCGGCGCCTTTCTCGAACATGTCAGCCTGGTGATGGAGAATGACGAGGCGCGGGAGGCTGAGAAGGTCACGATCATGACCATCCACGCCGCCAAGGGCCTGGAATATGACACCATCTTCCTCGCCGGCTGGGAGGAAGGAATCTTCCCCTCGCAGCGGGCGCTCGACGAAGGCGGCCAGGCCAGCCTGGAGGAGGAGAGGCGGCTCGCCTACGTCGCCATCACCCGGGCGCGGCGGCGCTGCTTCATCCTCCACGCCGCCAACCGCCGCATCTACGGCCAATGGACCTCGTCCATCCCCTCGCGCTTCGTCGCCGAGCTGCCCGAGGCCCATATCAGCCAGGAAAACAGCATGGCCGGCGGCGAGAGCCTGTGGCGCGCCAACTGGTCCGAGCGCGCCGACCCCTTCGCCGACGTCGCCCGCGCCCAGACCCGCGGCCCCGGCTGGCGCCGCGCGGTGGCCGGCGGCTTCGAGCGCACCCCGCCGCGCGTCGTCGAAGCGCGGGCGAGCGCGATCAGCCTCGGCAATCCCGGCCGCGGCGACATCGCGCTCGGCCAGCGGGTGTTTCACTCCAAGTTCGGCTACGGAAAGGTCGCCGAGATCGAAGGCAACAAGCTGGAGATCGACTTCGAGCATGCCGGGCGGAAGCGGGTGCTCGACAGCTTCGTCGACCTCGCCTGAGAGGCCGGAGACGAAAAGCCTCTTGCAAAAGCCTGGACTAAGCCGCGGCGCCGGCCGCGCCGGGATGAGGCCGATCGAGGCTGTTGATATAGTCGCGGAACTTCTTTTTGAACTTGCGTTGGTTTTCCGCCCGAGCGAACCAGACCGAATGGGCCTCGCTCTCGCACTCGAGGATGCAATGCCACGTTTCCTTCAACTTCTCATCCTCAAGGCAAAAATCATAGATTGATTCTATGAAGTTCCACATGATGAAAGCGAATGCATTGTACTGGATTTCTTCATGGTGCGATCGCGGCGATTCGAAATCGACCAGCTTCGGATTGGCGACGATCATGTGCAGGATCTTGAGGTAAGTGGCATCGAGCTGGGCGTAAAATTTATCTCTCTCTTCCTGCTGGAACCGCTCCTTGTCCCGACGCTCTTCCGCCTTGGCAAGCTCTCGGGCACGTCTTTCGCCGGCATAAGCCAGCCAGATCGAGGCCGGCACGCCGAGCATGAGGCCGATCTGCGCGATCGAGCCGATCGCAATCCAGACGTCGCTGTCCCAGAAGCCCGCATTGCTCATGTACGGGACCCTAGATCAGCGCAATCTCTTCCGGCAAGCCGCCGGCCATATGGGCGATCCTGGGATCGGATGCCGGGCGTCCGTAGACTTCGACATAGAGCGAAATCAGCCATTGCAGGACCGTCGCATGATCGAGGCTTTGACGCCCCGGGTCGTGCAGCAGCAAGTTCATCGGCGGTGGCCCGTCGCCCATGGGCTGGACGTAGCCGAGGCCGGCGATTTCGCGGCAGCCGAGCCGCCGGTAGAAACGCTTCCGCTTCACCCTTTGCGTATGGTCCTTCGACGGCGCGCGTTCCGATTCCACTTCGAGGAGCATCGGCGTCGCGGCGGCGGCCACGGCCAGCGCCGCGTGAAAGAGTCGGCCGCCGATTCCTTCGTTTCGATGCTGCGAATCCACAGCCATATATTCGAGAAGCGAGAGGCGCTCTCCCCGAAAACGGTAGACGATGGCGAAGCCGATCAACCGGCCGTCCAGGAACGCGCCGAGAAAGCAATAGCCGGGGTCGCGCCTCATCAATTCGACCTGTGCGCGGGACTTCCGCTCGCTCGCCGGAATGGCCTCCTCGTAAATGGCGATCAGGTCCCGGAATTCCCCGGGATCGACCGGCGGGCGGATCAGGGCATCGTGATGTGGCAATATCCAGTTCCCGGCTTTGGGGGCGCTCGAATGCCCGGCCGGGACGCCATGCTACAGAGACGGCCGCAGCGCAAACTGGCGATTCGCAATCGATGCCCGGGAAGCCTGCATGTTGCGGGGTGGCCGGAATCGCGTTTATCAAGCTGAAGACTCGAGCCGGCCGGGCGCAAGCGGCTGCTCGGCGACTTCTCAGGAGGGATCGCGAATGGCCCTGTCGCGCCGCGCCGCCGCGCTCGGATTCCTGCTACTGGTCGGCGCGTCCCCCGCGCCGCCCCATTCGCTGCCCTCGGACGGCTATTTCGAGACGATCGAGAGAGTCGCCGACGGCATCTGGGTGATCCGCCAGGCCAAGCCCTTCCATCTGCAGCCGATCGGCAATGTCGTCGTGGTCGAGCAGAAAGACGGGCTCGTTCTGCTCGATTCGGGCGACGCGCCGGGCTCGGGCCGGCGCATCGCGAGCCTGATCCGGTCGGTCAGCGCGAAGCCGGTCAAGGCGGTGGCGATCAGCCATTGGCATGGCGATCATTCGCTCGGCCTGCCGGGGCTGAAGGAGAGCTGGCCGAACCTCCGGATCATCGCCACCGTGGAGACGAAGGCCGACCTGCTCGGCGCCCCGATGGCCCGCTACGCCAAGGACGGGCCGGACCCGGCGCACAGCGCCGCCTTCCACAAGAGCGTCCAGGATACGATCGCGGCGATGGCCGCCTTTGCGAAGAAGCCGGACACGCCCGCTTTCAAGAGGCCCGGCTATGCGCAGACGGAGCGCGAGCTCGCCGATTATGACGGCGACAGCGAGGGCCTCTATGTCGCCGCGCCGACCGAGACCTTCGCCGACAAGCTGGTGCTCGCCGATCCGGTGCGGCCCGTCGAATTGATCCATCCCGGCCGCGCCAATACCGACGGCGATCTCGCCGTCTGGCTGCCGCGCCAGAGAGTGCTGGCGACCGGCGACATGGTGGTGGCGCCGATTCCGTTCGGCTTCGGCTCCTATCCCGCCGACTGGCAGCGCAGCCTCGCGGCGCTGCGCGCCTATCCGTTCAGATTGCTGATCCCGGGCCACGGCGCGCCGCAGCACGACCGCGTCTATCTCGACCGGCTCGCCGCCCTGATCGCCGACGTGCGGCGCCAGGTCGCGCCGCTCGCCGCCGCGCATCTCAGCGTCGACGATACGCTCAGGAAGGTCGATCTCAGCCGCGAACGGCGCCTCTTCGCCGGCGACGACCCGTGGCTTGGCCTGTGGTTCGACCAATATTGGGCCAAGCCGTTCGTGACGATGGCGTGGCAGGAAGCGAGCGGAATCCCGATCACGCAGGGTGAAGGGTAGGCGGCTGGCTCGACGCGTCGTGGACGTGGGCAGCCTCTGATGCTCTCCGGCGAAAGCCGAAGCCCAACTCGACCGACCGAGCCGCTGGACCCCGGCTTGCGCCGGGGAACTCATGGTGTTTTGACGCACTGATCCCGCATGCACGAAGGCCTTCCCCTCCCCCGCCGTTATTGGGCGATCGGCGCCGTTTCGTTCGGGACGGCGCTCGTCGTCATCGACGGCGCAATCCCCTCGGTCGCGCTTCCGACGATCGCGCGCGACCTCCATGTCGACAATTCCGCCGCGGTGCTGGTCGTCACGATCTACCAGCTCGTTCTGGTGATGACCCTGCTGCCTTTCTCGGCGCTTGGCGACCGGCTCGGGCACAGGCGGCTCTATCAGATCGGGCAGATCGTCTTCACCATCGCAAGCCTGCTCTGCTTCTTCGCGCGCAGCCTGCCTTTCCTGCTGGTCGTGCGGGCTGCGCAGTCGATCGGCGCCGCGGCGGCGCTCAGCGTCTCCTCGGCCCTGGTCCGCGCAATCTATCCGGCGCGCCAGCTCGGCCGCGGCCTCGGCATCAACAGCGTCATCGTCTCGAGCGCCGCGGCGATCGCACCGACCTTGGGCGGCGCGATCCTCGCCTTCGGGCGCTGGCCCTGGGTGTTCGCGTCCGCGGTGCCCTTCGCGATCATGTCGCTCCTGCTCGGCCGCTGCCTGCCCGAGCCCGAGCAGCATTCGGAGGATTTCGACATGCTCGGCGCCGTCCTTTGCGCAGCGACCTTCGGCCTGGTCATCTCCGGCCTGGAAAGCGGCGTCCACGGCGATTCGCCGGTGGTCTCGGCGGCGATCGTCGTCGCCGGAATCGTCATCGGCACCATCTTCGTCCGGCGCGAGAAAGGCGAGGAACGGCCGATCATGCCGGTGGATCTGCTCGGCCGCCCCGTCTTCGCTCTGTCGACGATCGGGGCGCTCACCGCCTTCATCGGCTCGATGACCCTGATCCTCTCAATGCCCTTCCGGCTGGAGCATGTTTATGGTTTCGCGCCGAGCCTTGTCGGGGCGATGATCGCGCCCTGGCCGCTGACGACGATGTTCGTCGCGCCCGCCGCCGGCGCGCTATCGGACCGGGTGCCGGCCGGGCTGCTCGGGGGGATCGGAATGGCGATCGCGATCGTCGCCTTGCTGTTCCTCGCCTTTCTCCCGGCGCACCCGGATTATTTCGACATTGCATGGCGGATGTCGCTGTGCGGCGCCGGCTTCGGCCTGTTCCTCTCGCCCAATGCGCGGCTGATCATCGGCTCGGTGCCGCGCGAGCGGGCGGCCTCGGCCGGCGGCCTCATTTCGACGACCCGGCTCACCGGCCAGACGCTCGGCGCCACCTTGATCGCCTTCCTGCTGTCGATCGGCGAGGGCGCGCGGATGACGGCGCCGCTCGTCTCGGCGGGCTTGGCCCTGGTCGCCGGCATTTGCAGCGTCGCGCGGCTCAATCCTGCCTTGCGCAAGCCGCGCGACGGCGAGGAACGCGAGCTGCAGCCGGCGCGGCAATTGCGGTAGGCAGCCCGCTCCTACGGTCATCCCGCACCTGATCCGGGATCCATCTTCGTTCATTCGGCACGAGAAGGCGGATGCCGGGTCGAGCCCGGCATGACGAAGAGAGCCGTCAGAGCCTCAGGGCAAGCATCCCCGCGCCGAAAGCGAGGAAGAAGGACAATATCTCGATCAGCTGCCAGGGCACCCAGCCCGGCCGATCGATCTCCCGGCGCCGATTGCGGCGGTGTCCGGCCAATGCGGCGCCTGCTCCGACCAGCAGGAGCGCTCCGGCAAGGATCCAGAGGATCTGGTTGAGGTCGAGATCGTCCACTTCGCGAGCTGTTTAGGGTCCGGACCCATTACCGGCAACGGCCATGACGAGGCGGAGAGGCGGTCAGGGCCAGGCGCGAGGAGTGGAGCGAGGGCTATCCATCGTGACCGACGAGCAACGACGATGAGCCGGTGCGAACATCCCCCGGATGTTCGCAGCCATGCCGGGGGCATGGCGGCCGGCTCATGGCCGTCTCTCCGCCTCGCCCCTGCGCCGCAGGCGCAGTTCATCCTGAGCGGCTGCCGCAAGCAGGCAGCCGAAGGGCGGTAATGAGTCCGGACCCTAATGTGGGATTACCGTACCAGCTTTTCGACCTTGGCCTGGAGATCGGCGAGCTGGGCCTTGAGGCGGGCGATCTCGTCCTCGCGATCGGAGGGGGCCGGCGTCTCGGGCGTCGCGCCGGCGGTCTTCGCGCCCTGCCCGGCGGCGGCCTGGAACATTTCCATGTTGCGGCGCGCCATTTCGGCGAAGGGATTGTTCGAGAAGGCGTCGGCAAGAGCGTCGCGGAACTGGGACTGGTTGCGCTGGAAGGCCTCCAGCGAGGCTTCGAGATATTGCGGCACCATCGACTGCATCTGGCCGCCATACATGGAGATGAGCTGGCGCAGGAAGTTGAGCGGCAGCATTTCCGAGCCGTGCGCTTCCTCGTCCATGATGATCTGGGTCAGCACCTGGCGGGTGATGTCCTCTTCCGTCCTGGCGTCGATCACCCTGAACTGCCGCTTCTGCCGGACCATCTCGGCCAGCCGGTCGAGCGTGATGTAGGATGAGCTTTCGGTGTCGTAGAGCCGCCGGTTCGCGTATTTCTTGATGATGACCACGTCGTCGTCAGACTCGGAAGCGGCCATGGCGAACTCCTCTTCTGTGCCGGAATCCGCGCTAGCACCAAAGCTTGCCGCACCGCAACACAAGCCCCGGCCGCTCCCTCTGTTCCTCGCCATGCTGCGCAGCGAAACCGCGGCGGAGCCGGCGCGGATGAAGCAGGCGCTGGAGGGGCTTCGCAAATATCAGGAGGCGGAACGAGCGCCGCCGCGGCCGCCCATGCCGGCGGTCGCGGAGACGCTCGGCGCGCGCCTGCGCGATTATGGCCCCGGTACAGGCGGCAGCGGCCCTCCAATCGTCTTCGTGCCGTCGCTGATCAACCCGCCGTCGATCCTCGATCTCGAAGGCAAGTCGCTTCTGCGCCGGCTGGCCGGGCAAGGCCTGCGGCCGCTGCTCGTCGACTGGGGCTGGGACGTGGCGGCGCGGTCGGGTCTTTCGGTTGCCGGTCACGTCACCGAAATCCTGCTGCCGCTGCTGGGCGAGATCGGAGAGGAGGTTGCGCTCGTCGGCTACTGCGTCGGCGGCACCATGGCCTTCGCCGCCGCCGCCCTGCGGCCGGTGCGCGGCGTCGCGGCGCTGGCGGCGCCCTGGTGCTTCTCCGGCTTCCCGGACGAGGCGCGGGCGCGGCTCGCGGCGCTCTGGGGCTCGGCCGAGGCGACCGCGGAGCGGCTCGGCATGCTGCCGATGGAGGCGCTGCAAAGCGCCTTCTGGGCCCTCGATCCCGCCCGGACGATCCAGAAGTTCGAATCGTTCGCGGCCATGCCGCCGGACAGCGAGGAAGCGCGGCGGTTCGTCATTCTCGAAGACTGGGCGAATGACGGGCCGCCGCTTCCGGTCGCGGCGGCGCGGGAGCTGTTCGAGACCCTCTTCCGCGACGATGCGCCGGGCCGGGGCGCGTGGCGCGTCGGCGACCGCGCCGTCGATCCGGCCGCTTTCTCCTGCCCGGTGCTCGACATCGTCTCGGCGAGCGACCGGATCGTTCCGGCGGCCTCGGCGGCCGGCGCCGGCGAGCGGCTGGAGCTCGCCGCCGGCCATGTCGGCATGGTCATCGGCGGCCAGGCCGAGGAGACGCTGTGGAAGCCGCTCGCCCGCTGGCTTTTCCGCACTGCAGCAAAATGATAGTGGCGGCGCGCATCCCCTGAATCCGGAGTCGCCCGCCCATGACCGATATCGTCATCACCGCCGCCAAGCGCACGCCCGTCGGCGCCTTTCTCGGCGCCCTCGGCGGCGTTCCCGCCCATGAGCTTGGCCGTGTCGCCATCCTCGCCGCGCTCGAGCAGGCGGGCGTTGCGCCGGAGGAGGTGAGCGAGGTCATCCTCGGCCAGGTGCTGACCGCGGCGCAGGGCCAGAATCCGGCCCGCCAGGCCTCGATGGCGGCGGGCGTGCCGAAGGAAGTGCCCGCCTGGGGCGTCAACCAGGTCTGCGGCTCGGGCCTGCGCGCGGTCGCGCTCGCGAGCCAGGCGATCCGGACCGGCGATTCCCGGATCGTCGTCGCCGGCGGCCAGGAGAGCATGAGCCTCTCCGCCCACGCCCAGACTCTGCGCACGGGCACCAAGATGGGCGCGCTCGAGCTGGTCGACACGATGATCAGGGACGGCCTGACCGACGTCTTCAACAACTATCATATGGGCATCACCGCCGAGAATCTGGCCGAGCGCTACCAGATCACCCGCGACGAGCAGGACGCCTTCGCCACCGCCTCGCAGAACAAGGCCTCGAAGGCACGCGCCGACGGCCGCTTCGCCGACGAGATCGCGCCGGTGACGGTCAAGGGCCGCAAGGGCGACACGATCGTCGACAAGGACGAATATATACGCGACGGCGTCGAGCAGGCGGCGCTCGCTGGCCTGCGCCCCGCCTTCCGCAAGGACGGGACGGTGACCGCGGGCAACGCCTCCGGCCTCAACGACGGCGCCGCGGCCCTGGTCGTCATGTCGGCCGAGGAAGCGGCTCGGCGCGGCGCCACGGTGCTGGCGCGGATCGCGAGCTGGGCCTCGGCCGGCGTCGATCCGTCGATCATGGGCATCGGCCCGGTCCCGGCGACGCAGCGCGCGCTTCAGAAGGCCGGCTGGTCGCTCGCCGACCTCGACCTGATCGAGGCCAACGAGGCCTTCGCCGCCCAGGCGCTCGCGGTCGGCAAGGAGCTCGGCTGGGATCCGGGCAGGGTCAACGTCAATGGCGGCGCCATCGCCATCGGCCATCCGATCGGCGCGTCGGGCGCGCGGGTGCTGACCACCTTGCTCTACGAGATGGGCAAAAGCGGCGCGAAGAAGGGCCTCGCCACCTTGTGCATCGGCGGCGGCATGGGCATCGCCATGTGCGTCGAGGCGGCCTGAACCGCCTTCGCGACTAGGCCGCCAGCCTCCGTCCCGCCGGGCTGCGAATCGCCGGATCGATGCCGAGCAGCCGGTCGAGCTCGCGCAGCGAGACCGGGCCCGACATCAGGAAGCCCTGCAACTCGTCGCAGCCGACGTCGCTGAGGAAATGGCTCTGCTCGGCCGTCTCGACGCCCTCGGCCGTGACCTTGAGCCCGCTCGACTGGGCGAGCGAGATGATCGCGCGGATGATCGCGCTGCCGTCGGGCGAATCGTCGATCGCGTTGGTGAAGGAGCGGTCGATCTTCAGCCGGTCCACCTCATATTCGCGCAAGTGGCTGAACGAGGAATAGCCGGTCCCGAAATCGTCGAGCGAGATGCGGATCCCGGCCAGGCGCAGCATCTTGAGGTTGGCGCGGCATTGCTCGACATTTTCGAGGAAGGAGGTCTCGGTGATCTCCAGGTCCAGCCGGCCCGGATCGAGCCCGGTATCGTGGAGGATCCGGATCACCCGGTTGGCGAAAAGCGGGTTGCGAAGCTGCACCGCCGAGATGTTCACCGCGATCGTGTCGAGCGGCCAGGGCAAGGCCGCCTTGCACGCCTCGCTCAGCACCCATTCCCCGAGCGCCTCGATCAGCCCGCTCTCCTCCGCGATCGGGATGAAAAGGGCGGGACAGAGGAGGCCCTGGGTCGGATGGTGCCAGCGGACCAGCGCCTCCACCCCCGAAATCTGGCGGGTGCGGACGTCATATTTGGGCTGGTAATAGACTTCGAGCTGCTCGCCTTTTTCCAGCGCGGTGCGCAGATCCTGCTCGATCGCCTGGCGCATCCGCACGCTTGCGTCCATCGCGCGCGCGAACACCCGGTAGCAGCCGCGCCCCCCCTGCTTGGCCTGGTAGAGGGCGATGTCCGCCTTGCGCGCGAGCTCGTGGCGGTCATAGCCGTCGCGCCCGATCCGCGCGACGCCGATGCTCATCCCGACGAAGATCTGGCTTGCGAGCACGTCGAACGGCGCATCGATCGCCTTGAGGATCCGCCGGCACAATTGATCGATCTCGCGCTTCGATCGGACCTCGGTCTGGATGATCGCGAACTCGTCGCCGCCAAGGCGGGCGACCGTGTCGCTCTCGCGCACGACCCGGCTCAGCCGCCGAGCGACCTCGCGGATCAGGTCGTCGCCGGCGGCATGGCCGAGCGTGTCGTTGACCTGCTTGAACCGGTCGACGTCGAGGAAGAGCAGTGCGCCGCCATGCTGCGGGGCGCGCCGGGCGGCGGCGAGCGCGCGCTCGAGCCGGTCGTCGAACAGGGCGCGGTTCGGCAGGCCGGTCAGAGTGTCGTGGAAGGCGAGATGCTTGGCCTGCTCCTCGCTCGCCACCAGCTCGGCGGTGCTTCGCCGGATTCGGCGGATGAGCAGGAAGACGATCGAGGCGACCAGGGCGAGAGCGGCGATCAGGGGCGCGATCATGTCGCGAAGCACGATCGTCCCCGGAGTGAAGGGCCGCCAGACGAAATAGCCGGCCGGCTTCGCCGATTGCGACGAATAGATCGGCCTGACCGCCTCTTTCCGGCCATGGTCGGTCGTCCAGGAGAAGCGGACCGCGCCGAGATCGAACTGGCTTGCGATCTTCTGCAGATTGCCCGCGTCGAGCCAGTAGAAGAAGACCCAGACATGCTCGGTCCCCGGCTTCTGGACGATCTTGCCGGTTTCCGAGACGATCGGCTGCAGGATCAGGACGGCCGGCTTGCCGTGGACGTCGACGATATCGACGATCGTCGGGATCTTCCACTTCCTGTAGGCGATGTTGGCGGCCGGATGCAGCATCATGCGCCGCAGCCTTGCGACCTCCGGCGCGACCAAGGCCCGCCGCTCGGCATAGCTGTCGAGGCCGACCCTGGTCCCGGCGCGCGCTGCGAAATAGGGCTGGCCGGCACTATCGAGCAGATAGCTTTCGCCCCGCCCGCGAGTCGAAAACATATATTGGCCGTAGACGCTTTCCAGCCAGGCCATGTCGAGCGGCTTCCTGTGGGTCTGGAGGACCGCGTCGTCCCAGATGGCATGGCCTTCGAGCGAGGTCGCGAGGTCGAGCGCCATCGTGTCAACCGAGGAGGACAGCATCTGCTCCTGGCGCGCGAGCGAGATGCTGTCGGTGCGCGCGCCCGACCATGACAGCAGGATTGCGATGGCGAGCGACGCCGCCGCGATCAGGAGGATGACCGGCAGGACGATGGTGCGGTTGGTCTGCCGCACGGCCATCCTGTGCATCGTTCCGTGCCCGGATGCCTGCGCCGCCTCCGATCTCATCGTCCGGATCCGTTCCGGCCCGGGATCGGACGGCCGGTGCCGCTCCTGGCATGGGGTCGCGCGGGCGCGAATCGCCGTTCGGCGGCATTGCCGTTCAGGAGGGCGCTGCAGCTCCTGCCGACGGGGCCGGCAAAGCCTGGGCTACAATCCGGATCGCCGCGGGGGCGGCAAACCCACGAACAAACAACCACTCGACCCCCAAACTACCCCCACGGGACGCGTCTAGGGCGAAGGCGGTTAACAATTCTCTGCTTTCCGGCCGGCCCCGGCGGGTGTGAACGGGTCAGCGGCCGCCGTCGAAGACGAGGATCCCCGGACTCTCGGCGCCGCGCACGCGGCCGTCGGGATCGAATCGGGCGAGCGCGGCCGTGCCGCGAAGCAGGAGGATCCGCGCCGCCGGCACCGGCTCGACGGCGATTCCGAGCCGCCCGAGCCCTTCGACCAGAGCCGGCGGATAGGCGCCTTCCGGCATCGGCTCGACGCGGCCGGCCAGCGGCGCTCGGATATGATCGAGGTCGAGCAGCAAAGGCGGCGCGCGCAAATCGGCTTCGAGATCGCCGGCGGGGCCGAGCAGGCCGGCGACCAGCCGCACCGTCTCCTGCATCAGCGACGTGCCGATCGCAGCGACCGCCAAGGCCGGGCGCCCGTCCCGAAGGACGATGAGCGGCGCCATGTCGTTGGGCACCCGCGTACCGGGCGCGATCGCCTGAAGCCGCGGCCGGTTCACGCCCGCCGGCGCCGGAATCGCGACGCCGTCGACGAACAGGCCGGTATCGCCCCAGAGCGGCGTGTTGCTGGTGTGGACGAGCGCGGCGACATTGCCCCAGCGGTCGACGGCGACGACCGAGGCGCTGTGATGGCCGACGGGGGGCGCCGCCTCGCTGCGGAGCAATGCGTCGAAGTCGCCAGCGACCGCCGCGCCATAGGACGGGCTGAGGCGCGCTTCGCAGCTTCCGCCGATGCGATGGGCGCGTTCGAAGGCGCGCACCTCCGGCGCATAAGCGGAGACGCCGGCGATTCGCAGGCTGAGCGCAAGCGTCCGGAAGGCGCGCGCATCCTGCCAATAAGGCGCGGCCGCCTGCGCCGGCGCATGGTCGAGCAGGTTCAGCGCCTCCAGCGGAGCGCAGCCGCCGCCGCTCGCCGCGCCGGGGCCGAACACCGTCGCGCCGCGGTAAGAGAGGCGAAGCGGCGCCTCCCACCGCACCCGATAGGCCGCCATGTCGGCGAGGCTCGCCGCTCCGCCGGCCCCGCGGACGGCGTCGACGAAATCATGCGCCCAGGCGCCGCGATAGACGAAGCCGGCGCCGCCATGCGCGACATCACGCAGGAAGGCGCCGAGACCCGGCGGAGCGAAGCGCCCGTCCGGCCGCCGGCCGGCGAGGAAGCGCCTGCCGCCTTCCGTCCGCGACAGGGTCGGCCCGGCGAGGCCGAAATTGGTGCCGAGCAAAGGCGTCACCGGGACGCCATGATCGGCATAATAGATGGCGGGCGCGAACAGGTCGGCGAAGGGCAGGCGGCCGAAACGGCGGTGCATCGCCTCGATCCCGGCCATGAAGCCGGGGACGAGCGTCTTGCGTCCCGCCGCGCCCATGACCGCGGGCGCGTGGCCGGTGATCAGGCTGAGGTCGGGATCGGGGATGGTCGCCGGCGCGGTCTCGCCGCTCCAGCCGTTCCAGCCCGCATCCAGCGCATAAACGCGCCTGGTCTTCGCGTCGTAATAAAGGAGCTGGGCGATCCCGGCATAGGAGACGTTCGCCTGGCCCATCATCGCGATCTGGGTGAGCGCGGTCGCGACCGCCGCGTCGGCGGCGGTGCCGCCCTGCCGCAGCGCCTCCAGCCCGGCATGGACCGCCACCGGCGAGGCGGTGGCCGAGACGAAGCCGGTGCGGCCCTCGACGATCCGCACCCCTGCCGGGAAGACCCAAGCCTCCTGCCTTTCGAGCGCGATCCGCTCGGCGTCCGGCCAATGGGCCGGCGACAGATCCGCCGCCTGGACCGGCGCCGTCAGAGCGAGCGTCGTCATCAGCGCCGTGAGGCGCCCTGCAATCTTCATCCCTGGTCTCCACTTCAATCCCTGAAGAACAAATTCTCGATCGGCTCTCCGAAAATCCCGGCAATGTCGAAGGCGAGCGGCAGGCTCGGATCGTAGCGGCCATTCTCGATCGCGTTGACCGTCTGCCGCGACACCGCCAGCCGCCCGGCCAATTCCTGCTGCGACCAGCCGCGCTCGGCCCTCAATTCCCGCAGCCGGTTCCTCACTTGTAGCGCAGCCATTGCACCCAGGAGCAGGCGACGCGGATCAGCATCATCGCCATGAAGATCACCCACATTGGCAGGCGCGGCCAGCCGACCGCCTCGAGCAGGATATAGGTCATCATCAGCGCCGCGGAGATGGCGAAGGTCCAGCCGAGCGCGACGATCTGGTTGCGAAGCTGCATCTCGTCGAGCCGGGCGAAAGCCCGCAGCTCCCAGCGAACGATCGCCGCCGCCGGCAGCAAGGGGATCAGGACGACGATGCTCCGCCAGGGCGGCGGCACCGGCGCGAGGAAGACCAGGGCGACCGTCCCGACCAGCACGGCCATGTAGATGAAGATCAGGGCGAGCAATGCGCCCAGGGTGGCGGGTTTGGCCTGGACCATCGGTCCCTCCTCGTGGAAAGTTTCCTTTCCATAACCGAGTCGGAGACCGATGGCAAGCTTCCTTTACATCATTCGGCTGTCTTTCTTCAGCCGGCGATCAGCCTCCATGCTCGCGGCGCTCGGCAGCGGCGCGGGCCGCCGGCGCGGGCCGAGGCGCCGGCCGCGCCCGGACGGCCGCGGCGCGGACCTGCACGGCACGCGCCTGGACCGCGGCCTGACGCGCCCGGACCTGCGATGCGACCGCCTGCTGCCGGGCGCGCGCCTGCACGGCCGCCTGCTCGCGGGCACGGCCCTGGGCCGCGACCGCCTGCTGACGCGCCCGCGCCTGCACCGCGTCCTGC
>DASUHH010000047.1:0-83703 GCA_036273615.1 Allosphingosinicella sp. | reverse complement strand
CCCATCGTCGCGGGATAAGGGAACATCCAGTAGAAGAACCACGGCCGGCCCAAGTGGATGATCGGGTAGATTCCGGCGCAGACGACGGCACATAGCGTCATCGCCTCGGCGAAGCGGTTCAAGGAATTGCGCCAGTCCTGGCCCATCAGCAGCAGCATCGCCGAGATGAGCGTGCCGGCATGGCCGAGGCCGAGCCACCAGACGTAAAGATGGATTGCGAAGGCCCAGTTGACCGGGATGTTGAGGCCCCAGACGCCGACGCCCCAGGTGAACAACCAGGTGACCGACGTGAAGAACAGGCCGAGCAGGCAGAGGCTCAGGATAAGCGCGATCCGCCACGGCACCTTCGCCGGGAAGCGCAGCGGAACCGCGCCAATCTCCTCGGTGACGTCGTGGAGCGACTGGTCGAGCGGGAGGGCGGGCGGGTGCGCGGTCGCCATCAGCCCTCCGTCCGGTCGGAAAGGCGGGCGAGATAGGTGGTGCGCGGGCGGGTATCGAGCTCGCCGAGCATGGAATAATTGCGCGCCGACCGGCGCAATCTGGCGACCGCGCTGTTCGGGTCCTTCATGTTGCCGAAGACGATCGCTTCGCTCGGGCAGGCCTGCTGGCAGGCGGTGACCATTTCGCCCTCGCGGATCGGCCGGTCCTCCTTGTCGGCATCGACCGCGGCGCCGCGGATGCGCTGCACGCAATAGGTGCATTTCTCCATGACGCCGCGACCGCGAACGGTGACGTCGGGGTTGCGCTGCGCCTGGATCGAGGCCGGCGCCTTGCTCGTATAGTCGAACCAGTTGAACCGCCGGACCTTGTAGGGGCAGTAGCTCGAGCAGGTCCGCGTGCCGATGCAACGGTTGTAGATCATCTCGTTGAGCCCGTCGGGGCTGTGGACGGTGGCGTGGACCGGGCAGCCCATCTCGCACGGCGCCTGCTCGCAATGCATGCACGGGACCGGCTGGAACATCGTGTCGGGATGGTCGAGCCCGCCGGCATGATAGAGGTCGACGCGCAGCCAGTGCATGTGGCGGCCGCGCCTTACCTGGTCCTGGCCGACGACGGGGACGTTGTTCTCGGCCTGGCAGGCGATCGCGCAGGCGTTGCAGCCGGTGCAGAGGTCGAGGTCGATCGCCATCGCCCAGGCCGGCTCCTCCTGCTCCCAGGCCGGGTAGAAGGAGGCGCGGTCCGTCTCCTCGGGCTTCTCCGCCACCACGGATGCGGCGGCGACGGTGCGGACGAGGTCCGCGCCCTCGGCGTCGATCGCCTGATATTGCTGGGTGACGGCGATAGGCTTGCGTCCGGGGAGCTTTTCGATCTCGCCCGGCGCGCTCCACGGCGCTGCGGCGGTGCGGATCGCATAGGCATCGTAGCCGATCCCGTCGCCGACCCGGCCGGCGTTGCGGCGGCCATAGCCGAGGAAGAGGGTGACGGCTTTCTCCGGTTGGCCAGGGAGAATCCAGGCCGGCCCCTCGACCGACCGGCCGCCGCTGGTGACTCGAAGCCTGTCGCCATTGCCCGCGCCGAGCGTCTCGGCGAAGGCGGGGCTGATCGCGACCACATTCTCCCAGGTCGTCTTGAACAGTGGCTTCCCAAGCTCCTGCAGCCAGGCATTGTTGGCATAGCGGCCGTCCCGGATGGTCGGATCGGGCCGGAACAGGATTTCGACCTCGCCGCCCGCGGGCGCCGTGGCGCCGCCCAGAGCGGCGGCGGGCTTTGCGGCCACCGGAGCGGCGGCGCTGTTCGGCACCAAGCCCGAGCGCAACGCCTCGTGCCATGCCTTGTCGTCGAGCGCCGGCCAAGTGGCGCGCACGATGTCGCGCGGCGGCTGGAACGCGTCGCCGGTCAGGCTGGCGACGAGGCTGTGGATCGAGCGGCTGTCGTAGAGCGGCTCGACCAGAGGCTGGACGATCGTCGCATTGCCGTCGACGGCGCGGCCATCGGTCCAATCCTCGAGGCTGTGAGGCAAAGGCAGGTGCCAGTGGCTCGCCGCCGCGGTCTCGTCGGCATGGGTGCCGGCATGGATGGTGAGCGGGATCCGCCGGTACAAGGCGGCGAAACCGAGATCGGCCGGCGCGGCGTAGAGCGGGTTGGCGTCGAGCGTGACGAGCGTGCCGACCTGCTTCGCGACGATCGCGCGTGCCAGATCGACCAACGATCCGGTGGGCGCGGAGAACAGGATCGGCTCGGCATAATGGATCGTGTTGCCGACATTGCCCAGCGCCTCGTTCAGTCGGAAGGCGAGCGCTTGTACCGCCGGCGTCGCATGGGCACCGGCGCTGACCAGAGACGCGCCGCGCGCGCCGGCAAGCGCGCGCGCGGCGTCGGCGGCCCAGCCCGCTTCCTGCGGCGACAGGCCGCCCTCCGGAGCATCACCCGCTCCCAGATGAAAGGCGACGGCCGCCGCGATCAGCGGCAGGCGCGACGGCACGATGGCGAGCCGGCGCAAGGCCGCCGCGCCGGTCTGGGTCGGCGTGGTCTCGGCCATGAACAGGCGGATTCGCTCCGAGGCCGCAACCTTCTCGCCTCGCCGCGACGCCCAGGCGCGGACGTTCGGCACCTGCGCCGGACCGGGCCCGAGCAGATCGTCGTCGAGGCTGACGACGACGCGGGCGCGCGACAGGTCCGGCAGGATGTCGAGCGGCCGCCTGAACAGCGCGGAGGTCGCCGCCCGCCGGAAATCCTCCAGCGGGTCGAAGCCGTAGATGCGCGCGTTCGGCAGCGCCTTCGCCAATTCGCCGAGCTGTCGGACCAGGGTGGGCGAGCTGGTCGGGCCGATCAGAAGCGCGAGACCGGCGCCGCCGCTCGCCGTCCATTGCCGGCGCAGCCTCGCCATCAGCGCGTCGAGATCGCTCCAGCTCGCCGCCTCGCCCTTCAGCAAGGGCGCCTGGCTTCGGTCGGGATCGTAAAGGTCGAGGATCGCCGCCTGATTGTGGAGGCTGGTGGCACCGCGGCTCGCGGGATGGTCGGGATTGCCTTCGAGCTTGGTCGGCCGGCCGGCATGGGTGGTGGCGACGACCGGCTGGGCATAGCCGTCGAACAGGATCGCCGTCGCGTAGCGGCCGTCGCGGTCCTCGACCATATCCTCGGGCCGGTTCACATAAGGGATCGCCTCGTCCGAGCGCCGCGACGAGCAGCCGGCAACGCCGGCCAGCGCGAGCGAGGCGCCCATCACCCGCAGCAATTCGCGCCGGTTCGTCTGCCAATATTCGAACTGGCTCGGAAATTCGGCCTTCAGCGCCTCCTCGAAATCGCCGTCCGCCGCGGCCTCCTCGAGGCTGCGCCAATAGGCACGGCCCTGCCGCCCTTCGAGCTTCGCGCGCAGCGCGCCGATGTCGAGCGGCCCGCTCACCGGTGGCACACCGTGCAATGGGTGAGGTCGGCGGCGTTGTGGATATGGTAGCGGCGCATCAATTGGTCGCCGAGCGCGCGGCGGTCGGCGGGCGGAGTCCAGTCCGGATCGAACACGCTCTCGCGCGGGCGCAGGCGCGGCGCCGGGTCGCGGTGGCAGTCGAGGCAGAAATGCATCTCGAACGCCTTGGCGCGGACCATCAGCGGCATCCGGTCGACCCGGCCGTGGCATTCGAAGCAGCTCACGCCCTTGGCGATATGGATGTCGTGGCGGAAATAGACATAATCGGGGATCCGGGTGACGCGCCGCCAGACGAGCGGCTTGTTCTCCGCCAGGCTCGCGCGCACCGGCGCAAGCATCTCGGCCTGGGTCCAGATCTGCGAATGGCAGCTCATGCAGACATGGGTCGCCGGAAAGCCGGCATTGGCGCTCGTCTCGACGGACGTATGGCAATAGCGGCAGTCGATTCCGAGCTCGCCGGCATGGTGCTTGTGGCTGAACGGGACCGGCTGATGGGGCGTGCGGGCGACCTGCGTCACATATTGCGAGCGCGCGATCACCTCCGGCCCGATGATGAGGACGAGCGCGCCGAGCAGGATCGAGACCAAGGCCGCGCGGAACCACGTGTCGGCAGTGCGCGAGAAGATCTGCGCCACTCGGACCTCATATCTTTCGCTTCCTGTTCGGCAGCATCGAGGCGAACGGCCATGTCCGGCCTCGGTTCCGCCGATCGTTTCGGTTCCCGAAAGATTGCGGGAACGAATGCATCCAGTGTCCGTTCGCCTCGGGATTCCTTCGTCCATTTGCAGGACGTGCATGAGCGATTCCGCCAACCCGGCCGACTTCGAGCGATCGGACGTGCCGCCCCTCCTGCTGCTCGCTTTGGCCCTGGGCTTCGCCGTGGCCGTCGCGCTGACCATGGCCGTCCTCGCCGGCGCCTATCCGCGGGCGCTCCGCGACGTCGATCGCGGGCCCGTCCAGGCGCTGCCGCCCGCGCCGCGCCTGCAGACGGCGCCGGGCCGCGACCTCGACGCCTATCGCGCGGCCGAACGCCGCCGGCTCGAAACCTACGGATGGAGCGACCGCGCCCAAGGCCGGGTGCGCGTGCCGGTCGACCAGGCGATGCGGCGGGTGGCGGCCGAAGGCTGGCGGAGCGAGGCCAAATGAGGGCAATCGCGGCGGCGGTCGCAGCCCTTTTCCTCTGCCTTCCCGCCGCCGCTTCGGCGCAGGCGATCCAGCCCTCCGCCTTCGCATCCTTCCAGTTCCGCCAGCATCCGGGCGCGCATCTCCCGCTCGACGCAGCGCTTCGCGACGAGGGGGGGCGGCCCGTGCGGCTCGGCGCCTATTTCGGCCGCCGCCCGGTCATTCTCATCCTCGAATATCTCCATTGCCCCAATCTGTGCGGGCTGGTGCTCGGCGGCACGGTGGCGAGCCTGGCCCAGGCGCATCTCCAGCCCGGACGGGATCTGGAGTTCGTCGCAATCAGCATCGACCCGCGTGAGACGTCCGCCGATGCCGCGGCGGCGAACGCCTCCTATCGAAAGCGGTTCGGCGGGGCGGGCGGCGATCCGGACGGCTGGCATTTCCTCACCGGCTCCGAGCCCGAGGTGCGGCGGATTGCGGCTTCGATCGGCTTTCCCTATCGCTGGGACGATCGGCTGCGCCAATATGCCCATCCCGCCGGCTTCATCGTCGCGACTCCGGACGGGCGCATCTCGCATTACCTGCCCGGCCTGGAGCCGACCCCCGAGAGCCTGAAGAGCGCGGTCGCGACGGCGGCCCGCGACCAGGTCACGCCGCCCGTCCATCCCCTGCTCCTGCTCTGCCTCGGCTACGATCCGCAGCCCGGCAGCATCGCCGCCGCGGTCATTGGGGCGCTCAGGATCCTGGGGGTCGTGGTGACCCTGGCCTGCCTGCTGCTGATCGTACGGCTGGCGCGGCGGCCGGCGCGGGGCTGAGGCGGTGCGGGGCCTTCCTTTCTGGCCGGCGCGGGCGGGGCCCTATGCCGGGCAATGGGACGGCCTGTTCATCGGCCTTTTGATCGTCGCCTTCCTGACCGCCGGCTTGGTCGTCTTCCTGCTGATCCTCTACGCGGCCCGCTACCGCCACGACAGCAAGGCCGACCGCTCCAACCGGACCAAGAAGAGCTGGCGCTTCGAGGTGAGCTGGACCGTCGCCTCCCTGTTCATCTTCGTCCTGCTCGGCCTGTGGGGCGCGCATCTGTTCGTGAAGCTCTACCAGCCGCCCAAAGATGCGCTGCAGATCTTCGTCGTCGGCAAGCAATGGATGTGGAAGGCGCAGCATCCGGGCGGCCAGCGCGAGATCAACGAGCTGCACGTCCCCGCCGGCCGCGACGTGCGCCTGGTCATGGCTTCGCAGGACGTCATCCACAGCTTCTTCATCCCCGCGCTGCGGATCAAGCAGGACGTCGTTCCGGGGCGCTACGAGACGCTCTGGTTCCGCGCCGACCGGCCCGGCCGCTACCATCTCTTCTGCGCCGAATATTGCGGCACCGACCACGCCCGCATGGGCGGCTGGGTGACGGTGATGACCCCGCGCGACTTCGGCCGCTGGCTGACCGATCAGGGCGGCCAGCCAAGCCTCGCGCTGCAGGGCGCGGCCCTGTTCCGGCGCTACGGCTGCAGCGGCTGCCACGGGCCGGGCGGCGCGGTGCGGGCGCCGCCGCTCGAGGGCGTGTTCGGCGGGCCGGTGCCGCTCAGCGACGGGAGCGTCGTCATCGCCGACGAGCGCTACATCCGCGATTCGATCCTGACGCCCAAGGCCCAGGTCGCCGCCGGCTACCAGCCGATCATGCCGTCCTTCGCCGGGCAGATCGGCGAGGACGATCTTGCGAAGCTGGTCGCCTACATCGAATCGCTCGGGCCCGAAAAGCCGAAGGGATAGAGATGCACGGAGCCGGCACCGAAAATTACCTCAACGCCGAAACCAGCCTCCGCTCGTGGCTGCTCACCACCGACCACAAGCGCATCGCCTTGCTCTATTTCGCCTCGATCACCTTCTTCTTCTTCGTCGGCGGGCTCGCCGCGGGCCTGATCCGGCTGCAGTTGATCACGCCTTATGGCGGCCTGGTCGGCGCCGACACCTACAACCGCCTCTTCACCATGCACGGGATCATCATGGTGTGGTTCTTCCTGATCCCGTCCATCCCGACCACGCTCGGCAATTTCATGGTCCCGATGATGATCGGCGCGCGCGACCTCGCTTTCCCCCGGCTCAACCTCACGAGCTGGTATCTCTACATTGCGGGCGGGCTGATCACGCTCAGCGCCTTGCTGCTCGGCGGGGTCGATACCGGCTGGACCTTCTACGAGCCGCTCTCGACTGCCTACGCCAACGGCTATGTCGTGCTCGCGGTGCTGGGCATCTTCATCGCCGGCTTCTCCTCGGTGCTGACCGGCCTCAACTTCATCGTCACCATCCACAAATTGCGCGCGCCGGGCCTCATTTGGTACCGGCTGCCGGTCTTCATCTGGTCGACCTATGCGACGAGCCTCATTCTCGTCCTCGCGACTCCCGTCCTTGCGATGACCCTGCTGATGCTCGCGGCCGAGCGGCTGCTCCATGTCGGCATCTTCGATCCGGCATTGGGCGGCGATCCCCTGCTCTTCCAGCACATGTTCTGGTTCTACAGCCACCCGGCCGTCTACATCATGATCCTGCCGTCGATGGGCGTGATCAGCGAGATCGTGCCCTGCTTCTCGCGCAAGAATCTGTTCGGCTACAAGTTCGTCGTCTGGTGCTCGATCGCGATCGCTGCGATCGGCTTCCTCGTCTGGGGCCACCACATGTTCGTGTCGGGCCAGTCGCTTTATGCGAGCCTGGTCTTCTCCTTCCTCTCTTATGCCGTCGCCGTGCCCTCGGCGATCAAGGTGTTCAACTGGATCGCGACCATGCACAAGGGCTGGATCCGGTTCGACGCGCCGATGCTCTATGCCTTCGGCTTCATCGGTCTGTTCACGGTCGGCGGCTTGACCGGCCTGTTCCTCGCCGCCCTGGCCGTCGACGTCCACGTCACCGACACTTATTTCGTCGTTGCGCATTTCCACTACATCATGGTCGGCGGCGCGGTGATGGGCTATTTCGGAGGTCTCCATTATTGGTGGCCGAAGATTACGGGCCGGCTCTATCCCGAATATTGGGCGCGCTTCACCGCGATCCTCACCTTCTTCGGCTTCAACCTCACCTTCTTCCCGCAATTCATCCTCGGCACGCTCGGCATGCCGCGCCGCTACCAGGTCTATCCGCCCGAATTCCAGATCTGGCACGTCCTCTCGTCGGCGGGGGCGAGCATCCTCGCGGTGGGCTATGCGCTGCCGATCTTCTATCTCGGCTGGTCGATCGTCCGCGGAAAAAGGGCGCCCGCCGATCCGTGGCGGGCGACCGGCCTCGAATGGTTGACCCGTTCGCCGCCCCCGCCGCACAATTTCGCGGCCGCGCCGGAGGTCCTGCGGGGCCCCTATTGCTACGACGAAGAGGGCAATGCCCTGCCGCAGGCGGCGCATGGCTGAGCAGGCGCCCACCTTCCAATATGCCACCCGCGCCCAGCAGGACGACGCGTCGGCGCTCGGCATGTGGACCTTCCTCGCGACCGAAGTCCTGTTCTTCGGCGCCCTGCTTGCCGGCTATTCGGCCTATCGGATCACCCACCCGGCGGAGTTCGCCGAAGCCGCGCGGCACACCAGGATCGTGCTCGGGGCGGCGAACACGGCGATCCTCCTCACCAGCAGCGCCTTCATGGCGATGGCGGTCGAGATGACGGGCGCCGGCCGCCGCCGCGCCGCCGCTTTCTGCCTCGCGATCACCGCCGCGCTCGGCATCGGCTTCATGCTGATCAAGGGCTGGGAATATTCGCTCGAATATGGCGAGCAACTGGTGCCCGGCCTCGATTTCGACGTCGACCGCTATGGCGGCATCGCCGAGCTTTTCTTCCTCTTCTATTTCTTCGCGACCGGGGTGCACGCGCTCCACCTCACCATCGGCATCGCGATGGTCGGCGGCCTCGCCATAAGGTCGGCCTCCGCCGATCCGCCGAAGGCGATCAGCGTCAGGATGATCGGCCTCTACTGGCATTTCGTGGACGTCGTCTGGATCTTCCTCTTCCCGCTCATCTACCTCGTCGGGAGGAACGCATGAGCGCCGCGCTGAAGCGGATCTGGCTGTGCTGGGCGGCCCTGCTCCTCCTGCTGGCGACGACGACCGGCGCCGCCTTCCTGCCGCTCGGCCGCTTCAACCCGTTCGTCGCGCTCGCCATTGCCGGCGCCAAGGCCTTGATCGTGCTGATCGTCTTCATGGAGCTGCGGCGAAGCTCCGGGCTGGTCCGCGCCTTCGCGGCGGCGGGCTTCTTCTGGCTCGCCATCCTGCTGACCCTGACGTCGGCCGACTATCTCACCCGCCGCGACACGAGCGCGTCCTGGCAGCCGGAGCCGGGCGCCCAGCCGGGCGAGACGCGATGATCCGGGTCATTTCCTATTGGAAGGCGATCCTCGCGGGCGTGGCCGGCGCCTTCGCCTGGGAGATGCTGGCGCGCCTCCTCCGCCTGATCGGCCTTCCCTTCTTCGACATCGTGCGGATGTACGGAACCCTGATCGCGGACCCCTCCCACCCTTTGCTCTGGTGGTCCGTCGGCATGGCCGTGCATGCCGGCGCCGGCGCGCTCTGGGCGATCTTCTACGCTTATTTCTTCTGGTCGGTGATGCAGCGGCCGCCGGCGCAGCAGGGCCTGATCTTCTCGATCGGGCCGGCCCTCATCACCATCCTCATCCTCCGCCCGCAGCTCGAGCTGATGCACGACAATATGGCGCCGGCGACCGGTTATGCCGGCCTGTTCGGCCTCTCAGGCGGCTGGCCGGTTCCGGTCAGCATCCTCGTCGCCTTCGCGCTCTACGGCCTGGTCATGGGCGCGCTCTACACGCGGCCGGTCGGCGCGCCCGCGGGAAAGCGTCGGATACCGGAGCTGCGCGCGCCGCCGCCCCCGCCGGCCCCGCGCGAGGCCGATAAGGAGGGGAACAAGGACAACGGCCTCGACGGCTTCATGTTCGCGACCGGAATCGAATGTTCCTATCCGACGCTCGACGGCGGCCGCTGGCGCATGGACGAGATGGCGATGTGCGGCCATTACCGTCACTGGAAGCGCGACCTCGAGCTCGTCCATGCGCTCGGCATCTCCTATCTGCGCTACGGCCCGCCGCTCCACGAAATCTATCGCGGCCCCGGCCGCTACGAATGGTCGTTCATGGACGCGGTCGCCGCCGAGATGCGGCGTCTCGGCATCCACCCGATCGTGGATTTCTGCCATTTCGGAGTGCCGGACTGGCTGGAGAATTTCCAGAATCCGAAGGTGCCCGAGATGCTCGCCGCTTATGCCGGCGCCTTCGCCGAACGTTACCCCTGGGTGCGCCATTATACGCCGATCAACGAGATGTACGTCTGCGCGCGGCTGAGCGCGCTCGAAGGCCTGTGGAACGAGCAGCGCAAGGACGAGCGTTCCTTCGTCACCGCAGTCTGCCACCTCGCCAAGGCGGCGGTCCTGGTGACCCAGCAGATCCGCCGCCACCGGCCCGACGCCATCTTCATCGCCAACGAGAGCAGCGAATTCTACCAGGCCTGCTGCCCCGACGACGAGATTCGCCGCATGGCCGAGTTCGAGAATCAGCGCCGCTTCATCCCGCTCGACCTCTATTTCGCCCGGACCCTTCGCGACGACATTCGCGACTTCATGTTCGACAACGGCTTTCCCAGGGACGAATATGACTGGTTCCTCCAGCAGCCCGTGCCGGAGCGCACCATCCTCGGCGTCGATTATTACGACTGGAACGAGAAGGTGATCGAGGCGGACCACCGCGCCCGCTCGATGGGCGAATTGTTCGGCTGGTACGTGATCGTCGCCCAATATTTCCGCCGCTACCGGCGGATGGTGATGCATACCGAGACCAATTACCGCAATCCGCGCGGCAGCGCGCTCTGGCTCTGGCGGCAATGGCACAATGTCGAGCGGATCCGCGAGGCGGGCGTGCCGGTGGTCGGCTTCACCTGGTACAGCCTCACCGACCAGATCGACTG
Source organism: Allosphingosinicella sp. (assembly GCA_036273615.1). Lineage (GTDB taxonomy): Bacteria > Pseudomonadota > Alphaproteobacteria > Sphingomonadales > Sphingomonadaceae > Allosphingosinicella. The sequence continues at coordinate 73,280 of DASUHH010000047.1, read as the reverse complement.
GGGGATCGCGGTCAGCGCGCCGATCGGCAACGTCACCCCGGTCGGCCTGTTCGACCTCAACCGCGACCTGCGCTCGGTCGGGCTCGCCTACAAGCAGCTGATCGAAATGTATCGCGGCAAGATGCCCGTCGAGGCGCAATGGGGCGAGCTGAAGGATTTGCCGGCCCTGGTGCCGGAGCCGGGCGCGAAGGAGGCGGCGCCATGAGCGTCCTGCAACTTTTGCTCGGGCGCGATCCCGAGCCGCTGCAGCGGCCGCGCCGCGCCGGCGCCCTGGTCGGCGTCGGCGCGGCGATCGCCGCCGCCGCCCTGGTCTGGGCGACCGGCTCGGCCGAGCCGCCGGCGCGGGCGATCGGGCTTGCGACGCCCTTGCTCGTCCTGCTCAGCATCGTCTCGCTCGGCATTGCCGGCGCGGCCTATGGCGCGGTCTTCCTGCGCGCGGCGAACGACCGGCGCGGCGGCTGGCTGTTCGGGCTCGGCTGGGGCTTCCTCACCTGGGCGCTTGGGCCGATCACCCTCTGCCAATGGCTTCTCGCCAGGCCGGTCGCATCCGGCTCGCACGCGGCGATCCTGCTCGCGGCTCATCTTCTCTGGGGCCTGCTCGTCGGCACGCTCTTCCCCTTCGTCCAGAGCCTGATCGAGCGGAGCAGCGAGCAGGCGCCGTCGCCTCGGCGGCAGGGCCTCGATCGCCGCGCGGCGGCCGAGCAGGCGCCGCGCGACTATGAGCTGAAGCCGGAGGCGGCAACCGGCCGAGACGGCGCCGACCTCCACTGACGCTCAGGCGGTGCCGCCGGCGCCTTTTCCGCCCTGGGTCTGCTCGTGGCTGCCCTTGCCGAGATCGCCCATCTTGTCCTCGACGTTCGGGCTCGGAGTCTTCTGCTCGACCGGCGAGGGATTCTTCTCCGGAACCGCCTTCTGCGCCGCCTGGGAGGGGCCGCCGGCGCTTCCGCCCGCCATTCCGCCTTCCATTCCGCCCGCTTCCTTCTCAGCCCGGGTGCCGCTTCCGCCTTGGCTGTCGACCATCTCTTTGCTCCTCTCGGAGCGATCAACGATTCGGCGCGCGATTTCGTTCGATCGCGAGCGGCGCCGCCAGCCGCAGGGCCTTGCGCATATGGGCGGCGGCGGATTCAGGGACGGGAGCGGCGCGATTGCCCCACGCATTGCGGACATAGGTGGCGACGTCGGCCGTCTCCTGGTCGTCCAGCTTCCAGGCGAAGCTCGGCATGGCGAGCGGCGCCGGCCGGGTCGGCGTCGGCGCGGTCCGGCCGCCGGCCAGGATCAGGTGAATGAGGCCGGCCGGGTCCTTCTGCTGGGCGACCGCGCTTCCGGGGAGCGGCGGGAAGAGGCGAGGCTGGCCGCTTCCGTCGGCAAGATGGCAGGAGGCACAGGCGTCGGAGAAGATCGCCGCGCCGCGCCGCATCGCCGCGGCATCGGGCGCGGCGGCGGCCGTATCGGCGCTCGCCGGAAGGCTTTTCAGGTAGATTGCCGCGGCGCGGAGATCGGAATCGGTGAGAAGCGAGGTCGAATAAGCCACGACCTCCGCCATCGGGCCCGAGGCATTGGCGTGGGCGTTGCGGCCGGTGCGCAGATATTCGACGATGTCGTCGACGCTCCAGCGGCCGAGCCCGGTGCGGGCATTGCCGGTGAGATCGGGCGCGACCCATTGGTTGAGGTTGGAGCCCTGCAGGAAGCGGTTGCGCTCCGCAGCGCCGACAAGGTTGAGCGGCGTGTGGCAGGCGCCGCAATGGCCGAGACCGTTCACAAAATAGGCGCCGCGATTCCATTCCGGCGACCGGTTCGGATCGGCGATGAAGCGGCCCGGCCGGAAGAACATGCCGTTCCACGCCGCCAGGCTGAGGCGGATGTCGGCGGGGAAGGGGAGGCGGTTGCCGGGCGCGGTGTAATGGACCGCCGGCACCGTCTTCAGCCAGGCGAGGATCGCGTCGGAATCGGCGCGGCTGACCCGGGTGAACCAGGGGTAGGGGAAAGCGGGATAGAGATGATGGCCCTCGTCGTCGACGCCGTGGGTGAGGGCGCGATAGAATTGGTCCGGCGTCCAATTGCCGATCCCGGTATCGGCATCGCTCGTGATGTTGGGCGAGTAAATGAGGCCGAACGGCGTCCCAAGCCCGAGGCCGCCGGCGAACGGCGCGCCGCCCTTGCGCGTGTGGCAGGAGACGCAGTCGCCAGCCACGGCGAGGTAGCGCCCCCGCCGCAGCAAGGCCGCCTGCGGGCCGTCGGGAATTGGGCCGGCGAGGATCGACAGGGTCGCCGGCGTCGGCTCGATCGTCGCCTCGCGCGGATAGTCCATCGCCCAGATCCAGGTTCCGGCGACGACGATGATCAGCAGGACGATGAGGATGCCGATGACGGCCAGGCTTCTCCTCGCGACGCGGCCGGCGCTCATGCCTGCACCAGCGGCCCGGCGGCCTTGATGTAGCGCGACTTGATCGCGTCGGCGGTCATGTAAGCGAGCGCGGCCAGCGTCCCGGTCGGATTATAGCCGGCATTTTGCGGGAACAGGCCGGCGCCGGTGACGAACAGGTTCGGGACGTCCCAGCTTTGCGAGTAGCGGTTGACGACGCTGTTGGTCGGATTGTCGCCCATCATCGTCCCGCCGATCGTGTGCGTCGTTTGATAGGGGACGATGTCGAACGGCCCCTTGCGCGGTTTGGGGTGGACCGAGGAGGCGCCCATCCTGCGCGCGATGTCGGCCGCCTTGTCGGTGACGTAGGCCGACATCTTGAGGTCGTTCGGCGTGAAGTCGAACGTCATCCGCAGCATCGGCCGGCCGAAATGGTCGCGATAGGTCGGGTCGAGGTCGAGATAATTGCCGGCCTGGGCGTAGTTCGAGCCGTGCACGGAGAGCGAGAAGTTGCGCAGGAAATAATGGGCCGCCGCCTGCTTCCATTTCAGGCCCCATTTCGGAACGCCGTCGGGGACCCGGGTCATCTCGATCGGCCGGGCGCCGGTGACCAAAGCGGCGATATAGGCGCCGCCGATGAAGCCGAGCCCGCCATGATCGAAATTGTCGCCGTTATAATCGTCGATCACCGACGCAAGCGCGCCGGCGCCGATGAACGGGTTGAGCAATTTGTCCTCGAAGAAGACGTCGACCGAACCCATCGTCTGGTAGCAATAATTCTTGCCGACCACGCCCTCGCCGGTCTTCGGATCGTAGGGCTTGCCGATGCCGGAAAGCAGCATCAGGTGGACGTTGTGGAGCTGGAAGGCGGTGAGGATGACGATCTGCGCCGGCTGGAAATGCTCGGTTCCGTCGCTGTCGACATAGGTGACTCCGGTGGCCTGCCTGCCGTCCGCCGTGCGCTCGACCTTGAGCACGTCGCAATCGGTGCGCAGCTCGAAATTGCTCTTCTGGAGAACGTAGGGGATGATCGTCGTCTGCGGCGACGCCTTGGAATAATTGCCGCAGCCGAACTTCTCGCAGAAGCCGCAGAAGGTGCATTTGCCGAGCTGCATGCCGAGCGGGTTCGTATAGGGTTGCGACAGGTTGCCGGCGGGATGTGGGAAGGGATGATAGCCCATGCTCTCCGCCGCCTGCGCGAACAGGGTCGGCGCGTAGGTCATTGGCAAAGGCGGCGTCGGATAATCCTCCGAGCGCGCGCCTTCGAACGGGTTTCCGCCCGGCTGGACCGCGCCCCTGAGATTGCCCGCCTTGCCCGAGACGCCGCAGACCTTGTCGAACATGGCGTAATAAGGCTCGAGGTCCTCGTAGGTGACCGGCCAGTCCTGGACGGTGAGATCGGCGACGGCGGCGGCGCCGTAGCGCTGCTGGTTGTGGCTGCGCGTCTTGAAGTCGGTCGGCAGGAAGCGCCAGATCTGACCGTTCCAGTGGATGCCCGCGCCGCCGACTCCGGTGCCGGGCAGGAAGGCGCCGAGCTTGCGCATCGGCAGCGCCTGCTGGCCCACATTGTTGCGGAAGGTGAGGGTGGAATAAGCGACGTTCTGGAAGAGATGGTCGCGCCAGCGGTAGCGGAGTTCGTCCTGGTCGAAGGTCGGCGCCCAGTTGACCGGCGTGCTGCGCGCCGACGCGCGCTCCAGCGCCAGCACGTTCATCCCGGCGTCGCACAATTGCTGCGCCATGATCGCCCCCGTCCAGCCGAAGCCGACCAAAACGACATCGACCGGCTTCTCGCGCGCCGCCATCAGGCCTGGTCCCAGCCCGGCCGGCCGCTCAGCCCCACCGGCGCGATCGGCACCTTCTGATTGTAGCGCGTCACCCATTCCGAATAATCGTAATGGGCGCCGGGGAAGCCGATCATCTTCCAGGCCGCCATGTCGCGATTGCCGCCATAGATGGGATCGCTGAAATAGCCCTCCATCACGTTCTGCAGGAACATCGTGAAGAAGGCCTTGGCCTCGACCCGCCGAAGCTGGACCTTGCCGTCCTCGCATTGCTTGAGCAGCGCGTCCTGCTGGTCGGGAGCGAGGTCCTTGAACGCCTTGCCCGAATAGATCGAGCCGACATGCGCCTCGATGTCGGCGATCGCGGTGCGATAGAATAAGGCCGGCGCGAAGCGGCTCTGATAGCCCTGGGTCGGCGCGCCCTTCGGCCACGGGCCGCCCATGAAGAGATGATCGCCCCGGCCGTAGCCGCCGGCGAGCTGGCGGTCGATGAAGGTCGGGACGCCCGCCTCGGACGCGCTCGGGCCGGTCGGATCGGCCGGGACGATCCGGTCGGCGGCGGCGGTGACGAAGGCCAGCTCGGCCGCGGAGAGGAAGGTGCCGCCCTCCGGCGCCGGCGGCGCGTCGGTCATGCCGTCCTGCCACGGCAAGCTGCCCTTGATGCTTTCGGTGGGTGCGCCGAGCAGCCCGTCATGGGGCGCCGCCGCCTCCGCCGCGGCGATCGATCCGGCCGCCAGACCCAGGGCCAGCAGCTCCCGCCGCCCGATCAGGTCCGGCCTGTCCTTCGCCATGGCGCGCCTCCACGACAGAAAAGGCGCCGCGCGCGATTGGTTCCGCCCCCGAACCGGACGGCGCGACAAAAACCGGAGGCCCGAGCCGCTTATTTCAAAAAGACTAGCAATAACAATGATTTATGGGAAAACGGATCGTGCGAATTGATCAAGGTCAAATCCTCGGTCCTCGCCTTGACGCGAATCCGCCTCCCGCGATCGGAAACGGAGGCGAAATCATGGCAACCCTCCCGCAAGACGGGCGTTGGCTTGATCCAGGTCAGGTTTCATTGGCTAAATCGTGGTTCCAAAACAGAAAAATGTCCCCGATTCCAGTCTTCGCGCGGACAGGCCGCGCGCCGGCCGTCGCGGCGAGGCGGCGCGGCGGGCGCTGGCGGAAGGGCTTGAACGCAGCCATCGGGTGATCGAGCGCTACCGCGCGCTCCTTGCGGGCCTTCAGGGTCCGGCCCGCGGGCCGGACGACAGGCGCCCGAAAACGCGCCTGCTCAGGCCGGACGCCGGTTCTTCCGGACGATTGCCGCCAGGATGAGACCGAAGGCGACAAGGCGGAAGAGGTAGAGCAGGCTGCGCTCCTCGTCCGGTACCGCCGCCAGCGAGAGCAGACCCTGGCCCAGACCGAGCAGGAAGAACGCCCAGGCGAAGGCAAGGAACAGCCCGTCGCGGGTCCGCTTCCAGAAGCGAAGGAAGAACAGGGCCGCGACGAGGAACAGGGCGGCCACGGCGCCGGAGAGGAAGGTGATGAGGATCGTCATTGTTCCTCCAGGTCCCAGACGAAGCCGAACAGCAGGACGACCAATGCCACCAGGGCCAGCAGCAGCCTCTCGAGCCGCAGATCCACATTGGGGAGGAAGAGCAGGTCGAGCACGACGAGCAGATTGTTCGCGGCGAGGAAGACGAAGCAGAGCGCGCTCCACAGGAGCAGCCGCGCCCGCGTCCGGCGCCAGCCGGCGAGCAGCAGCCATGCGCAGGCGGTGCTGGTCGCGAAGCAGAGGAGATAGACGACCGCGGGGAATGCGTCCTGCATCATCACTCCTTTCTCAACCGGAAGGCGTCGGCGAACGCGGTCAGCGGGTTGGGAATGGCGCCGACGATCAGGCGGCGGACGGCGTCGGGGCTTCGGGCATAAAGCGATTCAGTCCCCTCGGCCAGTTCGGCGAGACCGTCCGATGCGGGACGATAGGCGGCATTGCCGGCCTCGTCGATGACCACCAGGCCCGCCGCGGCCAACGCATCGAGGCCCTGGGCGACGATGAGGTCGCTCGCCCGCAAGGCCGCGACCAGCTCCGCGCGCGACCACAGGCGCGGTGCGCGCTTCAGCAGGAGGAGCAGCTCGAGCGACCAGACCGACCGAAAGCTCGATCCGATGAAATTCGAAACTTCCTCGTCAGACGCCACTTGCCGCACATGCTCCGGCTCGCCGCCCCGTCGCCCCGAAGAGGCGCTTAGCCGCGGGAATCGGGCGCTGGCAATCCCTGCTTAATCTTCGTCGGGCAGAACATTTTTCAGATGCCGAGGGCGGTTCCTCGGGCTATGAGTGGACGACAGCCGGCGCGGGGCCGGCTTTGGCGCAATTTCAAGAGGGGGGAGGGACGCGAGCGAAGGAGCATCGAGTTGAACGCCCAATCCCCGCGCGACTTTCTCGATCGCCGCCGCCTTGTCACCGCCCTGAGGGGTCTCCGGCGCGGCGATTTCACCATTCGTTTGCCCGAAGACGATGAGGGCATAGACGGCGAGATCGCAACCCTCTTCAACGAGGTCGTTTCCCTCAACCAGGAGATGACCCGCGAGTTCGAGCGGCTCTCCCAGGTCGTCGGCAAGGAAGGCAAGATCACCCAGCGCGGCCGCGTCAAGAACGCGACGGGGAGCTGGGAGACGGCGATCCGATCGGTCAACGACCTGATCGAGGACATGGTGCAGCCGACCGCGGAGGTCGCCCGAGTCATCGGCGCCGTCGCCAAGGGCGACCTCTCCCAATCGATGACGGTCGAGATCGAAGGCCGCGCGCTTCGCGGCGAGTTCCTTCGCATCGGCAAGATCGTCAACACGATGGTCGAGCAGCTCGCCTCCTTCGCCTCGGAGGTGACGCGCGTCGCCCGCGAGGTCGGCACCGAGGGCAAGTTGGGCGGCCAGGCGAACGTGAAGGGCGTCGCCGGCACCTGGAAGGATCTGACCGACAACGTCAACGCGATGGCGACCAACCTGACCGGCCAGGTCCGCAACATCGCCGAGGTGACGACCGCCGTGGCGTCGGGCGACCTTTCCAAGAAGATCACCGTCGAGGTGAAGGGCGAGATCCTCGAGCTGAAGAACACGATCAACACGATGGTCGACCAGTTGAACGCCTTCGCGAGCGAGGTGACCCGCGTCGCCCGCGAGGTCGGCACCGAGGGCAAGTTGGGCGGCCAGGCGCAGGTGCCCGGCGTCGGCGGAACCTGGAAGGACCTCACCGACAACGTCAACCTCATGGCCGAGAATCTGACCGGCCAGGTCCGCAACATCGCCGAGGTGACGACCGCGGTGGCCTCGGGCGACTTGTCGAAGAAGATCACGGTCGACGTGAAGGGCGAGATCCTCGAGCTCAAGAACACGATCAACGTGATGGTCGACCAATTGAATGCCTTCGCCAGCGAGGTGACGCGAGTCGCCCGCGAGGTCGGCACCGAGGGCAAGCTCGGCGGCCAGGCGCAGGTGCCCGGCGTCGGCGGCACGTGGAAGGACCTGACCGACAACGTCAACCTGATGGCCGACAATCTGACCGGCCAGGTCCGCAACATCGCCGAGGTGACGACCGCGGTGGCCTCGGGCGACCTTTCCAAGAAGATCACCGTCGACGTGAAGGGCGAGATTCTCGAGCTCAAGAACACGATCAACACGATGGTCGACCAGCTGAACGGCTTCGCCAGCGAGGTGACGCGAGTCGCCCGCGAGGTCGGCACCGAGGGCAAGTTGGGCGGCCAGGCACAGGTGCCCGGCGTCGCCGGCACCTGGGCCGACCTCACCGACAACGTCAATCTGATGGCGGCGAACCTGACCGGCCAGGTCCGCAACATCGCCGACGTGACCACCGCCGTCGCGAAAGGCGACCTTTCGAAGAAGATCACCGTCGACGTGAAGGGGGAGATTCTCGAGCTCAAGAACACGATCAACACGATGGTCGATCAATTGAACGGCTTCGCTTCGGAGGTGACGCGAGTCGCCCGCGAGGTGGGCTCGGAAGGCAAGTTGGGCGGCCAGGCGCAGGTGGAAGGCGTCGCCGGCACGTGGAAGGACCTCACCGACAACGTGAACCTGATGGCCGGCAACCTGACCGGCCAGGTCCGCAACATCGCCGAAGTGACCACCGCCGTGGCGCGCGGCGACTTGTCCAAGAAGATCACCGTCGACGTGAAGGGCGAGATCCTGGAGCTCAAGAGCACGATCAACACGATGGTCGATCAGCTCAACGGCTTCGCCGGCGAGGTGACGCGCGTGGCGCGCGAGGTGGGCTCGGAAGGCAAGCTCGGCGGCCAGGCGCAGGTGCCCGGCGTCGGCGGCACCTGGAAGGACCTCACCGACAATGTGAACGCCATGGCGGCGAACCTCACCGGCCAGGTCCGCAACATCGCCGAGGTGACGACCGCCGTCGCGCTCGGCGACCTTTCGAAGAAGATCACCGTCGACGTGAAGGGCGAGATCCTCGAGCTCAAGAACACGATCAACACGATGGTCGATCAGCTCAACTCCTTCGCGAGCGAGGTGACCCGCGTCGCCCGCGAGGTTGGCACCGAAGGCAAGTTGGGCGGCCAGGCCCATGTGCGCGGCATTGCCGGCACCTGGAAGGATCTGACCGACAACGTCAACCTGATGGCCGCGAACCTGACCGGCCAGGTCCGCAACATCGCCGACGTGACCACCGCCGTGGCGAAGGGCGACCTTTCGAAGAAGATCACCGTCGACGTGAAGGGCGAGATCCTCGAGCTGAAGGACACGATCAACACGATGGTCGACCAATTGAACGGCTTCGCCAGCGAGGTGACGCGCGTCGCGAGGGAGGTCGGCACCGAAGGCAAATTGGGCGGCCAGGCGAAGGTGCCCGGCGTCGGCGGCACCTGGAAGGATCTGACCGACAACGTCAATCTGATGGCGACCAACCTCACCAACCAGGTGCGCGGCATCGCCGACGTCGTCACCGCGGTGGCGCAGGGCAATCTCAAGCGGAAGCTGACCGTCGACGCCAAGGGCGAGATCGCGGCGCTCGCCGAGACGATCAACTTCATGATCGAGACTCTCGCCACCTTCGCCGACCAGGTGACCAACATGGCTCGCGAGGTCGGTATCGAAGGCAAGTTGGGCGGCCAGGCCCGCGTGCCGGGCGCCGCCGGCCTGTGGCGAGACCTCACCGATAACGTGAATCAGCTCGCAGCAAATCTAACCAACCAGGTTCGCTCGATCGCCGACGTGGCGACCGCGGTGACCAAGGGCGACCTCACCCGCTCGATCGCCGTCGAGGCGTCGGGCGAGATGGCGGCGCTCAAGGACAATATCAACGAGATGATCCGCAATTTGAAGGAGCAGACGCTCAAGAATGCGGAGCAGGATTGGCTGAAGACCAACCTCGCCCGTTTCTCGCGAATGCTCCAGGGCGAGCGCGACCTCGCCACCGTCTCCAACCTGATCATGTCCGAACTGGCGCCTTTGGTGAACGCGCAATATGGCGTCTTCTACGTCACCAAGCGCGAGGAGGAGGAATCGAAGCTCGACCTCGTCGCGAGCTACGGCGCCGAGAGCGTCGGAGCGCTGAAGCGCGAGTTCAAGCTGCGCGAGGGGCTGGTCGGCCAGGCCGCCGCCGACAAGCGCCCGATCCTGCTGAAGGACGTTCCTGGCGACTTCATCCGCATCGGCTCCGGCCTCGGCCATGCCAAGCCGGCCAACGTCACCATCCTTCCGGCCTTGTTCGAGGACGACGTCAAGGCGGTGATCGAATTGGCCTCGTTCAGCGAGTTCAACGAGACCCACCAGACCTTCCTCGACCAGCTCATGGAATCGATCGGGATCGTGCTCAACACGATCGCAGCGACGATGCGGACCGAGGGCCTCCTGAAGCAGTCGCAGCTCCTGACCCAGGAATTGCAGGCGCGCCAGACCGAGCTCACCACCAAGCAGGAGGAGTTGCACGCCACCAACGAGGAGCTTCAGGAGAAGGCCCAGCTCCTCGAGAATGAGAAGAAGCAGGTGGAGGCCAAGAATATCGAGATCGAGATGGCCCGGCGCGCGGTCGAGGAGAAAGCCGAGCAGCTCGCGCTCACCTCCAAATACAAGTCCGAATTCCTCGCCAACATGTCCCACGAGCTGCGGACGCCGCTCAACTCGCTGCTCATCCTCTCCAAATTGCTCTCCGACAATCCGCAGGGCAATTTGAACGAGAAGCAGACCGAGTTCGCCCGCACCATCCACTCGGCGGGCTCGGACCTCCTCAGCCTCATCAACGACATTCTCGACCTCTCCAAGATCGAATCGGGCACCGTCTCGATCGAGGTCGGCGAGATGCCGATGATCACGCTGAAGCAGCATATGGAGCGGACCTTCCGCCAGCTCGCCACCGACAAGAATCTCGATTTCAACGTCGCGTTCGACGAGAGCCTGCCGGCGACGATCCGCACCGACGAGAAGCGGCTTCAGCAGATCATGCTCAACCTCCTCTCCAACGCCTTCAAGTTCACCTCGCACGGCGGAGTCACGCTGGCGGTGCGCTGCGCCGAGAAAGGCTGGAGCCCGAACCATCCGGTGCTTCGCGCGGCCGACAAGGCGATCGAGATCGCGGTCACCGACACCGGCATCGGCATTCCCGAGGACAAGCAGAAATTGATCTTCGAGGCGTTCCAGCAGGCCGACGGCACGACCAGCCGCAAATATGGCGGCACCGGCCTCGGCCTGTCGATCAGCCGCGAGATCGCCCGCCTGCTCGGCGGCGAGCTGCAGGTCCGCTCGCGGCCGGGCGAAGGCTCGACCTTCACCCTGTTCGTTCCGCTCCAGGCCGCCGCCCCCGCGACGACGGGCAGCGCGACCGTGCGCTACGACAATAGCGGCGCGAACGTGCCGACGGCGCTTCCGACCGGCTTCGAGGTCAGCGACGATCGCGACGCGATCGGCGACGGACCTTTCGTGCTCATCGTCGAGGACGATCCGACCTTCGCGACGATCCTGCTCGACCTCGCCCGCGCGGCGGGGCTGAAGGGCGTCGTCTCGACCGCCGGCGCGGGCACCCTGTCGATGGCGCGCAAGCTCCAGCCGGACGCGATCACGCTCGACCTCGGCCTCTCCGATATCGACGGATTCGTCCTGCTCGACCTCTTGAAGCACGATCCGCAGACCCGGCACGTGCCGATCCACGTCATTTCCGGCGCCGAGAAATCCTCCTCGGTGATGGAGATGGGCGCGTTCGGGGTCACCGAGAAGCCGGCCGGGCAGGAGAAACTGGCGCGGGTCTTCCGCGATCTCGAAGCCCATATCCGCGCGGCGCCGTTGATCGAGATCGTTCCGGAGGAAACCGACGGCCCGGCCGCGGTGCCGGCGGCGCGGTCCATCCCCGAGCTTGCCGGCGCGAAGATCCTGATCGTCGACGACGACATCCGAAACATCTACTCGCTGACCAGCGTGCTCGAGACGTTCGACGTCGAGGTGCTCCATGCCGAGCGCGGCAAGGACGGAATCCTCATCCTCGAGCAGCGGCCGGGAATCGACGTCGCCCTCATCGACATCATGATGCCGGAGATGGACGGCTATGAGACGATGCAGCAGATCCGAAGCAATCCGGCTTTGGCCGAGGTGCCTCTGATCGCGGTCACCGCCAAGGCGATGAAGGGCGACCGCCAGAAATGCCTCGACGCCGGCGCGTCCGACTATATCGCCAAGCCGGTCGACATCGACCTGCTGCTCGCTCTGCTGCGCGTCTGGATCGGGCGCGCGCGCGAGACCGGGAAGCCCTCGGCACGGATTCCGCGCCGAGCCAAGGTCGCGCGGCTGGCGCAAACGAGCGAGGCGGCTGAATAAGGGTGGCAAGGCACGTCCAGGCAGGCGGCCCGCTCGTGAAGCCAGTGCCCGGCCCTGCCGGCGCCGCTTCGGGCGACGAATCGGCGGAGCGGCCGCGCGTGCTCGTCGTCGACGACGACGAACGCAACCTCCTCGCCATCCGCACCGTGCTCGAGGACGTCGGCGACGTGGTCGAGGCGCGTTCGGGCGAGGAGGCGCTGCGCCATCTGCTGAAGGGCGAGTTCGCGGTCATCCTGCTCGACGTCTACATGCCGGGCATGGACGGATATGAGACCGCCCAGATCATCCGCAGCCGCGAGCAGACCAAGCGAATCCCGATCGTCTTCCTCTCCGCCGTCAACAAGGAGACGCAGCATCTGATCCGCGGCTATGCGATGGGCGCGGTCGATTATGTGTTCAAGCCGGTCGACCCGGTCGTTTTGCGCTCCAAGGTCGCCGTCTTCGTCGACCTGTTCGCGATGACCCGGGAGATAAGGCGCAAGGCGAAGCAGGAGCAGGCGCTGCTCGACGCGAATCTGCGCGCCAATGCCGAGCGGCTTCGGGTCGAGCAGGAATTGCGCCTCGCCGAGCAGCGCCAGGCGGCGATCATCCAGTCGCTTCCGATCGTCCTCTATCTGGAGGCGATCGACGCCTGCCCGCGCGCGCCCAAGTTCGTCAGCGGCAATTTCACCGCTCTGACCGGCTATCGGTTCGAGGAGGTCGAGGCCGCGCCGGGCCTGTGGGCGGAACGGGTCCATCCCGAGGATCGCGACCGGGTGACCGCGGCGCTCGCGGCGCGGCCGGAAGGGCGCTCGCTCGCGGTCGAATATCGCTGGCTCTGCGCCGACGGCCAATATCGCCATTTCCTCGACCAGGCGGTCCTGCTCCGCGACGCGGACGGCAATCCGATCGAATATGCCGGCACCCTGCTCGACGTCACCGACCGCAAGGAGCTGGAGAGCCAGCTCGTCCAGGCGCGCAAGATGGACGCGATCGGCAAATTGACCGGCGGCATCGCCCATGATTTCAACAATCTGCTCGCCGCCGTGCTCGGCGGGCTCGGCCTGATCGAGCGCCGCCTGCCGCTCGAGGAGGAGCAGCTCAGGATATTGAACATGACGCGGCGCGCGGCCGAGCAGGGATCGGAGCTGGTCGGGCGGTTGCTCGCCTTCGCCCGGCGCCAGCAGCTCCGGCCGGCCTGCATCGACATGGAATCGGTCTCGGCCGGGGTCGCCGACCTTCTCGCCCATACTCTGGGCGGCCTGGTCGAGCTCGACTGGACGATGGCGGACGATCTCTGTTGCGCCTTTGCCGACCAGGCGCAGCTCGAGCTTGCCTTGATGAACCTGATCATCAACGCCCGCGACGCGATGCCCGAGGGCGGCACCATCGCCATCGCCGCCGAGAACCGAAGCGTCGGCGCCGGCGAGGTTCAGGGGCTGACCGCCGGCGACTATGTCGTCCTCATCGTCGCCGACACCGGCTGCGGAATCGCGCCCGACCTGCTCGAGCAGGTGATGGAGCCCTTCTTCACCACCAAGGATGTCGGCAAGGGCACCGGCCTCGGCCTGTCGATGGTCTACGGCTTCGCCAAGCAATCGGGCGGCGCCTTCCACATCCACAGCCGGGTGGACGAGGGGACGCGCGCGGAGATCTGGCTGCCGCGCGCCGAGGAGGATGCGGCGCAGGGCACCGGCGGCGGCGAAGCGGTCGCGGCGACGGCGCCGGTGCGGAGGCTCGATATCCTGCTCGTCGACGACCATGAAGGCGTGCGCGAGACGACGGCTGCTTTGCTCCGCGACCTCGGCCACGACGTCGCGCTCGCCGCCGACGGCGCCGAATTGCTCGCCTTGCTCAACAAGGGCCGCGGCGCGCGCTGCGACCTGTTGATCAGCGACTATGCGATGCCGCATATCTCCGGCGCCGAGGTGATCCGCCAGGCCCGCGAGGCGCGCCCCGGCCTGCCGGCGATCCTGATCACCGGCTATGCCGACGCCCAATCCATCTCCCGCCGGCCCGAAGGCGTCCAGATCCTCGCCAAGCCCTTCACCCCCGACCGCCTCGCCGCCGCCATCGCCGCCGCGGTGGCGGAGCCGAAGGGGCCGAAGGTTGCTGCGGCCGAACGTGTCGCGGCCATCGTCCAGGCGGCGGAATAAACGGGGGCGGGCGTTCTTTTCATGCGGTCGAAAATTTTCGTCCATTTTCGCGCGCTGGGCGAAATGGCGCGTCGGCGACGGCTCGAAATTACGGTGACACGCGCAAAAACCCCGAATTGAAGGATGTTGTAGCCCGTAGCCTTTTGGCCCTGCCTCGCCTCCGATACGCGTCATCTGATGCTCGGCCTCACTCGCCGGCCTGCCGCTTGAGCTCCTCCCGGCCCGCGAACACGGCGTCGAGCCGTTCGATCGCGCGCTGGAATTCGGTTTCGTAATTGCCGCGGTGGGAGTGGGAGAGGGCGACCTCGCGGGCCATGGCTTGCTTGATCCGGGTGATCGCGCCGTCGTCGAAGATGCCGGCGCGTTCGAGCTCGGTGCAGATCTGGATCAGGCCGGCCGCGGTCGCGAGCGCGCGCAGGCCGATGAAGTCCATCGCGTCGTGGAGCCGCCTGTCTTCGCGCTGGTCCATGGTTCGGCTCCGCTCCCTGTTCGTGGCCGCGAGACTACGCCACCCCCACGGCCTGCGCCAGCATCCAGAGGTTAACCCGAGTTACGAAGCGCCGTCGCCACCGCGTTGATCGACAGCTGGATGCCCTCGCTGATGCGCGCGTCGGTCTCGCCGGCGCGGTGGCGTTTCAGCAGCTCGATCTGGAGCAGGTTGAGCGGCTCGATATAGGGAAGTCGCAGCCGGATCGAGGCGTCGAGCGACGGCTTCTTCTCCAGCAGCCGCGCCTGGCCGGTGACCTCCAGCAGGGCGTCGTGGGTGCGCTGCCAGCCGTCCCGGATGCGGCCGAAGATCGGGTCGCGCAGGCTCCTGTCGGCGACCAGCTCCGCGTAAAGCGCGGCGATCGCCATGTCGGACTTGGCGAGCACCATCTCCATATTGTCGAGGCTGGTCTGGAAGAAGGGCCACGCCTCGAGCATCTCCTTCAGCATCGCCTGGTCCGCGAAGCCGCTCAGCGCCTCGCCGACGCCGTACCAGCCGGGCAGCATCACCCGCGCCTGGCTCCAGCTGAACACCCAGGGAATGGCGCGCAGATCCTCGATCCGGCCCGAGGCTTTGCGGCTTGCCGGGCGCGATCCGATCTTGAGGTCCGCGATCTCTGCGATCGGAGTCATCTGCCGGAAGAAATCGGCGAAGCCTTCCGTCTCGTAGACGAGCCCGCGATAGGCGCGGAAGGCGGCGCCGGAAATCTCCGCCATCGCGCCGTAGAAACGGTCCCGCCGCCGCCGCGAACGGGTTTCGAGGGTGGCGAGCATCGTCGCCGAAGCGATCGCCTCCAGGTTGAGCGCGGCGGCCTCGGGCGTCCCGTATTTGGCGGCGATCACCTCGCCCTGCTCGGTGATGCGGATGCGGCCCTGGACGGTGCCGCTCGGCTGGGCGCGGATCGCCGAGAAGCTCGATCCGCCGCCGCGCCCGACCGCGCCGCCGCGGCCGTGGAAGAGCTGCATGTGCGTCGCGTGCTTTTCGAAAACCTCGGCGAGCGCGCGGCTCGCCTGGTGCAGGCTCCAGACCGAGGTCAGATAGCCTCCATCCTTGTTGCTATCGGAATAGCCGATCATCACTTCCTGATAGCCGCGCGCCTTCGTCGTCTCGGCGACCTCGGGCAGGCCGAACCATTCGGACATGACCTCCGGCGCCCGTTCGAGATCGCCGATCGTCTCGAACAAAGGCGCCGCCATGATCGCGGCGTGAGGCGGGTCGCCCGGCTGCCAGAGACCGGCCTCCTTGAGCAGGAGGTTGACCTCGAGCAGGTCCGAGACGCTGCGCGCCATCGAGATGAGATAGGTGGTGATCGATTCCGGCCCATATTTCGCATGCGCCTCGGCGGCGGCGCGGACGACCGCAAGCTCGGACCGGGTCTCGTCGCTATACTCGGCATAAGGCGTTGCGAGCAGGCGCGGGCTTTCGAGCTCGCGGCGGAGCAAGGCGACGCGGCCGGTCTCGCTCAGCGCCGCATAATCCTCCTCGACCCCGGCCTCTCTCAGCAATTCCGCGACGACCCGCTCGTGGACGGCCGAATTCTGGCGGAGGTCGAGCGTCGCGAGGTGGAATCCGAACGTCTCGACCGCGCGGATCAGCCGGCCGAGCGCGCCGCCGCCCGCCAGCCCGCCGCCGCTCAGCGCGAGGGACTCGGCGAGGGCACCGAGATCCGCGCGCAGGGCGGCCGGATCGGGATAGGGCTCCCCCGCCACGCTCGGGCGGCGCGCCGGATCGCGGCCGGTCAGATGCGTGTAGGTGGCGGCAAGGCGGGCGTAGATGCCGGTCAGCGCGCGGCGATAGGGCTCGTCGCCGCGCGCGGAGGCGGCGTCGCCCGAGCGCTCCGCGAGCGCGGCGACCTCGGCCGTCACCTCGGCAAGCTCGGTCGACAGGGAAAGGTCGGCGCCCAAAGCGTGGACGGCGTCGAGATAATAAGAAAGGACGGTCTCGCAGGCGCGGCCGAGCGCGAGGCGCAGCGACTCCGCGTTGACGAACGGATTGCCGTCGCGGTCGCCGCCGATCCAGCTTCCGAGCCGCAGAAAGCTTTGCGGCCGCCGCCCGAGCGCCCGCTCCCAGCGCGCGTAGAGGGCGGGGAGGGTCGGAAGGAAGACGTCGCGCATCGTCGCCAGCACCGTCTCCACCTCGTCGGCGACGTAGAGCCGCTCGCGCCGCAGCGGCCGCGTCTGCCAGAGCAGGGCGATCTGGCGCAGCAGAGCCGCCTCGACCGGATCGCCGCCCTCCGTCTCCTCGCGGCCGTCGCTCCGCGCGCGCATCAGGGCGGCGATCCGGTTGCGATGGTCGATCATCGACTTGCGCCGGACCTCGGTCGGATGGGCGGTGAGGACCGGGACGATCAGGGCGCGGTCGAGCATCGCCGCCGCGATATCATGATCGATGCCCTTCTCGCCAAGCTCGGCCAGCGCTTCCTCGACGGTCGCGCCGGGCTCGCGGGCGACGCCCTGCCGGTCCTCGGCGAGGTTGGCGAGCATCGAGAAGAGCATGAAGCCGCGCGTGAAGGCGAGCATGTCGTCGAGGTTGAGCGCGCCGAGGCCGAGATCGGCGACCTCGCGCCCGCGATAGCGGTCGACCGAGCTCTGGCGGATATGCTCGATCCGCTCGAACAGGCCCTCGCCGCCATAAGCGCGGATCACGTCGCCGAGCAGGCGGCCGAGATAGCGTATGTCCGGATTCTGCTCGATCGTGCCGCCGGCGCGCACGGGGGAGGGTTCGTCACTCACATCACGCCTCCCGCTGGGATGGGCCTGCCCTCTAACCCTCAGCCACCGGGAGCGTCCAGCCCTGTCCTCCCCCGGGACGGGGAGGGGGACCAGCCGGAGGCTGGTGGAGGGGGCTCAGCACCTGGCACGGCCCCCCCTCCACCGCCCTTCGGGCGGTCCCCCTCCCCACAAGCGGGGAGGACGCGCTATTGCGCGGTGGGGGTGGAATCGATCAGCAGGTCGAGCTGCGACTGGCAGCCATGGTCGATCAGCGCCTTGGCGAGCGCGCCGAGATCGTCGGGGACGCCGGCCAGGCGGACGAATTTGAGCCGGGTCGTGTCGCCGCCCGCCCAGGCGAAGGCATAATCCTTGCCCTCGGCGATCGGCAGGCTCGCCGGCCAGCCGAAAGTCGCCTGGCCGGCCTTCCATTGCAGCGACTGGCCGGCGCCGTCGGCCGGCTTGATCGCGAGCGTGCCGGCGCTCGCCGCTTCCGGCCGCCACAAGACCACCTTCGCGGGATCGGCGAGGCAGAAGGTGCCGCTCTGCGACACATCGACGTCCCACAGGCTCGGCACGGTCGCGACCTCGCCCGAGCGCAGGGCGCCGAAGCGGCCGCGCGGGTTGAAGGCCGAGGCGAGCGCAGCGCCGCCGCCCAGGCTGAAGGTGCCGGGGCCGCGCAGGATTCGCTTGCCGCTGGCGACGAGCACGGTCAGCACATCGCCCGCCTTCAGCGAAAGCGAGCTGTTGTCGGGAAGCACGCGGCCCTGCTTGTAGGTGGTCGCGCTCGGCCCGATCGCGCGAAGCACCAGCGGCGCGGCGGCGGCGGGCGCCGGAAGCGTAGCGATGGCGGCGGCAATCGCGCCGGCGGCCAGGATCTTGCGCATCATCTCCTCACCCTCTCCAACTCGCGCCCGACTCAGCGGGCGTTGGCGACATTGTAGCGCATCGTCTCCTCCTGGGAGAGGCAGCGCCGCGTCGAGCGGTCCCCGCCCTGCTCGGCCACCGCTTTCTGCTTGTACATCACGTCCGTCAGCAGCTTGCGCGACACGCCCATGCGGATCAGGAAATCATTGTCCTCGCTGGCGAGCAGGGCCGAATCCTGCTCGATCGAGCCGACCGTCGCCGCCGCCTTGTCGCCGCCGCCCGAAACCTCGGCGCGGAGCGCCTCGCGATCGCCCGTATGGGTGAACATATGGACGATGAACAGGCCGCCATCGTCCACGAAGCGCGCGACTCCGCCCATGAACAGGAAGTTGCAGGCGGAAAAGCAGGCCCAGCTTTTGGGGATGCGGGTCGGGATCATCGCGTCGCGGACGATCTTTCCGGCGGCATTGCCGGCCCTCGCGTCGCCGCCCGGCGAGCGGATCCAGATCTCGTCGATCGGCTTGTTGGCGTCGAGCGCCGCCTTCAGGCGGTCGGGCGCGCCTTCGTCGATCACCCCCTCGGCGCGCAGGATGCGATGGCCGCTCGACGTGTCGAGGCTGAAATGCATCTGGCGATAGGTCGACCAGTTGAGCTCCCTGGGACAGGTCGGATTGTCGGGGTCCATCGCCTGCTGCGCGGCCGCGGCCTGGCCCCGGAGCAGGCCGAGCAGGGCGAGTGCGGCGGCGCCGCGGCGCATCGGCTCAGACCCGCGTATAGCCGCTCGCGCCCGGCGCGCGGCACATCCGCTTCGGCGCCGTCGTCTCCTCGCCGTTGACGATGACGACGTCGGTGACGGTGAGGCATTGCGTGCCGTCGGCGAGCTTGTCCTGGCTGTTCACCGTCGACGATCCGCTCACGTCCGGCCGGCTGTCGCTCTTCCAGGTCGATGTGGTGCCGACGCCGCCGCGCATCGCCTCGTTGGTCGCGGCCGCGGCCTGCTGCTGCTCACGGCAGTCGAGCAGGGCGGTGATCGCGTCGGAGAGCAGGGATGAGGTCGGCACCGAGACTCCGCCGACGCTCGACGGAACCCCCGCCCGGTCCGCCGCGCGCGAGGCGAGGCCGCCGAGCATGCCGCCGAGCATCGACCTTTTCTTCTTGGCGGGGGCGCTCTGGTCGCAGCGATGGGCGTTGGCGGAATCGCCCTGCGCCCTGGCCACATGCGGAACCATTGCGGTTAAAAGCAGGACCGAAAACAAACCGAAAACCATGCGCAACATCAACGGTTTCCCCTCCGTCAAAGCGCCAGCCCGGGAGCCTATGCCGCCGGCTCGGCCCCGTCAATGGAGAGGCGCCGGACGAGCGCGTCGATCCGGCCCCGCTGACTGGCGAGCGCCTCGTCGACGCTTTGCTCCCGCCGCTCGCGCCGCAGCGAGACCCGAAGCGCGCCCGTCACCGGTCCCGCGACGTCCTTCAGCGCGTCGAGCTCGGCGGCGCTGATCGACGAGCTGTCGGGGCGCGGGCCGACCAGGATCCAGCCGAGGCAGGCACCGTCCTCGAGCGTGAGCGGCAGGCGCAGGCGGAAGAAGGAATCCGTGGGGTCGAAGGCGAGGGTGCAGGCCGGGTCGAGCGACGCCGAATCGATCCAGGCGGCGACTTCCGACGGAGTCGTGCCGCGGGCCTCGGCGATCCTGCCCTCGACGATCGCCGCCAGCCGCACCGGCCGCACGCCCGCCTGGATTCGATCGAGCACCTCCTTCAGCACCTCGGCCGGCGGCGCGACGTGGCGCAGGTCGCGCAGGCAATCGGGCAGGCCCTCGCGCAGATCGACCAATTTGCGGTGGAACTTGCGTTCCGACCAGGCCTGGACCTTGTCGTAGACCGGGCTGATCAGGATGGTCGAGACGGCGGCGGCGACGACCGGCCCGGTGCTCCCCGAATTCTGGCCGAACGCGTTCTGGACGAACTGCTTCACCGCCTCGATCACCACCTCGAAGGTCGTCGCGACCGCGAGCATGATGATCGCGACCGAGGCCGAGCGGGTGATCGCCGCCTCGGCGTCGTAGAGCCGGTAGCGGAGCAGGGCGACGAGCAGGCCGAGCTGGAGGAGGAGGAAGGCGAGGCCGAAGGAGAAGCCGGCAAGCATTTCGAGCGCGAGCTGGTGGCCGAGGCTCGCCGTGTCGAGCTTCAGCATGTCGGCGACCAGCGAGGTGCCGAGGAAGAGGGCGTAGCCGGAAAAGCCGAGCAGCGCCCATTTGAGCTGCTGGCGCTCGTCGCCGGCGGGGGTTTCGCGCAGGCGCCAGACCAGGGTCAGCACGCTCGCGCCCATGAAGGCGATGAAGGCGCCGCGATAGACGTCGCCGCCGAGCACGAACAGCAAGGGCAGCAAAGCGAGGATGACGAGCGCGCCGCGCGGCCGCAGCCGTCCGTGCGGGAAGAGGAGGATGCCGCCGAGCAGGCAGACATTGCCGAGATCGTAGAGCGCGCGGTGGAGCGCGGGCGGGACATGGGCGACGAGCTCGAGGAAACTCGCCGCCGGCTGCTCGGTGGCGAGGGTGAGAAGGATGGCGAGCGAGACGATCGAGCTGGTCGGATCATGCTCCTTGCGGCGGTGGAGCACCCAGGCGGAGACGAGCAGGAACGGATAGGTGAGCAGGTGCATGAGGTCCGCGAAGCTCAGCAGCCAATGCGGGATGCCGAGCGTCCGCGCGCCCTGCTCGATCGAGCTTTCGCCGGTGGCAAGGGTGACGTCCCGCTGGCGCCCGTCCGGCGTTCGGATGGTGAAGGCGACGTCGCGGCTTTCCGTCCCGTAGAGGAGGTCGCCGAACAGGGCTTTGTCGGCCTCGGTCACCCTGGCTTTGGCCGCCGCCGCGCTGTCCGGATGCGGCACCACCGAAGAGACCGGGACGCCGTCGATCGCGACGATGCGGTCGCCCGGCTTGATGCCCGCCGCCGTCGCCTTCGGCCCGACCGGGAAGCGGATGAGGGTGAGATTGTCAGGCTCCAGAGCCAGTCCGGCGCGGCTGCCGAGGACGAGCGGGCTGTTGCTCCTGGCGTCCGACAATCGGTACCAGGTGCCGGCGACCGGCCCCGCCACCGCGAGCGCCAGGGCGATGAACCAGAGGATGCGGAAGGCGATCAGCGGCCCGCGCCCGAAATCGGGCAGCCGCTCGGGCAGCTTCAGCCGGAAGCCGGGCAGCCTCGCCGCCAGTTCGGACGCACTCCCATCCGCCATAGGCGCCCCCTCGCGTGGGAACTCGCGCCCGGTGATAGCATGGCCGGACGGCGAGGACAGGCCCTGTCCGCGAATGAATATCCCCGTCCGATTTGCGGTCGAACTGTATTGCCGATATATATGAGCAACACGGAGGGGAAGCCGCAATGGCAAGCGAAGCCATCCTGCGCGATGAAGATCGGCCAGGCCTGCTGGCGAGGATAGCGGGCGTTGCCTGGCTCGTCGCGATCGGCACGGGCCTTTTCGCTGAGCTCTATGTTCGTCCCGCGACGATCGTGCACGGCGATGCCGCCGCGACGGCGGCGCGTATCGCGGCGTTGCAGCCACTGTTCCGGCTCGGCATCGCCGCCGATCTCCTCGGCATCGTTGCGTCGCTCGTCTTCACCCTGCTTCTCTATCCTCTGCTCCGGCCCGCCGGCCGCAATGCGTCGATGGCAGCCGCCGGCTTCGGGCTGGCGGGCTGCGCCGTCGCCGGAGCCAATCTCGTCAATTTCTTCGCCCCCCTGATCCTCGTCGACCTGTCATCGGCCGGCAGCCCGGCCGCCGTCGATCCGTGGGTGCTGGTCTTCCTCAGGCTGTACAGCGTCGGCTATAATCTCAGCATTGCCTTTTTCGCTGTCCAGGTGGCGATATTGGGGTGGCTGATCCTGCGCTCGACCTTCCTGCCGGCGTTTCTCGGCATCCTCTTCCTCGTCGAGGGAGGCTGCAATCTCGCCCACAGCCTGCTCGTCATCCTTGTGCCGGTCATCCCGCCCCGGCTCGATTCCCTCCTGCTGTTGCCGGGCCTCTTCGCGGAAGGCGGCATGACCTTGTGGCTGCTGATCGCGGGCGTGAACGTCCGCGCCTGGCATGCGCAGCGGCGGCAGGGGCTCGCGTCCGCTCCCGCCTGATCGTCCGGGATCGAGCGGCGCCCCCCGCTTGCCTCTCCGCCGCCGCCGCCTTACCCCTCGCCGAAAGGAGAGGGCGATGCGGATCGCATGCCTGGGCGGCGGACCCGCCGGGCTCACTTTCGCGATTTCGATGAAGCTGCGCGCGCGCGCGCACGAGATCGACCTCTTCGAGCGCAACCGGGCCGACGACACGTTCGGCTGGGGCGTCGTCTTCTCCGACCAGACGGTCGGGAATCTGATGGCGAACGATCCCGTCTCGGGCGCGATCATCCGCGACGAATTCGCCCATTGGGACGATATCGAGGTCCACGTCCATGGAGAGATGATCCGATCGTCGGGCCACGGCTTCATCGGCATCGGCCGCAAGCGCCTGCTGGCGATCCTGCAGGAACGGGCGCGCGACCTCGGCGTGCGTCTCCATTTCGAGCATGAGGCGAGCGCCGACCTCGCCGACTGGGCCGATTACGATCTCGTCATCGCCGCCGACGGCGCCAACAGCCGCATCCGCAACGCCTATGCCGAGCATTTCGGGGTCGACGTGCAGCTCCGCCGCAACCGCTTCTTCTGGTTCGGCACGACCAGGGCGTTCGAGGCCTTCACCTTCGCCTTCGAGCGGACCGAGGCCGGCTGGGTCTGGGCGCATGCCTATCGGTTCGACGCCGGCCTCTCGACCTTCATCGTCGAGATGGCGCCGGAGACCTGGGCCAAGCTCGGCCTCGACCGGATGAGCCAACCGGCGGCGATCGCGCTCTGCGAGCGGATCTTCGCCAAATATCTGGACGGCCGGCCGCTCATGTCCAACGCGACCCACCTTCCGGGGCCGCAGGCGTGGCTGCAATTCCGCCGGATCCTCTGCGAGCATTGGTCCTACCGGAACCTGATCCTGCTCGGCGACGCCGCCCATACCGCCCATTTCTCCATCGGCTCCGGCACCAAGCTCGCGCTGGAGGATGCGATCAAGCTCGCCGAAATGCTGAACCGACCGGGCCTGGAACGCGAGGCGGCCCTGTTCGAATATCAGGCCGAGCGGAACCTCGAAGTGCTGAAGCTCCAGAACAGCGCCCGCAACTCGACCGAGTGGTTCGAGACGGTCGAGCGCTACCTTCCGTTCGAGCCGATCCAGTTCGCTTATTCCCTGCTCACCCGCTCGCAGCGGGTCAGCCACGAGAATCTGCGCCTGCGCGACAAGCCCTGGCTGGAGGGGGTGGAGCGCTGGTTCCAGTCCCGCGCCCTCGGCACGCCGGTCAACGACCCGGCGCCGCCCATGTTCGCGCCCTACAAGCTGCGCGGGATGCGGCTCGCCAACCGCGTCGTCGTCTCGCCCATGGCCATGTATTCGGCGGTCGACGGGGTGCCGAACGACTTCCATCTCGTCCATTACGGCACCCGCGCGGAAGGCGGCGCCGGCCTTCTCTATACCGAGATGACCTGCGTCTCTCCGGAGGGGCGGATCAGCCCGGGATGCGCGGGAATGTATGCGCCCGAGCATGTCGCTTCGTGGAAAAGGATCGTCGATTTCGTCCACGCCAACGGCCGCGCGAAATTCTGCCTACAGCTCGGCCATTCGGGGCCCAAGGGCAGCACGAAGGTCGGCTGGGAAGGCTATGACGTGCCGCTGGAGACCGGCAACTGGCCGGTCATGGCGGCCTCGGACGTGCCGTGGAGCGAGCGCAACCAGGTGCCGCGGCCGATGACCCGCGCCGACATGGACGCGGTGATCGCCCAGTTCGTTGCTGCCGTCCGGAGGGGCGAGGAAGCCGGGTTCGACATGATCGAGCTCCATGCGGCGCACGGCTATCTGCTCTCCAGCTTCATCACCCCGCTCACCAACAAAAGAACCGACGACTATGGCGGCAGCCTGGAGAATCGTCTTCGCTTTCCGCTCGAACTGTTCCGGGCGATGCGCGCCGCCTGGCCGGAGGAGAGGCCGATGTCGGTCCGAATCTCCGCCACCGACTGGATGGGCGATCTCGGCGTGACTCCGGACGAGGCGGTGCGGATCGGCCGCGCCTTCGCCGAGGCGGGCGCCGACCTGATCGACGTCTCCGCCGGCCAGACCTGGGCCGAATGCCACCCGGTCTACGGCCGCATGTTCCAGACGCCCTTCGCCGACCGGATCCGCAACGAAGGGCATGTCGCGACCATCGCGGTCGGCAACATCTACGAGCCCGACCATGTGAACTCGATCCTCGCCGCCGGCCGCGCCGACCTCGTCGCGCTCGCCCGGCCGCACCTGGTCGACCCGATGTGGACCCTGCGCGCCGCCGCCGGCCACGATTATCGCGGCGTCCACGTCCCGCCCCAATATCTCGGCGGCATGGCCCAGCTCGCGCGCAATTTGCAGCGCGAAGCCGAGGCGGCGCTCAAGGCATGAGGCTGGCCGGCCGGCATGCATTGGTGACCGGCGGCGGCACCGGCATCGGCGCCGCGATCGCGCGGGCGCTGGCGGAGGAGGGGGCGAGGGTCACGCTTATCGGCAGGCGAAAGGAAAAGCTGGAGGAAATCCGGCAAAGCATCCGCTCGTCCCGAGCGAAGTCGAGGGGCGCCGGCACGGACTCCGAGGGGCGCCCCTCGACTTCGCTCGGGACGAACGAGGTTTTTTGTTGCTCGGCCGATGTGGCCGATCGCGAGCAGGTGTTCGCCGCCTTCGCCCGCGCACGCAAGGCGCTCGGCCCTGTCACCATCCTCGTCAACAATGCCGGCATGGCCGCCAGCGCGCCGTTCGCGAAGATCACGCCCGAGCTCTGGCGCGAGACGATGGCGGTTAATTGCGACGCCCTGCTCCACTGCTGCCAGGCGGCTTTGCCCGACCTGCTCGAGGCCCAAGCGGGGCGGATCGTCACCATCGCCTCGACCGCGGGCCTCGTCGGCTATGCCTATTCAGCACCCTATGTCGCGGCCAAGCACGGCGCCGTCGGCCTGATGCGCGCGCTCGCCGAGGAGCTGAAGGGGACCAACGTCACCGCCAACGCAATCTGCCCCGGCTTCACCGACACCGATCTCGTCGCCGATGCGGTGGCGAAGATCCGGGCGAAGACCGGCCGCTCGGACGAGGAGGCGCGGGCGTCGCTGGCGCGGATGAATTCGGGCGGGCGGCTGCTCGAACCGGAAGAGGTCGCCGCCGCGGTATTGCGATTGTGCCTTCCGGAAAGCGGATCGATAAACGGGCAGGCGATCGAGATCGGGGGAGAGGCGATTTGAATTTCGATCCGGCGCATTACGCGCCCGACCATTTTCTCTGGGAGCATGAGGATGGGGTGGCGACCGTCACCCTGAGCCGGCCGGAGCGGAAGAATCCGCTGACCTTCGAAAGCTATGCCGAGCTTCGCGACACCTTCCGCACCCTCGTTGCCACGCGCGCGGTGAAGGCGGTGGTGATCGCCGGGGCGAGCGGCAATTTCTGCTCCGGCGGCGACGTCCACGAGATTATCGGGCCGCTCACCGAGCGTGGGATGCCGGGCCTGCTCGATTTCACCCGGATGACCGGCGATCTCGTCAAGGCGATGCGCGCCTGCCCGCAGCCGATCGTCGCCGCAGTCGACGGCGTCTGCGCCGGCGCCGGGGCGATCCTCGCTTTGGCCTCCGACATTCGCCTGGCGACCCAGCGGGCGCGGACCGCCTTCCTGTTCACCCGCGTCGGCCTTGCCGGCTGCGACATGGGCGCCTGCGCGATCCTGCCGCGGATCGTCGGCCAGGGCCGTGCGTCGGAGCTGCTCTTCACCGGCCGGACGATGAGCGCGGAGGAGGGCGAACGCTGGGGCTTCTACAACCGCCTCGTCGATCCCGAGCGGCTGCTCGACGAAGCGCGGGCGCTGGCGCGGGGCCTCGCCGGCGGCCCGACCTTCGCCCACGGCATCACCAAGATTCAGCTCAACCAGGAATGGGCGGTCAGCCTCGAAACCGCGATCGAGATGGAGGCCCAGGCCCAGGCGATCTGCATGGCCACCGACGATTTCCGCCGCGCCTTCCAAGCCTTCGCTGCGAAAAAGACGCCGGAGTTCAAGGGTGACTGAGGGACCCATTCCCTCCTCCTTGGAAGGGAGGGCAGGCGGATCGTGAGCGACACCTCCTTCCTCGACTGGCCCTTCTTCGACGAGAGCCATCGCCGGCTCGCCGAAGGGCTGGAGGAATGGTGCGCCCGCGAAATCCGCGATGAGGAGCCGGCGGACGTCGATTCCGCCTGCCGCGATCTGGTGCGCCGGCTCGGCGCGGCGGGCTGGCTTCGTTACTGCGTGCCGGCGGCCTGGGGCGGCGCGCACGAGGCGCTCGACGTCCGTTCGCTGGCGTTGATCCGCGAGACGCTGGCGCGCCATTCCGGGCTCGCCGATTTCGCCTTCGCCATGCAGGGGCTCGGCTCGGGCGCGACCACCCTGTTCGGCACCGACCCGCAGAAGGCGGCCTGGCTCCCGGCCGTCGCGCGCGGCGAGGCGATCGCCGCCTTCGCGCTGACGGAGCCCGGCTCGGGCTCCGATGCCGCCGCGATCGAGACGAAGGCGGTGGAGACGGCGGACGGCTACGTCCTCGACGGCGCCAAGACCTATATTTCCAACGGCGGCATCGCCGATTTCTACACCGTCTTCGCCCGGACCGGCGAAGCGCCGGGCGCGAAGGGCCTCTCCGCCTTCCTCGTCGAGCGCGGGACGCCGGGCTTCGACGACAGCGAGCGGATCGAGGTGATCGCGCCGCATCCCCTGGCGACTTTGCGCTTCGACGGTGCGCGCCTGCCCTCCTCCGCCTTGATCGGCGAGCGCGGACGCGGCTTTCAGCAGGCGATGGCGACGCTCGACGTCTTCCGCACCACCGTCGGCGCGGCCGCGCTCGGCTTCGCCCGGCGGGCGCTCGCTGAGGCGACGAAAAGGGCACTGGAGCGGCGGCTGGGGAAGGGCCTGTTGGCAGACAATGCCGTGACCCAGGCGATGCTCGCCGAGATGGTGCTCGACGTCGAAGCCTCCGCCTTGCTCGTCCATCGCGCGGCCTGGCTGCGCGACGTGAAGGGGCAGCGCAACAGCCGCGAGGCCGCGCTCGCCAAGCTGCACGCGACCGAGAGCGCGCAGAAGGTGATCGACAAGGCGGTGCAATTGTTCGGCGGGCTCGGCGTCACGCGCGGCGTACCGGTCGAGCGCCTCTATCGCGAGCTCCGCGCCCTGCGCATCTATGAAGGCGCATCGGAGGTGCAGAAAATGGTGATCGCGCGCGCCCATCTTGCGGAGCATCGCGCATGAAGGCGCTTCAGCCCCCCGGCTGGCCGCGGCCCGGAGGCTATGCGAACGGAATCTCCGCGCGGGGCCGGACGATCGTCACCGCGGGCGTGATCGGCTGGGACGAGGCGGAAAGGATCGTCGCGCCGGACCTGCCCGGCCAGCTCCGCCAGATCCTCCGCAATATCCTCGCCATCCTCGCCGAGGACGGTGCGGGGCCCGAGCATATCGTGCGCATGACCTGCTATGTCGTCGATCTCGACGACTATCGTGCCAGCCTCGCCGAGATCGGCGCCGCCTGGCGGGAAGTGATGGGCCGCCATTTCCCGGCCATGGCCGTGGTCGGCGTGACGGGCCTTGTCGAACCGGCGGCGCGGATCGAGATCGAAGCGATTGCGATGGTGCCCGACTGATGCGATCGGCGCAGATCGACAGCTTCGTCCGCAACCGGCTTCCGCCGCCCGAGCTCCAGCCCGAATTCCTCTTCGAGCTTCCCGAATTGCACTATCCGGACCGGCTCAACGCCGCGGCCGCGCTGATCGGCGAGGGTCCGGCCGAGGCGCCGGCGGTGATCAACGATAGCGGCACCTGGACCTATGGCCAAATGCGGGATCTCTCCGACCGGATCGCGCGGCTGCTGGTCGAGGAGGAAGGGCTGGTCCCCGGCAACCGCGTTCTCCTGCGCGGGCCGAACGGGGCGATATTGTTCGCGTCGTGGCTCGCGGTGCTCAAGGCGGGCGGGGTCGTCGTCGCGACCATGCCGATCCTGCGCCCGGGCGAGATCGCGACGATCCTCGACCGGGCGCAGGTCCATCATGCGATTGTCGACGAACGGGGCCTCGGCGATTTCATGGCGGCGGCCGACGAGACGGGGCTGATCCGCTCCCTGCTCACCTATCGCGGCGATGCGGGCGGCGGGGCGCTTGAAAAACGGCTTCGGGGCGTGGCGGGCGGATTCGAGACCGTCCGCACCCATCGCGACGATGTCGCCCTCATCGCCTTCACCTCCGGCACGACCGGCCGCCCCAAGGCCTGCATCCATTATCATCGCGATGTCCTCGCCTCGGCGGACAGCTTCGCGCGATATGTGCTGAAGCCCGAGCCCGGCGGCCGCTGGGCCTGCTCGGCGCCGATCGCCTTCACCTTCGGTCTCGGCATGCAGCTCATCTTTCCATGGCGCTTTGGCGGCGCGGCGGTGACGCTCGACCAGGCGGGGCCGAAAGCGTTGCTGGAAGCAGTGGCGAAACATCGCGTCACGACACTCGCCACCGCGCCGACCGCCTACAAGGCGATGCTCGGAATGCTGGAGGGACGGGACATTTCGAGCCTCACCACATGCGTGTCCGCCGGGGAGCATCTCCCCGCCGCCACCTGGCAGGCCTGGCGGGAGGCGACGGGGCTTCGCATCGTCGACGGGATCGGCGCGACCGAGATGATGCACGTCTTCATCTCCGCCTCGGGCGACGACATCCGCCCCGGCGCGACCGGCAAGGCAGTGCCCGGCTATCGCGCCTGTGTTCTCGACGAAGAGGGGAGGCCGCTTCCGCACGGCGTCGGGCGCCTCGCGGTGAAAGGGCCGACCGGTTGCCGCTATATGGATGACGAACGGCAACGCGATTACGTCCAGCATGGCTGGAACGTCACCGGCGATACCTATCGCCGGGACGATGACGGCTATTTCCGGTACCTCGCCCGCTCGGACGACATGATCGTCTCCGCCGGCTACAATATCGCCGCGCCGGAGGTGGAGAACGCCCTCTACCTGCACGAAGCGGTGGCCGAATGCGCGGTGATCGGCGTGCCGTGCGCGGAGCGCGGGCAGAGAGTGAAGGCGTTCGTCGTCACCGCCGCCGGCCACGCGGGCTCGCCGGCGCTGGCGCGGGCGCTTCAGGACCATGTCAAGGCGGCGATCGCCCCCTATAAATATCCGCGCGAGATCGAGTTCGTCGCCGCCCTGCCCCGCACCGCGACGGGCAAGCTCCAGCGCTTCCAGCTCAGGACGGGCTAGAGCGGCCTGCGATTAACTTGAATCGCAGGCCGCTCTATAAGTCATTGTTGTCGCGTTGCTTTTTGCGAAAAGCCGGTACCCACCTTTTCGCGCAACGCTCTAGGAAGCGGCAAGCCCGTCATGCCAGCGAAGGCTGGCATCCCAGTGGATGAAGAGCGCGGCGCGTGTGCCTCGCTGGGGCCCCAGCCTTCGCTGGGGCAACGTGAAGGCTTTACCAGATCCGCACCCGGTCACCGGGCTTGAGGTAGAGCGCCTCGCCGGGCTTGACGCCGAACGCCGAATACCAGCCGTCGATGTTGCGGACGACGCCGTTCACCCGGAACTTGCGGAAGCTGTGCGGATCGCCGACCGTCATCTGGCGGATCGCGTCGGGCTGCATCTTGCCCGCCCAGGCCTGGGCCCAGCCGAGGAAGACGCGCTGGTCGCCGGTCAGGCCGCCGATCACCGGGGCCTTCCTGCCGTGGAGCGAGCGGTGATAGGCTTCGAGCGCGATCGAGAGGCCGCCCAGATCGGCGATGTTCTCGCCCATGGTGAGGCCCGGATTGATGTGGAATCCGGGCACCGGCTCGTAGCTCGCATATTGGCGGCCGAGCGCGTCGGCGCGGGCCTTGAAGGCGGCGGCGTCGGCCGGAGTCCACCAGTCGCGCAAGGCCCCGGCGGCGTCGATCGTTCGGCCCTGATCGTCGAAGCCGTGGGTCATCTCATGGCCGATGACGCCGCCGATCGCGCCGTAATTGACCGCCGGATCGGCGGCGGCATCGAAGATCGGCGCCTGGAGGATGCCGGCCGGGAAGACGATGTCGCGCAAGGAGCCGTTATAGGCATCGTTGGTCTGCGGGGTCATCGTCCACTCGCCGCGGTCCACCGGGCCGCCGCTGCGGCGGACGATGAACGCCCAGTCCGCCGCCGCCGCCCGCCGGACGTCGCCGAGCAGGTCGTCGCGGCGGATCGCGACGCTGGAATAATCGCGCTGCGGCCGGTCGGGATAGCCGACCTTGATCGTGTAGGTGTCGAGCTTCTTCAGCGCCTCGGCCTTCGTCGCCGGCCCCATCCAGTCGAGCCGCTCGATCCGCACCCGGAAGGCGGCCTTCAGATTGACGACGAGATCGCTGACCTTGGCCTTGGTCGCCGGCGGAAAATAGCGGGCGGCGTAGAGATCGCCGACCGCCCAGGCGAGGGTTCCGAAGCAGCTCCCGGGATCGGCCCCGCAATCGCCGCCGCCGACGGCCGTGATCGCCCGCTTCCAGCGCGGCCTGATCTCGCCCTGGCCGGTCAGCACCTTCCCGTGCAGCTCGAAATGCGCGTCGACGAACGGCCTGGAGAGATAGGGCGCGGCGGCGTCGGCGACGCGAAAAGCCATCCACGCCTTGAGCGCGTCCACCGGAGTCTCGCCATAGAGCGAGGCGAGCTTCGGGAAGGCGCTCTTCTGCGCGACGATCAGGGCCGGCTTGCGCCCGACGCCGGCCGTGGACAGGAAAGGCAGCCAGTCGAAGCCGGGGGCGAAGCCGGCAAGCTCGGCCGGCGTCATCGGATTATATTGCCTGGTGAGGTCGCGCTGCTCGACCTTGGTCCAGCTCGCCTCGGCGACCCCGGTCTCGAAGGCGAGCGCGGCGTCGGCCGCGCGCTCGGGCTCGGGCCAGCCGATCAGGCCGAGCAGGCGCGCCGCATAAGCGCGATAGGCGTCGCGCTGGGTCTTGAGGTCCGGCCGCAGATAATAATCCCGGTCGGGAAGGCCGAGCCCGGCCTGGCCGAGATAGACGGCGTAGCGGTCCGGATGCTTGAGATCGACGTCGATACCGATGCCGAACAGGCCGGGATAGAGGCCGCCCGTCCCCTGGCCCATCAGCCGGGCGAGCGCGGCCCGGTCGGAGGCGGCGCGGATCGCGTCCAGCTCGGGCTTCAGCGGCGCCGCGCCGAGCCGCTCCGCCTGCGCCTCGTCCATGTAAGCGGCGTAGAAGCGGCCGACCTTGGCTTTCTCGCTCGGCGCATCGGGTGCTGCGTTGCGGGCGGCATCCTCCATCAGGGTGTGGAGCTGCGCTTCCATCCGGTCGGTCATTTCGAGCCGGCGCGAGGCTGCGGGCCGGTCGGCCGGGATCACCGTCCGCGTCAGATAGGCACCGTTCGCATAGCGGAAGAAATCGTCGCCCGGCCGGGTCGCCTTGTCCTCCGCCGTGAGGTCGAGCCCGAAGGGCGGATAGACCGGCCCATGCCGCACCGCGGCGGCCGCGACCGAAAGCGCCAGCGCCGACGCCGCGGCAGCGCCCCAGATGCCGATTCTCCTCATGTCCCCTCTCCCCTTCTTGGGGGCGGAACCTAGAGACGGAGGAAGGCCGCTGTCCAGCAGCCGTCGACGAACGGCGTCAGCAGCTCTGCGGCTGGGCGGGCCCGACGACCCCCGGAAGGCGGCGGACGCCTTCGAGGCATTTGACCGGCGCGGGTGCCGCCGGATGGGCTGCGGCCGGCGCGGCGGCCGCCGCGGCCTCGCTCTTCGGCTTGCCGCCCAGCGGCGTCTGCGGCTTGTCCGATCGGCCGGACAAAGCCCATTCGACCGTGCTCAGCCTCTGCTGCGGCGTATCGGCGCCGATCCGGGCCATGGCGGTCGCGGTCGCCTGCTCGGCCGTCATCGGCTGGTAGCGGCGCACCACCGAGCGGCCGAAGCTGTCGATGCTGGCCTGCGCCTGCGCGCCCGGGATCGGCGCGTCGCCGGCGGCGATGGCGGCGGCGAGCCTGGGGTCGACCACCGTCGTCGTCGGCCCGGTCGCTTCGGCAAGGCTGGTCGGATCGGAGGTCAGGCGCTTCATCAGGGCGATCTGCGGCTCGGTTCCCGCGGCGGCGAAGCGGAAGGCGGGCGGATGGCCCCAGCCGCCGGCCCAGCGGTAGAAGATATGGCTTCCAACCACCGCATCCTTGGTCAGCGATCCGCTCCAGTAAGGCACGACCCAATAAGTGTGATAATGGGTCGACCAGCCGACGGGCGCGAAGACCTTGCCCGCCAGCGCCTCCTCGGCGACCTTGCGGGCGCGCTCCCACAGCGCCGCGACGGGGGTGCGGTTGAGCGCGCCGTCGCAGGTGAAGGTGAACTGGCAGCCGGTCGAGCGGTCCGAGCCCTGGAAGACGACGCCGCAGACGCTCTTCGGAAAGGCCGGGTGGCGGACGCGGTTCAGCACCACCTGGGCGACCGCGCGCTGCCCGTCGATCGGCTCGATCGCCGCCTCGTAATAGATTGCGGCGGTCAAACATTCGGTGGCGCGGAGCTGGTCGGCCGGAGTCGCGAAATCCTCGCGGAAAGGCCGCGCGGCGGGGTTGGGGTCGGTCGAGATCGGGATTGCGGCGTTGATCGCCTGCGCGTCCTGCGGCGTCACATCGCGGAATTGCAGCGGCTCGGGCACGGGCGGCGCACCGAGGCCCGGGACGAACAATTGCTGGCTCGACGCGATCTTCGGCACGTTGGCGCGGGCCGGATCGTTGGAGCTCAAGGTCGTGACGCTGAGGCCCGCCAGCAGATAGAGGCCGGCGGTGACCGCGAGCACGAGCGAGGCGAACCAATGCTTCGCACGCGGCAGCCGCAGCCTCGGCAGGCGCAGAGCGGGCATGGTCAGCATGTTGGCCGTCATTCGTGACTCCGGAAAGTCGGCGCCTTTACGGGAAGGCGCCGTGGTTGCGCAACCGCACTGCCCGATTGCCGGGACGAGACGATCCCGGGGCAAGACGGGCGCCGATCGCAGGAAAGCCGCTCCCTTCCAGCAGAAATGGGAAGGATTTCCAGAATTTTCAACGATTTGCGGTGCTTGGAGCCGAGTCAGGCGGCCGGCAGGCGCCAGGGCGGATAGAGGCGATTCTCGCCCGCCCAATAGAGGCAGAGCCTGTTGCCGGCGGGATCGCGAAGATGCGCTTCGCGCCAGCCCCAATCCTGGTCGGCGGGCAGCGAGTCGAAGGCGAGTCCCGCCGCGCGCAAACGCTCGACCCAGGAATCGAGCATCGCGCATTCGAGATAGACGGTCGCATCGCCGGCCTTCATGTCCGGCGCGACATGGATGGAGAGCGTCGCGCCGCCGGGGCATTCGAAGCGGGCATAAGGCGGCGCGTCGACGATCTGGGTGAGGCCGAGCGCGACATAGAAGGCGGCCGAGGACGCATAATCGTCCGCTGGCAGGGTGATCTGGTTGAGATCGATCTCGCCGGACGAGGCGGCCTGGTGCCCCATCGGCCCATGCCCGACGCCGAAACCGGGCGCGGCGGCGAGGGCGGTGCGGAGGAAGGCCCGCGCCCGCGCCACCGCCTCCGGCGACGTCCGTCCGCGCGCGAAGTGGACGGCGATCGCGCTGGCGAGCGTGCAGCCGGTCCCGTGGCTGTGCGGCGTCTCGATCCGGGCCGAGGTGAAGCGGATTGCCTGTCCGTTGTCGACGAGCACGTCCGTCAGCATCTCTCCATCGAGATGGCCGCCCTTGGCCAGAATCGCGGCGCCCGTACGGGCGGAAAGCGCGGCCGCGGCCTCTTGGAGCTGGCCGGCATTTGCGATGGCTCGGCCGGTCAGCGCCGCAAGCTCGGGCGCATTGGGGGTGACGAGCGTCGCCCGCCGCATCAGCCGTTCGAACGCGGCGACGGCGGCATCGTCGGCGAGCCGGTCGCCGCTGGTCGCGACCATCACCGGATCGAAGACGATCGGAACGCCCTCCAGCCGCTCCAGCCGCTCGGCCAGTGCGGCCGCCGTCTCGGCGCCGCCGATCATGCCGATCTTGACGGCATCGGCGCCGATGTCGCCAAGCACCGCATCGATCTGCTTCAGGACCATGTCCGCCGGTACCGGCATGATGGCCTCGACGCCCAACGTGTTCTGCGCGGTGATTGCGGTGATGGCGGTCATGGCGAAGCCGCCGAGCATCGTCACGGTCCTGATGTCGGCCTGGATGCCGGCCCCTCCGCCGCTGTCCGAGCCGGCGACGACCAGGATCCGGGGAGGGCGGCTCAAGCCGGTCCTTTGCGGATCGTGGAGGGCGGATATTTGTCCAGCCATTTCGCCTCGCGGGTCGGGCGCCGTTCGAGCCTGCCGCCGCAATTGGGGCAGACGAGGTGGAAAAGCCCGTCCGCGCAATCGGTGCAATAGGTGCATTCGAACGAGCAGATCCAGGCCTCGCCCGTCTCCGGCGGCAGGTCGCGGCCGCAATGGTGGCAGTCGGGGCACATGTCGAGGATCATGCCGCCTTCACCGCCTCGCAGATCGAATCGACCACTTGCTCGACCAGCGCCTTGTCCTCGCCCTCGGCCATGACCCGGATCAAAGGCTCGGTGCCCGACTTGCGGATGACGAGCCGGCCGACGCCTTCCAGCCTCTTCTCGGCCGAGGCGATGGCCGACTTGACCTTGTCGGTCTCGAGCGGAGCGCCGCCGCCGAAGCGGACGTTCTTCAGGAGCTGCGGCAGCGGATCGAACTGGTGGAGCAGGTCGCTTGCCGGCCGCCCGTCCTCGATCAGGCAGGCGAGGACCTGCAGCGCCGCGACCAGGCCGTCGCCGGTCGTCGCATAATCGGAGAGGATGATGTGGCCGGACTGCTCGCCGCCGACGTTGAAGCCCTTTTCGCGCATCGCCTCCAGCACGTAGCGGTCGCCGACGCCGGTGCGGACCAGCGCAAGCCCATTCGTCGCCAGGAAGCGTTCGAGGCCGAGATTCGACATCACCGTCGCGACGATGCCGTCGCCTTCGAGCAGGCCGCGCCGCGCCCAGAAGATCGCGATCAGGGCCATGAGCTGGTCGCCGTCGACGATCCGGCCCTTCTCGTCGACGATGATCACCCGGTCGGCGTCGCCGTCGAGGGCGATCCCGATATGGGCCTTTTCCTCGACCACCCGCGCCTGGAGCGCGGCCGGCGCGGTCGATCCGACCTGGTCGTTGATGTTGAGGCCGTTGGGCGAGACCCCGATCGCGACGACGTCGGCGCCAAGCTCCCACAAGGCCTCGGGCGCGACCTGGTAGGCGGCGCCGTTCGCGCAATCGATCACGATCTTCAGCCCGTCGAGCCGCAACTCCTCGGGGAAGGTCGACTTGGCCGAATGGATGTAGCGGCCGCGCGCATCCTCGATCTTGCGCGCGCGGCCGATGAGCGGGGCGTCGACCAGGCGCGGCGGCTGCTCGATCAGTCTCTCGATCGCCGCCTCGTCCTGGTCCGACAATTTATAGCCGTCGGGCCCGAACAATTTGATGCCGTTGTCCTGATAGGGGTTGTGGCTTGCCGAGATCATCACGCCGAGATCGGCGCGCATCGAGCGGGTCAGCAGGGCGACGGCGGGGGTCGGGAGGGGGCCGACCATGACCACGTCCATGCCGACGCTGGTAAAGCCGGAGATGAGCGCCGTCTCCATCATATAGCCCGAAAGCCGCGTATCCTTGCCGATGACGACGCGGTGGCGATGGTCTCCGCGCAGGAAATGGGCACCGGCCGCCTGGCCGACCTTCTGCGCCATCTCCGCCGTCATCGGCGCCTGGTTGGTGCGCCCTCTTATGCCGTCCGTGCCGAAGAATTTGCGAGTCATGCCGGTTTCCATCCCCTTGCCGGCCCTTTAGCGCCAAGCGGCGGAGAGTGCGAGGGCGGTGACCTTTTCCGTCACCCCGGGCTTGACCCGGGGTCCGTCTTCGGGCGCCTGTGCAGGAAGAAGGTGGAGGGTCGAGCCCGGCATGACGAAGAGAGGTGTGCGGCAATTGCCTTCCCCTTCCTCCACGCTACAAAGGCGCGAATGTCGCAGGCCACGCGCATCCTGACCGGTCTGATCGCAGGGCTTCTCCTCGGCATCGCCAGCGCCGCCTGGGCTTCGGGCTTCGCGGCGAACGCGGTTCCGGTCTTCGACACGATCGGCGGGCTCTGGCTCGATTCGCTCCGGATGACGATCATTCCGCTGGTCGTCGCCCTGCTGGTGACCGGAATCGCCGCCTCGGCCGAGGCGGCGCGGGCGAGCCGGCTCGCCGGGCGGGCGATCCTCTTCTACGTGCTTTTCCTCTGGGTCTCGGCGATCCTTGCGGCCGTTGTGGTGCC
The DNA here is from genome assembly GCA_036273615.1 of Allosphingosinicella sp. Classification (GTDB taxonomy): domain Bacteria; phylum Pseudomonadota; class Alphaproteobacteria; order Sphingomonadales; family Sphingomonadaceae; genus Allosphingosinicella. Next base: position 36,768 of record DASUHH010000047.1, on the reverse strand, counting down.
GATCCTGCTTCGCCTCTTCCCGCTTCCGGCCGGCTCGGCGGCGGCGCTGAAGGCGGCGCTCTCCGGCGCCGGCGGCAAGGTCGGCGAGATCCCGACCTTCGCCCAGTTCGTCCGCTCGATCGTCCCGGCCAACCCGATCGCGTCCGCGGCCGGCGACCAGATCCTGCCGCTCATCTTCTTCACCACCGCCTTCGCCTTCGCGCTGACCCGGCTCGCCGCCGAGACCCGCGCGCTGCTCGTCACCTTCTTCCGCGGCATTGCCGATGCGATGCTGGTGATCATCAACTGGGTATTGCTGCTCGGGCCGATCGGGGTGTTCGCCCTTGCCTATGTCGTCGGCGCCAAGGCGGGCGGGGGGGCCTTCGGGGCGCTCATCCATTATATATTGATCGTCTCGTCCTGCGGCGTGATCGTCTGGTTCTCGGCCTGGCCGATGGCGATGATCGGCGGGCGGGTCGGCTTCCTCGACTTCACCCGCGCGGTCGGGCCGGCCCATGCGGTCGCGATCAGCACCCAATCCTCGCTCGCCTCGCTGCCGGCGATGCTCAAAGGGGCGGAGAAGCTCGGCGTCCCGGTTTCCGCCTCGGGGGTCACCCTGCCGCTGGCCGTCGCCATCTTCCGCGCGACCGGGCCGGCGATGAACCTCGCGGTCGTGCTCTACATCGCCCACTGGTACGGAATGCAGCTGACGGCGACGCAGATCGCCGCCGGCATCGCCGTCGCGGCGATGACCGAGATCGGCTCGGTCAGCCTGCCCGGCGCCATCTCCTATATCGCCTCGATCGCGCCGATCTGCATCGCCATGGGGGTTCCGATCGAGCCGCTCGTCCTGTTCGTCGCGGTCGAGATGCTGCCCGACCTCGTCCGCACCGTCGGCAACGTCGCGACCGACACCGCGGCGGCGACCCTCCTCGCCCGTCATAGCGGCTACGGCCCCGAGGAGGCGGCGAGCGGAGGCGACGCGATCTTGAAGGAAGACCCGGCCGCTTCGGCCTGATTTAGCTCGCCCCGGTCAGACGATCGACCAATAAGACCGCACGTGCCAGAAAATGAGCAGCAGCCAGAAGACGAGCCCTCCGACCATCGCGCCCCAGCCCTTCGCGAGATCGCTCCAGCCGGCCCGGCCGGCGAGGAGGGCGGCGAACGGCAGGAAGGAGGTCCCGGCTTCCCATTGCAGCCAGGGCCGGCCCATCGCCCGTTCCTTCTTCCGATCCTGTCCGATCGATCCGCCGACGGCGAGAATCAGGATCCCGCTGTCGAGGACGATGTTCCTCGGCGACCCCCACAGGATCAGATGGACGATCGCCCAGAGCGCGAAGGCCCAGTTCATCGGATGGCGGGTGATCGCGAAGACTCCGGTCGCCGCCCGCGCCTTCCGCGCCGCGCCGGGATGGGGAAAGGCCGGGTTTCGGACGAAGGAGCCGATCAGCAGGATCGAGGCGACGAGCATGATCGCCAGGCCGATCGGCCAGCACCAGTCGGGCGCGATCCAGATGGGCACCTCGTTGCTGAGCGCCAGCCAGGCGAAGGCCACCCAGATCAGGGTCAGGGTGGCGACCAGCGAATAGACCAGGGTGAAGCGAAGCTCCCCGACCGCGCCGATCAGCGTCAGCCGCAGTGGATGCGACAGGAGAAAATGGGTGCCGACGAAGGCGAGGGTCGCCAGGATCAGGCTGGCGAGGCCCATTAGCGCCGATAGGCCTGCGGCAAATCGGCCGGAGCGAGGCTGCGATAGCGGTCGCGAAGCTCGGTCTGGTGGTTGGTGAGCGGCTGCTGGACCCCGTCGATCAGGACCAGGATCGGCGCGGTGCCGTTCTCGAGCGGGTCGCCGTCCCATACCACCACGTCGGCGCGGCGGCCCGGCTTCAGCGAGCCGATCTCGCCGCCCATGCCGATCGCCTCGGCCGGCGCGGATGTGATCGTCTCCAGCGCCTGTCCCCAGGTGAGGCCGGTCGCGCCCGGCAGCCGCGTCAGCGCGACCAGATTTCCGGCATATTGCTTCTCGTTGCGGACCTGGAGCGATTCCATGTCGTCGATCATCCCGATCGAGACGTGGACGCCCGCCGCCCGCATCCGCCCGACGTTCGATTCGGTCGAGGCGAGCTGCTCGAAACTATTGGGAAGGTCGGTCAGTGCCGAGGCGATCACCGGAACGCCGGCGGCGGCGATGTCGCTGGCGACCGTCCAGCCCTCGGCGCAGCCGACGAGGACGAGGCGCAGGTTCGGGAATTCCTTCCTCAGCCCAAGCACCTGGAGGATGTCGCTCGCGCGCTCGACATGGACGAGCAGATATTGCCGCCCCTGCAGGACGGGCACGAGCGCCGCCGCGTCGAAACGGGTGAGGAGGACATCCTGCGGCCGGCTGACATTCGCGCCGAGCAGCGGGTTGCTGGCATTCGGCTCGTCCTCGAGCCCGTAGGCGCGCTGGTCGTTGGCGCGCGCCCGGCGCCGCGATGCCGGGCCCGCGATCGGGGCGCGGAGCGTGAGGTCGCGCGCCTCGCGCAATGCGTCGTGGAACAGGACATAGGCCGAGGCGCGGCTGCCGCCGGCATCGGCCGCGCCGGTCTCGCCGAGCTCGACGAACTGGAAGGCGCGGGCGCGGGTGATCGGGTTCATGTCGGCGCCGAGATCGATGACCGCGCCCTGGCCGGCGAAGATGCTGCGCGCGGCCGCCGGCGCGACGATGGCGCGGGTGACTCCGCCGGCGCGATTGACCGCGATCGGCTGCGCGCGCGGGTTGATCGCCCGCGCGACGTCGATCGCCGCGCTGAACGGCGAGGCGCGGGCCGAAATGTCGTTCGAGCCGTCGACCGCCTCGACCTCGGCCAGGCCGACGCGGGCGAAACCGGCGACGATGCCGGGAGTCACCCATTTGCCGGTCGCATCCACCCTTTGCGCCCCCGCCGGCACGGCGACGTCGCGCCCGGCCGCGACGATCCGTCCGTCCCGGACGATCACGGTGCCGCCGGGGATCGGATCGGACCCATCGCCCAATGCCACCGTGCCGCCGGTGATGGCGATGGTCTGGGCCAGTGCCGGGGCACCAGTCAGCATCAGCGCGGCCATCAGCATCGCTCGGGACGAACGGATGCCCTGGAGAATGCTGGACCGGATCACTTCACATCCCCTTCGCCGGGCTGGCCGAGCTCGAAATCGCTGACCGGGCGCAGCTTCGGGTTCATCGCGTCATAAAGCAAAGCCCCATCGATCCAGACCTTCTCCGGCCTTGTGTAGACGCTCAGCGGATTGCCGTTCCACAGCACCACGTCCGCCATCTTGCCGGGTTTCAGGCTGCCTGTCCTGTCGGAGATTCCGAGCGCCTTGGCGGGATTGAAGCTCAGCCATTCCCAGACCACCGGATCGGGGATGTCGATTCCGATCCGCCGTCCCGCCGCCTGCGCCTTGGCCGCCTCCTGGTAGAGGCGCTGGATGCCGTTGGGATCGTCCGAATGGACCATCGCGCAGGCGCCCGCATTCTGGACCAAAGCAATATTCTCGGGAATGCCGTCATAGGCTTCCATCTTGAAGCCGTACCAGTCGGACCACATCGCCGCGCAGATATGGTTCTCGCGCAGCAGGTCGGCGATCTTGTAGGCCTCGACCGCGTGATGGAAGGCGGCGATATGATAGCCGAACTCCTTCGACATATCGATCATGTTCGCCATCTCGTCGGCGCGGTAGCAATGGTTCTGGATGCGGATCTGGCCTTCCAGGACGCCGCGCAACGTGTCCATGCCAATGTCGCGGGTCGGCGGCTCGCCGCCGACCTTCTCATAATGGTCCCAGCGGCGCTTATATTCGACCGCGCGCGCCCAGGTCTCGCGGTCGAGCGCGATATTGCCCATCCGGCTGCCGGGCATCTGGTTGCGGCTGCCGTAGACGCGCTTCGGATTCTCGCCGCAGGCCATCTTGAGGCCGTAGGGCGCGCCGGGAAATTTCATCGCCTGGACGGTGCGCGCCGGAACGTTCTTGATCGTGACCGAGCGGCCGCCGAACAGATCGCCCGAGCCCGGCAATATCTCGATCGTGGTGACGCCGCCATTGGCGAGCGCGCGGCTGAAGCCCGGATCCTGCGGCCAGACGCTATGCTCGGCCCAGACGTCGGGATGGACCGGGCCGGTCAGCTCGTTGCCGTCCTGATGCGCCTCGACCGCGGGCGAGGGATAGTCGCCGAGATGGGAATGGACGTCGATGATTCCCGGCGTCACCCATTTGCCGTGGGCGTCGATCCGCGTCGCGCCGGCCGGGATCGGCGTGTCGGGCCCGCCGATCGCCTGGACCAGGCCGTCGGCGAGGATCACCGTGCCGTTCTCGATCCTGCCGCCCTCGCCGTCGAACACCGTGCCGCCGGTGATCGCGGTCAGCACGCCCGGATAGCGACGATAGGTGGAAGGGTAGGGGTCGCGCGAATAGGTCGGCGGCGGCGTCGCCGGCGGCGCGGCAGCGGCGGTGGCGGGATGGTCGGGCGGCGCCGAGGCGGCACAGCCGACCAGCGCGCCGAGGGCGAGGAACAGCCAGGCCCTATTGGACACCGTGCATCCACTTCTTGATCAGCGGCGAGAGGATCAGAAGGACGACGCCCATGCCGGCCGCGATCAGGCCGATCTTCCAGAAGACGCCGACATAGGTGTCGAGGCTGACCTGCAAATTGGTGACCTGGCCGCCGACCGTCTCGACGCTGGCGATCTGCGCGACCACGCCCGCGACATATTGCGCGCAGGAGATGGAGAGGAACCAGACGCCCATCATCAGTCCGACGATGCGCGCGATCGACAGCTTGGTGATCATCGAAAGTCCGACCGGCGAGATGCAGAGCTCGGCGAGCGAGTGGATGAGGTAGAGGCCGGCGAGCCACCACAGGCCGACCTTGAAGTCGGGCCCCGCGAAATTGGTGCCCCAGACGAGGAACAGGAAGCCGGCGCCGACGCCCATCAGCGCGATTCCGAACTTCACCGGGATCGAGGGCTCCCAGTTTCGCTTCGCCAGCCAGGTCCACAGCATCGACATCACCGGCGCGAACAGGACGATGCAGATCGGGTTGAAATTCTGCGTCTGCGGGGCGGAGATGTCGAACCAGCCGAACACGCTGCGGTTGGTATTGCGGTCGGCGAACAGGGTGAGCGACGATCCGGCCTGCTCGAACAAAGTCCAGAAGCCGACGTTGAAGGTGATCAGCACCATCGCCGCGACCATCATCTGGAACTCGGTGCGCGAGCCTCTGAACCAGGACCAGATGAGGATTCCGGGCACCGAGACGAGGAAGGTGCCGAACAGCAACTTGCCCATCAACGACAGCGACATGATATAGCCGATAAAGCCCGAGCCGGGAGTCGGTGCCGGCGTATTCATGAGGTTGATGAAGAGGAAATACACCACCGGAACCGCGACGATGGCGAGGGCATAGATCAACATTGCGCGATCGGAACCGGCTCGCTGCGGCGGCTCGCCATAGCCGGCGAGTCGGCCGCCGTCGAACTGGATCAGCAGGTAGGAGATCAGCATGCCGATTCCGGCGCAGCCGAGCCCCGCCCACCAGCCGAGCCAATCGGCGAGGATCGGGCAGATCGCCTGCCCGAGGATCGAGCCGAGGTTGATGCCCATGTAGAAGATGGTGAAGCCGGTGTCGCGCCGTCGGTCGCCCTGGTCGTAAAGCGCGCCGACCATGGTCGAGATGTTGGGCTTGAAGAAGCCGTTGCCGACCGAGATCAGCGAGAGCGCGATCAGCAGGATCGTCACCATCAGCGGATTCTGGTCGCTCTTCGATTCGAGATGGCCCTTGGCGACGGTTCGGGCGGCATGGCCGTCGGCGGCGAGCAGCGACACGCTGCCATCCTCATTGCCCTTGATCTTCAGCTTCTGGCCGTGATCGACCAGATAGCGCGTCTCGTTCGGGTCGCTGGTCGGCCGGTCCTTGAAATGATCGATCTGCACCTCGTAGCGCTGGCCGTCGATCAGGGCATAAGGCCGCGACGGCGTGCCTCCGAAGGCGAGGGTGAAATAGCCGATCGCCATCAGGATCGCGCCGAACTTCACCGATCGTTTCGATCCGAGATACTGGTCGGCGAGGAAGCCGCCGACCAGCGGCGTCAGGTAGACGAGGGCGGTATAGCCGCCATAGAGGCCGGTCGAGGCGCGGTCGCCGAAGATGAAATGCTTGGTGAGATAGAGCGTCAGCAGCGCCCGCATCCCGTAATAGCCGAACCGCTCCCACATTTCGGTGGTGAACAAGCGGGCGAGCTGGCGCGGATGGCCGAACCAGGTCTTCTGGGCGGCGGGGTTCACATGGCTGATGTCGGGCTCGAGCGGATTGTCGATCGTCGGCGTCTTCACCATGAGCCCACTCCCTGCTTGTCCCGCCGTGTCGCCCGGCTTTGGTCGCGGCAAACTAGCGGGGATTCCCGGCTTGTGAAGCCGGATTGTTGCGCCCTCGCCGGACTGGTAGCGCGGGGCCATGCTCAACGATCTCGGCTCCACGCTCGCGCTGCTCGCCACCCGCCGCTCCGGCCGCCCGCGCGACCTGGTCGAGCCGGGGCCGGACTCGGACCAGCTTCGCCGCATCCTCGAAATCGGGATGCGCTCGCCCGATCACGGCAAGCTCGCCCCGTGGCGCTTCATCCATGTCGCCAGGGCGCGGCGGGACGATTTCCACGCCTTGCTGAAGCGGGCCTATCGCGCCGAGCGGCCGGGGGAGGAGCCCGGGCGGCTGGAATGGGAGGCGGTCGAGCGCTTCGCCCATCAGGCGCCCGAGCTGATCGTCTTGGTCTCCAGCCCGGTCGAGGGCACCAAGATCCCGATCTGGGAGCAGGAATTGTCCTGCGGCGCGGCCGGCATGAACCTTCTGCTTGCCACCCACGCCATGGGCTTTGCCGGCGGCTGGGTCACCGGTTGGGCCGCTTATTCCGAGGAAGTCCGCCGCGGCCTCGGCCTGCAAGGGCGGGAACGGGTCGCCGGCTTCCTCTTCCTCGGCACGCCCGCCGTCCCGCTCGAGGAAAGGGTCCGGCCGGCTTATGACGATGTGGTGCGCCAATGGGCGCCGGAGGAGGTGCCGCGATGAGCGGCAGGGCCTGGGCCTGGCCGGCATCGGCCCCTGATTCTCTTCCTCGGCTTCCTCTGGTGGCGATCCTTGCCGCGAAAACATTGTCCTTCGGGAGCGGCCCGGACCGTTCCCCTGAGGGATGCGACGACCGGGAAGCTGGTCGCCATAGTCTGCGTTCCCCGGGCCGCCGTTCGCGGCGGAGAGCGAACATGATCGACGTGGCTTGACCTCCGCGCTGTATTAGCACAGTATGGCAGTCGTGCCGACCGAGGAACGTCCCGTCTATCTGCGCCTTCGCGATACGATCGCGGCCCTGATCCTCGAGGGGAAGGTGCGCGACGGCGATCCCTTGCCCTCGGTGCGCAGCCTCGCCGCCGAGCATGGCGCCAATCCGCTGACCGTCGCCAAGGCCTATCAGACCTTCCAGGACGAGGGGCTGGTGGTGGTGAAGCGCGGCGTCGGCATGTTCGTCGCCGAGGGCGCGGCCGAGCGGCTGCGCACGACCGAGCGGGCGGATTTCCTGAGGCATCGCTGGCCCGCCATCGCCGCCCAGATGCGGCGGCTCGGCCTCAAGGTCGAGGAATTGGTGGAACGGGCGCTGACCTGAATTTCCGGCCGTCGCAACCGGCGCGGAACCCGGCGCTGCCCGGCTGGACGACACCAAACCCCGGCGATAAGGAACCGGCAGGGGTGTGAGAGGGAAATCCTCGCTGAGATGATAGATTTAGGCCGTCACCGACGGGCTGCTGCGTTGGGATTGGCCCTCGCCCTCTTATGGCCGGGGGTCCTTGCCGCGCAGGACAATGTGACCGTCGGCAACCCGCAGCTTCGCAACTTCCAGCTTCCGGGCCAGCGGACGACGGCGCCCGCCCAGCCTCAGCCGGCCGCGCCCGCGTCGGCTCCGACCCTGGCGGCCCCGCCGGCGCCCGTGCGTCAGGCGGCCCCCCGTTCGACGGTCCCAGCCGATCGAACGACGTCGCGCGCCGCTCGTCCGCCCGTTCGGATGCCGAGGCCCGCCGCGTCCGAGCGTCCAGGGACGGTCGCGCGGCCCTCGGCGCCAGCGCCGGCCGCCCCGAGAGCAGCGGCGCCCGCGCCCGCTCCGGTTGCGCAGACCACGCCGGCGCCGGCGCCTCCGGCCGCACAGCCGGTCCCGCCGCTGCAAAGCCCGGCGCCGGCGCCGTTCAATCTCGCCTGGCTGTGGCTCGCTTTGCCCGTCTTGCTCGGCCTCGCCGCCGCCGGCTGGTTCCTTCGCCGCCGCGCCGCCGGCGCACGAGACGAGGTCGATCGCGACACGCTCGTCCTGGAAGAGCTCGCGCCATCGGAGGAGCCCGCGTCCGAGCTCCTGCTCGCCGAGGTCGCGCCGCCGGAGCCGGCGCCTGCCGAAGCGCCGCGGCCCTGGCTCCAGCTCGACATCGAGCCCGACCGCGCCGCCGCGACGGAGAGCGAGGCGAGCCTCCATTACAATCTCATCGTCACCAATGTCGGCGATGAGACCGCGCGCAACATCCGCATCGACACCCGCATGTTCAACGCCGCCGACGAATCGCGGATCGCCGCCTTCCTCGGCGGCGCGATCCACCGCCACAGCGGCTCGCCCTACATCAATGTCCCGCCCGGCGAGAGCCTTCGCCTCACCGCCCAAATCGCGATGAAGGCGGAGGATGTGCGGGGGATCGAGCTCCAGGGCCGCCGCATCTTCGTTCCGACGGTGGCGATCAATGTCGCCTACGACTGGGCGGACGCTGGCGAGGGGCGGACGTCCAAATCCTGGGTGGTCGGCCGCAAAAGCGAGGACCCCAATGCCCGGATGGGCGCCTTCCGCCTCGACCTCGGGCCGCGAATCTACCGGTCGGTGGGACGAAAGGACACGAAATTGGTGATGGTCTGACCAGCCGTCACCCCGGCCCTGAGCGACGCTACGGGCGGCGTCGAAGGGCCGGGATGACGGGGTGGCTCAGATCCCCGCCAGCGCCTCGTCCGAAACCGAATAGAGCAGCTCCGCACCGCCTGTCGCCTGCGCGGCGAGGCCCCGCGCTTCCGGCACGATCTGGTCGAGATAATAGCCCACCGCCGCCTGCTTCATCGCGGCGAAATCGGGAGAGACGTCGCCGTCGAGCGCGTCGGCCTGGCGCTTCATCAGCCAGCCGCAGACGGCGGTGGCGAGCATATTCAGGAAGGGATAGGAGCCGGCGAGGCGATCATCGGCGGATACGGCGGCGAGATAGTCGGCAGTCCGGCGGCAATCGACGACGAGCGCCGCAAGCGGCCCTTCGCTCACGACCCCGATCTCGCGGAGCAGCCGGTCGAGCACCGCGCCGCCGTCCAGCCCCAGCTTGCGCCCGACCAGGTCGGCGGCCTGGATGCCGTTCGTGCCCTCGTAGATCGGCGCGATGCGGATGTCGCGCAGATGCTGGGCGGCGCCGGTCTCCTCCACATAGCCCATGCCGCCATGGACCTGGATTCCGAGGCTCGCCACCTCGCAGCCGACATCGGTGCCATAGGCCTTGACCAGAGGCGTCAGCAGGTCGGCGCGCAGCTTCGCATCCTCGTCGCCGAGGCTCGCTCGGTCGGTCTGGCCGGCCGTATAATAAGCGAGCGCCCGCGCCGCCTGGGTCAGGCTCTTCATCCTCAGCAGCATGCGGCGGACGTCGGGATGGCGGGCGATTACCGCCGGCTTGCCGTCGCGCGTGCCCTGCACACGCTGAAGGGCATAAGCGACTGCGGCCTGCGTCGCCCGCTCGGCGATCGAGACGCCCTGCAGGCCGACATTCAACCGGGCATTGTTCATCATCGTGAACATCGCCCGCATCCCCTCCTGCTCGCCGCCGATCGGCCAGCCGACGCATTTGCCCTCCTCGCCATAGGCCATGACGCAGGTGGGCGAGGCGTGGATGCCGAGCTTATGCTCGATCGAGACGCAGCGGACGTCGTTGCGGGTTCCGCCGGGCAGGATCTTCGGGACGAGGAAGAGGGTGATCCCCTTCGTCCCCGCCGGCGCGCCGGGCGTGCGGGCGAGGACGAGGTGGACGATATTGTCGGCGAGATCGTGCTCGCCATAGGTGATGAAGATCTTCTGGCCAACGATACGGTAGCTTCCGTCGCCCGCCGGCTCGGCGCGGGTGCGAAGCGCACCGACGTCCGATCCCGCCTGCGGCTCGGTGAGGTTCATCGTGCCGGTCCATTCGCCGGTGACCAGCCTGGGCAGCCAGAGCTTCTTCTGCTCGTCGGTGCCGTGATGCCTCAGCGCCTCGACCGCGGCCGGAGTCAGCATCATCACCAGCGAGAAGGCCATGTTGGCGGCGCCGAGATCCTCCATCACGATCGTTGCGAGGCCGAGCGGAAGGCCCTGGCCGCCATAGTCCTTCGGCCCGGCGAGCGTGCCCCAGCCGCCGTCCACATAGGCGCGATAGGCCTCGCGGAAGCCCGGCGGCATGGTGACGCCGTCGGGCGACCATCTGGCGCCGGTCTCGTCGCCGATCCGGTTCAACGGCGCGAACTCGCCAGCCGCCAGCGCGCCCGCGCCCTCGACGATCGCCTCGACCACGTCCGGCGTCGCGTCGGAAAACTGGTTGTGCCCGGCCAATTCGTCCATCCCGACGACATGCTTCAGCGCGAACAATTGCTCGGCGGCGGGCGGGGTGTAGGTCATCGGCCTCGGCTTGCCTGGAGGGGATGGGGGCTATAGCGCGGCGCCGTGACGCCGCCAAACCCGCCGCTCGCCACCCGCATCGCGCCCCATGGCAAGGCGGCGATCGCCGAGGCGTGCCGGCTGGTCCTCGCCGGCGAGCCGGTCGCAATGCCGACCGAGACGGTCTACGGCCTCGCCGCCGACGCGACCAGCGAGGCCGCCGTCGCGCGCATCTACGAGGCCAAGGGCCGGCCCGGCTTCAATCCCTTGATCGTCCATGTCCGCGATCTCGCCCAGGCGGAGGAGATTGCCGCCTTTCCCGACGCGGCGCGGGCGCTGGCGCTGGCCTGGTGGCCGGGGCCGCTCACCCTCGTCCTGCCACTGAAGCCGGACAGCCCGATCGCGGCGCGTGCGACCGCCGGCCTGACGACCGTCGCGCTCCGCTGCCCCGCGCACCCGGCGATGCGGGCCCTGCTCGAGTCCTGCGGCCGGCCGCTCGCCGCGCCCTCGGCCAATATGAGCGGGACGATCAGCCCGACCAAAGCCGACCACGTCGTCAAGTCGCTGGAGGGCCGGATCGCGCTCGTCGTCGACGGCGGGCCGACCGAGCATGGCCTCGAATCGACCATCGTCGCGGTGGACGAGGGCGGCATCCGCCTGCTCCGCCCAGGGCCGATCGACTTCGCCGATCTGAAGGCGCTCGCCAGCCTCGCCGAGGCGGAGGCGAAGAGCGGGATCGAGGCGCCGGGCCAGATGCCCAGCCATTATGCGCCCGCCAAGACGGTGCGGCTCAACGCCGAGACCGCCCAGCCCGACGAATGGCTGATCGGCTTCGGCGCGTCGAAAGGCGACGACAATCTGAGCCCGAGCGGCGATCTGCGCGAGGCGGCGGCGCGGCTCTTCCACGCGCTCCACCGGGCCGAGGCCCAGGCCCGGCCCCGGATCGCCGTCGCCCCGGTGCCGGAGGAAGGGATCGGCCGCGCGATCAACGACCGTCTGCGGCGGGCGGCGGCGCCGCGAGAGTAACCCGTCGCCCCAGCCCTTCGACGCCGCCTGCGGCGTCGCTCGGGATAAACTCAGGCTCGGGCCCCAGCGCGTGAAAGACTCGGCCTTCTTCACCCGCTGGGATGCCAGCCTTCGCTGGCATGACGCGGGCCGCGACAATTTGCGACAAATTCCCCGCCGCGCCGCGAAAGCTCTGCGACGGCGCGGCCTCATCTCCTGTCCAGCGCCGATCCCCCGGCGCCGAGACAAGGAGACAGAACATGAAGACCATCCTGACCTTCGCCGCCGCCGCGGCCGCCCTGACCGGCCTTGCCGGCACCGCCGACGCGGCGCCCTTCGGCGGCAACATCAACCAGCGCGAGGCGCAGATCGAGTCGCGGATCGACCAGGGCATCCGCTCCGGCGCGCTCACCCGCGGCGAAGCCGCCGGCCTCAGGATGCGCCTCGGCCAGGTCGAGCGTCTCGAGCGGAATTACCGCCGCGGCGGCCTGAGCTTCGCCGAGCGGAGCGACCTCAACCGCCGCCTCGACGCGCTCAGCGCCAGCGTCCGAGTCGATAAGCACGACCTGCAGTTCCGCCGGCGGTAAGGGCTGGAAGGGCCGGGGCGATGCCCCGGCCCTTTCGCTTTGCCCTTATCGTCACCCCGGCCCTTCGACGTCGCCTGCGGCGTCGCTCAGGATGAACCGCAGCTTTGCTGCGAGCCGGGGTCCATCTTTCAGCTTCCTAAACCGCCGCGGCGTCGCTCTTCACGCGGTTGGCGAAGCTCTTGCGGAGCTTGCGCAGCTTGGGCGGGATGACGGCGAGACAGTAGGCGTTGCGCTGCCCTTCGCCCGACCAATAATCCTGGTGATAATCCTCGGCCGGCCACCACTCGCCGAGCGGCTCGATCGTGGTGACGATGGGCGCCGGCCAGTCCGCCTTGGCGCGCTCGATCGCGCGGCGCGCCTCCGCTTCCTGCCCTTCATCGCGCGGGAAGATGGCCGAGCGGTATTGCGTGCCGACGTCGTTGCCCTGGCGGTTGAGCTGGGTCGGATCGTGGGTGGCGAGGAACAGGTCGAGCAGGTCGCCATAGGAGATCATGTCCGGATCGAAGGTGATCCGGATCGCCTCGGCATGGCCGGTGTCGCCGCCGCAGACCTGCCTGTAGGTCGGATGCGCGACATGGCCGCCCGTATAGCCGCTCTCGACCTTCAAGACGCCGATCACGTCGTTGAGCACCGCTTCGGTGCACCAGAAGCAGCCGCCCGCCAGCGTCGCTTGCTCTTCGGCCATCGCGAATCTCCTTTTGCTTTTGCCCGAGATAGGAGGTGCCGGAGCCGGGGCAAGCTGCACCGCCCCGATCTGCGGCCAATCGGTTATTTTGCAGCCGCGCAGGGAGGTCCGAGCCTGATCTCCTCTTCACCCGCGGCTTCCATCGGGACTAGAATCACCGAGCCGGCGGGGCTCGGCCGAACGCTGAATGGAACCCACCGCAACGGTCGATCCGCCACGGCTCTCAATTCGGGCGACTGTACGTAAAATCCCGGCTTCACACTCACGTGCGGACCGCCCCAAAAGCGCCCTTCCATCAACTCGACCTTACCCACGTCACCGGGAATGAGCACTTGGCCCTGCTGCCCACTAACCCTGAGCAGAGGAGTGCCTTCATCCGTATAATAACAGCCGTTTGGAAGGAGGGGCGGCGTGGGATGACAACCCATCAGAAATATTGTTGCCAATATCGGGGCCGACTTGCGCATGGACGCTCGCTACCATTGGCGATCCGGATTGTTGAGCCCCGAGGGCACATGTCGATTACCCGCGCGGCAAGTCCGGCAGAAGCTGGCGGAGCGTCATCATCTCCGCCCAGGGATCGGCACGCTGCCGGCGGAGGCGGGCGGGCACGGTGCGGATGGTGAAGGCCTTGGGGTCGAGCTTCGGCCCCAATTCGTCCCAGCGCAGCGGCGTCGCCACCGGCGCGCCGGGGCGGGCGCGGGTGGAATAAGGCGCGACGGCGGTGGAGGTCGGATCATTGCGCAGATAGTCGATGAAGATCCGGCCGGTCCGTTCGGCCTTGGAGACCTTGGTCAGATATCTGCCGGGCGCGTCGGCGGCCATCCCGGCCGAGACGCCGCGGGCGAAGCTCTTGACCGACTTCCAGTCGGCGGTCGGTTCGACCGGGGCGACGACGTGGAGGCCCTTGCCGCCGGTCGTCTTGACGAAGCTTTGAAGGCCGAGGCGCTTCAGCCGCGCCCGCACCTCGCGCGCTGCCGAGATGACGTCGCCGAAGCCCAGCCCCTCGTCTGGATCGAGGTCGAAGACGATCCGGTCGGCCTTGTCCGGACGATCCGTGGTGACGCCCCAGGGATGGATTTCGAGCACCCCCATCTGCACGAGCGCGACCAGGCCGGCGACGTCGGCAATGTAGAGATAGGGTTCCTCGAAGCCGGGGATCGTCACCGCGTGGAGCTGCTCCGGCACGCCCGATCCGGCATGGCGCTGGTAGAAGCATTTGGTCTCGCTCCCGGCCGGGCAGCGGACCATCGTGATCGGGCGGAAGGCGACGTGCGGCAGCATCCGCTCGGCCACGGCGACATAATAGTCCGCAAGCTCGCCTTTGGTGATGCCCTGCTCCGGATAGAGCATTTTCTCCGGGTGGCTGAGCCGGACGCCCGCGACGAAACGCTCGCTCATCGCGCCGCCTCCAGATCCCTGGCGAGCGCCGCCGGCCGCGCCTCGGGCCGGAGCTGGTCCATCCGGCATTGCCCGGGCGCCTTGTCGGGCCGCCAGCGCAGGAACTTGGTGCCGTGGCGGAAGCGCTTGCCGGTGACATGGTCGTAGCGGACCTCGGCGACCAGCTCGGGCCGGAGCGGCTCCCATTGGCCGGTCCGCTCGGTCGACCAGCGGCTCGGGCCGCCGGGCACGCTGCCGGTGAAGCCGGGCGGCGCGATCAGCCTTTCGAGCTTCCTGGTCAGCGCCGGCCGCTCGTCCGCGGGGATGGCCGAGGTGAAGCCGACATGGTCGAGCTTCCCGGCATCGTCGTAGAGCCCGAGCAGGAGCGAGCCGACCTGCCGGCTGTTGGTGCCGTAGCGGAAGCCGCCGACGACGCAGTCCGCCGTCTTCAATTGCTTGACCTTCAGCATCGCCCGTTCGCCCGGCACATAGGCCTCCTCGCGCCGCTTGGCGACGACCCCGTCCAGCGCCTCGCCGGCCATGTCGAGCCAGGATTTCGCCACCTCGCAATCGAGGGTGAAGGGCGAGAGGAGGATGTCCGGCCGCGGCGGCGGGGAGAGCAGCTCTTCCAGCGCCCGGCGCCGCGCCGAGAGCGGTTCCTCGACATAGCTCTTTTTGCCACGCGCGAGCAGGTCGAACAGCATGATCTGGGCCGGCGTTTCGTTCGACAATTTGCGGATCCGGCTCTCGGCCGGATGGAGGCGGAGCTGGAGCGCGTCGAACGAAAGAACGCCGCCGACGGGGATGATCAGCTCGCCGTCGACGACGAAGCGGTCGGCCGGAATCGCCTTCATCGCCGCGACCATTTCCGGGAAATAGCGGCCGAGCGGCCGTCCTGCTTTCGACATCAGGGCGATCTCGCCGCCGTCGCGAAAGACGAGGCAGCGAAAGCCGTCCCATTTGGGCTCATATTGCCAGCCTTCTCCCTCGGGCAGGGCGTCGACCAGCTTCGCCTCCATCGGCGGCAGGCCCGGCTTGACGGGGAGGCGTTCGAATCCGGCCATCGCCGCCAAGACGACTCCGATCGGGCGCGAGTTCCACCGGACCCGAAACCGACACGGTTCGCCGCCGCGCCATCTTGCGGCGAAACCGGACAGTAAGCTTTGTTCCCGATAATTGCGGCGAGTCGCTGGCCTGATGCGGCGAGACGCCAAAGCCTGGGCCGCAGGTCATTGAATCAAAAGGAATTCGCGTTACATTCGAAGTCCAGAGCGGAGGGGTCTAAATTGCAATTCTCGCGCAGGCAGATGCTTGGCACCGGTGCTGCGGCCGGTCTGCTGGCCGCCGCCACGGCCGCCAACGCCCAGTCGCTGGCCGAGATCGTCGCCAGATTGAAGGACCCGGTTCCCGCCCCCAAGCCGCTTTTCCCGGTGTCGCCGCTTCCGGCCCAGCCGGCCGCGCCCGCGGTCACCGGTCCGATCAATCCGGCGCTTCTCGCCCGCGCCCGCGCGGCTTTCGATCGGCACCGGTCGGTCATCACCCATGGCGACGTCGTCGCCATCGCCGATTTCGACCGCCCCTCGCGCGAACCGCGTTTCTATCTGCTCGACACTGCGAGCGGCCGCGTCGGCAGCCATTATGTCGCCCATGGCCGCGGCTCCGATCCCGACCATAGCGGCTGGCTCGAGCGCTTCTCGAACGAGATCAACTCCGAAGCCTCGTCGAGCGGCGGCTATCTGACCGGCGATTATTATCCCGGCAAATATGGCCGATCGCTTCGAGTCCTCGGCCTCGATTCGTCCAACTCCAACGCCGAGACCCGGGCGATCGTCATCCACAAGGCCTGGTATGCGGAGCCCGAGGTCGCCGCCGAGCATGGCAAGCTCGGCCGCTCCGACGGCTGCTTTGCATTGAGCGCCAACAGCCTCGAGGAAGTGCTGCAGCGCCTCGGGCCCGGTCATTTCCTCTACGCCGACAAGATCGCCTAAGCCGCGGCTTCGCCTCGCAATTCCAGTTTCAGCCGCACGCAATCGGCGTCCGGATCGAAGGCGCGGATCAGCCTTGCAGGCTTTGGCGACGCAACCTTCTTCGCAGCGTCCTCCCGGGAGACCAGCGTCGGCTGCGCTGGCCCTTTTCCGGCCAGGAATCGCGCTCCCGCGCGACCGCGAGCGGAAAGAGCAGGATCGTCGCGTGCAGCCGGCCGAACGCCGGATGATTCCCGACATGGTCGAAGCGGCCGATCTCGCTTACGCTGATCGCGCCTTCCAGCCCGGCTTCCTCACAGGCCTCGCGCGCCGCCGCCTCGGCGAGGGTGCGGCCCCCTTTGGAACGATCCGGCGGCTCGACCGGCGGCCGGCGACCGGCAGCATCTCGCCTCGGCCGTCCTCCCCCCCCGCCGCCATGGCAGGGCGCCGACCTGGAGCGGCCGGCCCGTCGCCGGGTGCCGCCGGGTGAGCCGGCTCAGCAGGCGGCGGGCGGGGCCTCGGAGGGGACCTGGCAGCTTCGGGCGGGGCGGCTTCATGCTTCCGCAACGCACATCGTTCGCCTTGGTCGCGCGATGCGGGTAGACTATCCCGCGAATCGGCAGCGCAACCGGGAGCGCCTGTGGCAGACGGCCACGAAGTCGAATTGAAGCTCGAGCTTGACCCGAAGGATGCCGGCGATCTTCGCTGCCATCCCTTGCTGGCCGGCGCGGCCGCATCGACGCGCGCGCAATCCTCGACCTATTTCGACACGAAGAAGAAGGCGCTTCGCAAGGCTGGTTATTCGCTGCGCGTGCGCCGCCTCGACGGCTGCTTCATCCAGACGGTGAAGCAGGCCGGGGGCGGCGCCGGCCTGTTCAGCCGCCCCGAATGGGAAAGATCGATCCCGAGCGAATGCCTCGATGCCGAGGCGTTTGCGGCGACTCCGGCGGCGGAGATCGTCGCGCCCGACCGGATCGGCAAATTGGTGGCGGTCGTCGAATCGCGGGTCGACCGAACGATCTGGCGGATCGACCATCAGGAGAGCGAGGTCGAGCTCGTGCTCGACCAGGGGATCATCCGCGGCGGCGGCGAGGAAAGGGCGCTCCACGAAGTCGAGATCGAGCTGAAACGGGGCGCCCCCCAGGCCCTGCTCGACCTCGCCCGGCAGCTTGGCGAGCGCGTTCCGCTTCGGCTCGGAGTCCTCAGCAAGGCGGAGCGCGGATTCGCGCTCGCCGACGGCAGCTTCGACAGGGTCAGCAAGGCGGGGCCGGTCGAAATCGGCACGGAGATGAACGTCGCCGAAGGCTTTGCGGCGATCGTCCACGCCTGCCTGCGCCATTTCCGGCTCAACGAGCGGCTGGTCGCGGAAAGGCGCCAGCCCGAGGCCCTGCACCAGGCGCGGGTGGCGATGCGGCGGCTGCGCTCCTCTTTCTCCCTGTTTCGCCCGGCCATCCGCCATGGCAAGGATTTCGGGCGGCTGCGCGAGGAGCTGCGCTGGTTCACCTCTGCGCTCGGCGACGCGCGCAACCTCGACGTCTTCCTCGCCCGCAACCGGGACCAGGTCTCCGAGGCCGATTGCGAAGCGCTCTCCGCCGCCCGCGAGAGCGCCTATGACCGGGTGATCGAGACGCTGGAATCGCAGCGTTTCCGCGACCTCATGCTGGCTCTGGTCGTCTGGGTGGAAGGCGGCGGCTGGCGCGGCCACCGCAAGGCCCGCGCGCCGCTCGCCAAGTTCGCCGAGAAGAGGCTGGACAAGCTCTGGCGCAAGGTGCGCGACGGCGGCCACGGTCTTGGGGGACTTGGCGAGGAGCAGCGCCATCGCCTTCGCATCCACATCAAGAAATTGCGCTACGCCGTCGAATTCCTCGCCTTGCTCTATCGGCCCGCGGCTCTGGCCCAGAAGAGGTTCGCCGGCGCGCTCGAGGGGATGCAGGAGAGCCTCGGCCACCTCAACGACATCGCGACGGCGCGCGCGCTGGTGGAGTGGCTCGGCCTCTCCGGCGCCCTCGCCGAACGTCCCGCGAACCCGGACGAGGAACGCCGCCATCTCGCCGAGGCGGAAAGCCGGTTCGCCGGGCTCGGCCGGATCGGGCCCTTCTGGCGCTGACTGTCACATCCCCGCAATCCAAGCCCCCTAATTTAACGCCCGTAAGCGAAGCAGGAACGGCATGGGCGCGTGGAAAAGGGCCGCCGCGGCGGCATTCCTGGCGATGGCGACGATCCGGCCGGCCGCGGCCGCGCCGCCGGTGTCCCCGAAGCTGATCGTCGTCATCGCGGTCGATCAGTTCTCGGCCGAGCTTTACGGCCGCTATCGCGATCTTTTCACCGGCGGCCTGAAGCGGCTCGGCGGCGGCATCGCCTGGCCGGCCGGCTGGCAGAGCCATGCGGCGACCGAGACCTGCCCCGGCCATTCGACCATCCTCACCGGCGACCATCCCGCCCGCACCGGAATTGTCGCCAACAGCTGGTTCGACGTGAAGACCGGCTCCAGCATCTATTGCGTCGCGGTGCGCGGCACCGGCGATCCCGACGCCCGCGGGCCGCAGAACCTCCGGGTCGATACGTTCGGCGACTGGCTGAAGGCGGCGCGGCCGGGGGCGCGGGTCGTCTCCATCTCGGGCAAGGACCGGGCGGCGATCATGCTCGGCGGCCACCATGCCGATGCCGTTTACTGGTGGGTCGACGGGACCGGCTTCGCCACCTCTTCCTATGCAGGGCCCGCCGGACCCTCGGTGACGGCTCCGGCCGAGCGCTGGGACGCAGCCTTGATGGCGCGCTGGCGGGCCGCTCCGCCGGCGCTCTGGCCGACGGACATTCCCGAGGATTGTCGCGCGCTCGTCCAGTCCCACATGTTCGGCAAGGAGAGGGTCAGCGGCGCAGTCCCGCCCGACAGCGCGCGCGACGTCGAGGACGGCCCCGATTTCCTCGCCCGCACCGGTTTCCAGGACCAGTTCCGCGGCGCGCCCCTGTTCGACGCGGTGACGCTCGACTTCGCCGCCGAGGCGGCGGCGGCGCGCGGCCTCGGCAAGGGACCGCAGCCGGACCTGCTCGCGATCAGCCTCTCGGCCACCGACCATATCGGCCATCGCTTCGGCAATGGCGGCGCCGAGATGTGCGTCCAGATGCACGCGCTCGACGCCGCGCTCGGCCGCCTCCTCGACCGGATCGACGCGCTCGGAACGCCTTACATCGTCGTGCTGACCGCCGATCATGGCGCGATCGACGCCGCCGAGCGCGCGTCGGAGCATGGTCTCGCCGCCCGCCGGATCGACGGAATCGCCCTGGTCGCCGCGCTCAACCGCCATCTCAGGGAAACGCTCGGCATCGACTACGATCCGATCGACGGCGGCGATCCGCAGCAGCTCGTCATCAATGCGCCCGGCGACGCCGCCTTCCACACCCGCATCCGGGACGAGGCCATTGCCTGGCTGAAAAAGCAGGATGGCGTCGCGGAGGCGCTGACCGCCGACGAGATCGTCCGCGCCGCGCCGCCCGCCGGCAAGGATCCCGCCGCGCTCAGCCTGGCCGAACGTTATCATGAAAGCCATGCGCCCGGCCGCAGCGGCGACATCGCCGTCGAATATGCCCGCTATGCGACGCTCGGCATGCCGCGCGGCCCAGGCGATTATGTCGCCGGCCACGGCTCGCCCTGGGATTATGACCGGCAGGTGCCGATCCTCTTCTGGTGGCCGGGCATCGAATCCGCGCGGCCGGCCGGACCCGCCGAGACCGTCGATATCGCGCCGACGCTTGCCGCCATCGTCCGCATCTCGCCGCCGTCCGTCGACGGTCATTGCCTGCCCGCAATCGCTTCCTGCCCCGCAACCGGAGACGAGAAATGAGCCACGAGAGCGACCGGAACCATCTCTATCATGTCGAGCGCGCGCGGGCCGAGCTGGACGCCGCCTATCGCGCCGAGCAGGCGGAGGTCGCGGCGGCGCATCTGCGCCTGTGCTCGCTTCATATGCATCGCGCGCGCGAGACCTGCCCGCGGCCGGCCAAGGAGCTCGAATGGCTGGAAGGCCTGGCGCCCTTGCACGAGCGGGCTTTGCGCTGCGCCTGAGGCGCGGCATTTTCGTGGTTAACGCGCGTTAACAGCCCGCCCCGCCTTTGTTAGGCAGGGCGGATGTCCTTTGCGATTCTCCGGAAAAAAGCGCGGCTTGGGGCGGTTTCCGCCGGCTGCCTGATGCTGCTCGCGGCGAGCGTCTCGCCGCCCTTGCGCCTGGCGATCGATCCGTCGGTCTTCGCCGACGCCGCCTGCGCGCTCGGCGTGGCCGGGTGCCTCAGCTTTCCGCCCGCCGCGCCGGCGCCGGTGCCTCCGCCGGCGCCGAAAAAGCCCGCTTTGCCGGCCTGGTTCACCGCCGGGCCCGGCGCGGGCATCCGGATCCTCGTCAGCCTTCCGCAACAGCGCGCCTGGGTGTTCGAGGACGGCGACCTGCTCGCCACCTCGCCGGTCTCGACCGGCCGGCGCGGGCACGAGACTCCGGTCGGCCGCTTCCGCATCCTCCAGAAGGCGGCCCACCACCGGTCCAACGTCTACAGCAACGCGCCGATGCCGTTCATGCAGCGCCTCACCCGATCGGGGATCGCCATGCATGCCGGCCATCTGCCCGGCTATCCGGCCTCGCACGGCTGCATCCGCTTTCCCTGGGGCTTCGCGCGGCGGCTCTACGGCCTCACCAACGGCGCGACCCGGGTCACCATCACCCGCATGCGGCCGCGCTCGGCGGAGGATGCGGCGGGCATGGCCTAGGCTCCCGACCCTGATTCCTCACCAGGCCCGAGCGGGCTTCCATGGGGAAAAGAGATTGACTGGGTTCAGTCTTCCGGTTTCTCCGCCTATGACCGCCTCCATGACGCTTTCCCGCTTTTTGTCTCTTTTCGCCCTCGCTTTGTCGCTCGCCGGCTGCGGCGGCAAGCCGGAGGACCGCGGCGGCAATGTCGTCGACAGCGAGGCGGCGGCCGTCGGAGCCGAGGCGAATGCGATGATCGCGAACGTCGTCACACCGGAGGATCCGAACGATCCGGCCCGGCTCCAGGCGGTGATCGACCGGGCGATGCCGACGGCGCTTCCGGGGGCCGAGGACGCGCAATATCGCAACCTTCGCGGCGGCATCGGCGGCGCCGTCTGCGGCGAGGTCGCGACCAAGCCGGTCGGCCGCGCGGCTTTGGCCTTCCGCCCATTCGTCATCAACCCGGATGGTCTCGCCGTCGTGGCGGCGACTCCGAAGCTCGCCTTCGACGATCCGACCGATTTCGTCGCCGACGCCTGGGTCCGCTGGTGCGCCTCGCCCGAGGAATTGCAGAAGCTGGCGCCGCAGCTCCGCCGCGCCGCCGCCGCGCCTCCGCCGGTCCTCGGCAATGCTGGCGCGGAGCCGGACCTGCCCGACGTGCCGCCGCCGCCGCCATCCGCCAGGGCCGTGCCGGCGGCCAAGCCGCCGCCGGCGAACGTCGACAGCTTCTTCAACTCGGTCCAGCACAAAGGCCATTGAGGATCGTCAGACCTTTGTCATGCCGTTCCTTTTTGGGCCGTCAGGTGATGCCGGCCGGCTGAAGACGATTGCTCTCGATCGTCTCGGTCTCGGTGCGCGCTATCTCCTTCTCGGCCTGCAGCTTCGCGCGCATCGTCTCGCTGCGGCGGGCCCGCGCCGCCATCGCCTCCCAGGCGGTGGCGGACCGCAGGCAGCGCTCGCGCACATTGGCGAGCGTCGCATTGTCCGCTTCGGCGCGGGCCTCGTCCGCGCGGGCGGCATATTGTTCGTGGAGGTTGGTCATCGCGCGCTTCCTGTCTGCGGCGAGCCGGCCGGCACCGCGGCGGCCTCAGGCTGTCTGGAGATTGACGGCGCTGGTCCGCCCCCTTGCGTCGGTCTCGAGCTCGTAGCGGACGCGCTGGTCGCGGTTGAGGGTCCCCATGCCCGACCGCTCGACCGCGCTGATATGGACGAAGGCGTCGGTGCCGCCGTCCTCGGGCTGGATGAAGCCATAGCCCTTGTCGGTGTTGAAGAATTTGACGGTGCCGGTGATCATGCCTTCTTTCCTTCTTTTTGGGCCGCGACTCGGCCCTGCACGCCAGGGGCAGGCGAAAGAAGGAAGAAGGGCCGCAAAGCGCCAAAAACCGTTCGTTTGCGACTGGTAGCCTTGCTTTCCTAGGCATTCGCCGGGGCAAATGCAAACCGCCGGCGCGGCGGCAATGCCGGCCGCGCGCCTCGCGGCCCTGATCGAGGAGCGGCCCTGTCCCGGACGCGGATGACCGAGTCCGCGGCGGGTGGATTCGACATTCCTGGGGTCCGGACCCTAGAGCGGCCTGCGATCAACTTGAATCGCAGGCCGCTCTATAAGCCCTTGTTGTCGCGTTGCTTTTTGCGAAAAGCCGGTACCCACCTTTTCGCGCAACGCTCTAGTCGTTGGCGCCGCCGCCGTGCGCGCGCTTGCGCGGCTCAGATCGGCTGGGCCGGCCGCTCGCCGCTGACGGCGAAGGCGTCGCGATAGGTGAGGGTCAGCACCGGCTTGTGATCCTCATCCTCCACCTCGATCCGGTGATCGAGGTTGAGATGGCCCTTGTGGATTCCCTCGCAGACGAGCTCGCGCGCGCTTTCCATCGCCTGCATGCGCGCCGCTTCGATATCGGGAAGCTCCAACCCCTCCTCGTCGATCGCGACAATGTCGTTGTAAACGTGGAAGTAGAAGCGCGGCATGGGCGCATAGCGCACTAACATAAGTGAAGTTCCCGCCTTTCGTGCAGGGAAAGCGGCCGGCCTGTGCCACCGGTTTCCCCTCGGACGGCGGCCAGGCAGGCGCCACGGCTCGCCGCACCGGAGGCACGGCTGGCCCGGCGTGACGCGTCCGAAACGGCGCCGCAATCATTGGACCCTTCACCATGAAACAGAAACCGAGCCCCACCCGTCGCGCCGCCATGCTGCTGATCGCAGCCGCCGCGCTCCCCCTCACCCCCTCGCTCGCGCAGGACGTCCAGGCGCCCCAGGCGCCGCCGCCGACGCCCCAGAGCGCGACTCCGCCTCCGGCGGCCCAGGCGCCTGTCACCCTTCAGGGTCCGCCGGCTCCGGCGGTGATTCCGGCCCCAGCGCCGGTGCCGCCGACGGCGGTCGCGCCGCCCGCGGAGACGACGAACGCGACACGAACGACTCGCGTGACGAGAAATGTGCGCGCCACCGCGCCGGCACGGACCGCGGCGCGCACCGCGGCCCGCGCCCCGGCGCGGACGACAACGACTCATACCACCCGCCGGACGACGCGGACGACGGCCACGGCCGCCGCGACGCGCCCGGTCCCCACCGCCGCCCCCGAGGCGATTCCGACTCCGGTGCCCGCTCCGGTCGCCACCGCTCCGGCGCCGGCCGTCACGCCCGCGCCCGCCCCGGCGACGCCCGCCACGGCGCCGGCGGCCCGGTCGGCCCGGTCGTGGCTGCCCTGGCTGGCGCTCGCTTTGGTGGTGCTGGCCATCGCCGCTTTCGCTTTGTCCCGCCGCCGCCGGCGCGAGGATGTCTACGAGGATGAGGCGATGCCGGCCGCCGAGCCGGTCGTGGCCGCCGCGCCGGTCGCCGCGACCGGGGAAGCCGGCCGTCCGTGGATCGATCTCGCGCTCCAGCCGGTCCGCGCCGGCGTCGAGGGCGACGAGGCGGTCGTCCAGTTCGCGCTCAAGGTCGACAATCGCGGCGCCGCGCCGGCGCGCGACGTCCGGGTCTCCGCCTTCATGCTGCAGGCGGGCGCCTCGGAGGCCGAGCGCCACCTGATCGAGCCGAAGCGGATGCCGCCGGTCGAGGTCGCGCCGGGCGAGACGAAGCGGGTCGAGACCGCGGTCAAGCTGCCGACCGAGAAGGTCGAAGGCGACGCGGTGCTGCCGGTGGTGGTCGCCGACGCCCGCTACACGCTTCCGGACGGCAGCGAGGGCCGCACCTCCGCCACCTTCGCGGTCGGCGTCCCCGACGGCGAGGAGCTTGCCCATTTCGCCGTCGACAATCCTTCGGGCCTCCACGACGACGTCGTCGCCCGGCGGGTGGGGGAGATGGAGAAAGCCTGAGCCCCTTGCGAGAGTGCAAAAGGAAAGGGGCGGCCCCGCAAGGAGCCGCCCCTTCTTTTTCTTTCTTCTGGATCCCGGCCTCCGCCGCGATGACGCTCAATTGACGTTGAGCGTCACTTCACCTCGACGGTCGCGCCGGCTTCCTCGAGGCGCTTCTTGAGCTCCTCGGCTTCGGCCTTGTTGACGCCTTCCTTGACCGGCTTGGGAGCACCCTCGACCAGCGCCTTGGCTTCGCCGAGGCCGAGCTGGGTGATGGCGCGGACTTCCTTGATCACGTTGATCTTCTTGCCGCCGTCGTTGACGAGGATGACGTCGAACTCGGTCTTCTCTTCCTCGGCCGGCGCAGCCGCGCCGCCGCCGCCGGCCGGAGCCGCGGCAACCGCCGCCGCCGCCGACACGCCCCAGCGCTCTTCGAGCGCCTTGGCGAGGTCCGCCGCTTCGAGAACCGTCAGCTCGCTGAGCTTGTCGACGAGGGAATTGATGTCTGCCATTTTAAGTCTCCGTTTCTAGATCGTCATGCCAGCGCAGGCCGGCATCCCAGGAGGTGAAAAGCACCGTGTTCCTCACCCGTTGAGGCCCCAGCCTTCGCTGGGGCGACGGTGTTGGGTTTCACTTCGATCAGGCGTTCTCGCGGGCCGCATAGGCCCCGAAGACGCGGGCCAGCTTCGCGCCCGGCTCGCTGATGGTCCGCGCGATCTTGGTCGCGGGCGCCTGGATGAGGCCCACGATGCGAGCGCGCAGCTCGTCGAGCGACGGGAGCTCGGCCAGGGCCTTCACTCCGTTGACGTCGAGGATGGTGTCGCCCATCGCGCCGCCGACGATCTCGAGACGATCGTTGGTCCTGGCGAAATCGACGGCCACCTTCGCCGCGGCGACGGGATCCGCCGACGTTGCGAGCGCCGTCGGCCCGGTCAGCAGATTGCCGATCCCGGCGTAGGGCGTGCCCTCGAGAGCAATGAGAGCGAGCCTGTTCTTCGACACTTTGTAGCTGGCGCCCGCGTCGCGCATGCGAATGCGCAAGGCGGTGGATTGGGCGACCGTCATTCCGAGATTGCGGGTGACGACCACCACTTGCGTCTCGTTGAAGGTGCGCTTCAGATCCTCGACCAGCTCGGTTTTCTGAGCTCGATCCATGCCACTTCCTTCACTATGCCCGCGCGGAAAGAAGCCGCCCGGGCAGGGTTGATGTCCGTGAGGGGAGGGGGTTCGGGCCGGAAGACCGGCGCGGACCGCGTTCGGCGTCGCTCAAGCGGCCGGCGCGGCGGAAACTCTTCCCCGTCTAGGCTGGAGATTAAGCCCCTTTCGAGGGCACCAGCGGTCTCGGACGGACGCAAAAAGGGCGCGGCCCCTTCTGCGGAGCCGCGCCTATACAGGATTTCACAGCCGGATCAAGCGCCTGGGGCGCCGTCCTTTCACGGCACCCTGCGGCCGGTGATGAAGTGGACGATGAAGACGATGATCGCGATGACCAGCAGGATGTGGATCAGCCCGCCGGCGACGTGGAAGGCGAGAAAGCCGAGCAGCCACAGGATGACCAGAATGACGGCAATGGCGAGAAGCATGACAGACCCCTTTCGACCATGGTGGGACCGGCACCAGCGCCGTGTCAGGGGCGTAACGGTCCGTCGCTCGCCCGGTTCCGCCGGGAATCCCTCTCCTGCGTGCGGGGAAGGGATGCCGCACTTGCCGAGGCCGTCGAGGGGCAGCGGTCCAGGCGCGGCATGGCGGGAGCGCGAGCGGAGCGAGCGCGGGGCGTCTCCAGTGGCATCGAGCCACTTCAGCCGCACCCCTCACCCATCCTCTCCTGCAAGGGGAGAGGGGGGGGATCGCGCCATGCTTGGCCCTGCTTAACGGCTGGCGGGCCGGGACTTGGGCGCCGAGTCGGACTGGCGGCGGATCAGCTCGAAATCGAGCAGGCGGTGCGGGGTCGGATCGGGCGCGCCGCCGCGGACGATCTCGGCGAGCATGCTGACCGCCTCCTCGGAGATGACCGAGACGGGCTGGCGCACCGTCGTCAGCTCGGGCCAGATCGTCGTCGCCAGCGGCGTGTCGTCGAAGCCGCACACGCTGAGGTCGGCCGGGACGTCGAGCCCGCGGCGATGGGCGACCGCGACCACTGCGGCGGCCATGTCGTCATTGCTTGCGAAGATCGCGGTCGGCGGCGGGTCGAGCGAGAGCAGGGCCTCGGCGGCGTCGAGGCCCGAATGATAGGTGAAGGTGCCGGGCGCGATCAAAGCCTCCTCGACGTCCAGCCCGGCATCGGCGAGCGCCGCGCGATAGCCGTCGCGCCGGAGGCCGGTCGCGGCATGGTTGGCGCGGCCGGTGATGAAGCCGATGCGGCGATGGCCGAGCGAGATCAGGTGGCGCGTCATCGCCCGCGCCGCTGCGAAATCGTCGATCCCGATCGACGGCAGGTCGGTGCCCTGGCGGATCGAGCCGGTGGCGATGACCGCGATCCCCGCGTCGCGAAGCGCCTGGACGAGGCCGGGCTCGTCGCAGACCGGCGGCGGCAGGATGATCCCGTCGAGCCGCGCGTCGACCAGCATCGATGCCGCCCTGGCGAGGTCGTCGGCGGGGCTGTGGCGCTTGACGATCAATTGGGCGTTGACCTGGCTGCACCGTTCGAGCGCGCCGATCAGGAATTCGCTGACATAGGTGGCGTTTGGGATCGAGCAGAGCAGGCCGATGCGCAATATCTCGCCGCCGGCGAGCGTCTTCGCCGCGGCATTGGGCACGAAGTGGAGCGCTCGGATCGAATCCTGGACGATCCGTTGCGTCGCCGGCCGGACATTGCCCTCGCCGTTGATGACCCGCGACACCGTCATCGACGACACGCCGGCATGGCGGGCGACGTCGTGGATGGTGGCGGATCGCCGTCGGCGGCGGGGCAGTCGTGATTCCACTGGCTCCAACTATCCTTTCACGACCAATGTGGCGCAAGCGGGGCGATCAGGCGAGCCTGTCCCGCGCGGGAACGGGCAAAGGGGCGGCGGCGCCGAAGCGCCGCCGCAGGGGGGAGGACCTTTGAGCTCTGCCGACCGTCCTGGAGCGTTGCGCGAAAAGGTGGGTACCGGCTTTTCGCAATAAGCAACGCGACAACAAAGGGTTCTGGAGCGGGCTGTGATTCAATCCAATCACAGCCCGCTCTAGAACGTACCCCTCAGGCCGGCCATGATCGTGCGCCCGCCATTGTAATAGGTGAAGGCCGCGCCCGGGAACTGGAAGTATTGACGCTGCTTCGCCTGGGTCAAATTGACGACGTCGAAGGTCAGCTCGACCGGCACGTGCCACCCGAACATCTTGCGCAGGTTGAACACCGACGAGAAATCCCATTGCTGGTAATTGTTGTTGAACAGGCCGGCGAGCGTGATTCCGTTCTGCGGCGCGGTCGCGGCGGGATTGGCCTTGTAGAAGGTGGTCGAGAGCCTGAGGCTCACCCCGTGATTCTCGTAATAAGCGGTGATGTTGTAGGTGTAGGGCGGAACGCCGGTGGCGACCGCCGGGGCGGCGCCGCTTCCATTCTGGTCGATGATCGTCAGATTGGAGTTGAAGCCGAGCCCCTTGATCCAGCGGCCGAAGATGAAGTCGAGCGGCTGGATCCAGGTCACCTCGATTCCGTCGACGGTGAGCTTGCCGCTGGCATTGACCTGCTCCTGGAGCACGACGCTGGCATTGTTGGGCCCGCCGCGCGAGTTGATCGCCACCTGCTGGGTCGGGGTCAGCGTGTCGAACGTGACTCCGAAGGCCGACAGGGCGGTGAACGGAACGGTGGTCGATCCGGTCACGGTGAAGCCGGTCAATTGCTTGCGGAAGGCGGCGATTCCGATCAGCCCGTCATGGCCCGGATAATATTCGACGCCGAGATCGAAATTGGTCGACAGGAACGGCTTCAGCGCCGGGTTGCCGACCGTGCCGACATCGGCCGACGGCGAGCTGAAATTGAGGCCCGGAAGCTCCGAATTGGGATTGGGCCGGGTCATCGTCCGCGAGATCGCGCCGCGGATGATGCCATGGTCGCCGATATTGTAGGCGAAGGTCGCCGACGGCAGCCAATTGTCGTAATCATGCTTGGTCTGGACGAAGTTCAGCACGTTCGGGAAGCATGAGCCGTCGCGAGTCCCGCTCGGCGCCGGGCAGACCGGCGGGAGCAGCGGCCCGGGCCCGTCCGGATCGGTGCCGATGTTGCGCGGATCCGCGACCGAGACGTAGCCGCCGATCGTCTGCCAGGTCCTGACCCAGCGGACTCCGAGATCGTAGCGGAAGCGGTTGTTGCCGAGCATGGTGTCGCCATTGACCTCGGCGAAGGCGCCGAGTGTCCGCTCGCGGACCAGGCCGCCGCTCGCGCCGGTGTTGGAGGAGCCGGCGACCGGCTCGGCATTGTGGAACTGGTCATAGTCCGACGCCGATTTGAACTTGTTCCAGTCGACGGTGATGAAGCCGTCCGGCCCCGGCATCAGGAAGTTGGCGAGCTGCGATTGCGGGATGAGCGAGCCGCCATAGGTGACCGGCCCGGTCTGGCCGGCGGTAAAGCCGGTGCCGAAGGCGGGATAGGTCGGGTAGCCCGGAGGCGCCGCGCCGACGACGTCCAGCCCCTGGCAGGGCGGCTGGGTGTTCGGGCTTGGCAGGAAGACGCTTGGATTGTCGCCGCAGACGGCATTCTGCCACGCCTGGCTGTTGTCGTAGGCGAAGATGCGCCGCATCACGTCGTCATAGGCGGCGCCGACCTTGATGTTGAACTTGTCCTCGCCCCAGGTCAGGTCGCCGCGAAGGCCCCTGGTCTCGGTCCGCCGCTTCTCATCCTGGATGTTGAGGCGGCCGCCGTTCCAGCCGAAGCTGGCCGGATTGTTGAGGTCGATATTGCTGGTGACCTGCGGGAAGGGCGCGCTGCCGTCGTTGAGATAATTGACGGTGACGCCCGAGCTCGGCGGGGTGATGACGAGCACGCTTGGCGATTCGCGGTGGAACCGGCTCTTCGTCCAGTTCCCCTGGACGTCGAACTTCCATTTGTCGCCGAATTTCGCGTCGAGGCCGGGATTGACGCCCCAGAAGGTCGTCGTCTCGATGAACGGCCGATATTCGAGGAAGAATTGGGAATTGGCATAGGTCGCCGAGGTGACGACGCAGCCGGTGGTGCAGCTCGGATCGCTGACCTTCATGTTGAGCGGGATTGCGGCGCCGTTGCGGCCGACCCAGTCCATGTCGATGCGCTGGAGGTTGTTCTTCAGCCGTCCGGCCATCGAATCGAGGTAGAAATGGAGGGCGTCGCTCGGCCGCCATTCGAGGCTGAAGATGCCGGTATAGCGGTCGCGCGTTCCGAACTCGTCCGAGGGCCGGCTGAGCCGCGGGATGATCGCATTGTCGATCTGCTGGATGGTCAGCCCCGGATTGTGGGCGAGCAGGAAGGCTTCGTTGATCTGCGTTCCGGCGACGAGGCCGTTGCCGGCATTGGCCGGCACGACCGACGGGATCGTCCAGTTGCCGCCGCCGGTGAGGTTGCAGCCGGTGACGCATTGCGCCGCCGCGATCTGCGCCGCGGTCGCGTTTTTCGGCGGGGTGGTGAGGTTGGGGTTGGTCCAGCCGATCGTCTCATAGCCGACCGTTCGGGTCTGGTTGCGGGCGCCGGCGACCCCGGCGAGCACTCCGAACGTGCCGCTGTCATTGGTGTAGCTGGCGAGCGCCGAGCCGCGGAAACCCCATTTGCTGGCGAGGCTGTTCTTGGTGCCGCCGAGCGAATAGGTGAAATGCGTCCCCGGATTGTCGAACGGCCGGGCGCTGCGCATGTTGACGATTCCGGCGGCGCCGCCTTCCAGCATTTCCGGAAGCGGGCTCTTGTCGACGGTCAGGCGGGTGAACAGCTCGGTCGGGAACAGGTTGAGGTCGACCTCGCGATTGGTGTTCTGCGAATCGGTGCGCCCCGTCGAGGCGATCGCGATCGGCGCGTTGTTGAGCAGGACCCGGGTGAAGCTGGTGCCGAGGCCGCGGATCGAGACTTCCAGGCCCTCGCCGGTCGTCTCGCGGGTGATGATCACGCCGGGGACGCGGTTGAACGTCTCGGCGATGTTGGTGTCCGGGAACTTGCCGATCTCCTCGGCGAAGATCGAATCGGTGAATCCGACCGAATCCCTCTTGGCGTTGATCGATCGGGCGAGGCTGCCGCGATAGCCGGTGACGACGATCTCATTGTCGCTCGACGCGGTGCTCTGCTCGGTGCCCGATTGCTGGGGTGCGGCATTGGGATCGGGATTCGGATTCTGGGGCTGGCCGGCCGAAGGCGGCGGCGCCGGCGGTCCGGCGGGCTGATCCTGGGCGGCGGCGGCGCCGGCCCAGAAGAAAGCGAGCGTTGCGGCGGTCCCGAGCAGGAGACCCGGACGAACGGCGGAATCGTGGCGTGATCTGGTCATGGCGGCCCCTCAGCGTTTCCTCTCCGGGGCGATGCCTTGCGCACCTGCCCTCAAGCGTCACATGCGGCCCGCCGTGTCCGGCTTGCGACCGAATGTTACCGCTATCATCGGATATCCGAATCGCGGCTTTCCGTCAATCCGCCTGCGGAACGACAGGACGGGAATTCAGGTCAAGTTACCGATATCATCGGAGCTTGGGATGGGCCGCGGCCACAAGAATGAAGAGGGCCGGGAGGCAAGGGGGCCGTCAGGCCGCCGCCGCCTCGGGCAATTCCGGCTCGCTCTTGCCGACCAAAGACGGGACCAGCCGCGCGGGCACGGCGCGGCTGTAGAGGAAGCCCTGGCCATGTTCGCAGCCGAGGTGGAGCAAGGCCTGCTCCTGCTGGACCGTCTCGATCCCCTCGGCGACCACCGCCATGCCGAGGCTGCGGCCGAGGCTCAGCACCGCGTCGATGATCGCATGGTTGCCGCCGGGGCCGCCGAGGCCCTTCACGAAGCGGCGGTCGATCTTGATCGTGTCGACCGGGAATTGCTGGAGGTGGGAGAGGGAGGCGAAGCCGGTGCCGAAATCGTCGAGCGCGATCTTTACCCCCGCCTCGCTCAGCTTCTTCAGCGCCCGTTCGACATATTCGGCGCCGCGGCCGAGGAAGACGGTCTCGGTGACCTCGACCTGGAGGCGCTGCGGCGGCACGCCGGCGCGATGCAGCCGTTCGAGCAGCGAATCGGCGAAGTCCTCGCGCCGGAACTCGGCGGCGGCGGCGTTGATCGCGACCTGGCCGAAGCGCACGCCGCGGTCGAGCCAGCGGGCGACGTCGGCGATCGCGCGGTCGATGATCGCGTCGCTGATGTCGGCGGCGAGGTTCGAATCCTCGAAGGCGGCGGCGATGGTCGAGGGAAGCTGGAGGCCGCGCTGCGGATGGCGCCAGCGCAGCAAGGCCTCGAAGCCGACGACCGCGCCGGTCTCGAGCCGGACCTGCGGCTGGTAATAAGGAACGACCCGGCCGGTCTCGAGCGCGGTGCGGGCGAGGGCGAGCATCGAGCCCCGTTTCTGCACCTCGTCGCGCATCGGCGCCGCGAACAGCTTGAGCTTTCGCCGCCCGGCCGCCTTGGCGGCGTACAGCGCGATGTCGGCATTCTTCATCAGCTCCGATCGGTTGGCGCCGTGGACGGGGAACAGGGCCGCGCCCATGCTTGCGTTGAGGTCGAGCATGCGGCCGCCATGGATGCAGGGCTCGCGCAGCCTTTCGTAGAGGGCGTCGGCGAAAAGATAGATGTCGGAGGGCGCGGCGGCGCCGCTCAGCAGCAACGCGAACTCGTCGCCGCCGAGGCGGAAGACGGAATCGTCGGCCCGGATCGAGCCCTTCAGCCGCGCCGCGAAGGCGCAGAGCAGGGCGTCGCCGCCGTCATGGCCGACCGTGTCGTTGACCCGCTTGAACTCGTCGACGTCGACGAGGAGCAGGGCGAACTTGGTGCCCGATTCCATCGCCTCGATCACCGCCCGGTCGAGCTTCTGCTGCATGAGGTTGCGGTTGGGCAGCCCGGTCAGCCCGTCATGATTGGCGATCCAATAGGCATGCTCCTCGGCCTGCTTCTGCTCGGTGACGTCGCGGGCGATCGACATCAATTTGACCGGCCGCCCGCCGGCATCGCGGAGCGGCGCGAGCAGCACGTCCCACCAGCGGCCGCTCCCCTTGGGATCGCGGACGGTGAAGCGCCCGACCTCGCCGGCGCGGGCCGAGGCGAGCGCGGCCTGGACCACGCCATGGTCGGCCGCCGAGAAACGCTCCGCCCAGCTCCCGCCGGCGGCAAGGCCGGAATCGATGGCGTTCGACTGCTCGGCGGCGGGATTGGCGTGGAGGATTCGGCCCTGGAGATCGAGCAGGACGATCGAATCCGGGCTCGCCTCCAGGATCGAGCGGTTGAGCGATTCGCTCTCGCCAAGGGCCTCCTGCGTCGTCACCCGGTCGTGGACGTCGGTGCAGGTCGCGAACCATTTGGCGATCGCGCCGCCGGGGCCGCGATAGGGAATGGCGCGCACCAGGCACCAGCGATAGTCGCCGCTGCGGTGGAGCAGGCGGATCTCGGCCTCATAGGTCTCGCCGGTGCGCAGGCAGTGGCGCCAGCGCGATTCGGTCCGCTCGACGTCGATCGGGCAGATCAGCTCGCGCCAGCGATAGCCGAGGCAGTCGCCGTGCGGCTGGCCGGTGAATTCGTACCATTGGGGGCTGAGATAGGTGCAGCACCCCTTTATGTCGGCTTCCCAGATGATCTGGGGGATCGAATCGAGCATGTCGTAGGCGCGGTCGTTGCTTTCGCGCAGCGCCGCCTCGGCCTGCCGCCGTTCCTCAAGCCTCTGCTCCCAATTCCGCCGCTGGCCGCGGATCCGAGCGAACAGGAAGAGCAGGAACACGCCGACCCAGAAAGCGAGCAAGGCAATATAGAATTGGTTTTCGGTAACCAGCGTGCGGCGCAGGAAGATGCCTTCCAGCCGGAAGCGGTAGAGGCCGGGCCGGGCATGGTCGCCGGTCTGGATGGCGAAGGAGACGATATTGTCGAACTGCGGCTTGGCGAGGGCCGGCGGCAGCGGATGGGCGGCGAGCCACCAGTCGGCGACACGCGCATCCTTGAGGCGCAGCGGCACTTCGAACTCGCCGCGCGCGGCGCGGAAGTCGATCCGGTTGAACTTGTTGCTCGTGCTGATTCCGGGCCGGGCGTAGCGCGGGTCGTGATTCTTGAGGAACAGGCTCAATTCGTCCGAGGGCCCGTCGAACCAGAGCCGCAGCGTCACCGTCTCATATTGCGAGACGTCGATGCCCTTCACCCACATTTTGGGATCGGGCAGCAATTCGTAGCCGCAATAGCGATAGGCGAACTTGCGCCTCAGCAGGCATTGCCATTCGAGCGGCCGGGCGCGGTCGAGCGCGATCCGGCTGTCGCCGCCCATGTCGCCGTCGGAATAGACGGCCTGCGCCGGATGCGAATTGGGCGTGAAGGCGATGGTGCGGGTAAGCAGCCGGTCCTGAAAGGCGATGACGACGACGGTCAGCGCCAGCAGGACGAGGATGATCGCCTCGATCCCGTAGCGGCCGGCCGTTTCGCGAACCCACGCCGAGGCGTTGCGCAATAGAGGACCCCTTCCCGTGCGCCGCGGAACGTGCGGGGGCATGGCCGAAAGCGGGGTCCCCACACCACCCTTCGAGCCCGCCGCACCGGCGCTGCCTTATCATCGGCGAACGCGCTGAAGAAAAGGTTACCGCAAGAATCCCTCTCCCCAAGGGGAGAGGGAGGGGCCCAAGCCAAAGGCTTGGGAGGGTGAGGGCATGTCGGCGGCCCAAGCCAAAGGCTTGGGAGGGTGACGGCATGTCGGCCGCCGAGAACGCTCAGCTCAGATCCCGCACAGTCCCTTCGATCGGATCGGCGATCCAGAAGCCTCCGAAATCCCAAGGCCGGCTATCCTCCAGCCCCCCGCGCCGAAGCGTCGCCCGCATCTCGAGCTCATCCGGCATATGGAGGATCACCTCCATCCCGTCCCTGAGATCGGGGATTGCGGCGAGATCGCGCAGCGACAGGTCGAGGACGAGCCAATAGCCATTGGCGTGCGAGCCCACATTGCTGTCGAAAAAAATGCGCGGCGCGGCGTTGGTCACCACGCCATTATCCCGCGTCATCCAGGCAAACGAAAGGGGCCGGAGCATCCCTGCCCCAGTCCCTTCTGTTCGTATCTGTCGCAGCCTTAAGCAGTCGCCAACTCGGCCGTATCGACCTTCAGGCCCGGCCCCATGGTGGAGCTCAGCGACACGCGCTTCACATATTTCCCTTTCGCCCCGGTCGGCTTCGCCTTGACGATGGCGTCGACGAACGCATCGAAGTTGCGCCGCAGATCCTCGGCCGCGAAGCTCGCCTTGCCGATGCCGCTATGGATGATCCCGGCCTTCTCGACGCGGAACTCCACCTGGCCGCCCTTGGCGTCCTTCACCGCCTTGGCGACGTCCATCGTCACCGTGCCGAGCTTCGGGTTCGGCATCAGCCCCTTGGGGCCGAGCACCTTGCCGAGCCGGCCGACGATGCCCATCATGTCGGGGGTCGCGATGACGCGGTCGAAATCGATCGTGCCGCCCTGGATCGTCTCCATCAGATCCTCCGCCCCGATCACGTCGGCGCCGGCCTCGCGCGCCTCGTCGGCCTTGCCGCCCTTGGCGAACACGGCGACGCGCACGGTCTTGCCGGTGCCGGCGGGGAGGGTGACGACGCCGCGGACCATCTGGTCGGCGTGGCGCGGATCGACGCCGAGGTTCATCGCGATCTCGATCGTCTCGTCGAACTTCGCCTTGGAATGGGTCTTCAGCGCCTCGATCGCCTCATCCACCTTGTAGAGGCGGGCATGGTCGACGGCCTCGGCGAGCGCCTTCTGCTTCTTCGTGAGCTTCGCCATCGGATCAGCCTTTCACCACTTCGAGGCCCATCGCGCGGGCGGAGCCTTCGATGATCCTGGTCGCCGCCTCGAGATCGTTGGCGTTCAGGTCCTTCATCTTGACCTGGGCGATCTCTTCGAGCTGCG
Source organism: Allosphingosinicella sp. (assembly GCA_036273615.1). Taxonomy (GTDB): domain Bacteria; phylum Pseudomonadota; class Alphaproteobacteria; order Sphingomonadales; family Sphingomonadaceae; genus Allosphingosinicella. The sequence continues at coordinate 1,486 of DASUHH010000047.1, read as the reverse complement.
AGCGCTTGATGCGGCCCGCCGTAGCCTTGCCCGGCTCCTTCGAGCCCGACTGGATCTTCGCCGCCTTCTTCAGGAGGAAGCTCGCCGGCGGCGTCTTCGTCTCGAACGAGAAGCTGCGGTCGGCATAGACGGTAATGATCGTCGGGATCGGCATGCCCTTCTCCAGCTCCGTCGTCGAAGCGTTGAAGGCCTTGCAGAATTCCATGATGTTGACCCCGCGCTGGCCCAAGGCAGGGCCGATCGGCGGCGATGGATTGGCGGCGCCCGCGGGCACCTGGAGCTTGATATAGCCCGTAATCTTCTTGGCCATCGTGTCTCACTCTGTAGGGGAGCGAAGCCCGCGGACGGACCCAACTCCGGTTCAAGCTTAGCGGTCCAGACGACCGGCCGAAGCCGATCTCCCGCGCGATTTCTCCTCTCCCCTTCAGGGGAGAGGCCGGGAGAGGGGGCTGTCCCCATCCCGTTTCCAACCATGTCGGAAGGCGGCGCCCTTAGCGCAAGCGAGGCGGAAGGGGAACCCCTCGCGCGAGGTGCCGGACCACCCTTCCTCGCTCGTCCGGAGCCCTTCGATGCCGCTGCGGCGGCACTCAGGGTGAACTTCGGCCTGTGGCCGGAGTCGAGGGGCGCCTGCTCGGAACTCAGTGCCCACGCCCTTCGACTTCGCTCAGGACGAGCGGATATTCTGCCTCTCGCACTTTGTTGCCGTCATCCCGGACCCCGACCCGGGATCCACCTTATCCCTTCGTTCCATGCCCTAGCGCGAGCTCAACCACCTCGACAGATGACTTTGCAACCTAATGCAGGCGTGCAAGAGTCGCTTGCAGGGCTGTCCAACTTCCGATGGATCGCCTTGTTGGGAAGGGTTTAAGGACTCGGCGTGTTCGAAAATCAACTTCTGGAAGAGTTTCGCCAGAGACTGTTCGGCGACACGGAGCGCGAGAGAGCCGAGCGATCGGACCCCAACAGCTTGGCGGCCGATATCGCACTTACTGAGATCGTTCTGGGTGATTTGGAAGAGGCTGGAGTCCTTAGTGAACACGATCTTTGCCCTCACGAAGATGTTAGCGGGCGCAATCGGTCCAGAATAATCGGATATTCGCTCGCGGAGGACAGCAGTCGACTGGAACTGATTACTTCCCGATTTGTGCCGCAAGACGAAGGCACACTGCTGCCGGCTCATGAGCTGTCGAGACTCGCCGGCCAAGCCGCGCGCTTCTTCGGATATGCAGCTCGTGGAGAACATGATCGGTTTCAGGATAGCCTCTCTGCCAAGGAAGCGGCTCGGCGCATCAAGGACGAGCTGGACCGAATCGAAGACATTCGCATCCATATCATCACAAATGCTCTAGGAGCCTGTCTGAGAAATCACGATTGGCGGTGGCCAGCGGTATCTGTGCAGATTGATGGTGGCTGTCAGGCTGTGGCCTGTGCGAGCTTGAGGAGGTTGTGGGCGGTGCAGATCATCGCCCACTCACCTTTGACCTTT
>DASUHH010000046.1:0-31323 GCA_036273615.1 Allosphingosinicella sp. | reverse complement strand
CAACAACCGGCGGCTGCTCGAGCCGATCGGAAACATCCCTCCTGCCGAAGCCGAGGAGCAATATTACGCCATGCTCGACGAAACCCGCATGGCCGCGTAACTCAAACCAAATGGCCTCCGGCGAAACCGGGGCGGTTCAGTTCGAGGTAGCGGCGTCGCAATTTCATGCGTCTCACATCACGAGAAGGTGGGCTCATCCCACCATCAGCTAGGCAGCGATACGCCGAGGACAAGCTCTCCCCGTCTAACTTCCCGCAGGCAGGCAGCAAATGGATCGGCGTGGGCCGTGCACAGGCGCATCTGATTTAGCGCACCTGGCTAGCGCACTATTTGACAGATTCCAAACTTTAGTGTTTATTTTCAGTATTTTATGTCAATATAAAAACGGACTTAAAATCTCCTGCCCTTCGGGGCGTGCGGGTTCAAGTCCCGCCGTCCGCACCAACGGCCCACAGCTCCGGCTGAATTAGGTATTGTGTCCCTGGAACTGATGCCGGGGATTTCGAGCGAGACGCGGCGGCTAATGCGCCTGACGGCACATAATGAATAGTTGACCGCTTCGAAGGTGACTCGCATCATCAAGAAGATCAACTTCGATTCGATGGAGTATGTCGGCAAAAGGCGGTCTGCACGGGGGGCGGATATGCAGGAAGCGGAAACATTGGGCCGGCGACTTGGGGTCCGACATGGGAGCTCCATGCGTGCGAAGCTGGCGGGCGCGATCGTCATCGCCTTGCTTGTTCTTTCCAGTTGCTCGCCATCTCCAGGATATAAACGGGACGAGCATAGCTGGTGGCCGTTCGCCAATGTATGGAACCCCGGCGCGACCGATCCGCAACATCCCCATATCCATGCCGCCAGCCAGGAGGGAATCTGGTCGCCGGACGCCGGTTATTTGTTCGTCGACAAGGACAAATCCAAGGATGTACAATGGACGCCGGGCCTTCCACATCCCGACAATCAGCATGTCATCTCGGCCGCGGAAGAAGGAAAATGGGCGCCGGCGCCAGGATATGACTGGGTAAACCCGAACGACATCGCGTCACTGAACGTCAGGTGGGTCGTCGGAAAGGAGCATCCGGACTTCCCGCATATCCTGTCCGCACCCACCGAAGGCTATTGGTCCGCCGACCCGGGATATGATTGGGTCGATCCGGCAAAATCCCTGAGCGTGGCCTGGAAGCCGTACCTCGCTTACGCCAATCACCCGCATATCTTCTCCTATGACAAAGAGGGCTATTGGCTCGCCATGCCGGGGTATAAATTCTACGATACCGGCCTGGAAATCGCCCCGCCCGGCGCCGGGCTGGACGTGACCTGGAACGTGGGCGTCACTCACCCCTCCTGCGAGTGGCTCACCGCGGCTCCGGAAGAGGGAATCTGGCATCTGGACGACAATTTCGTCTTCACCAGCACCGACCCGAGTCACCTCGTCTTCCATCGCACGGAGGAATCGGCCCAGAACCGGAAATATTCCCGGATCGCGTTCGACGTCTTCGTATGGCTGGTGGGAAGCGCCGTCGGCCAATCGTCCGACAATGACAGCAGCACGACGAGCGCCCTCAAATATGGCGCCAGGGCGATCGGCGATCATGCCGCCGTCGACGGCCTCACGACGGCGTTCAGCGATCCGGGTGCCGAGGAGCATGTCTGCGACATCCATTCGACGCAATGGACACGCGGCTTCACGGGAAGCGTCTAAAGCGCCGCAATCGCGATGCCCTTCGTCATGTTAGACGAACAACGGTCCGTGTTTCTGTCGATATATCGTCATGAGCATCCGACCGATTCGATTACATATTCGGCGAGATCGCGATTTCTGCCGAGGAAGGCTTGATTCTTGACATAGAGCTTACCGTTCGTTGTCGTAATGATGACGGACGGCACTCGAAGCGAGAGCGGAACACCCAGGAATGAAGCCGTCAGATCGACATCCACGATATCCGATGATGGTATGAAGACGGATGGGCGACTGTCGTAAAACAGATCTTCAAAGAAAGAGTCGTTTGGCTCGAACCTGACGCCTTCGCGATTGGCCGATAGCTTTCCGGTAATCGGCAAGCCATTGTAAAGTAATCTCATTCCGCCTTCCATAAGAGAGCCGATGGTTCCAGCCGGCCCGGGGACGCCGCCATGTGCCATCCAGGCCCCGCAAAGATAACGGGCAACGCCGTTCATCTCGGCCTCGGGCACCATGAATTGAACTTTCCATTCCCGCGTTCGAGACTGATTCATGGCCCCCCCTTTCCGTAACTATCTTCTCAAACCCTCCGGCTATTCAAGCCTCATCTCGTCGATCGCCATCGCCGCCGCTTCCCGGGAAGCAGTCGCGACAATCGACGGTCGGCACTGCTCGAACAAGCTGCGGAGGGAGTCCTCCCGGACTCAAGACTGGGCAGGCCATTCCGTCCGCGCCCAGGCGGACCCGCTCGCCAACGTGCCGCGTGAAAGCGTGGAAGGCAAGCATCGCGGCCCATGGCTTCGCGGGAGCCGCGTTCGGCCCGCGCCGGCGGGAGGCCGTGTCTCAGGCCTCGACCGTCTCCCCCGCCGCCTCGGCCGGCTCCGCCGTCCATTCGCAGCGCGACAGGCTGATCGGGTCGAGGAACATGCCGCCCATCCGGCCGCCGAGCTGCCAGCGGACCTGGGCGCGGACGGGGCCGATTCCGGGGACATCGAGCGAGACGTGGCTGCCGATGCGGATCCGGTCGGTGCATTCGGCCATGAAGCCGGCGGTCGAGACGTCGTGGACCTTGACCTCGACCTTGTACCGGCAGGCATGGCTGAGCTCGGCCGAGCCTTCGACGCATCGCCGGGGCGCGCGCCGCGGCTTGAAATCGGCGGGATGGCCCTCGTCGGGGCTCATTTTCGGGCGGTCCAGACCCATGGTCGACGCTAGCGCTTCAAAAATGAAGGAGGCGTAAAGCCCTCACCTTCCGGCCGCGGCTGCGCTATCGAGGGGCGATGCGGAGTCTCCTTCTCCTGCCGGCGGCGCTGTCGCTGGCGCTGATTTCGCTTTCCGGCTGCCGCCACGAGGCGGCCGGGCCGGTCATCGTCAGCGTCGTCGGCGGGCCCGCCCGAATCGCCGATCCCGACCGCGATCCGCCCGACGCGCCTTCCGCCTACGCGCTCGAAAGCGCCGCCCAGGGGCTGGTCCGCTTCGACGCGACCGGCGACGTCGAGCCCGGCCTCGCCCAGAGCTGGATCGTCTCCGACGACGGCCTTCGCTACACCTTCCGCCTCGCCCGGATGGACTGGCCCGGCGGCGGCGGGCGGATCACCGCCGCCCAGGTCGTCGCCCGGCTGAAGGCGGCGATCGCGGAAAGCAGCCGCAACCCGCTCAAATCGACGCTCGGAGCGATCGACGAGATCGACGTGATGACCGACGAGGTGCTCGAGATCGCGCTCAAGGCGCCGCGCCCCAATTTCCTGCAATTGCTCGCCCAGCCCGAGCTCGCCATCCTCCGCGGCAACCAGGGCACCGGCCCCTATCGCCTGCTCCGCGCGGAAGGCGGCGCGCTGCTGCTGGCGCCGCCGCCGCCCGACGAGGACGACGCCGCCGCCGAGCCAGGCCCGCAGCTCCTCATCCGCGGCGAGCCGGCGGCGGCGGCGGCGGCGCGCTTCGACCTCGGCCTCGCCGACCTCGTCACCGGCGGCACGCTCGGCGACCTGCCGATCGCCCAGGCGACCGCGCAGGGCGGACGGACGCTCGTCCTCGATCCGGCGGCGGGCCTGTTCGGTCTCGCTTTCGCCGGCGGCGACGGGCCGCTCGCCAAGCCCGAGGCGCGCGGCGCCCTTTCGGCGGCGATCGACCGCGACGCCATCGCCGCCGCCTTCGCCGCGGCCATCCCCGGCGCGCGGCTGCAGGGCCGCGACACCTTGCTTCCGTCGGGAATCGAGGGCCTCTCGGCTCCCGCCGCGCCGGCCTGGGATGCGACCCCGCTCCCCGCGCGCCGCGCCGCCGCGGCGCACACGCTTGCCGGGCTCGGCGGGACGGGGCGGCTGCGGATCGGCGTGTCGCTTCCCGACGGGCCCGGCTACCGCCTGCTCTTCGCCTTGCTGAGGCGCGACTGGGCGGCGGTGGGGGTCGAGACCGTCCGGGCCGCGCCCGGCCAGCCGGCGGATCTGCGCCTGATCGACGAGGTGGCGCCCTCGACGAACGCGAGCTGGTATCTGAGGCATTTCACCTGCGATTCGAGCCGGATCTGCGATCCCGCGATCGACGGCCTGCTCGAGGCTGCGCGGACCGCGCCGACCCAGGACGCCCGCCGCGCCCTGCTGGTCCAGGCGGATGCGAGCCTGGCCGCGCTGACTCCGTTCATCCCGCTGGCGGCGCCGGTACGCTGGTCCCTGGTGTCGCAGAGACTAAGCGGGTTCCGGCCGAATCCGTTCGCCCGGCACCCGGCTGGTGAGCTGCTCCGGGGGACGTCCTAGCATAACCCCCTCCCTGGACGGGAGAGGCTGCTCCACATTGCTTTCCGCCGAGCCCGTTCCCACCTTCCCCTGGGTAAGAGCTTCAGGAGCTTCACGAATGCGCGTGTCTCAACAGGGTTTCGATGCCGTCGCCGGGCATTTGCCGATCGGGCGCGACCCGGAATCGGTGCGGCGGCGGATCGAGGCGATGGAACATCTGCTCGAACGGCTGTTCGTCATCCCCGGCCTCAACCGTCAGGTCGGCCTCGACGTCCTGCTCGATATCGTGCCGGTGGTCGGCGACCTGATCGGCGCGATCCTCGGCGCCTGGATCGTCTGGGAAGCGCGCAACCTCGGCATGTCGAAATGGCATATCGCCCGGATGACCGGGAATGTCGCAATCGACTTCCTGCTCGGCTCGATCCCCTGGATCGGCGCGATCCCCGACTTCCTGTTCCGGTCGAACAGCCGCAACCTCAGGATCGTCAGCAAATGGCTCGACAAGAATCATCCGGCGAGCCGGACGATCGAAGGCGAGCTTGTTCGGCGCTAGAGCGGCCTGCGATTAACCTGAATCGCAGGCCGCTCTATGAGTCATTGTTGTCGCGTTGCTTTTTGCGAAAATTGAGCAGGCCCGCCATGCCCCCGGCATGGCTGCCCGCTGCGGGGCAGCGGGCACCTGCTCAATGGTACCCACCTTTTCGCGCAACGCTCTAAAAGCCCGGATTCGTGTCGGCGGGATCGGCCGTTCGCCCTTCCGAGAACCAGGCTTTCGCATCGGGCTGGAAGATCAGCCAGAGCGAGACCAGGGTCAGCAGATGCTGGACGATCGCGAGCACGAGCGAGACCGTGCCATAGGAGGCCAGCTTGCCGAAGCTGAACGCCGCCCCGGCCAGGGTAAGCAAGGCGAGCACGACGTAGATCCATTTGGCGACCGGGCTGCCCTTGTGGCTGATGAACCAGACCAGCAGCAGCCAGATGACGACGAAGACGATCTCCGTGGTCAGGAGGAAGCCCGAGCCGAGCCGCATCGGGCTCCCCGAAGCCTGTTGCTGGGCCTGCATCATCGCCAGCGCCTTGCCCCAGCTCAGGTAGCTGTTGACGATGTTGATCAGGATGCCGAACAGAACGACGCGCTCGAAATTGACGATCGATTTGGGTCGCATGGTCATTCCCCTCCCGTTTCGGAGACAAATCTAGCCGAGCCGCGGCGCGGCGGGAAGCCGGAAAGGCTCACAGAGCGACGAAATCCAGCCCGATGTCCACCGCCGGCGCCGATTGGGTGATGCGGCCGACCGAGACATAGGTGACGCCCGTCTCCGCTATGGCGCGAATCGTCTCCAGGGTGACGCCGCCGCTCGCCTCGGTCGGGACGCGGCCGGCGACGATGCCCACCGCCGCGCGCAGCGCGTCCGGCGCCATATTGTCGAGCAGCAGGTGCGTCGCGCCGGCGGCGAGCGCCGGTTCGATCTGGTCGAGCCGGTCGACCTCGACGATGATGCTTTCGATACCAGCGGCGGCGGCGCGGCGCACCGCCTCCCCAACCCCGCCGGCGACCGCGACATGATTGTCCTTGATCATCGCCGCGTCCCAGAGGCCCATTCGGTAATTCTTCGCCCCGCCCATAAGGGTCGCATATTTTTCGAGGCGCCGGAGGCCCGGCAGCGTCTTGCGCGTGTCGAGCAGGATCGCGCCGGTGCCGGCGATGGCGTCGACGTAGCGGCGCGTCAGGGTCGCGATCCCGGAAAGATGCTGGACGAGGTTCAGCGCCGAACGCTCCGCGGTGAGCAGGGCCCGCGCCCGGCCGGAGAGGCGGAGCAGCTCGGTCCCCGCCCCGACCCGGTCGCCGTCCGCGCGAAGGCGCTCGATCGCGACCTCGGGATCGAGCGCGCGGAAGAAGGCCTCGGCGACCGGTAGGCCGGCAACGACGATCGCGTCGCGGCTCTCCATCGCGCCGCGGAATCGCGCCTCGGCGGGGATCACCGCCGCCGACGTGATGTCCCCGCCCTCGCCCAGATCCTCGGCGAGCGTCGCCGCGACGAAGGCATCGAGGTCGAATCCCGGAAGCGCGAAGCTCATTTGCCGCCAAGCTCCCGGTTCAGGTAGACGGTGAGCAGCGCCGCGCGCTTCGCATCCTCCTTATGGTCGGCGCCGACCGAATGGCCGCCCTCCATATATTCGTGGAAATAGAAACGGTCGCCATAGCCGGCGAGCCGCGCCGCCATCTTGCGGGCATGGCCGGGATGGACGCGGTCGTCCCTGGTCGAGCTGTAGAAGAAGATCGCCGGATAATGAACGCCGGGCCTGACGTTCTGATAGGGCGAATATCTGGAGATGAACGCCCAGTCGGCCGCTTTGTCGGGATCGCCATATTCGTCCATCCACGAGGCGCCGGCGAGGAGGTGCGAATAGCGCTTCATGTCGAGCAGAGGCGAGCCGGCGATCGCCGCCGAATAGAGATCGGGCCTTTCGGTCACCGCGACTCCGACGAGCAGGCCGCCGTTCGACCGGCCGGAGATGCCGATCCTGCCCCTGGCGGACACGCCGGTGCGGATCAGGTCCTCGGCGACGGCATGGAGATCGTCATAAGCGCGCTGGCGATGCTCGCGAAGCGCCGCCCGGTGCCAGCGCGGCCCATATTCGCCGCCGCCGCGGATATTGGCGAGGACATAGGCATTGCCCTCCTCGACCCAGAACATGGCGAGCGGCCCGGCGCGATAGGGCTCGCTGGTGAGGTAGGTCGGCGTCTGGGCCAGCCGGAAGCCGCCATAGGCATGGATCAGCACCGGCATGGCCTGCCGCGCATCCTTCCGCCGCACCAGGAAGTAAGGCACGCGCGTGCCGTCCTTCGAGCGGGCGAATCTCTGCTCGACCCTGTAGAGGCGCGCGTCGAACCTAGCCGGCAGGCTCTGGACGAGCGCCGGCCGGCCAGCCGCCGTCACCGCATAGAGGCGCGGCGGCGTCAGCATCCCCTCGACCGTGGCGAAGGCGAGATCCTGCTTCGCCGCCGTGCGCAGCAGATGGACGGTGGCGTTGGCGGGCAGCGGGATCGGCCGCGTTGTCCAGCCCCGCGCCCGCGGCGTCAGCGCGAACAGGCGGCCGGAGACGTTGTCGAGCGCCTTCACCCAAAGGACATGGTCGGAGGACGCGACCTCCTCGATCGCCTGGGTCGCCGTCGGCGCCATCACCAGAGCCGGCGCCGGTACGTGGCCGGTGGCGATGCCCGCGAGCGGCCAGGCGACCAGGGCACCCTCGGCGAAGCGGCCGAGCGGGCTCTGCAGCTTGACGATCAGCCGGCCCTGGAAGACGTCCTCGACCTCGGCATCGGCCGGGATCGGCACCGGAACCAGCCGGCCGGCCGGCGTCAGCAGCCGCCATTCGTTGGTCCAGAAACTCTTGCCGCGGCGGATGAAGGTCCAGCGGCGCGGCCCGTCCTGGAACGCGACCGCATCGACCGAGACGTCCCTGGCATCCCCCTCGAACAGGGTCGGCGCGGCGGCGAGCGGCGTACCGCGCTTCCAGCGCTTGACGATCCGCGGATAGCCGGAGGTGGTGAGCGTTCCCGGGCCGTAATCGGTGCCGACGAGCAGGGTGCCGGCGTCGCGCCAGGTGACATTGCTTTTCGCCTCCGGCAGCGAAAAGCCGCCGGGGACGAAGTGTCCGGCTATGCTGTCATATTCGCGCACCGTGTCGGCGTCGGAGCCGCCGGGGCTCAGCGAGACGAGGCAGAGACTATATTCGGGCGCGAGGCAATTGGCGCCGTGCCAGACCCAGCTCTTCCCCTCCTCGCGGCCGAGCGCGTCCACGTCGATCAGGGTGCGCCATTGCGGCCGGCCGGCGCGATAGGCGGCGAGCGGCGACACCCGCCACAGGCCGCGCGGATTCCTCGCGTCGCGCCAGAGGTTGAGGACGCGGTCGCCGATCACCCGGTCGGGCGTCGCGATCTGCCGCTCGTCGTCGAGGATCGCCCGGGCGCGGCTGCGGTAATCCTCGTAATTCGGCTCCTTGGTGAGGAGGTCCTCGGTCGCCTTGTTCCATTCCCTGACCTGCGCCAGCGCGCGGGCGCCATTGACGTCCTCCAGCCAGCGATAGGGATCGTCCGAAGCCGGCGCGGCGGCCGCGACGAGAAGCAGGGAGAAAGCGGGAAGGATGAAGCGGATCAAGGCAGCCTCCGGAAATGCGGGGCCTCTATAGGAAGAGGAAAGGCAAACGGGGAGTCGCACGTCCCTGTCCTCCCCGGGACGGGGAGGGGGACCATGCGGAGCATGGTGGAGGGGGGTTTTCATTTGGCAGGAAGCGGGATTGCCGGGCGTGGTATCGCGTCAGGCCCCCCTCCACCGCGCTATGCGCGGTCCCCCTCCCCGTCCCGGGGAGGATTCTAAGTGCTGAACACCGGGCGGCCGACGTCGCCCTTGCCGACGGTGTTGCCGGCCATCTCCAGCATCCGGTCGAGCGGCCTTTTCGCCGCGATGCGAAGCGCCTCGTCCATCTCCACCCGCGGCGTGAGATCGCGCAGGGCGAGGTACAATTTCTCAAGCGTGTTCAGCGCCATGTACGGACACATGTTGCAATTGCAATTCCCGTCCGCGCCGGGCGCGCCGATGAAGATCTTGTGGGGCGCCGCTTTCTCCATCTGGTGGATGATGTGCGGCTCGGTGGCGACGATCATCACCTCCGACGGCGATTGCAGCGCATGGTCCAGGATCGCCCGGGTCGAGCCGACATGGTCGGCATGGTCGAGGATGTGCGGCGGGCATTCGGGATGGGCGAGGACCGGGGCGCCGGGATGCTCGGCGATCAGTTTCAGCAGCTCGGTCTCCGAGAAGGCCTCGTGGACGATGCAGACGCCCGGCCAGAGCAGCATGTCGCGGCCGCTCTTGCGCGCGAGATAGCCGCCCAGGTTCCGGTCGGGTCCGAAGATGATCTTCTGGTCCCTGGGGAGCTGCGAGAGGATCGTCTCGGCCGAGGAGCTGGTGACGATGATGTCGGAGAGCGCCTTCACCTCGGTCGAGCAATTGATGTAGGTGAGCGCGATATGGTCGGGATGCGCCGCGCGGAAGGCGCGGAACCGGTCGGGCGGGCAGCTATCCTCGAGGCTGCATCCGGCGGCCATGTCGGGCAGCACGACGATCCTGCCGGGCGAGAGGATCTTCGCCGTCTCGGCCATGAAGCGGACGCCGCAGAAGGCGATCACGTCCGCGTCGGCCGCCTGCGCCTTGCGCGAGAGGTCGAGGCTGTCGCCGACGAAATCGGCAAGATCCTGGATCTCGGGCGCCTGGTAATAATGGGCGAGGATCACGGCGTTGCGCTCGCGGCGCAGCCGGTCGATCTCGGCGCGAAGATCGAGGCCTTTCAGGCTGGTCGAAGGTGCGTTCATGGTCCTGTTCCTGGCCCCCGCACCCTCGGGTGCATCGGGCGATGTGCGGACCGCTGCGTCGCGGACGGACGGCACCGGCGGCGCCCGGGCGGGCGCGCGACGGAAATATTTCCGTCATCCATTTAAATCAATGCGCTGCCGCCGATTTTCAAGATGCCGGCCGCCATTCGTCGCCCGCGCGCCGCGCCAGGCCGCGCGCTTCGAGGTCGATCAGATGGCCGAGCACCGATCGCCCCGCCGCCGGATGGAGGCGCGGATCGACGCCCTGATAGAGATCGGCGACGATCGCCGCAATCCGCCCCTCGCCCGCGGCGAGGCAGGCGAGAATCTGGCGCTCGCGCGCGCGCCGATGCTCCGCGAGCCAGTCGAGCCGGGCGTGCGGATCGGCGACCGGCGCTCCGTGGGCGGGATAGAGGATGGCATCGTCGCGCGCGCGCAGCCTGGCGAGGCTCGCCATATAGGCCGCCATGTCGCCGTCGGGCGGCGCGACCACGGTGGTCGACCAGCCCATGACATGGTCGCCGCTGAACAGGGCCTTCGCCTCGGCAAGCGCGAAGCAGAGATGGTTGGAGGTGTGGCCCGGCGTCGCCACCGCCTCGAGCGTCCACCCCTCCCCTTCCAGCCGCTCGCCGTCGGCCATCGCGCGGTCGGGCCGATAGGCCTCGTCGAACGAAGCGTCGGCGCGCGGGCCGTCGTCGGCGATCGCGAGCGGCGCGCAGCCAAGGATCGGCGCCCCGGTCGCCGCCTGGAGCGGCCGCGAGGCGGGGCTGTGGTCGCGATGGGTATGGGTGCACAGGATCGCCGCCACCCGCTCGCCGGCCAGCGCCCGCGCCAGCGCATCGAGATGGGCGGGAAGGTCGGGCCCCGGATCGATGACCGCGACCGCGCCTTCGCCGACAATATAGGTCTGGGTGCCGGTATAGGTGAAAGGCGAGGGATTGGGCGCGAGCAGCCGCCGCACCAGCGGCCCCGGGCGCTCGATCCTGCCGGTGGGCCAATCCTCCATATCGGGGATGTGGCATTGACGGCCCGGAAAGCCAAGGCGGCCGCGCGAACGGGGCGGAGTCCGCTGCCTCCGCCCCGCTTGTTCCGCCGGATCAGCGCTCCCTGCGGAGCTGCTCGATCGCGTCGCGCAGGGCCGCGCTCACGCGCAATTTGACGCTGTCGGAGACGCCGTCCATGTCCTGGAGGCGCTCCAGCATATGCTCGAGCTCGACCGAACGGTCGGCGGGGCCGCGCGCTTGATTGCCGCACAGGATGATTCGGGTGCGGTCGCTCCCTTCGCCGTCGCTGCGGTCGACGAGCGGCGCCGCGCCGCCGCAATCCTCGAGCGCGAGCTGCCGGAGCCCGTGGCCGCCGTCGAGCACCAGCACATGGCGGGTATCGGCGATGCCGCCGGCCGCGCCGTCCATCGTACGGAACCTGATCACCCGACTGGCTTCGCCCTCGTTCGCCGCGCGATCGGGACCGCTCTTCACGCGATAGACGCGGCCGTCCTCGGCGCGGATGACGATCACGCCGCCATGGTCCGGCTCGACCCGATAGGAGGCGCCGTCCCCGGCGTTCACGACGAAGACGCCATGGTCGCGATCGATCCGATAGGTCTGGCCGTCCTTGGCGCGGAGCACGACGGCGTTCCCGCCGTCGGTCCGCAGCGTGTAGATTCGGGCGCGCGGAGCCGCGCCGTCGCGATCCTTGTCGGTGACGACGAAGACCTGGCGGCCGTCATTCGGCGCGCTGTCGGGAGCGGCCCGCGGGGCCGGGGCGGCGTCAGGCGCGGCGGGGGCCTGCCGGCCGGCGGCGGGCGCGGCGAGAAAGGCCGCGGCGAGAAGCAGCGGCACGATTCGTCTGGTCATGAATCAGTCTCCCTGTTCGACGATCCGGAAGTCGAGGCTGGTCCAGACGCCGCCCGACGCCTGCATCCGCTGGGCGACGCGAAAGAGCTGCGCGGTCTGCACCCGCGCCTGCCTTTGCGCCTTGCGCGATTGCTCGGCGGCCTTGCGGAGCTGGAGCTCGATCGCCCGCCGGGTCGCCGGATCGACGATCCGGTAGACGATCGTCGCGTCCTTCCCGGGCCTGGTTCCGGCGGCGCGATCGAGCGCGCTCTGCGAAAGGCTGAAGAGAATTGCATAGGCCGGTTGCGCCGCCGCTGGGGCCGCGTCGGCGTAAGCCGTCTCGGAGGCCATTTCGGGCGGCGCCTCGGCGACGTCCCCGGCCGAGGCGAGCGCCAAAGCCGGCTCCCGCGCGGCGGGTTGCGGCATGAATGGCGGAAGGTCGACCCGCGGAACGTCCGCGCTTGCCAGCGCGACCCCGTCATCGTCGCGGACGGCGACGGCGTGCCTCGCGGCATGGGGCTTCCGCTTCGGTACGGCCGCCGGCATCGCGGCGGCGGCGAGCCGCACCGGCGCCGCGACGGGCGCCGGCCGCGCCACCGCGGCCGCGAGGAGCCGCGGCATCTCGGCGGGGTCGGACCGAAGCGTGGCCGACGTCAGCCCGGCGGCCGCGAGCACGCTCAGCGCCGCCACGCCGCCGGCGCTGCGCATCGGGCTGGCGCGGTGGCCGCGAAGCATGCGCAGCCGTCGTTTCAGCGTGCCCGCCCCGTTGATCGGGCAGGCGGCGATCAGGCCCGGGCCGGCGGCGGATTTGACGAGGGCGCGGGCATAGTCGCAGCGTTCCTCGATCGTCGCCCGGGCGGCGACGGCGGCGTCGCAGGCAAGCTCCTGGTCGGCGCGGAAGGCGCGATAGGCGATCCAGGCGAGCGGGTTGAACCAGTTGATCGCGAGCATCGCGATCGCCGCCATGTTCCACCAGATGTCGCGGTGACGGTGATGGGTGAGCTCATGCTCCATGGCGAGGCGGCGCTCGCCGGGGCTGTAGCGGCGGCTGAAATCGGTGGGCAGGAAGATTCGCGGCTCGATCAGGCCGAGCGCGAGCGGCCCCTCGACCATGCGCGAGACGAAGGTTGCGATGCCGCCGTAGAGCGCCGGCCGCGCAGGCCGTGCCGTCCCGTCGAGCCGGCGCAGGAAGGCGCGGTAGCCGAGCCATTGCAGGATGATGAAAATGGCCGCGCCCCCGGCCCAACATGCGAGCAGGAAGGGCACCCACTGCCCAGGGCCGGCTGAAACCGGCAGGGGCGCGGCCATATCCGACGCCGTTGGGATGAGCACGGCGGCGGACGGTGACAGGTCCAGCGCCGGCAAGGGGAGCGGCGGCAGGACCAAACGAAAGGCGGGGATCAGCCACAGGGCATAGGCCCAGCCGGCGCCGAACAGGCGCGCGACCGGGCGGCGAATGGCCAGCACCAGCAGCATGAGCAAGGTGACCGCCTCGAAGCTGTGGAGAAGCCAGGAGGTCATGACTTGAGCGCCTTCAGCAAGGCCTCGATCTCCTCGATGTCGGCGGGGGTCAGGCGGTCGCGGGCGGCGAGATGGGCGACGAGCGGGGTCAGCCGGCCGCCGAACATGCGGTCGATCAGCCGGCCCGATTCCTCGGCGACATAATCGGCGCGGGCGATTGCGGGGCGGTAGAGATAGCGGCGGCCGTCCTGCGCATGGTCGAGCGCGCCCTTGGCGAGGAGGCGGGAGAGCATGGTCTTGACGGTCGGCAGGCTCCAGCCGCGGTCGGCCGGCACCCGATCGGCGACTTCGGCGGCGGTGAGAGGCGACTCGTTCCAGAGCACCTCCATGACCGCATATTCGCCCTCGGCGATTCGCTCCATGGCCGTCTCCCCTTATTGACTACAGTTGTAATCATTGCGCGGGTGAACAGTCGATGAATGGATGTTCAGGGAAGGGGCCACCGGTCAGCCCGGACTTGATCCGGGATCCACGAACAGTGCGGACTCCAGCCGGCGCAGCCGGCGTTCATGGATCCCCGCTTTTGCGGGGATGACGGACGTGGCGCGCCTGTCGGCCCGCTTTACAGCCGGGGAAGAAGGTTAAGATCGATGAACCATCGCAAGGTGCGGAAATCCGCGGCTGGCCCGGCCTGGCATGGAGCGTGTATCCTTTACGGCGTCCACATACGCTTCCACATTCAGGGGCGGGCAGGCGCTTCTTCCGGTCGCGCCGCCCGCCCCTTTCCTTTTATCCGACGTCGAGCTTGACCGCGTGGGACGCAATCGGCGTCAGCAGCAGCAAGGCGAGGCAGAGGAGGCCG
The DNA here is from genome assembly GCA_036273615.1 of Allosphingosinicella sp. GTDB lineage: Bacteria > Pseudomonadota > Alphaproteobacteria > Sphingomonadales > Sphingomonadaceae > Allosphingosinicella. The sequence continues at coordinate 17,378 of DASUHH010000046.1, read as the reverse complement.
AAGGCGGCCAGCCGGTAAGCGCGGCGGCGAAAATCCCGCGCCGTCCCGATCGCGCAATAGAGAGCGACGAGAAGCAGCAGCCAGGGCCAGGCGCCCGAGCCGATCAGGCCGCGACCTGCTTGTCCCTGAGCAGCTGCTGCAGCTCGCCGGCCTCGACCATCTCCATCATGATGTCGGAGCCGCCGACGAACTCGCCCTTCACATAGAGCTGGGGGATGGTCGGCCAGTCGGAATAGGCCTTGATGCCCTGGCGGATCTCCGCGTCCTGGAGGACGTCGACGGTCGTGAACGGAACGTCGAGATGGTTGAGGATGGAGACCGCGCGCGCCGAGAAGCCGCATTGCGGGAACAATTCGGTGCCCTTCATGAACAGGACGACGTCGTTCGATCTGACGATCTCGTCGATGCGGGCGGTGGCGTCGGTGTCGGACATGAAATCTACTCCTGAGGAATCGAGGTCTTGAGCTGGAGCGCGTGGAGCGCATTGCCCATCCGGCCGCCGAGCGCCCGGTAGACGCGCTGGTGCTGGGCCCTGAGCGGCATCCCCCGGAAGCTTTCGGCGACGACCCGGGCGGCATAATGGTCGCCGTCGCCGGCAAGATCGGTGATCTCGACCCGCGCGTCGGGAATCCCGGCGCGGATCAGGGCCTCGATCTCGGCGGCGGCCATCGGCACGGCCTCAGCGCTCCGTCTGGATCATCTGGCGGCGCGCCTCGACCGTGCGATGCTCGAGCGCGTCGCGGATCCGCGCTTCGTCGATGTCGACGCCGGCCGAGATGAGGTCGCCGAGCAATTTGCGGATCACCACCTCGTCTCCAGCTTCCTCGAAATCGGCGTGGACGACGTCGCGGGCATAGCCTTCCGCCTCGGCCTCATTGAGGCCCATGAGCCGCGCCGCCCAGGCGCCGAGCAATTTGTTGCGCCGGGCGATGATTCGGAACTGCATCTCCTGGTCGCGCGCATATTTGGCCTCGAACGCCCGCTCGCGATCGTCGAAGGTGGTCATGGCACTCCCTTGCTCTGCCTCCCGCCTGAGATAGGCGCGGCACGCCACGCGCGCAACGTAGGGCGCGACGGCGGCGGGGGGCGGGCCCATGAAAAACCGCTTGCGCCGGCCCGGGAATGTGCGACCAAGGCGTCCCCTTGGAGACCAGACCATGTTCCTGAAACTCGCATTTCCAGCCACCCTTCTGCTGGCGGCGGCGCCGATCGCGGCGCAACCTCCGGCCGCTCCGAACCCCCCCGCCGCCGAGCCGGCGCAGCCGGCGATGACCGCCCAGCAGGCCGAGATCCAGCGCACGGCAATGGCCTTCGGACAGTGCATCAAGACCGGGCTCGACGGCCTCTCCGCGACCGTCACGCCCGAAGCCGGGGCGGCCTCCGTGCTGGCCGGCTGCGCGGCCCAGCGCGCCGACCTCGGCAAGGCGGTGGACGGGATGATCGCGACCCTGCCGGAGGATCAGCGGGCCGCGGCGCATACCCAGTTCGAGACCCAGATCGGCCAGGCCCAGACCCAGATCGCCGACGCGATCCGCCAGCATCGCGCCGCGCCGCCGGCGCCGCCCGCGCCGCCCGCGCCGCATTGAGCCGATCGACGGCCGGGGAGCCTCCTCAGCCGTCCATCGTCACGACCAGCTTTCCGATCGCCCGGCGCGCGGCCATGTGGGCGATGGCCGCGCCGCCCTCGGCGAGCGGCCAGCTGCGGCTCACCTTCGGAGCGATCCTGCCCTCGCGCCAGAGGCGGAAGAGCGTTTCGACATGGGCCTGGTTGGCCTTCGGATCGCGCGCCGCGAAGGCGCCCCAGAAGACGCCGCAAATGTCGCAGCTCTTGAGCAGTGCGAGGTTGAGCGGGAGGCGCGGGATTCCCGCCGGGAAGCCGACGACGAGATAGCGGCCCTCCCAGGCGATCGAACGCAGGGCCGGCTCGGCATAATCGCCGCCGACCGGATCGAGGACGACATGGGCGCCGTCCGGCCCGACCGCTTCCTTGAAGAGTTGGGCCAGGGCCTTCGACCCGTCCTTGTCGAACGGCCCGCGCGGATAGACGAGGGTCGCGTCGGCGCCGGCCTCTTTGGCGGCGGCCGCCTTCTCGTCCGACGAGACGGCGGCGACGACGCGCGCGCCGAACGCCTTGCCGAGCTCGACCGCGGCAAGCCCGACCCCGCCGGCGGCGCCGAGCACGAGCAAGGTCTCCCCCGCCTCCAGCCGGCCGCGGTCGCGCAGGGCGTGGATGGCGGTCGCATAGGTGAGGATCAGGGCCGAGCCTTCCGCGAAGCTTCGCTCGGGCGGGAGCGGAACGGCGCGGGCGGCGTCGATGGCCACTTTCTCGGCGAGGCCGCCATGGCCGATCATCGCGATCAGCCGGTCGCCCTCCGACCAGCCGGCGACCCCCTCCCCCACGCTCTCGACCGTGCCGGCAATCTCGCCGCCGGGCGCGAACGGCCGAGGCGGGCGGAACTGGTATCTGTCCTCGATGATGAGGACGTCGGGATAGTTGATCGCCGCCGCGCGGACTCGGACGAGCAGTTGGCCGGGGCCCGGTTCCGGTTCCGGCAGGTCACGCAGGACGAGCGTCTCGGGCCCGCCCGGCGCTTCGGAAAGCAGGGCTTTCATCGTCGCAACGCCTCCTTCCGCGAGACATAGGAGGGATCATGGGCGAAGGGCAATCATGCCCGTCCGCGGGCGGCCCGGCACCATGCCGAAACCGATGCGGCAGCGAAATCCCATGAGCCGCTCGACGGCAAAGTCCAGCCGCACGCAATCTTGGCAATTTATTTCGCGAAGAGCCTACCAGCAAATGGTCGCGATGCTTTTTTCAGCGGCGACGTCGGCGCCGCCCGGCCAGGCGGAAAGCCCCATATGCTCGGGCCGCTGGAAGACGCAGAGATCGGCCACGATCATATCGACGACATTCTTGCCGGGGATCATCCCGTTGGCAAAATCGCCGGCTCGTTCCCCTCGAAGCGAGATCATTGCGGCGCTGCCTCTTTCAGACGCGGAAAAAGGGCTCACTGCAGCACCAGCTTGTACACCGTTCCAAAACCCGTCGTCGTGATACCGCCGCCACTAAAGGCGGTGATGCCGTAGAAGGCGTCGTCCCGGCCCTGAATCAGCTGGCCCGGGTGGGCCGGCTTGTCATTCAAGGGACCGAAGGAATAGAGAACCGTCTCGTCACCGGATGGGGTTAGCCTGAACACAGTCCCGCATAGGGAATCGCAAAAAGCGCCGCCGGAGCTGGTCGTTCCGTAGAAATTGCCGTCCTTTCCCTGGATCAGCGACCACGGGCCGTTTCCATCGGAAGACGACAGGTTGCGAAATGCGTAGAGGACCGTCTCATCCCCGGTGGCCGTGATCCTGAACACCGTGCCGCAACCCACCGGAGTGCAGGCGCCGCCTCCCGACGCCGTGGCTCCGTAGAAGGCGCCGTCGCTCCCCTGGAAAAACGCGCCTTGCGCACCGACGCCGTCGGTGAGCGAAGCACCGAACGAATGCAGGATCGTCTCGACTCCAGCCGGCGTGAGCTTGAACACCGTGCCGCAACTGTGCGTGTCTGCCGGATCGCCGCAGGCATTGGCGCCGCCGTTCAACGTCGTCCCGTAGAAATTGCCATCCTTGGCCTGGATCAGGGCAGTCGGCTCGGATCCATCCGACGGCGAGGCACCGAAGGAATAAAGCACTGTCTCCACGCCACCCGGGGTGAGCCTGAAGACGGTGCCGCAATTGGGTCCGGCCTGCGGAATGTTGTCGCAATGGTTGGCGCCGCCCGATGACGTCAGGCCGTAAAGGTTACCGTCGTTCGCCTGGATCAGCGCGCCCGGAACGACGCCGTCCGTGGGTGACGCCCCGAAGGAATAAAGGGTCGAATAGGTGCCATCGAGCGCGATCCTGAACACGGTTCCGCCGCCGAAGGTGCCGCCATTGTCAGTCGTGCCGTAAAGCGCACCGTCGCTGCCTTGGGTCAGGCCGGCGGGTGAGAAGCCGTCGGTCGGTGAGGTGCCGAACGCGTGGAAGAGCGTCACCTGACCGCTGGGAGTCACCTTGAAGATGCTGCCGCAAGGAAAAGTGTTGGGCTGCCTGCACTGGTTGGGGCCGCCTTGGGCCGCGCCGTAGAAATTGCCGTCGCTGGCCTGGATGAACGCGCCCGGCACATCGGGCTGACCCGGATCTCCAGGCCGGAAGTCATGAAGGGTGGTGAGCGTTACCGGCGCGGCCTGCACGGTCAGAGTCGTGCTGGTCGAGACTCCGTTGATGCTCGCCGTAATCGTAGCGGAGCCGATCGCCGCCGGCGTGAGGGCGCCATCTGCTCGCACGATCGCGATCAGCGACGAACTCGACTCCCAAAATACGGATGTCGTGAGGTCGCTCGTCGTCCCGTCCGAATAAGTGCCGGTCGCGTGCAGTTGGAGGCCCGTCGCCAAGATCGCGACGGGATTGGCCGGGGTGATCGTCACCGAACGCAGCACTGGTGGGCCGCCGACCGAGATCACAGGGCCTCCCCCGGGCGAACCGCTGTCGCCGCCGCCGCAGGCCGCGACCAGGAAAAGCAGCAGGAACAAGGCAGCTTTGCGGACGGCCGCGCCGAGCCGGTTGGCCAACCGGTCCGCCGACGCCGCGGGAGTTGCGCATTGCGCGAACGCACGGTCGCCCGCGCCCCAGAACAGGATCATGTCGGTCAGCCCCTTGAGAACCCCGACCTTTTCCTAGCAGCGAGCCTTGCCGCCCGCTACCGGGAATCGTTCTGGAATCGGGCGAAATGTCTGTGGCTTAGGCGTTATTTCCGCCTTCAGCTTTCGTAATGCGCCGTCGTCTTCGCGGCCACTTCCTCGGCGGTGACGTCGGGCGCAAGCTCGACCAGCCTGAACGGGCTCGCATGATCGGGCCGCTGGAAGACGCAGAAGTCGGTGACGATCATGTCGACGACATTCTTGCCGGTGAGCGGCAGCGTGCATTGGGGGATGAACTTGGGGTCGCCGTTCTTCGAGACATGCTCCATGACGACGATAATCTTCCTGACGCCGGCGACGAGGTCCATCGCGCCGCCCATCCCCTTCACCATCTTGCCGGGGATCATCCAGTTGGCGATGTCGCCGCCCTCGCTCACCTCCATCGCGCCGAGCACGGCGAGGTCGATATGGCCGCCGCGGATCATCGCGAAGCTCTGCTCGGAGCCGAAATAGGCGGTCTGCGGAAGCTCGCTGATCGTCTGCTTGCCGGCGTTGATCAGATCGGGATCGACCTCGTCGTCATAGGGGAAGGGCCCGATGCCGAGCAGGCCGTTCTCCGACTGGAGCGTCACCTCCATTCCGGGCGGGATGTTGTTGGCGACCAGGGTCGGAATGCCGATGCCGAGATTGACATAATAGCCGTCGCGAAGCTCCCGCGCCGCGCGCGCCGCCATCCGGTTGCGGTCCCAGGGCATCAGTTCAGCCGTCCTTCCTCGATCGTCTCGATCGTGCCGAATTGCTCGCGAAGCTCCTCCGCAAGGCCGTCGACGATCGCCTGCAGCGCCTCGTCCTCGTCCATCTCATAGGCCGCCGCATAAGCGCGGGCGGCGTGCCGCACCGTGTCCGAGACCAGATAGCCGAAGACGCGCGGATCATCGAGCAGGCCGGGCTCGATCCAGACGCTGCTGCCGCCGCCATTGGTGATCCAGATCCGGACCACCTCGTGCGACTGGTCGGTGAGGGCGTCGCCATTTTCGAGCGCGATGGCGTTGGGATGGTCCTTCATCGCCGTCATCTGCCTCCCGCGGGGCCGGGGTCGGTCCAGCGTTTGTCCCTGGGGAAAACCTCGTCCCAATGGCCGTAAAGGCCGGTGCCGTAGACCGGATTGGGCAGCACGAACCAGGAGCGGCCGAAGAAATCGCGCAGCGCCGGCGACATCACCGCGGCGCGCCGCTCGGCCGCCTTCGGGCCTGCGAACAGGTCGGAGAAATCGCCGAGCTGGTCGCCGCCCATGGCGATCACGCAATAATGGCGCGATATCTCCGACCGGCGGCCGTCCTTGCCGCCCTTGCCGTCGACGTCGCCCTTCAGGAACAGGGTCTTGCCGTGACGGAAGGCGCCGAGCCCGGCAAAGGCGAGCGCGCGCTCGGTCTCGGCCGCCGCCACGGCGTCGCGATTGGTGTTGACGATCACGGTGACGCCGAGCCGGCGGAGCGCGTCGAAGGCGCGGACGGCGCCGGGCACCGCGGCGACCTTGTCGATCCCGGTCCGCTCCCAGCGCAGCCAGCGCTCGTCGGTCGATCGCGCCCCGGTCCGCGCCTGGTCATATTCGTAGCCGAGGTTGAGCACCGCCGTCTCGTCCATGTCGAACACGGCCGCGGGCGGCTTGCCGCCGCAGGCCAGGGTGCGCGGATTGGCGAGCGTCGCGCCCGGCGCAAGCACCGCCGACCGGCGCGCCCCCGAATGGCCGAGGGTGAGGCGGACATGATCGACCAGCGCGTTGTAAGCCTGCTCCGACAGCGCCGCCGCCTCGCCCGATCCGAACAGATAACGCATGTCCGCCGGCGGCGCCGAATGTTCGACGGCCGGCGCGGAGCCCATCGGCGAGGGCTGCTGTCCCTGGGCCACAGCGGGCGCCGCGAGGGCGAGGAGGAAAGCGGCCGCACATCCCCTCCCCGAAAGGGAGGGGATGGAGGGACGGGTGCGCGCGCCCGCGCGCCCGAAAAGGCCGCCGCGCCCGCTCATGCCGCTTCCCTCGGGCGGGTGGTGCGGAACTCGATCTTCTTCTCGTAGGGCGCGCCGCAGATCAGGCGGTTCACATAGATGCTCGGAAGATGGATGCAGTCGGGATCGAGGCTGCCGACCGGAACGATCTCCTCGACCTCGGCGACGCAGGTCTTGCCGGCGGTCGCCATCGGCTGGTTGAAGTTGCGCGCGGTCTTGCGGAAGACGAGGTTGCCGGCCTCGTCCGCCTTCCAGCCCTTGACGATGGCGAGGTCGGCGCGGATGCCGCGCTCGAGCACATAGGTCTCGCCGTCAAACTCCTTCAATTCCTTGCCCTCGGCGACGATCGTTCCGACGCCGGTCTTCGTATAGAAGCCCGGAATGCCGGCGCCGCCCGCCCGGCAGCGCTCGGCGAGCGTCCCCTGCGGGCAGAATTCGACCTCGAGCTCGCCGGCGAGGAATTGCCGCTCGAACTCCTTATTCTCGCCGACATAGGAAGAGATCATCTTGCCGATCTGGCGGCTGCGCAGCAATTTGCCGAGCCCTTCGCCGTCGATCCCGGCATTGTTGGAGACCACGGTCAGCCTCTTCACCCCGGACTCGCGGACCGCGTCGATCAGCCGCTCCGGGATGCCGCAAAGGCCGAACCCGCCGCAGCAGATCAGCATGTCGTCGAACAGCAAACCGTCGAGCGCCGCCGCCGCATCGGGATAGATTTTCTTCATGACCTGGCTCCGCCTCGAATGGAGCGGCGATAGAGGCCCGGGCCGAGTCCGGTCAAGGAACGCGCTTATCCTCCCCGGGACGGGGAGGACAGGCGGCCACCCGTCCAGCCGTGCAATCCTCCCCGCTCGCGGGGAGGGGGACCGCGCGCAGCGCGGTGGAGGGGGGTCCGAGACCAATACGGGATCTCCGAACGGACTCCTTGCGGGTCTCCAAACCCCCTCCACCGCCTTTCAGGCGGTCCCCCTCCCCGTCCCGGGGAGGATCGTCTCTCACCCTTCCGTCCGCTGGAGCAGGTCGATCAGTTCCTGCCGCCAGAATTTGGCCCAGGTATGCGTCCCGTGGCCGCGCGTGTCGGTGGTGGCGTGGATCAATATGTAGCGGCCGGTCTTCATTCGCCGCGCGGCGTCCTCGGCGATGCCGTAGCCGGGCGGGTTGATGAAATCGTCCTCGCTATTGACCCAGACCAGAGGCGTCGTGATCCGCTCCAGTCCGGGCCAGGGATTGTAGTTTCGCGACGCGTCGAGCTGGTAGATGAGGTCGTTGGCGTCGAGCGACCGCACGCCATGGTCGATCCGCTCCTTGATGTAAGCGTCGGCCGCCGCGCGGGTCGGATAGGCTTTCTGGAGGTAGAGCGGCGCGAAGCCGGCGATGGCGAGCACGGTCTCGGCGGTGCGAAGCCCCTGGAGCGGCTCGGCCTTATAGTCGCCGCCGGCCCAGGCCGGATCGGATTCGATGCCGAGAATCGCCGCCTCGCGCCACATCCTGTTATGGCCGGCGAGCGTCGTCGGAAGGCAGGCGAGCGGCATGATCGCGCGCGCGAAATCGGGATGCGCCTCGGCCCAGACGAAGTCGTGCATGCAGCCCATCGACGTCCCCATCAGCAGCCGCAAATGGCGGACGCCGAGCCCCTCCACCAGCATCCGCCGCTCGGCCTCGACCATGTCGTCATAATCATATTTGGGGAAATGCATCCGCATCCCGTCGCTCGGCTTGGACGACCGGCCGTGGCCGATATCGTCGGGGAGGATGATGTAATAATGGGCGATGTCGAGCGGCTGGCCGGGCCCGTAAAGCTCGTCGGCGAATTGCGGGGCGAGGAACTGGCGCCCGCTTCCCCCGGTGCCGTGGAGGATCATCACCGCATTGACGATCTCGCCCTTCGCGTCGCGGCGCGGCGTGCCCAATGTCGCATAATGGATGCGCAATTCCGGCAGCCGCTCGCCGTCGGTGAAGCGGAAATCGCGAAGCATCGCGTCGCCTTCCGTCAGCCGGTCGGCATAAGAGGAATGCGGCGCCTGGGCCGCGGCGGGCGCGGCGAGCAGGACCGCCGCCAACATCGTCCACAATCTCGGCCGCATCGGGACCCTCCTTCGTCAGGGGTCTTTACGGGAGCGGCGGCGTCCTGTTCAATGCGCGCGAAGAGGGGAGGAAAAGATGAATCCGATCGGTCTCGGTGTCCTGTTGGTCGGGCTGCTCTGGATCTTCGGCTTCGGCGCCATTCATTACCGCGCCGCGCGGAAGGCCCAGGCGTCGGAAACCTGGCCGCGCGCGCCGGGCAAATTGCTCCGCGCCGAGATCCTCGTCGAGGAATCGAGCAGCGGCGAAGGCGGCACCACGACCTGGTACAATCCGGCCGTGGCCTATGCCTATAAAGTCGCGGACCGGAAGCTGGAGGGAAAGAGGCTGCGCTTCGGCAACGCCCGAAGCACGATCCGCAAACGTGCTGAAGCCATGCTCGCGCCTTATGCCGTGGGCGCGACGGTCAGCGTCCGCTACAATCCCGAAAAGCCGGAGGAATGCGTGCTCGAGAGCCACGCGCCCGCCGCGACCGCACTGATCCTCGCCGCCGCCGGGATTCCGATCCTGGTGCTCGGCGCCTGGCTGGTCGCCGTCGCGCGCTGAGGATCAGCGCACGGCCTCGGCCGGCGGCTCGCGATAGCGGCGGATGAGGCGGTGGTGCGCCGCGCCCGCGACGGGCAGGGTCTCGTGCAGCGCGAAGCCGTTCGGCGCCCCATTCCGGTCGAGATTGTTCCAGACCAGGAGATAGCCGGCCGCGGGCGTGACCTTCAGCGCGGCATTGGGAAAGTCGATCTGGCCGCCCTCATCGGCAACGTCGAGGAAGGCGAGGACGGACCAGCTCCGCTGGCCGGCGCGGGCCAGCGCGTCGCGGGTCGCGGGATCGTCGGGATCGAGGAAATCGCAGGCCGCCGGCACGCCGTCCGCGCCGACGCGCTGCATCTCGCTCGGCTCGCCTTGCCCCTCGGCGCCGAGCAGCGCGTCCAGCCGCGCTTCGAACGCGGCGCGGGCCGGCGCGCCGGCGGCGCTGTCGCGCAGGTCCGCGCACGCCTCGGGGGTGAGGAAGTCCGGGACGACGAAGGCTTCGAGCCGGTCCTTGGGGATGCGGACGAGGCCCGGCGTGGCGTTCAGCCGGGCGCGGATCGCGGCGCCCGGCGGCAGCGGCGCGGCCGGCTTCGCTTCGGACGCGGGCGGCTTCGGCCTGGGCGTGGGGATGGGATGCAAGGGCTGCTCGAAAGCCTTGAGCCGCGGCTTGGCGGCGATTGGCGCCGGCGGCGCCTTCGTCATCCAGGGGAGCGGCCCGCCGGCCATGATCGGGACCCAGGCGATGGACGCCTCCGGCTGGGCGGCGAAGCGGAGCGCGCCGATGCGATCGAGGATCGAATCCACCAGTGCGCCGGTCTCGCCGCCGTCGGCGCGGGTCACCCGGTCGACCAAAGTCCGGACCTCCTCGACGCGTCCGTCGGCATCGATCGCGAGACGCAGGGTGAGCGGGCCGTGCACGTCCGGCGCGGCGTCGGCGAGCGGCGGCCCGGCGGCCGCCTCGACCGCCGCCGCCACCGCCTCGGCCGGGAGCGGCCCCCGCACCTGCGCCTTCGCCTCGCTGATATGGCCGTGCATCACGATCCGCCCCTCGGCCGGGTCCATCGATCCCTCGATCCTGCGGACGCCGTGCGGCATGCGGTCGTCGAAGATCGTGAGGCGGTTGAAGCGGGGCGCGATCAGCTCGTGCATCGAAGGCCCGGCGCCGTTGCGGGTCAGATGGCTGCGGAACAGATCGCCCTCGCGAAGCACCATCGTCTCGCCGCCGCGGCTGTCGCGTTGGTCGCGGGTCAGCGAATAGACGAAGCCGAAGCGGCCGTTGGTCGAATCGTTGTGGAGATGCTGGCAGCAGCCGTCGACATAGAGGCTGAGATAGGGCCAGGTGACGAAGCCGAGACCGAGCGTCTCGAGCGCCCAGCGGCCCAGCCGCGCGTGGAAGCGCCCGACCAGGGACCGCGGCAGGACCTTCTCCGGGGTCGTCCGGAAATAGGTGTAGAGGTCCGGGACATACCAGTAATTCCAGACTTGGTGGGTCTCGGCGCGGTGGCGATAGGGCTCGGCGAAATGGGCGTCGAGATGGCTGCGCAGCGCCTCCGCGTCGGCCGGATCGAGGAAGTGGTCGACGGTACGGAACGGCTCGATCAGCGTCTCGGCCGATGAAGCGCGCGCCGCCGCGGGATCGAATCCGCTCGAACCACCGTCCTGCATGACCACGTCCCTGTTGCCCCATGTGAAGGTGCAGGGGGCGGCAAGAGGTGTCAACCAGGCATGGCGGCCGGTCGCGGGTCAGATCGGAATATGCTCGTAGCCGAGCGGGAACCGGATGCCGCGCTTGAGCAGATTGCCCATGTTCGGGGCCACATGCTTCTGCTCGATATCGGCGAAGGTCGGGATGCGCCCGGCCTTTGTCTCGGGTTCCCCGAAGGCCACCCGATGGATTTCAAGCGCATCCGCTTCGGAGCGGGCCGTCACCCCGACACCGAGCGAGCGGGCCTTGTCGATCCAATAAGGGTCCATCATCGGCGCTGCTCACACCCCGGTCGGACCGCGCGGGTTCAATCCGCTTCGTCGGTCGAGAAGCGCTCGAAGCGGGCGGCCCAGGGCGAATCCGGATGGCGCTCGGCCTCGTCGGCGGCCCTCAGCAGGGCCGGCGCCGCTTCGCCCGGATCGGGCGCGGCCGGGACCAGAGAATCGAGATCGAGCGCGGCGGCGAAGCGAAGGCCGATGCGGCCGTCCGCCGACCAGCCGATCCGGGCGCGGTGGCAGCCGCCTTCGCCGAGATCCAGCTCCACCTCGGCGCCGGGGCCCAAAGCGGGCGCGCCTGAGACGCCCCGAAGCCGCACCGGCACCGAGAGGCCGCTCCAGCAGAGCGTGCCGCTCTTCGCAAGCGGCGCGCGCTCGGACGCGCCTGCTTCCGCCGGCATCGGCAGAGCGTGGAAGATCGGGCCCTCCGGCGCATTTTCCCAGACGATCGCCTCGCCGACGAATTCGAGGCCGATGCGGCCGTCGCGGATCCAGCGGACCGCGCAGCGCGTCCGGCTCTCCGCGCTGAACAGGATGAAGATTTCCTCGCCGATGCGCGGCATGATCGCCGCCTCGATCATCGCCCCCCGCGAGGAGACGTTGACCACCCGCACCGCCAGCCTGCGGCGGCGGAAAAGGATGGTCGACCGCTCGACGAGGTCGTGGCGATCCTCGGAGCGATGGTCGGCTCGGCGCGCTTCCTGCCGCGGGATCGCGACGCTGTCGAGCCCGCCTGCGCCCTTCCGGCGCCGGCGCGCGGCCGGCCCCCGGTCGCCAAGGAGGATCGATGAACGGATTTCGTGCATTCTCGCCCTCGAAAAACCGTCGTTTCGGGTTCCATGCCGACCAATGATTACCGAATTGCTATTTGCGTTCGATCGCGAGGGCGCCCCGGCGAAGGCCGGGGTCCAGGACTCCCGCCGATGACCGGCCAGGCCGACCTGTTCGGCGGCGGGACCACCGACCTGCCCGAAGGACTCGCCTATCGGCCCGAGCTGATCGCGCCGGAGGAGGAGGAAAGGCTGGCGGCGATCCTTGCAGCCCTCCCCTTCGCCCCGTTCCAGTTCCAGGGCTTCGAGGGCAATCGCCGGACCATCTCCTACGGCTTTCATTATGCCTTCGACGGCAGCGGCCTTCGCGAGACGGCGCCGATCCCCGACTGGCTGCGGCCGGTGCGCGCCAAGGCGGCGGCCTTTGCCGGCCTTGCGGCCGACGCGCTCGAACATGCCTTGCTGATCGAATATCCGCCCGGCGCCGGCATCGGCTGGCACCGCGACCGGCCCGCCTTCGGCGACGTGGTCGGAATCTCCCTCCTCGCGCCGGCGCGGCTGCGCTTCCGGCGAAGGAAGGAGGAAGGCGGCTGGGAGCGGCGCAACCTGATCGCCGCGCCCCGATCCGCCTATCTGCTGCGCGGCGCCGCCCGCGGCCTATGGGAACATTCGATCCCGCCGATGGAGGAATTGCGCTACTCGATCACCTTCCGGACATTGAGGGCGCGCCCTCAACTGTAGAAGATGTGCAGCCCGATCTGGGTCTCGCGGGTCAGGCGCTTGCCCCAGCCCGGCGAGACATAGGTGGCGTGGTACCAGAGGACGTTGGCCGGCACTTCGGCATCGGCGAGCTTGTCCTCGGCGATATGGGCGACCGCGACCGCCTTGCGCCAGGCTTCCGACGCGCGGTCGGCCGTCGGCATCCGGCCTTTGCGGACGAAGGAGAATTGGGCGTGCTGGGTGATGACGTCGCACAGGTCGGGCGGATAGCGGCCGGAGGCGGCGCGGTTCAGCACCACGTCGGCGACGGCGAGCTGGCCCTCGATCGGCTCGCCGCGCGATTCGAAATAGATTGCGGTGGCGAGGCAGTCCTGCTCGGGATCGGGCGCGCTGTCGGCCTCGAACCTCGAGACCAGCTCGGCAAGCGTCGGCACTGGCGCCGGAGCGGCCGCGGGCTGGCTGTCGTCGCCAATGAAGAAGGCGGCGACGCTCTCGAACAGGCCGGCGAAGAGCCCTTCATCGGGCTGGGCCCGCGCGGCGAGCGGCCGGCCCTGGGCCGGCGCTGCGATGGTTGCGGTGGCGCCCAATGCGGCGCAGGCCGCGGCAAGCCCCGCGGCACGGAAAATCCGGGTCATCGGCTTCCAAAATCATGCGGTTGGCTGATTCCCCGGATGCGCGGCGCGCATCTCCGATCGCCCCCGACTCGCTGGCCGCCGGTTCCCCTTCGAACCCTCGGCGGTCCCCGCTCTTTTCTCTTAAATCCTTGGCCCGCGCCGCTTTTGCTGGAGCCTTGCTCCGCCCTGTCGTGCAGCGTTCTGGGCTGCCGGGCACATGATGGAAGGGTCGGGCGGAATCAACCTGCTGCGCTGCAGCAAGCGATGAATCGTGCGCCGCGAAGGATGCGCCGAACGAAAATGGACCGCCGGCCGGAACTTTTCGTCGGGTCGGGCTTTGCGCGCGCCTTCAGCCTCCGGCGGGCGCTGGCGCCGCCTGGTTCGCCACCGGCGGCGGCTGGTCGTCGCCGGCGATCAATTTCACATAGGCGCTCTGGACCCAGCCCGACTGGCACGGGCCGGCATAATCGTGGCGGGTGTCGGCCGGCTCGGAGACGCCGCAGGCGGGGGCGAGCGCGCCGCTCCTGTCGTAGACGATGCCGAACCATTTCTCGTCGAGCGAGCGGTTGCAGACGAAGAAGCGCGCATTGGCCGCCACCGCGCCGGTCCGCGGCGCATTGTCGAACGGGGCGGAGCGGACGGGGAGGCTCTGCCCGTCTTCGGGATGGCGGGCGGCGCCGTCGGCATTGCACGCCTGGAAATTGGGCCCGAGCTCGCCGACCCTGACCGGGATCGGCACCGGCGTCAGCGTGTCGGAGGCGTTGGCGAGATTCTGGTCGGCCGATCCATTGCTGTCCGAAACCGACGAGCCGCAGGCGGCGAGGGCCAGGGCCAGGGTGGTGGGAAGAAGAAGGACGAGCAAGCGCATCGCGCTGCTTGTGGCGCGCCGCGCCGGAAAAATCTATGCCCCCGCTTCGGAGGCGACATTATGGCTTACTGGCTGATGAAATCCGAGCCCCATTCCTACAGCTGGGACCAGCTCGTGCGCGACGGCGGCACCGAATGGGACGGCGTCCGCAACCCCGCCGCGCGGCTGCACCTGAAGGCGATGAAGGCGGGCGACGAAGCCCTCTTCTACCATAGCGGCGACGAGAAAGCGGCGGTCGGCATCATGCGCATCACCCGCGAAGCCGCGCCCGATCCGAAGGATACGAGCTGGGTCTCGGTCGCCGTCGCCCCGGTGCGGCCGCTGGCGAGGCCGGTGACGCTGAAGGCGATGAAGGGGGAGCCGCGGCTGGCGAAGCTGGAGATGATCCGCCAGTCGCGTCTGTCGGTCAGCCCGGTGCGGGAGGAGGAATGGGCGGTGCTGGTGGAGATGGGGGGCGGATGAGCCGGAAAAACGGCTGGCTGGCGCGCGTGACGGCGCTGTTCGGTCACGGCGTCCCTGAAGAGACCTGGAACGAAATGGACCCGGGGGCGGGCATTTCGGAAAGCGACCGCTTCCTGCTCGACGCCTTCCCCTTCAAGTGGATCACCACCGACGGCAATCGCGCCATGGCCGAATGGCTGCGGCTGCGATGCGAGGGCCGTTTCTGGCCCGTCATCGTCGGCGGCGACCAGGAATTGATGCAGATCGCCGAACAATGGGGCTTGGGCGATCATACCGCGGAGCAAATCCTGGCGGCCGCTGCCGAGCTTCGCCATCCGGAAACGCTCCGCGCCTATCATGAAGCCCAGAAAGAGCGCCTTGCCGCTTTCCTTCAACAGCAGGGAGAGCCGCCCGAAGAGGATTACCAGCCCCCGGTCGGCGACTGGCCCCAGGACGATGAGATCGAGCCCGTTTCGGGCCCCTCGCTCGTCCGCGACGTGCTGACCGGGGAGCCGCTCGGCCGCGTCCACATCCTGCTCATGCCGACTAAAGCGGGGCATGAGGTTCCCGCCTTGCTTCGCTGGGGCGGCTGGAACGAATGCCCGCCGCCGGAGCACCATGTCGCGGCGCTGCGGCGGTGGCACGAGGATTACGGCGCCGAACTGGTCGGCCTCAGCGGCGCTGTCGTGGAGCTGCGGCTTTCGAAGCGCCTCGCCACGAAAGATGAAGCCATGCGCCTGGCGCGCGAACATTATCTCTACTGCAACGATGCGGTCGACCAGGGCGCAGGCGACCTCACGACATTGGCGGCTCTGCTGCTCGTTTCCGACTGGTGGTTCTTCTGGTGGGACTGAGCCGGCTCACCAGAGCCGCCGGACGCCGAAATCGTCGAACAGCTTTTTATTCGAGACGATGGGGACGCGCTCGATCCGCGCCTGTGCAATGAGCAGGCGGTCGAACGGGTCCTTGTGCGCGATGTCGAGCGAACCGGCGAGCGAGGCGTGATCGAAGCCGATGGGGAGCGGCGTATAGTCAAGCCCCTCCAAGACCATTCGCCCATCGCGGATGAATGGAGCCGCCTCGTCCAACCTGCCGCGCCGATGCTTCAGCGTCACCTCCATGGCTGAAACGGCGCTGACCAGCTTCTCATTCTCCGGCGATGCGATCGCCGCGCGCGCCGCCGCGGAAAGGCGCGGCGAATCCAGGAACGCCCACAGCAATGCATGCGTATCGAGAAGGAGCCTCAATCGCCCTCACCGTTCCAGAGCGCCAGCTCGTCGTCGGGCAGGGGTTCGAAGAAACGCTCGTCCAGCGTGAACTGGCCCTTGAAGGCGCCGAGCAGCGGCTTCTTCTCAGCAGGCGTCTCGCGGACGATACGCGCGACCGGCTCCTTGTTGCGCATGATCACCACCTCCTCGCCCGCTTCGACCTGCTTGAGGAGACGGGAGAGATGGGTCTTGGCTTCATGAACGCTGACGCTGGTCATGGGCGGAAACTTAGCCAAGCGCTTAGCCAAGTTCAAGGCCATCGCCCCGATCCCCTTCCCTGGCGTCTCAGGAAATGACCGCCGCGACATCCTCGGCGGCGGCTCGTCGCCATAGCAGGGATCGCAGCCGTAGCTATTCTCCCCCTCGGTGCCCGGCGTCAGCATCATGAATAGGGCGAAGAGCCAGCCGATGAGCGGGACGAAGGCGAGCAGGTAGAACCGGCCGGTCTTGTCGTGATCGTGGAGCCGCCGGACCGCGACGGCCAGATGGGCGACGACGAGGACACCGCCGACGGCCATGGCGGCGATGGCGGCGGGAGCGCCGACGAGCGCGGCTTTCGGTCAGCCCGGTGCGGGACGAGGAATGGGCGGTTCTGGTGGAGATGGGCGGCTAGGGATTTTGGTCTGAATCGGCTTCGAGGCGGGCAATATCGACACGCACCCGCACGAGATCGCGCGCGAAGCCCGGATGGTCGGGATACTCTTTGCAAAGCCGGTCCAGGACCGTTTCGGCGGTCCGGAAGCGCTCGAGCGCTTGCACCGAACTCCCCTCCGCTTCAGCCACTTGCGCCAATTTGGCGTTGCTGATGAAAAGGTCTCGCTGCCATTCGGTGTTGCGCGGCTCCAGCGCTGCCAGTTTCTCGGCAACCGCGAGCCCCTCTTCATAATGCTGCCGTGCCGCGCCAAGATTGCCCGCCGCCATCTCGACATCGCCGAGCTTGTTGTGGCTCACCGACAGATCGCGCTGCCATTCGGTGTTGCCCGGCTCCAGCGCCGCCAGCTTCTCGCGGACCGCGAGCCCCTCTTCATAATGTCGCCGCGCCGCGCCCAGATTGCCCGTCGCTACCTCGACATCGCCGAGCTTGTTGTGGCTCACCGACAGATCGCGCTGCCATTGGGTATTGCACGGCTCCAGCGCCACCAGCCTCTCGGCAACGGCGAGCCCCTCTTCATAATGTCGCCGCGCCGCGCCAAGATTGCCCGCCGCCACCTCGACATCGCCGAGCTTGTTGTGGCTCACCGACAGATCGCGCTGCCACTGGGTATTCCCCGGCTCCAGCGCCGCCAGCTTCTCGATGGTCGCGAGCCCCGCTTCATAATGCTGCCGCGCCGCTCCCAGATTGCCCGCCGCCATCTCGACATTGCCCAGCTTGTTGTGGCTCACCGAAAGATCGCGCTGCCATTCGGTGTTGCCCGGCTCCAGCGCCGCCAGCTTCTCACGAA